>CAVRNW010000011.1:0-75020 GCA_963722665.1 uncultured Flavobacteriaceae bacterium
AAAAAGAATGCAATGAAGTTTATTGAAGAAATAAACAGAAGACGAACTTTTGGGATCATATCGCATCCTGATGCCGGAAAAACGACCTTAACAGAAAAGTTACTGCTATTTGGTGGTGCTATACAAGAAGCTGGAGCCGTAAAGAGCAATAAGATAAAGAAGGGAGCAACCAGTGATTTTATGGAAATTGAACGTCAGCGTGGTATTAGTGTTGCTACTTCTGTATTGGCCTTTGAATATAAAGGTACCAAAATCAATATTTTAGATACTCCCGGGCACAAGGATTTTGCCGAGGATACTTTCAGGACCTTAACAGCGGTTGACAGTGTGATAGTTGTGATTGATGTTGCAAAAGGTGTGGAAGAACAGACTGAAAAACTGGTTGAAGTTTGCAGAATGCGCAACATACCCATGATCATTTTTATAAATAAGCTGGACAGAGAAGGAAAGGATGCTTTTGAATTACTGGATGAAGTTGAACAAAAATTAAATCTTACATGTTACACCCTTAGTTTTCCTATTGGAATGGGTTATGATTTTAAAGGCATATATAATATATGGGAGCATAATGTTAACTTGTTCAGTGGTGACAGCAGAAAGAATATTGAGGACACCATAGAGATCAAAGATATTGCCAATAAAAAATTAGAAGAATTAATTGGTAAGAAATCTGCCGATCAATTAAGAGAAGAACTTGAACTAATACATGGTGTATATCCAAAGTTTGATAAGAAAGAGTATTTAGAAGGAAAACTACAGCCTGTTTTCTTTGGATCTGCATTAAATAATTTTGGTGTGCGGGAATTGCTGGATTGTTTTGTCAGTATTGCTCCTACTCCAAGGCCTAAACAAAGTGAAGAGCGTTTAGTTAAACCTGATGAAAAGGAATTTTCGGGTTTTGTGTTTAAGATACATGCCAATATGGATCCAAATCACAGAAATCGTCTGGCTTTTGTAAAATGTGTTTCGGGTGAGTTTAAAAGAAATACTCCTTATTTACATGTAAGGCATAATAAGAAGGTTAAGTTTTCCAGTCCTAATGCTTTTTTTGCTGAAAAAAAGGAAATTGTTGATATATCCTATCCGGGAGATATTGTTGGTTTACAGGATACCGGAAATTTTAAAATAGGAGATACACTTAACTGAAGGGGAATCCATTCACTATAAAGGTGTACCAAGTTTTTCTCCTGAACATTTCCGATATATCAATAATGCCGATCCAATGAAGGCGAAACAGCTTGCCAAAGGAATTGACCAGTTAATGGATGAAGGTGTCGCACAACTTTTTACTTTAGAACTTAATGGCAGAAAAGTCATTGGGACTGTGGGCGCATTACAATACGAAGTTATACAGTACAGGCTTGAACATGAATATGGAGCAAAATGTACTTATGAAAATTTAAATGTGCATAAAGCCTGTTGGATTGTTCCAGAAGATGCCAAAAACGAAGAATTTGAGGAGTTTAAACGTGTTAAGTCACGATTTTTAGCCAAAGACAAACAAGGTCATCTGGTTTTCCTTGCAGATTCGGTGTTTTCACTGCAAATGACACAGCAAAAATATCCCAGTATTAAATTCCATTTTATTTCTGAATATGAATGATTCAATTAATTATTAATTACTTTCCATAAAACGTGATTGGTTAATAGATAATGGATAAATGCAATTTGTAGGACAATTCTTTAAATATCTGCACTTTATCGAATAAATTTAATTTTTATCGGCGTTTAAACTGATTTTTATTAGTTTAGTTTATTCATAACCCCAAAATGAACAATTATGAAGCCTATTAATGTTTACAAGAACAGAGATGTTTCTGTTTCCTTTGATGCAAAAAAATGCATTAATTCCCAGTTATGTGCTAAAGGATTATCAAGTGTAGTTAGGAATTCCTTATTACCGTGGAATGATGTAGCTACAGCTGAATCTAAAAGAATTCTCAATCAGATTAGAAAGTGTCCTTCAGGAGCTTTGAAAGCTGAAAGAATCAACCAGAATTTAGCAAAAGCTATCTAAAAGATTTATTATCCAGACTATTTAGTATCATTATAACCAATGATATTTAAGTTAAAAAATATAAATATATTATTTTGACACCAGAATAGTCTAGCTTAAAATTAATCTTTGGATTGATAATAATATAAAAAAAATCCCCTGAAATTTATCAGGGGATTTTTTTATGCTTGTCCGGTCGGACCAAAATTCAATGGTATTGGCGGTTGCTCATAATCTTTAATTTCGCCATGAGCCTTTTCAAATCTATGAACATTATCACTCAATGCTTTTAAAAAGCGTTTCGCGTGTTGTGGTGTTAAGATGATCCTTGATTTAACTTTGCTTTTTGGAACACCTGGCATTATGCTTACAAAATCGATAACAAATTCTGAAACAGAATGATTTATTATTGCTAAATTAGAATAGGTTCCTTGTGAAACACTTTCATCCAGCTCAATATTTATTTGTCCTTTTTTCGGTTTTTTTTGTTCTTCTGCCATGTTTTATAAAAATTCTAACAAAAAATAAAAGATTCCCGCTTTCGCGGGAATGTCATTTTATTAGTTGTAATTTAATTCTTGTTTAGCCTGCATCATTTGGTTAAACTCTTCTTTTGAACCGACAATAATATTATCGTATTCCCTCATTCCTGTACCTGCAGGTATTCTATGACCTACAATTACATTTTCTTTAAGTCCTTCCAAAGTATCGACCTTACCATTAACTGCTGCTTCATTAAGTACTTTTGTAGTTTCCTGGAAGGAAGCTGCAGAAATAAATGACTTAGTTTGAAGGGAGGCTCTTGTAATACCCTGAAGAATTGGTGTTGCAGTAGCAGATTTTGCATCTCTGGCTTCCACTAACTTTTTATCTTCTCGTCGTAATATCGAGTTCTCATCTCTCAATTCTCTTGGTGTAATGATCTGTCCTGGAATGATATTTACAGAATCTCCTGCTTCAACAACTACTTTCATTCCGAAAATTTCATCATTTTGTTCGATAAAATCTGATTTGTGAACGAGTTGATCTTCCAAGAAAATAGTATCTCCTGAGTCAATTATCTGAACTTTACGCATCATTTGTCTTACAACAACTTCAAAGTGTTTATCATTGATCTTAACACCCTGTAATCGATATACTTCCTGTACTTCGTTCACTAAATACTGTTGAACTGCGGAAGGCCCTTTTATATTCAATATATCATTCGGAGTTATAGAGCCATCAGATAAAGGCATACCGGCTTTAACAAAATCATTCTCTTGAACCAAGATCTGATTTGATAATTTAACGAGGTATTTCTTAATCTCACCTAGTTTGGATTCAATAATGATCTCACGATTACCTCTCTTGATCTTTCCAAACGAGATCACACCATCTATCTCACTAACAACAGCTGGATTAGAAGGGTTTCTAGCTTCAAACAATTCCGTTACACGTGGTAAACCACCCGTAATATCTCCTGATTTTGCCGACTTTCTAGGTATTTTTACTAATATCTTACCAATATTAATTTTCTCACCATCGTCAATCATTAAATGGGCTCCAACAGGGAGGTTATATGAACGTATGGTTTCACCTTTTGTATCTTCAACGTGAAGTGTTGGAATTAACTTTTTATTTCTTGATTCTGAAATAACTTTTTCCTGGAAACCGGTTTGTTCATCAATTTCAACTTGAAAAGTCACACCCTGCTCAATATTTTCATATTTTATTTTTCCGGCAAATTCAGAAATAATTACTCCATTATAAGGATCCCATTGACATACAATATCTCCTTTTTTAAGTTTAGAGCCATTTTTAATGAATATGGTAGAACCATACGGAATGTTATTAGTACTTAAAGTTATCCCGGTTTTTTCGTCAATTAGTTTTAATTCTGAAGTTCGAGAAATTACAATATCAACCTTATTTCCTTCACTATCCTCACCTTTTACAGTTCTAAGGTCCTCAATTTCTGCCTTACCACTAAACTTAGACATTAATTTATTCTCTTCAGAAATGTTTCCTGCAATTCCACCAACGTGGAAAGTTCTTAAGGTTAACTGTGTTCCAGGTTCTCCAATAGATTGGGCAGCTACAACACCAACAGCCTCTCCTCGTTGAACCATTTTATTTGTGGCTAAATTACGTCCGTAACAATTTGCACAAATACCTTTAAGGGCCTCACAAGTAAGTGGTGAACGAACTTCAACACTTTCAATTGCGGATTCTTCAATTACTTTTGCAACTGCGTCATCAATTAATTCCCCTGCCCCAACAATTAATTCCTCATTAATTGGGTTGTATACATCATTTAAAGAAATTCTACCTAAAATTCTTTCCAATAAAGTTTCAACAACTTCATCACTTTTCTTTAAGGCTGTTACTTCAACACCTCTTAATGTTCCACAGTCCACACTGTTTACAATAACATCTTGAGATACATCAACCAAACGACGTGTCAAATATCCGGCATCTGCTGTTTTTAGTGCAGTATCTGCAAGACCTTTTCTAGCTCCGTGAGTCGAAATAAAGTATTCTAAAATTGATAAACCTTCTTTAAAGTTAGATAAAATCGGGTTTTCAATGATCTCACCTCCACCTGCAGTAGATTTCTTAGGTTTCGCCATTAAGCCTCTCATTCCTGTAAGCTGACGGATCTGTTCTTTGGATCCTCTGGCACCAGAATCAAGCATCATATACACCGAGTTAAACCCTTGCTGATCCTCTCGAATACGCTTCATGGATAACTCTGTAAGTTCCGCATTTGTTGATGTCCAGATATCAATAACTTGGTTATAACGCTCATTGTTAGTTATAAGACCCATATTATAATTAGCCATAATTCCATCTACTTGTGTATTAGCAGAATCGATCATAGATTGTTTTTCCATAGGTATGATTATATCTCCCAAACTAAATGATAATCCGCCTCGGAAAGCAAAATTATAACCTAAGGTTTTTATCTCGTCAAGGAATGCAGCTGTTTCAGGAATGCTAGTTACTTTTAAAATATTACCTATAATATCTCTCAGTGATTTCTTAGTAAGTACATCATTAATGAATCCTGCTACTTCCGGTACTTTTTCATTAAATAATACGCGGCCAACAGTGGTATCAATAATTTTAAGAACCAATTCTCCTTTTTCATTAAAATCTTTCGTTCTTACTTTTATACCAGCATTCAGGTCTACTTTTTTCTCATTATATGCAATAATAACCTCTTCAGGAGAATAGAATGTCAATCCTTCGCCTTTTACTTTTACATCAGCCGTTGATAAACGATGCTTGGTCATATAATATAATCCAAGTACCATATCCTGTGAAGGAACTGTCACTGGAGATCCGTTAGCGGGGTTCAATATATTATGTGAAGCTAACATCAACAATTGAGATTCCAGAATAGCTTCCGGACCTAATGGTAAATGCACAGCCATCTGATCTCCATCGAAATCGGCATTGAATGCAGTACAAACCAGTGGATGTAACTGAATTGCTTTTCCTTCGATTAATTTAGGCTGAAATGCCTGAATACCAAGTCTGTGTAAGGTAGGAGCACGGTTTAAAAGAACCGGATGTCCTTTTAAAACATTCTCTAATATATCCCAGACCACTGGTTCTTTTTTATCTATGATCTTTTTAGCAGATTTTACAGTTTTTACGATTCCTCTTTCAATTAATTTTCTAATAATAAAAGGTTTGTAAAGTTCTGCTGCCATGTTTTTTGGCAATCCACATTCAAATAACTTCAATTCCGGTCCAACAACAATTACGGAACGTGCAGAATAATCAACACGTTTACCAAGTAAGTTTTGACGGAAACGACCTTGCTTACCTTTTAATGAATCGGATAACGATTTTAAAGGTCTGTTTGAATCCGTTTTTACTGCCGATGATTTACGAGTGTTATCGAATAAGGAGTCAACAGACTCCTGTAACATACGTTTTTCATTACGTAAGATCACTTCAGGAGCTTTGATCTCAACCAGTCTTTTCAAACGGTTGTTACGAATAATTACTCGTCTATATAGATCATTTAGATCGGAGGTTGCAAAACGACCACCATCAAGCGGCACCAAAGGGCGTAATTCCGGCGGAATAATAGGAACAACTTTCATGATCATCCATTCCGGACGATTTTCTCTATTCTCATTAGCCTCTCTTAAAGCCTCAACAACTTGAAGACGCTTTAAAGCTTCTGTTTTACGTTGTTTTGATGTTTCGTTATTTGCTTTATGACGAAGTTCAAACGATAAGGCGTCCAAATCTATTCGAGCCAAGAGGTCTATCAAACATTCAGCTCCCATCTTAGCAATGAATTTATTAGGATCTGTATCTTCAAGGTATTGATTTTCCTGAGGAAGAGATTCCATAATATTAAGATATTCTTCTTCAGTCAGGAAATCCATTTTTTGAACTGCTTCACCTTCAGCATTTATAGCATTACCCGGCTGAATTACTACATATCTTTCGTAGTAAATGATCATATCCAATTTTTTGGATGGCAACCCTAATAAATAACCGATCTTATTTGGCAATGATCTGAAATACCAAATATGAGCTACAGGTACTACAAGATTAATGTGTCCTACACGATCTCTTCTAACTTTCTTTTCGGTTACCTCTACTCCACAACGATCACATACAATTCCTTTATATCTTATACGTTTGTATTTTCCACAAGCACATTCGTAATCCTTTACAGGACCAAAAATTCGTTCACAGAATAAACCATCACGTTCTGGTTTATGAGTTCTATAATTGATAGTTTCAGGTTTTAACACTTCACCTCTTGAAGCCGCTAATATGGATTCTGGTGATGCTAAACCAATTGAGATCTTATTAAATCTCTGTACTGTAATTTTTTCTTGTTTTCTTGCCATAATATATGGTGCTATCGAATTATTTTGTAAACTATTATTCTTCTAATCTTATATCCAATCCTAGACCTTTCAATTCATGCATTAATACATTGAACGATTCCGGTAGTCCCGGTTCTGGCATTGGTTCACCCTTAACGATTGCTTCGTAAGTTTTAGCTCTACCTATCACATCATCAGATTTAACTGTAAGGATCTCACGCAAAGTACTGGATGCTCCATAAGCTTCCAATGCCCAAACTTCCATTTCTCCAAATCGCTGTCCACCAAATTGTGCCTTTCCACCAAGAGGTTGTTGCGTAATTAAAGAGTATGGCCCTATTGAGCGCGCGTGCATTTTGTCATCAACCATATGTCCTAATTTTAACATATAGATGACTCCTACGGTTGCTGCTTGATCAAATCGATCTCCTGTACCTCCGTCATACAAATACGTATGACCAAATCTAGGTATCCCGGCTTCATCAGTAAATTCGTTAATTTGATCTAATGTGGCTCCATCAAAAATTGGAGTAGCATAGGTACGATTCAATTTTTGTCCAGCCCATCCAAGAACTGTTTCATAAATCTGTCCGATGTTCATACGTGATGGCACTCCTAACGGATTCAATACGATATCAACCGGAGTTCCATCTTCCAGGAATGGCATGTCCTCTTCACGAACTATTCTGGCAACTATACCTTTGTTACCATGTCTACCTGCCATTTTATCTCCAACTTTAAGTTTTCTTTTCTTGGCAATATAAACCTTGGCTAACTTGATTATTCCAGCTGGTAATTCATCTCCAACAGATATTGTAAACTTCTCACGTCTTAAAGAACCTTGCAAATCGTTTTCCTTGATCTTGTAATTATGGATCAAGTCTGCAATAAGCTTGTTTATTTTGCTGTCAGTTGTCCAGGTTCCCGAAGTTAAGTGAGTATAATCATCAACCGAATTCAACATTTTTAAAGTGAATTTTTTTCCTTTAGGCAGAACTTCTTCACCCAGATCATTAAACACACCTTGAGCTGTTTTACCGTTTACAATTGTAAATAATTTTTCAACTAACACAGATTGTAACTCATCAAACTTAGCATCATACAACTTTTCAAGTTGAGTGATATCTTCCTTATCTTGAGCTCTCTTGCGTTTATCTTTTACCGCACGGGCAAATAATTTTTTATCAATTACTACACCATCCAGCGAAGGAGAAGCCTTCAATGATGCATCTTTTACATCACCTGCTTTATCACCGAAAATAGCTCTTAATAATTTCTCTTCCGGAGTAGGATCACTTTCTCCTTTCGGAGTGATTTTCCCTATTAATAAGTCTCCAGGTTTTACTTCAGCACCTATACGGATCATTCCGTTTTCATCAAGGTCTTTTGTAGCCTCTTCACTTACATTAGGTATATCATTTGTCAATTCTTCATTACCCAATTTTGTGTCTCGAACTTCCAGAGAATATTCATCTATGTGGATGGATGTAAATATATCATCTCTTACTACCTTTTCAGAAATTACAATTGCATCCTCAAAATTATATCCTTTCCAAGGCATAAAAGCAACTTTCATGTTTCTTCCTAAGGCTAATTCCCCATTCTGGGTTGCATAGCCTTCACACAAAACCTTTCCTTTTGAAACCCTATCACCTTTTTTAACAATAGGTTTTAAGTTAATTGCTGTTCCTTGATTTGTTTTTCTGAATTTAACTAAAGGATAGGATTTGACATTACTTTCAAAACTAACCATAGCTTCATCTTCAGTTCTTTCATATTCAATTACAATCTCATTGGCATCAACATATTTGACAACTCCTTCTCCTTCAGCATTGATCAAAACTCTTGAATCTGAAGCCACTTGACGTTCTAATCCGGTACCTACAATTGGGGCATCTGGTCGCAATAATGGCACCGCCTGACGCATCATGTTCGACCCCATCAAGGCTCTGTTTGCATCATCATGCTCTAAAAATGGAATTAAAGATGCTGAAATTGAAGAGATCTGGTTTGGAGCCACATCGGTATAATCTACACCAACAGGATCCATGACAGGAAAATCACCTTCTTGTCGTGCAATTACTTTATCGACAAGTATTTTTCCTTTATCATCTACAGGCACATTGGCTTGAGCGATAAATTTATCCTCTTCTTCCTCTGCACTTAAATAAATTGGTTCTCCTTTTATATCGACAACTCCTTTTTCAACTTTTCGATATGGAGTTTCAATAAACCCTAGTGAATTCACTTTTGCAAATACAGAAAGTGAAGATATTAAACCAATGTTAGGTCCTTCCGGAGTTTCAATTGGACATAATCTTCCATAGTGAGTATAATGAACATCACGAACTTCGAATCCGGCTCTTTCTCTTGACAATCCTCCAGGTCCTAATGCCGATAAACGACGTTTATGAGTGATCTCTGCTAATGGATTTGTTTGATCCATAAACTGAGATAACTGGTTTGTCCCGAAGAACGAGTTAATTACGGAAGATAAAGTTTTAGCATTGATTAAATCGATCGGAGTAAAGACCTCGTTATCACGCACATTCATTCTTTCGCGAATGGTACGAGCCATACGAGCTAAACCTACACCAAACTGAGACGATAACTGCTCTCCCACGGTTCTAACACGACGGTTTGATAAGTGATCGATATCATCTATTTCTGCTTTTGAGTTTATCAACTCAATTAAATATTTTATAATTGTGATTATGTCTTCTTTGGTAAGAACCTGCTTGTCCATACCAACATCAAGACCTAATTTCTTATTCATTCTGTAACGCCCAACTTCACCTAAACTGTATCGCTGGTCACTAAAGAATAATTTATCTATTATACCACGAGCCGTTTCCTCATCTGGCGGTTCTGCATTACGTAATTGACGATAGATATGTTCAACCGCCTCCTTTTCAGAGTTGGTAGGGTCTTTTTGTAATGTATTATGGATTATAGCATAATCGCCTTGTTGAGCACTTTCCTTATGAAGAAGGATCGTTTTTGTTTCTGCTTCCAGGATTTCAGCAACATTTTCTTTATCAAGCACCGTATCCCTATCTAATATAATTTCATTACGTTCAATAGAAACAACTTCCCCAGTATCTTCATCAACGAAATCTTCATGCCAAGTGTTCAATACACGAGCAGCAAGTTTACGTCCTATTACTTTTTTAAGTCCTGACTTTGATACTTTAACCTCTTCAGCTAAATCGAATATCTCAAGGATATCTTTATCACGTTCAAATCCTATGGCTCTAAAAAGAGTTGTTACAGGTAATTTTTTCTTTCTATCGATATAGGCATACATCACACTGTTAATGTCTGTAGCGAACTCGATCCAGGATCCTTTAAAAGGAATAACTCTGGCTGAGTATAATTTGGTTCCATTAGCATGAAAAGATTGTCCAAAGAATACACCAGGAGAACGATGCAATTGCGAAACAACTACTCGTTCAGCTCCATTGATACAAAAAGTACCGCTTGGAGTCATGTACGGAATTGTTCCTAAGTACACATCTTGAACGATAGTCTCAAAATCTTCATGTTCCGGATCGGTACAAAATAATTTTAATCTTGCTTTTAGGGGCACACTGTAAGTAAGTCCTCTTTCGATACATTCTTCTATCGTATATCTTGGTGGATCGATGAAATAATCCAAAAATTCCAATACAAATTGGTTACGTGTATCAGTAATTGGAAAGTTTTCCATGAAGGTATTGTATAAACCTTCATCTCCTCGTTCTTCAGATTTAGTGTCTAACTGAAAAAAATCCTGGAAGGATTTAATTTGGATATCCAAAAAATCAGGATACTCAGTTCGGTTTTTAATAGATGAAAAATTTAGTCTTTCTGCTTGTGTTGCCATCATCAATGAACGAATTAATGTTAAAATAAAATATTTGGTGCGTATGTTATGCTTGTATACGCAAAAGGGTTTAGGTCTCAGAGGATATGTCTCCGGACCTAAACCATAAGTTTTGGATTAGCCAAGCTTACTTAAGCTCAACCTCAGCTCCTGCTTCTTCTAAAGAAGATTTTAAACCTTCAGCTTCGTCTTTAGAGACACCTTCTTTTATTGCGCTTGGTGCTTCATCAACTAAACCTTTAGCTTCTTTTAATCCTAAACCAGTTAATTCCTTAACTAATTTTACTACTGCTAATTTTGAAGCGCCAGCTGCTTTAAGAATTACGTCGAATTCAGTTTGCTCTTCAGCATCGTCTCCACCACCAGCTGCAGGGCCAGCGGCAACGGCTACTGCAGCAGCAGCAGGCTCAATGCCATATTCTTCTTTTAATATATCAGCTAACTCGTTTACTTCTTTAACAGTTAAGTTAACCAATTGTTCTGCGAAATCTTTTAAATCTGCCATTTTTCTATCGTTTTAATAATTTTTTAATTTAATATAATTGTAAAAAGTGCGTACTGTTTAATTTATCCCTCTCTTTGAGATAATGTTTTTAATATACCTGATAGTTTTCCACCACCCGATTGAAGAGCCGAAATAACGTTTTTAGCTGGAGATTGTAATAATCCAATAATATCTCCAATTATCTCTTCTTTAGATTTGATGTCAACTAACATATCTAACTGCTCATCGCCTATGTAAATTGATTCCTCAATGAATGCCCCTTTTAACAAAGGTTTCTCCGATTTTTTGCGGAATGCTTTAATTACTTTGGCCGGAGCGTTTCCAGTTTCAGAATACATGACTGAAGTATTACCTTTTAGTGTAGAAGGTAAATCTCCAAAATCTCTATCTGAAGCTTCCATTGCTTTTGCAAGCAACGTGTTCTTAACTACTGCTAATCTTATCTTTGATTTAAAACAAGCACGACGTAAGTCTGAAGTACTACCGGCATTTAACCCAGAAATATCTGTTAAATAGATATTTGTATTATCTGCTAATTGTACCGTTAACTCTTCAATTACTTGTGATTTTTCTTCTCTTGTCATAATAAAAGTTTTTAACTAATAACAACTGCTTTAGGGTCAATTGCAACACTAGGACTCATTGTGCTTGACATAAATATGCTTTTCACATAAATACCTTTTGCTGTGGTTGGTTTTAATTTCATCAATGTATGAAGCAATTCATTTGCATTACCTGCAATTTTATCTGCACTAAATGATGCTTTCCCAATTGCAGCATGAACGATACCGGTTTTATCAACTTTAAAGTCAATTTTACCCGCTTTAACCTCACCGACTGCCTTGGCCACATCCATAGTAACTGTTCCAGTTTTAGGATTAGGCATTAAACCTCTAGGACCTAATATTCGGCCTAAAGGACCTAATTTACCCATAACGCTTGGCATAGTAATGATTACGTCTACGTCTGTCCAGCCTCCTTTGATCTTATCTAAGTATTCATCCAAACCAACATAATCGGCTCCAGCTTCAATTGCTTCTGCCTCCTTATCCGGAGTAACTAATGCTAATACCTTCATGTCTTTACCAGTACCATGTGGAAGGGATACTACTCCTCTTACCATCTGATTTGCTTTCCTTGGATCTACACCTAAACGAACAGCTAAATCAATAGACGAATCAAACTTTGTATTGGTAACTTCCTTTATTATAGCCGATGCCTCTTGAACTGAATATAATTTATCCTTTTCTATTTTAGCTACAGCTTCTTTTTGCTTTTTTGATAATTTTGCCATTTTTAATTTCTTTATAAAGATTATTTTGGCGCTTTTCCTGTTACGGTAATTCCCATAGATCTTGCCGTTCCAGCAACCATCATCATAGCCGATTCAACAGTAAATGCATTTAAATCTACCATTTTATCTTCTGCAATAGTTTTGACTTGATCCCAAGAAACTTTAGCTACTTTTTTTCGGTTTGGTTCACCTGAACCTTTTTTTACTTTGGCTGCTTCCAATAATTGTACAGCAGCTGGCGGAGTTTTGATCACAAAGTCAAATGACTTGTCTTTATAAACAGATATAACCACTGGTAAAACTTTACCCGGTTTATCTTGAGTTCTCGCATTGAACTGCTTACAGAACTCCATTATATTAACTCCAGCAGCACCTAAAGCGGGTCCAACCGGTGGCGATGGATTCGCAGCACCTCCCCGAACTTGTAACTTGACTACTTTACCTATTTCTTTTGCCATTTTTAATAATTTAGTTTGATGTGATCTTTAAATTGGAAGCAAAAAATCTCATCTATTTCAATGTAACAATTATTATATTTTGTCAACCTGCATATAACTTAGTTCTAACGGTGTCTTTCTACCAAAGATCTTAACCATTACTTCCAGTTTACGCTTTTCTTCATTTATTTTTTCTACCGTTCCGTCAAATCCGTTGAACGGGCCATCTATTACTTTAACAGTTTCTCCAATATTAAATGGAATAACAACATTAGCATCTGAATCAACATTCAGTTCATCAACTTTACCTAACATTCTGTTTACTTCAGTTTGTCTTAGAGGAACCGGATCCCCGCCTTTAGTTTCACCTAAAAACCCAATAACATTTGTAATCGATTTAATGATATGTGGGATCTCACCGCTTAAATTAGCTTGAATCATAATATATCCGGGGAAATAAACTTTTTCTTTGCTGATTTTTTTCCCGTTACGGATCTGTACTACTTTTTCTGTAGGAACCAAAACCTGATCTACAAAATCCTCCAAACCTAATCGAGCGATTTCATTCTCAATATAAGTCTTAATCTTGTTCTCCTGACCACTTACAGCCCTAACAACGTACCATTTTTTATCGATATTACTTTCTGACATCTTTCTTAACTAATCCACTTAAAATATTCTTCAATCACTCTACTAAAAACCGTATCAACTCCCCAGATTGCAAGAGAAAAAATGATAGAGAACACCGCTACAAGAATGGTTAAACTTTGTGCCTCAGTCCATGTTGGCCAAGTCACGTGGTTTTTTAATTCTTCGAAGGATTCTTTTATATAATTTATAATTCCTGTCATCACATTTTTAATTTGCACGGGTTGAGAGGCTCGAACTCCCGACACCTGGTTTTGGAGACCAGTGCTCTACCAACTGAGCTAAACCCGTAAATATAAGTCAAGGCATTCCGAAATTCGGAACACCTTTTTGACTTCATATTTATAAACTAATTTAGTCTAAAATCTCAGTTACCTGACCAGCTCCAACTGTTCTTCCTCCTTCACGTATTGCGAAACGAAGACCAACATTCATCGCTATTGGCTGAATTAACTCAACATTAATTGTTAAGTTATCTCCAGGCATAACCATTTCTACACCTGATGGTAAAGAAATGTTACCTGTTACGTCAGTTGTACGAACATAGAACTGTGGACGATAATTATTATGGAAAGGAGTGTGTCGTCCACCTTCTTCTTTCTTAAGGATATAAACCTCTGCTTTGAATTTTGCATGAGGAGTAACAGAACCTTGCTTACAGATTACCATTCCTCTACTTATATCAGTCTTTTCAATACCTCTTAATAAGATACCAACGTTATCTCCAGCTTCACCTCTATCTAATATTTTACGGAACATTTCAACTCCAGTTACTGTAGAAGTTAATTTTTCAGCTCCCATACCAATGATATCAACCGCATCTCCAGTATTAGCTACACCAGTTTCAATACGACCAGTTGCAACAGTTCCACGACCAGTGATTGAGAAAACATCTTCAACAGGCATTAGGAATGGTTTATCAATATCACGTGTTGGTAACTCGATCCAAGTATCCACAGCATCCATTAATTCCATAACTTTTTCCATCCATTTAGGCTCCTTATTTAAAGCACCTAATGCAGAACCGGCTATAACAGGAGTGTTATCTCCATCATAATCATAGAAAGAAAGCAGATCTCTGATCTCCATTTCAACAAGTTCTAATAACTCATCATCATCAACCATATCAACTTTGTTCATGAAAACTACCAATCTTGGAATTCCAACCTGACGACCTAATAATATGTGCTCACGAGTTTGTGGCATTGGTCCGTCTGTAGCGGCAACAACAATAATTGCACCATCCATTTGCGCAGCACCAGTTACCATGTTCTTAACATAATCCGCGTGACCAGGACAGTCAACGTGAGCATAGTGACGATTAGCTGTTTGATATTCAACGTGAGCTGTATTAATTGTAATACCTCTTTCTTTTTCTTCCGGAGCGTTATCGATTTGATCAAAATCCTTGATCTCAGAAAGTCCTTTTTCCGCTAAAACTACAGTAATAGCAGCTGTCAAAGTAGTTTTACCGTGATCAACATGCCCAATAGTACCGATGTTTAAATGTGGTTTGGAGCGATCAAAATGTTCTTTTGCCATGATTTAAAATTTATTCTTAGTTATATAATATTAGTGTTCAATTTTTTTGTTTTAAAAGAGCCAATGACGGGATTTGAACCCGTGACCTCTTCCTTACCAAGGAAACGCTCTACCCCTGAGCTACACCGGCGTAAAGTGTTAAATCTCCATTATAGAGATTCCTGCCTTCACAGGAATTTAGAGCGGGAGACCGGGTTCGAACCGGCGACATTCAGCTTGGAAGGCTGACGCTCTACCAACTGAGCTACTCCCGCAATTTTTTAATAATCCAAAATTTTATTGTGGGGAGAGCAGGATTCGAACCTGCGAAGACGTTGTCAGCAGATTTACAGTCTGCCCTCGTTGGCCGCTTGAGTATCTCCCCAAGTAAAATTTTTCAGTCTTTTAAAGAACTCGAGCCGACATAGGGACTCCTTTCAACTTCGCTCAGGATAAACTTCTCGTCCCTCAAGCAATTAATTCAATATTCCTACTAATTAACTACCTGCCTAAGCATATTCATAATTTCAAGAGCCGATAGAGGGACTCGAACCCACGACCTGCTGATTACAAATCAGCTGCTCTAGCCAGCTGAGCTACATCGGCTTTTTAACTTTTTTGTTCATAAAAAAAGCCCGCTATTTCTAACGGACTGCAAATGTAAATATTTATTTTTTTAATCAAAACATTTTTTGATAAATTTTAATTATAAGTAGGATCTTATTTTTTCTTTCCTTTTTTTAAGTTGTCTTTCTAATGTTCCTATTGCTAAATCTGTACCTTCTTCAAATGTTCTACTTTGTTTTTTTACCACAAAACTATCACCAGGAACACTTAATCTTACTTCAAAAATTTTATTGATCTTTTCACTTGTATTATCTAATTTTAAATAGACGTCTGCATTTATTACTTTGTCATAATATTTATCCAGTTTATTCAATCTAAGTTGAATAAAATTAATTAATTTTTGATCTGCATTAAAATTGACTGACTGTGTGTTAACTTTCATAAGCGTAGTTTTAATTAATTAGACATTCGTTTAAAAATAAAAATTACTTTTTATTTCTGGGGTGCGCATTTGTATACACTTTTTTCAATTCTTCAATGCTATTATGTGTATAAACTTGGGTTGCAGCCAAACTTGAATGACCAAGTAATTCCTTAACAGCATTTAGGTCTGCACCCTGATTAAGTAAATGAGTTGCAAATGTGTGCCTTAAAATATGCGGACTCTTTTTTACCTTATTGGATGCTACACTAAAATAATCATTAATAATTCTGTATACAAGCATTTCATATATTTTAACTCCTTTTTTCGATAAAAAGAAATAATCACCGTCTTGTATAACTTCCAACTTATTTCTACTTTGATTATAATGATTGATAGTCTCTAATACGGGACTTATTAACGGAATTATTCTTTCTTTATTTCTTTTACCCAGGACTTTTAAGGTTTTATTTATAGTATCAATATCTTTAACTTTAATTTCTACCAACTCAATCCTTCTTATTCCTGTTGAATAAAATAACTCGATGATCAATTTGTTTCGCAATCCTTCAAAAGTTGTATCGTGATCCAAGGCTTCTAATACAGAATTCATTTCGGATTCTGAAAATGGTATCTGTAACTTTTTAGCTGTTTTTAATGCCCTATGTTTGGCCAATGGATTGATCTGTATCTTTTCAATCTTTAAAAGGAATTTAAAATAGGAGTTCAAAGAAGACGTTTTACGGTTAATTGTTCTGTTTGATAAACCGGATTCAACTAAATTAATGATCCAACTCCTAATTTGCGAATAATTTACATCTTCAATAGTACTACTACCAAATTCTTCTTGAATGAAATTAAAAAAAACTTGCAGATCGTTTTTATAGGCATTGACAGTATGCTTGGAATAGTTTTTTTCTATTGAGAGAAAATCTGTAAAGGGTTTAAAATTCATAAATCTTAATGAGATACTAAGTTACAAACTTTTAGACTGATGCAGATATAAGGTAAAAAAAATTCCTGCTGTTGCAGGAATTTTTAATGTATTTAATTACTTTTAGTTAAATATCTTCTTGATCTCTTAACCTCTGGATATACTGTGCTTTTTGAATTTGAGCTCTTCTTTGAACGGAAGGTTTTGTAAACTGCTTACGAGTTTGTAACTGACGTTTAGTACCAGTCTTGTCAAACTTTCTTTTAAAACGCTTTAGCGCTCTGTCTATATTTTCTCCTTCTTTAATTGGTATTATTAACATAGTCTCTTAACCTCCTCTCTTTTAGATTTTCGTGCCGATAATTATCGGGATGCAAATATATAAAGTAATTGATAATTTACAATTAATAATGAATTATTTTTATTTTTCTTGTTACGCATTAGCGATTGAGCTATTTGTATGAGCTCTTATAATATTTTGTAAGAATTACCTAGATAGTATTTTGACAATTTCTGTTCTACAAAATGATTTAAAGCGAGTGGTGAAAGCGCGACCACACAACAAGTGTGGGAATGCCCAAAAAACTATTTTAATAAATTACGAGAAATAACCAGTTTCTGGATTTCTGTAGTACCCTCACCTATAGTGCAGAGTTTTGAATCTCTGTAAAATTTCTCTACAGGATAAATTTTGGTATACCCGTAACCTCCAAATATTTGCACAGCATCATTGGCTATTTTAACACAGGCTTCACTGGCGTACATTTTTGCCATGGCCCCAAGAGTAGTCATACGTTCTCCTTTATTTTTTTTGGTGGCTGCTTTATGCAATAATAATTCTGAAGCTTCAATTTCCGTTGCCATATCGGCCAGTTTAAAGGATATACCTTGAAAACTTGAGATAGGCTTACCAAACTGATATCTTTCCTTTGAATACTTTAAGGCAGCTTTAAAAGCTCCTTTTGAAATACCCAGGGATAGTGCGCCTATTGAGATTCTGCCGCCATCCAACACTTTTAAAGATTGTACAAAACCTTCACCTACTTCTCCAAGAATGTTGTCTTTATGAACGCGACAGTTGTCAAAAACCAGCTCTGCTGTTTCACTGGCTCGCATGCCTAATTTATCTTCTTTCTTTCCACTTGAAAAGCCTTTGGTTCCTTTTTCTATGACAAACCCAGTCATACCTTTCGAGTCTCCCTTTTCTCCTGTTCGCGCTATTACAACAGCAATATCACCACTTTTACCATGAGTAATAAAATTCTTAGTGCCATTCAAAACGTAGTGATCACCATCTTTAATAGCTGTTGTAGTCATTCCCCCTGCATCACTACCAGTCCCATGTTCTGTCAAGCCCCATGCTCCTATCCATTCCGCCGAGGCTAGCTTTGGTAACCATTTACGTTTTTGTTCTTCATTACCAAAGTAATAAATGTGTCCTGTGCACAGCGAGTTGTGAGCAGCTATTGATAATCCAATCGATGGATCTACTTGAGATATCTCATCAATTATAGCTATATATTCATGGTATCCTAAACCTGAACCACCATATTGCACCGGAATAAATATACCCATGAAACCCATTTCTCCAGCTTTTTTAAAGACTTCAACCGGAAAGGTTTGAGCTTCATCCCACTTCATAATATTTGGCCTGATATATTGCTCTGCAAAGTCTCTTGCAGAAGCAGCAATTAACCTTTGTTCTTCTGAATAATCAAAGTTCATTTAACCTTATTTTTGCAATTTTTATTTAAGGGACAAATATAATTTAATTATATCAATTTTATTGGCTGGAAAATCTTTAACTTTTGTTAATTCTTCAAAAGATTTGAATCCGTCTCTTAAGGTTCGCTGTTCAATGATGTTATGGGCGAGATCATAATCAATATGCTGAATGGTGACGAATTCTTCAACAGTAGCCGTATTAAGATCTATTTTTTGTATTTGACGTGGTGTCTTAACGGTAAATTCCTGGGTGATACGTTCAATGACCTCCGGAGTTAATCCATACACATCCTGTAATTGAACATCTGCAATAAAACCTCCTACAAATCGATTCCTGTAGCGTATTATTCGTTCTGATAACTTTTCTCCTATTCCATTCACTCTTTGCAGTTGGACTGCGGTTGCCTTATTCAAGTCAATTTTTTGAGAATCACTTTTTTTATAATTTGTTTGATAACCGCTAGACGGATTTGTTCTAGGATTTGTAACCCATTCAGGAAACTTGAAGTAGGGTGAAATTGTATTTAAAAGAGAATCTGAAACCTGTGTCACTTGCTGAAATTGTTTGGTTGAATTGATCCATTTATCTTGTTTTCTGAATTCCAATAACCTATCTATTTCTTCAACACTCATCCCTAGAGTATATCCTTTATAATCGGTTATATAATTTGGATTGAATGGAAAGATTTTTGGTTTGTTGTTTTCAATCTCAACCAATTTGAGTGAATCTATTTCTTTCTGAAATTGGATTAATTCCAGATCATCATATTCAATTTCATTTGAAGAATTCCCAATAATTTTCGGGACAACAAAAAAGTAGACACATAATAAACCAATAATGAGCAATACCAATAAAAAAATCCCACTTTGTTGACCTTTAGAAAACATAAAGTGAGATTTTAAATAATTCATCTGAATAAATAAATAATTAAATCAATCGTCAGTTAAACTCTGAAAAATTATCCTTTTCTAGCCTTGATCGCATTCCGGTATTTATTGAGTTCTTCTTTAACTTTTGGTGCTAGTATTACAATACCAATCATATTCGGAACCATCATCGCAAAAATCATTGCATCAGAGAATCCAATAACAGATCCTAAACTTGCTGCAGCACCTATAATTACAAATACACAGAATATGATTTTGTATGTATATTCCATTTTTTTTGATCTTCCAAACAGATATGACCATCCTTGGAAACCATAATAGGACCAGGAGATCATTGTACTAAATGCAAATAATATTACTGCTAAAGTTAACACGTAAGGAAACCAGGATATCACAGACTCAAATGCACCTGAAGTTAATAAGATTGCCTGCGCATCATTTAATGAGGCATTTTCTGCTACAACGTTTCCTGTTATGATCAATACTAAAGCTGTCATTGTGCAAACTACTACAGTATCTATAAAGGGTTCTAACAAAGCAACCATACCTTCACTAGCCGCATATTTAGTTTTTACCGCAGAGTGTGCAATAGATGCAGAACCAATACCAGCTTCATTAGAAAAAGCTGCTCGCCTAAATCCTTGAACCAATACACCAACTGCACCTCCCATAACTCCTTCTGGGCTAAAAGCTCCATTAAAAATTTGCATAAATGCATCTCCAATCATATCATATTTAGAAATTAATACAAATAAGGATGCCGCAACATAAATTACTACCATAAAAGGAACTATTTTATCGGTTACTTTTGCAATGGATTTTATTCCTCCAATAATAACAATACCGACAAGAATAGCCATTACTAAACCAAATAACCATCCATAACCGTGAAGAAATGAATTTTCGCCTCCAGTAATATTTTCTACTAATTGAAATGCTTGATTAACCTGAAACATGTTTCCTCCACCAAAAGAGCCTCCAATAACAAAGATTGCAAACACAAATGCCAATACTTTTCCTAAACCACCTAGTCCTTTAGATTTCAGTCCCTTTGTCAAGTAATACATTGGCCCACCATAAACAGTACCATCATCTTCAATATCTCTATATTTTACACCAAGTGTACATTCTACAAATTTTGATGCCATCCCTAATAAACCTGCTACGATCATCCAGAATGTTGCTCCAGCCCCGCCAATAGACACAGCAATTGCAACACCTGCAATATTCCCTAATCCAACCGTTGCCGACAATGCTGCTGTTAATGCCTGAAAATGTGAGACCTCTCCCTCATGACCTTCAACCCTTATCGTATCTGGATTATCATCTTCATCTGTGAATGGTAATTTTCCCATTTCCACTTTATGATCTTTCCTTTCTTCTAAATCGTCATATTTCCCTCTGACTATATTTATGGATGTAAAAAAACCACTAAAATTGATAAATTTGAAATAAATTGTAAAATAGGAAGCTCCCAGAATTAACGGAAACAAGACCCAATACACATTTACTTCATCGGAAAATGGTATCTGATAAAAAATAAAATCAACAAACCAACCTGTAGCATTGCCAAACCATTCATCAATCTTTTCGTCTATTCCTATATCCTGTATTTTTTGCGCGAATGTTAAAACAGGTAAAATTAATGTGAATATTGAAAGAAGATATTTCTTCATAATATTTAAGAAGTTAGTTAGTATTTTAACGTAAAGTCAGCAAGATGCTAAAAAAAAATGATTTTTTAAAACATAAGCTGTTAAAAAGGGATTGTGAAACTAAATGTTATATAGATTATTTAGTTTATCAATTTGCTCTGGTCTACCTAGTACAATTATTTTAGAATTTGGTATCAATATCCTATTTGCATCAGGATTTATGGTGTATTCTCCTTCCGGACTTTTATAGCCAATTACAGTACATCCGGTTTCATGTCTGAAATCTAAATCTTTGATCGATTTTGGTTTAGAAGAGTCATATAATACTTCAACAGGAACTTCCTCTATATTGATTCCATCCTTACCAACAATGGTTAAATTATCAATAAACTCAACCAAACCCGGAATGACCACTAGAGAAGCCATATGGTCGCCACCTATTTTATCCGGAAGAATCACATTATTAGCTCCTGCCAGTTTTAATTTGTTATAGGATGTTTCTTGAGATGCTCTACTTATTATGTGCAGTTTTTTATTGATCTGCCTTGCCGATAATACAACAAATAAATTATCGGCATCATTTGGAAGAGCAGAAATTAAAGCACTGGCACGATCTATACCTGCCATATTAAGTATTTCATCTTCATTGGCATTACCTTCAATAAAGGGTACTGTTTCTGATTGACTCTTTTCAATTAAATCCTTATCCTTTTCAATAACAACAAAAGGTTTTTTATACGCCAATAATTTTGTTGCAGCCTGTTTTCCATTTCTTCCATAACCGCATATAATTATGTGTTTTGACAGATTCTCAATTTTTTTCTGCATCCTTTTAAGTTTTAGTTCTTCAATATTATTTTTACTTAATATATATTCCGTAATTATTGATATTGCATATCCTACAATTACCAAACTTGCCAAAATTAAAAATATGGTGAATATTTTAGAAAACTCATCTAAAGGCTGTACTTCACCAAAACCAACTGTAGTAATAGTTATTACTGTCATGTAGATGGAATCAATCCAGGAATAATCAGAAATAAATTTATAGCCCAGAACACCAATTACTAATATGAACACAAGCATAAACAAAGCTAAATAGATCTTGGTCCTGAAAAAGCTAAACAGTCTTACCATAATTTAATTAGAGATCAAAAACAGAATTACGTTTTGTATATACCAGATCTTTTATCTTCATCCAAAAGGCTAAAAAAAGATACAAGGCAAAACCAAAACCTACGGTGACAAAAGTCAGGTACATGAATGTGGTGCGAACCACCTTTGCTCTAATGCCTAATCTATCAGCAATGCGCTGACATACGTAGTATCCATGCTTTTGAAAATAGAGTAAAGGTTTATAGATCGAGTTCATGCTGCAAATTAAACATTTCTTGTTAAAATACTACTACCTATTGCACATTGAAGGCATTTATTTTTGTCACAGTACTCCTTTTTGAGTTGTATCAATGCTTGCGATTGTAAAGCCGTTTTTGAAATTGTTTTTAGGTCATTGAATTTATCAACTATGCTATTCTTTTCTGATTCAATTTCCTGAATTAAATTTAAAATTGATTCCTCGACCTCTTTTCCCTTATATCGAGCATAGCTAAATTTAACCGGAATAATGGTGTTAATAATAAGCAGATCGATAAATGATCTTGAAAGTATTTTTTTTGATGACTTTGATTCCTTACCAAAAGTATAGTGAGATTCCCAAAATGAAGAAGTACTTAATTTAAACAAATCATAAAATCTTTCAACCGAATCAATCTCAATGACTTTAGAGAATAAATTTTGATGTTGATGATATAAATTGGCTAACTGTGATATCCTGATGGTTGGAAAGTTCGGAGGTCTCAGTCTAAAGAATTGTAAAGGAATTACTGCATTGTTTGATAAGTTGAACTTCTGCTTTAAAAATTTATATTCATATCCCAACTCATTAAAATAAGGCTCCTCAACTACCTCATCTAAAATTCCTGACTGACCAAATAGCAAGGCTTCTAAACTTAGTAAATTGGACTGTTGTTTTCGAATAATTGAAAAATCAATGGAATTAGCTAAACTTAAAAACGATTCGCCATTAACCTTCAAGCCAAAATTCTTGGCCAGCATTTTAAACAGAACAGCTTCCCAATCATTTCCCGATGAATTTAGCAAACTATGAATGTCATTCGATTTTCGCTCTAAACGTTCAAAATATATCCTCTCAAGCCAATTGTAAATTGTAAAGTCATCAACAGATTTAATATCGTTATCACAATTTATCCATTTTTGTGATTTTGAGAATAACCTTTTGTAATTATCGAATGTATTTTTAGAAACTAAGTTTTTTAATTCTAAAGTAGGGATCTTTGTTTGATCCTTTCGATGGATATCGGTATCATGCTCCCAAACCACGTGTAAGATCACATTATCGTAGGCTTTATCCACCTCATGATTGTGAACAAACCAATCACTGCTTTTTACATGTATTTCAACATTCCCAGCCCAAAGTTGATCATCAATTTTAAGTTGAGCATTAAAGAAATCAGGTCCTGAATTCAAATTATGCTGGCCGGAAGACACTAGTTCTACAAGCTCATTATTGGTTGTTTTTAAATGGGCAGCATTAAACTTTTTAAGTTTCCAGATATGATGTAAAAAATCTTCCTGCATGTAGAAAATAAATTACAAATTTAACTTAATTAAGCTAAAATATTAATTGATTTTGTTAGAAAAACAAGTAACTTAGATTAAGTTCTGATTTTATCAACTTACCTGAACTTGATGCAGCTGCAAAAATGAAACACCGCAAAGGTTATTCATTCTAAACTGCATATGGTTCAATAAAGAAATAGGAATCATGATTAAAAAAACTTTTGGCACATTTGCAGGGGTTTTTACTCCTACAACTTTAACCATATTGGGAGTGATTATGTATATCCGTCAACCCTGGGTTGTAGGTAATGCAGGAGTAATTGGGGCTCTGGCCATCGTATTGCTTGCTGTGGCCATTACTTTGACAACAGCTTTGAGCCTATCTTCAATTACAACAAATATTAGAATTGGCAGTGGTGGTGCCTTTAGTTTGATATCACAATCTCTCGGGCTGGAAATTGGAGGAGCAATTGGAATTCCATTTTATTTTGCCCAAGCTATTGCAGTTGCCATGTATATTTTTGGATTTCGTGAAGGGATGCAAACACTTATTCCAGAATTTAGTCCTCTGATACTTGATCTCTTAATTTTTGGTCTTGTCATGACAATAGCTTTTATAAGCACCAGTTTTGCCTTTAAAATTCAATATGTAATTCTAGGAGTTATTGTATTATCTCTGTTTTCTATTTATGGTTCCTTATTTGTTAATGAATTGAATTATAATTTTGAATGGTTTGGCAAATACCCAGGTTCTATCGAAAATAATTTTAATGGGTCATCCTTCTGGATGGTTTTTGCTGTCTTTTTTCCGGCAGTTACAGGCGTTATGGCTGGAGCTAATATGTCGGGTGATTTAACCAATCCGAGAAAAAGCATTCCCGTAGGTACTATTTCTTCGGTGATCATAACCACTGTCATATACATCAGTTTAATATTTGTAGCAGCAGTTATTGCATCACCTGATGAATTAGCTAAAAATTATAATGTTTTTATTGATAAAGCATTTTTTGGACCGATTGTTCTTGCCGGCTTATTAGGTGCCACATTATCATCAGCTCTGGGATCTTTTGTTGGAGCTCCCCGAATATTACTGGCATTGGCAGAAAAAAACATTTTACCAAAAAGTCAAAAACTTGCAAAAACCTCAAAAAGCGGCGAGCCAGTTAACGCTATGCTTATCACTGCTGTCATTGTTCTTTTTGGCATTTCGTTGCGAAATTTAAATACTATTGCACCTTTACTCACCATGTTCTTCATGATCACTTATGCTATGGTAAATGTAGTAGCACTTGTTGAACAAACTTTGGGTTTACCAAGTTACAGGCCAACTTTAAAAATTCCCCTTATTGTTCCTGCCATAGGAGCCTTTGGTTCAATTGCCATCATGTTTGTTCTGAATGTTATTATTGCTTTGTTTTCACTGATATTTATTGTGTTATTCTATGTATATCTAGTGAAAATGAATATCAAATCGGCAGCAGGGGACTCCAGAAGTGGGCTTTTTACAGCAATAGCGGAATGGGCAACTAAAAAAACAAACAGTTTAAGACAAGAAAGAGAAGTAAGGTCCTGGCGTCCTGATTTATTGATTCCTGTAACCATGCCCAAAGAACTAAGAAGTTCCTTTAGGCTTATCCATTCAATTATTTATCCTAAGGGTTCCGTTAAAATACTGGCTCTAAGAAATGAAAATGAAACCGAACAGCGGAATATGGAAAAATTCCTTAAGAATGCTGTATCCAAGTTTAAGGAAAGTGGTCTATCTGTTTCATATACCGTGATTGATAATACCGATTTTAATACAACAGTAAATGTAAGTATGCAATCGCTGAATGCTGCTTTTTTTAAACCGAACATAATTTTTGCAAGTATCGATTCGGCAACTTCCAATTTATTGTATTACGACAAACTACTAAAGGATACCAAAAGGAATAATTTTGGTATGATCATTTATATTCCTTTCTCCACAGCCAGCCTTGCAATAGAAAAAAGCATCAGTTTATGGATGACAAATATTCCAGTGGACTGGAAAGAAACTTTTAGTGTCAGAAATAATAATTTATCGTCTTTAATATCTTTATTAATACGTAAAAACTGGAAAGGCACAATTGATGTTAATATATTAAACAATGATCCTAAATTAATATTTACAAAAAATGATATTGAAGATCTACATACTATGATCAGGTTTCCGAAGACTACATCCATTAATTTAAAAAAAGGGGAATTACTTGAAAACGTAAATAATGAAAGAAATACAGATATAAACATTTTCAATATTGAACAAGGAATGAAAATTGAAGATATGGTTAGAATCGTAAATCAATCCAGGATATCAGCCGTGTTTTGCGCCGATTCTGATTTTGAAAATGTATTAGTCTAAAAATTTTATTATTTACATAATCGATTAATTTTCATTTTGAATTGATCTATGGATTTAATTATAAAATATTATTAGAATCTTCTTATACTCAAACAAACTATTTAAAATAACTCGGGTCAAAGACTAAAACCAAACACTCTTGAATAAGGACATTGATCTTTTAAAAAGACTTAAGGATCCCAAGCAAAAAGACAAAGCTTTCAGCGATCTTCTTGACCTGTATCAAGAGCGGCTGTATTGGCATATCAGGAAAATAGTACTTACCCATGACAATGCAAATGATGTGCTTCAAAATACATTTATCAGAATTTTCAAAGGAATCAAAAACTTTCAGGAAAAAAGCACATTGCATACATGGATGTATAGAATTGCTTATAACGAATCCATACGTTTTTTGGAGAAGAACAAAATTAAAACATTGGTTTCTCTGGAGCAAGACAACAATTCGTATATCAACAATTTAAAACAGGATGAGTATTTTGATGGCGACGAGATTCAATTGAAACTCCATCAAATCCTCTCGAGGCTATCAGACAATCAAAAGCGTGTGTTTCAAATGAAATATTTTGATGACTTAAGCTTTCGGAAAATCTCAGAGATTTTAGACATTAGTGAGAATACTTTGAAATCATCCTATTATAGCGTAGTTAAAACAATTGAAGAAAAAATTCACCAAGAAGAAATTATAATTTGAACAAATACAAACTAATTACAAAATATAAGGTCTAAATAGTACTATGGGAAAATCAAAAAAAGATAATAAGATCATTAATGAGCAGTCTGGAAATCACTTTTTAAAAGAGGATAGCCTTAAAAAAGACCTGGCTCAAGAGCATAAGGAGTTTCTGGGATTGGATGTTCCGGAAAATTATTTCTCCAAATCCAAAGAAAATATCTTAAAAAGTCTACAGATGGAAGACAAACAAAAACAAACTGTATTTGGGCTTAGACCATTTATCGCTTATCCAATTGCCGCTTCAATTTTACTTCTAGTTGCTTTTACATTTTGGTTACAAAACAACAGCAACGAAAACAACCTTCAAGTAACAGATGTTGATGCAATTGAAACCGTAAATGATATTGGCGCTACAGACGATTTTTTAGTGTCATCTTTACTTATTGATGACTCTAAATTGGATCAGTATATAGATGATTATATACTGAATGAAATTGTTGTTGAAGCAGAAATTTCTGAGCAACAATTAGAAAATATATTTATTAATTCTCTTTTTGTAGAAGATTCATTAATAAATAGTTACATAGATAATAACCTGATTGAAAATGTAATTTTATAAGTTAAAACAAACTATTTCAATCTTTAAAGTTCTAATAAGTAAAACAATATAAATATTTAATCATGAAAACAACAGTAAAATCATTAATCGCAGTATTCAGTTTTATAATGCTTTTAACTTCAAGTACTTATCTTTTTGCTCAAGAAACTGATTATGGTCCAATCATGAACCAGCTTTCACAAGAGCAACAAGAAATGCTTCAAACTCAACGTCAGTTGATGTTACAAAACAGAGAACAACTTCGCGCATCATTAACCGAAGAACAATTAGCCATTTTGCAGGATCAAACTCAAACAAGAGAACAAATAAGACAAAGGTTAAGAGATTGTTTTACTGATGAACAAAACCAATTGGTTCAAAACCAGGAAGGACAATTACGCCAAGTTAGAAATCAGTTCAGAAACTCATTGACTCAAGAGCAAAGACAAATGCTACAAGAACGTGTACAACAAACCAGACAATCAAGGGATCAAGGTGAGATCAGAAATCAAAACGGATTTGGAAGTGATGGAGAACGTCCGGGAAGAAATGGAACAGGACAAGGTTCTGGAGGTGGAAATGGTAATGGAAATGGTGGAAACTAAATTCAATTGAATTATGGGGTCTTATCAAAAAAGATTCAAACTAGAATTAAGTTTAATATGGTTGCTGCTGTTTACAGTGGCAACCACTGTTAGTTCTTATGCTCAGGTAACAAATGACGAAGATGAAATTGATATACTTCTTGATGAGTTATTCTTTAACGACCAGCAATTTATTGATGAGATCTTAGACTCTTTTAACACCTACAACTTCATTTATACAAATGTATCATTCAACAGCAACACCTTCTTTTCCGGTCGCGATTCCGGAATCGATCAATTTAATTTAGTTCCACAGATATCTTATTACAGTTCATCTGGCTTTAATGTGAGTGTTTCAGGCATTTATTACGAAACATTTGAACCAAATTGGGATTTTACCAATGTATCTGTTGGTTATTTTAATACAATAGGGAAAAATAAACTATTAACTTATAATGCAGGATATACCAGATATTTTTATTCTGATGGTTGGGATACCTTCACAAACTCCTTAGATTTAAGCATAGGATTACGAACTAAAAAACGAAACCTTGGCACAAAACTGGGAGCATCTTATTTGTTTGGAACCGATCAATCATTCCAGTTAGTATCCAGTAGTTACGGAAAAATCACTATTGCCAAACAAAAGAATTTTTCATTAAAGCTGATACCTAAACTCAATTTTATCCTTGCTCAACAAACAATTGCATTGGAGCAACTAGTAGGTCAAGGTGATCAGGTGACTACCGAATTTGTCTACAACGATATTTTTGATCTGTTAAATACTCAAATTAATATCCCTGTATCTTTAACGACCAAATCATGGGATTTTGAATTTGGTTATAACATTAACTTTCCTTCTGCCTTAGAATCAGAATCTGATTTAAAAACAACAAGCTTTTTTAATATTTCTATTGGTTATTTAATTGATTTGGACAAGAAATAATTTTAAAACATTTTGTTTATAAATTGACTACTTAATTTAGATGTTTAAAAAAGAGTTAACAACTATTCACCTTAATACAAAGGCAACTATCATCTATTCGCTAAATTGCTTCCCGACAAACTAATTTAAATAAACATGGCAAAAAAAATTACTAATGTGGAAAGTGGTGAAACTACACCATCATCAAATGAAGGAAGAGTTTTTACACCTTCTGAAGAAAACGCTTCTAAAGCAAAAATGTTTCGTGTAATATCTATTATCCTATGGGCAATAGGCATTGGAATTGAGATTTTTGCAATTTTAAAACTTAGAGAGGTCCCAATTGATATGACTTTAATGATCATACTCATTGTTGCCATACTCATCCTTGTCGTTATCGCTAATGTTTTATGGAAAAAAGCGAACCGACTTGATCCGGCTTCGGAAAAGAACAAGACGAAATTCTTTATCCAAAATCAGCTGGGGCTTATAATTAGTGTGATTGCCTTCTTACCCCTTGTTATTCTTATATTAACCAATAAAAATTTAAGTGGCAAGCAAAAAGGTATTCTTGGTTCTATTGCCGGAGCAGCACTCGTAATTGCAGGTTTAACAGGGACAGAATTTAATCCGGCTTCTCAAGAGCAATATGCCGAACAAACATCACAAGTAGAACTTTTAAATGATGGTGTTAATAACGTTTACTGGACTAAATCGGGTAAAAGCTATCACTTATTCCAAGATTGCGGTTATATAAATTCTGACAGGACAAATGAAATTTTTCAAGGCTCTGTGGCAAGTGCCAGAGAACTAAAAAACATAACAGATTTATGCGATCGTTGCGGAAACAAAGCGAAAAAAGCCAAAGGAATAGAATAATTCAACAGGATGTAATGACTGCTTTTAAATGTGTGTGCTTTTATTGGCATACACATTTTTTTAATAAGAGCTAATCTATGTAGCCCATTTCACGCATCCAAACGTCATTAAACATTTTACCAACATAGCGACTGCCATGATCGTGAAATAATACAACAACCACATCATCTTTTGTGAAATGTTCTTTTAACTGCAACACCCCTTTTATTGCAGAGCCTGCAGAATTCCCTAAAAACATCCCTTCTTCTTTCGCCAATCTTTGAGTGTAAATGGCTCCATCTTTGTCGGTAACTTTGGTAAAGCCATCAATGATACTAAAATCAACATTTTTTGGTAAAATATCTTCACCTATACCTTCGGTTACATAAGGATAAATTTCATTTTCATCAAAAATACCTGTTTCGTGGTATTTTTTAAATACGCTTCCATAGGTATCAACCCCCCAAATTTTAATATTTGGGTTTTGTTCTTTTAAATATCTCCCAACTCCGGAAATGGTACCTCCTGTTCCTACTCCTACTACAAAATGGGTGATTTTTCCATCTGTTTGTTTCCATATTTCCGGTCCTGTACTTTCATAATGAGCTTTGGTATTACTTAAATTATCATATTGATTAACATACCACGCATTTGGTGTTTCTTCGGCTAATCGTCTAGAAACCGAATAATAACTTCGTGGATCATCTGGTTCTACATCCGTTGGACAAACAACCACTTCTGCTCCTACAGCTTTTAGATATATCTACTTTTTCTTTTGATTGTTTATCAGCCATAACAAAAATGCATTTGTACCCTTTTACAATGGCAGCTAGGGCTAAACCCATTCCAGTATTACCAGAAGTTCCTTCAACAATAGTTCCTCCTGGTTTTAATAATCCCGCTTCTTCGGCATCTTCAATCATTTTAACTGCCATTCTATCCTTTACCGAATTTCCTGGATTAAAGGGTTCGTATTTAGCCAACACCAAACAAGGTAATCCCTCTAGTGATCTTATTTATTTTAACTAAGGGTGTGTTACCAATTGTTTCAAGTATGTTTTTTGCGTAATTCATAATATTTTTTGCTTTGCAAAAATAGATAAAATAGAATTGTTTGTTTAGTTCAATGAACTAAATACTATCACAACTATTGACTCATTTTACAATATAAGTATTTCATCGAATAATGAATGTATTTCATCCGTAATTCAATTTTTATATGTTATATTGAGAATAGAAACCCCAAATTCTAAATGTTATGAAAAAACTTAAACTTCTTCCTACAATCTTGTTGGCATGCTTAATTTTGACCTGTAGTAATGAGAAATCATTAGAATCTAGCTCTATCGAAATTCAAGACCCAAATTTCAGAGTATCAGAAAACAATTTAAATGGTCAATTTCACGGAACTTCTGATATTGAACCATGTATTACGACTAATTTAATTGCCGGCCAAAATAATATTGCTGGCACTGTTTCGGTTTACAATGATGGTGAGAATTTAATAATTACTTATGTAACAAATGAAGATTGGTCGATTGATCTTACGCATTTAAGCATTGGTGATTGCGATCAATCTATACCTACTAATGGATCTGGAAATCCAATGATTGGTCATTTTGAACATACAGAACCTCATTCTGCCGGGACATCTGAAGTTGTTTATCTAATAGCCTTAGATGCTTTAGAAGAGTACTTCTGTTTTGCCGCTCATGCCGAAGTTACCGGACCAACTGGAGGTGAAACCGCCTGGGCTGAAGGTACAGAATTCGAAGGCAATAGTTGGGCTATGTTTGTTGAAGCTCAATTATCAGATTGCCCAGCTGAGGATACAGATGATGGAGTTTATTAAAAAATAATTTCGTCAACCTAAAAGGCTTTATTATTCTTTATAAAGCCTTTATTTATTCAAACCGAATTGCTTTAACAGGTGAGATCTTTGTTATTATATAAGATGGTACCAGCAACATGACCAAACATAGAATAAATGTGCCAAAATTTAAGGCTAAAACATAACTTAAGCTTATGTAAACCGGAGCTTCAGACACATAGTATACGCTCGAATCAAGTGGAAACAAACCAAAATATTTTTGAGCAAATAATAACTCAAATCCGATAACGTTGCTCTGACTTAACTCGGAAATGATAATAAGAAGCGCAGCATATAAAAGAATACCATTCTTATTTTCCAAATTGTTATCACACGTTTGTGAAATACAGCCAGCATTGTGAAATAGCAATATAGAAGCTTACAAAGCTAACATTTGTACAATTCACAAGTCTTATTAATCTGTAAAAATAAGATTATGAAAAAAGGTGGAAGTGATAGTCGTTTTTTTTAATTAAATAAGGATTCATTTTATATCTTGAAGACATGATCATTGATTAATGTTTTCATGAATAAATAACTTCTTCAATCCATCAATATCATTGAATAGTACATAGTTTCCTCATAAATCTTGAGGTTTTACCGCAACATTACTAAGTGATTAAGCCATATATTTATAAATGATATCCAAAAACTAAATATTATGAAAAAAATTTCAATCCCAATTGTACTTTTATTGACACTTTTATTTTTAGCTTGTAACAATGAAAACTTAGAATCGGACGAAGTACTACAAAGTGAAGACCCTAATTTTAGGGTCTTGGAAAGCACAGTGAAACACAATTTTGCTTTCAGAGCATCATCCGAAGAACCTTGTTTAACTACTAATTTAATTGCTGGACAAGATTTTGAAAATCCTATTGGAACTGTAACGATTGATAGTGATGGTGACAACATTATCCTTACATATCGACACAAATGAATCCGACTGGACTATAGATCTTACACACCTGAGCATTGGCGATTGTGACCAATCAATCCCTACAACTGGATCAGGCAATCCTAAGGTTGGTCGTTTTGAACACACCGAACCTCATACTGAAGACACTAATAACGTAGTTTACATGGTTGACCTAGATGCTTTAATTGCAGAACATGAGTTAGAAGATGTATACTGCTTTGCAGCACATGCTGAAGTAACCGGACCAGACAGCGAAGAAACTGCATGGGCAGAAGGAACTGGTTTTGAAGGAAATAATTGGGCTATGTTTGTGCAAACCTCTTTATCTGAATGTGGTGATGACGATATAGATAATGATGGAATACCAAATGAGGTTGATCCTGATAAGGATGGAGATGGAGAACTAAATGAGCAAGATAACTGTCCAGAAAAGTCTAATGTTTCGCAATCTGATTTGGATGGAGATGGAATTGGAGATTTATGTGATGATGATATAGATGGAGATGGAATACTAAATGAGGAAGATCTTGATATGGATGGAGATGAAATATATGATAAAGAATATGTAGATGGAAATCTAGTTGAATTAAGTTCAAAAATTGGTGACTTGAATTATGATCCGAATGCCGATAACTGTCCAAAAACTAATAATCCGGATCAAGCAGATAATGACCGAATTTATAATGAAATTGGTGAAGTAATAGGATATCAATCGGATGGAGTTGGAGATGAATGCGATAACTGTAAAGATATTCCAAATGAAGATCAGATTGATCTTAATGGCGATGGAATAGGCGATGCATGTAACCCAGTAAAATAACAACTTTTAAGATAAGAAATAAAGGCCTTTAGTCACAAAAACTAAGGGTCTTTTTTATTCAAACCGAATGGCCTTAACAGGAGATATCTTTGTAATTATATATGATGGAACCAATAGCATTACCAGGCACAATAAGAATGTTCCAATATTTAAGGCCAAAACATAACCAAAGCTTAAGTAAACCGGAGCTTCGGACACATAATAAACACTTGGATCAAAAGGAAACAATCCAAAATATTTTTGGGCAAGCAATAATCCTAATCCAATTACATTTCCCCAGAAAAGCCCTAAGATTATAAGATAAGTTGCGTTATATAAAAACACCTTTCTGATGCTCCAATTATTACTCCCTAAATGCTTTTAAAATTCCTATCATTTGGGTACGTTCCAGAATTAAGAACTAGCAAAGCCGTTATCATATTAATTCCAGCCACAAGTATCATGATTCCAATTATTGCATAGATGTTCTTATCAAAAATACTGATCCACTCAAAAATGGCTGCATATTTTTGTTGAACGGTAGTAGTATCCAGAGTTGATGGGATGGCATGGTAAATTTCTAATCCTTTTTCTTGTAATTCATCAAAATCATCAATAAAAACTTCGAAATTACCAACCTGATCCGATTCCCAACTATTTAATCGCTGAATATGTTTGATATCACCAATAATAAAAGTTTTATCTAATTCCTCCATACCGGAATTGTAAATCCCAATGACTTTATAAGTAATAATGCTTGGAGGTCTGTTAATATCTGGTTTCACAAAGAATGTGTTGAATTTGTCACCTACTTTAAAGCCTAATCTGTTCGCTAAATAATCTGATATAAGAATATCTTCATTTCTTTCTTTAGAGAAATCGGGCAATTCTCCATCGATTAAATACTCTTTAAAATAATCCCAATTATAATCGGCACCAACGCCTTTTAAAATAACACCCTCAAAATCAGTTTCCGTACGAATCACCCCAAACTTAGTAGCTACACCTTGAATATGACTAATACCATCAACCGATTTAAACTTAGGATAAAAGTCTTGATTTATTGATATTGGAATAAACGATTCCTCAGAATTATTACTATCGAATTGAGCAATCTTAACATGACCATTAAAAGATACGATCTTATCCCTTATTTTTTGCTGTAATCCCAGTCCGGTAGCAATGGCAATCATCATGACAATAATACCTATAGCAATTGCAGCAATACCAATTTTTATTATTGGTGCTGATATACTACTTTTATACGACTTACTACCAATAATTCGTTTAGCTAAAAAATATTCGTAGTTCAACTTGTTCTTATGCTTATAAATTTTCTCAAAAATACTGTTTTATTATTTGTTTTGGTGTCGATTTCCTGTGGAAGTGGGAATAAGTCGGAAGATGGAAGTAGGAAGCTCGAAGACCGAAGTCCGAAGACTAATATTAATGGACTAACGACCATTATTGTTGGAGCCAACCAAACCTCAAAGTACTTGCCATTACTTGAAGGAAAAAGGGTTGGGATCGTTGCGAATCAGACTTCTATAATCTATAGAGAATCGAGAATCAAGAACCAAGAATCAAGACATTTTACTCATTTAGTAGATTCATTAATGTCATTGAAAGTGAATGTGATCAAAGTTTTTGCTCCTGAACATGGTTTTCGCGGGAAGGCTGATGCCGGAGAAAAAGTGGTTGATGGTATTGACAGTAAAACAGGTTTACCAATTTTGTCACTTTATGGAAAAAACAAAAAACCGAATTCCGCACAGCTTAAAGACATTGAAATTATGATTTTTGACATTCAAGATGTTGGAGCACGATTTTACACTTATATTTCTACCTTGCATTATGTTATGGAAGCTTGTGCTGAAGCTCAAATTCCTGTTTTAATTCTTGATAGGCCAAATCCTAACGGTCATTATATTGATGGTCCAATTCTGGAACCAGAGCACAAAAGTTTTGTTGGTATGCATCCGGTTCCTGTTGTTCATGGTATGACCATTGGTGAATATGCACAAATGATAAATGGCGAAAAGTGGTTAATGAATGGTGTGATTTGTGATATAACTGTTATTCCAGTTAAAAATTACACGCATCAAACGGCTTATAGTTTACCCATAAAACCAAGCCCAAATTTACCAAATGATGTTGCCATCAACTTATACCCAAGTTTGTGTTTTTTTGAAGGTACTAATGTAAGTGCAGGACGAGGAACGGATAATCAATTTCAAATTTTTGGCAGTCCTTTTTTGGACACAAACATGTTTCCTTATAGTTACGAGTTTACACCTCAACCAAATGAAGGGGCTAAATATCCAAAACATGAAGGTAAATTGTGCATTGGGATGGATTTAAGCAAAACCGAACGATTGAATCGATTGGATTTGACTTACTTGATTGAAGCCTATCAAGCCACAGAAAACAAAAGGGAATTCTTCAATGATTTTTTCACCAAACTAGCTGGGACCAAAAAATTACAAGAACAAATTGAAGGCGGACATACTGCTTATGAATTAAAAAAGAATTGGGTTCGAGGTTTACAGGCTTATGATGTTATGCGAAAGGCTTATATGATATATGAATAAAGATGCTTCGACCACATTTCTACAATCCCATCCCGATAACTATCGGGACAGCATGAGATAATGATTTTATTTCAGCAATTCGATTAATCTATCAGGATAGTCTGTAATGATGCCATAAACTTCAAAACCAATCATTTGTTGCATTTCTTCAGAACTATTAACAGTCCATGGAATGACCTTATAACCTCCTTTTTGATATGTATCTACTGATTCTTTTGTCAATAACTTAAAATACGGGCTAATAATTTCAGGTTTGTAGCTCAAAAGATCTAATTTTTCAGAGATTGACTCGACTTCATCAACTAGTAAGGCGACTTCCATTTTTGGTGATTGCAGCTTTATTTCCTCTAAAATATTTAGATCGAAACTCTGCAAATTACACAATCCAAAGGCTTCATTTTTATTGATCACTTCCAAGACTAGTTTTACGAACTCTTTTGGATATGGTGTAAAAATTCCATAGTATTTTGGTTCTGCCTTTATTTCAATACTGAATTTAATTTTTGGATTTAATTCTTTGGAAACTTGTATCACTTCGTCCAATGAAGGCTTAAGAGTTCTTATTTTTTCTTGATCAGGGAATCTTGAATTTAGTTTTGTTCCGCAATCAAATTGTTTAATTCTATCAAAGGTCATTTGATACAGATTATAATTTAGTTTTTCTGATTCTTTGATCTCATTTCTATCAGAATCTAAACAAATAATGGGGTTCATAAATGGCTCATGAGAAACAACAACAATATTATCTTTAGAAACAACAACATCCAACTCCAAAGTCTGAACTCCTAATTCTATTGCTTTTTTAAAGGCTGGAATTGAATTTTCAGGAAATGATCCGCGACATCCTCTGTGCCCTTGGATGTCTATTATATTTTTTTGGCTGCAATTCATCAGTAGTGAAATTAATATCAAAGAGATGCTGTTATATAGCTTTAGAGACATAATATATTACTTATTCTTTTCAGGAATAAATGTTGGTTTTTGATAAGGTTGAAAAGGTTGCTTTAATAGCTCTATAACCTGTCCATTCTTTTCTTCATCCGGAAAAACATCCACTCCATAGATTACTTGTTCTCTATCCAACTTCATGTAGGTTCCAAGAAGTCGATCCCATACAGAGAATATATTACCATAGTTTGAATCTGTGTAAGGTAATCTGTAATGATGATGGATCTTATGCATATCCGGAGAGACAAGTAACAAAACTTATGGCATGATCTATTTTTTTTGGTAACTTGATATTGGCATGCGTAAACTGTGTTGCTACTAAAGATAATGACTGATACAGCATTACTATGGCAATTGGAGTACCTACTATAAACACTCCAAACAAAGTAAATACAAAACGTATTAAGCTCTCTATAGGATGGTGCCTGTTGGCAGTTGTCGTATCCACTTTATGATCTGTATGATGCACCAAATGGATCATCCAAAGTGGTTTTACTTTATGCTCAACATAATGCGCTAAATAAGCACCAAAAAAATCCAATAACAAGACGCCTAAAACACCATATAACCAAAGTGGCATATCTGGTAACCAATTGATAATTCCAAAGTCATTCTCTTGAACCCAATCGGCAGATTTCAATAACAAAAAGGCCAAACCAAAATTGATAATGATTGTTGTTAATAGTAAAAAAGAAATTAGGAATGGCATGTTTCCATTTTTTATATTCGAATTTAAATAAAGGAACGGCACCTTCCAGCAACCAAAAAAAAGTGATTCCCCCAACAAGAATAATACTTCGGTGGAGGGATGGAATATTTTCAAAATAGTTAAGGATGGTTTCCAAGAAACTATGAATTATTCTTTAAAATCAAATCGGCTTTATTTAAATAACTTTCTAATAGATCATTTTTCCATTTAGACGCATTTTCTTCATCCTTAATTTGTTTATATGCTGTGTAGGTTAAAAAAGAATAAAATGACTGATTGTTTTTATCAATGTCTTTGGCATCAATTTTTTTCAACATCTTCAGCGCCTTTTCTGGATGATTTGAAATAATTTTTTCCTGTATTTCAAACAATTCAATTTTTTGCTCGTAAACACTTTTATTTTCTATATCACTGGATTTTAAAAACTTTTTAGAATCTTTAATATAGTCATGAGAAATTCCTAAAAAATCTGACACTATCTCATCATTTAAATGCAAACAAAAATCCTGATATTTTGATGCCAGTCTAAGCGAAGTAATAAAACTTGAATTCTGAAAATAATTAAGTAAATCTCGCTTTAAAAAAGACATCTTAATCGCATATTTGTTAAGTAAACTTATTACTTCATCCTTTCTTTTATAGCTCATGCTATTATACAGAACCTTACCATTTCCATCCAGAATAAATATATATGGAATACCTTTTACTCCATATTGAGAAGCTAAATCTTTATTTGTGTCAATATCAATCTGCACAGGAACATAATTTTCCATCAACATTTTAACTTCGTCCTTACTCCAGGATTCTGTATCCATTTTTTTACAAGGTCCACACCAAATAGCCCAAAAATCTACAAGCACCAATTTGTCTGAAGCCAAGGCCAATTTTTTCGCATCTTCAAAAGAAGTCATCCAATTGCTTGCTAATGCTGAATTTATTGAAAGAATTGCTAAAAACAGGATACTGATTTTTTTCATAATTGTAAACATTTAAAGATTTTCATAAAATTAATGTAGGAAATATATTGATTTTTCAACATTACTTAAAACTTTTAAGTAACACTTTTAATAATTTTTTCATTTCCTCCAATAAATTAAAACCGGAATTACAAATGTGGTGCATCTAAACGGAACAATACTCCTGTGATGGGAAGATTTGTTTACAAAACAATTTTAAATGGTTTCCAAAGCCCTTACTGATTATTCTTAATTAATAATTCAGCTTTTTTCAAATCTATCAATGAAACTTTATTTTTCCATAAATCGGCATTTTTTTGGTCATTCAATAATTCAAATGCAGTGTAATGTAAGAAATTGAATAAAGATTGATTGAAACTATGAATTTCTGAATTATTAATTTTCTTTAATTGCCTAAGTACTTTCTTTGGCCTATTTAAAACTAGATACTGTTTAATTCTTAACAATTTAATAGCTTGAGCGGAAATCATTTTATTTTGTTCATAACCAGATTGCATATGATCCTTTGCTTCATCCAAGTAAATATTCGATAGTTCGATGATTTCACTTCTGATTTCTTTTTCTAAAAAATTTGCAAAATCAACATACTTTGCTGCCAAGTAATATGATGTGAAGAAATTTCCTTCTGTTGAATATGAAATTAACTCTTTATTTAAAAAAGAAGTATTTATTGCATACTTGGCAATAAATGATGTCATATTTATTATTTTACTATTTTCATCAGAAATATTAGTGTTAATAATATTACCATTTACATCCATAATTTTAATACTATCATCATTAAATTTATGAATATAACTATCTTTTCTTATACCTTTTATTTCATCAAACAAATCCGGATAACTTGACTCACTAATTATAACTGGCAAAAAATACTCCCAGATTATTTCATACAAACTTTCGTTATCGAACAAATTCACTAGTACCAGTTTCCCTTCTTTATCATTTATCAGCACAGGATAACCATCTAAAGTTGCGTCTTCCCATATGGCAAAAATCAACTTGTTTTGTATTAAAGCCAAACTTTTTGCAATATCCAGAGATGTTATCCATTCTTGTGCTTGAGCAAAATTTAATGCATTTAAGGTTAGTAGAAAAAGCAAAATAGTTTTTTTCATAATAAATTGACCACATTTAGCATAAGATCATCAAAAATTAATCCGCTTTTTCATTTCTTCAACAATATTGTAAGCAGCAGGGCAAATAGCTACATTTTTTAAGGTTAAATTGGAAATCTGTTGAAACTTTTTTCTATCTGTATGAGGAAATTCTCTGCAGGCTTTCGGTCTGACTTCATAAATAGAACAGTAATTATCTGGACCTAAAAATGCACAGGGTACAGTTTGCAGAACATGATCATTTTCTTCATCAACCCTCAAATATTGCTCAATAAATTGTTGTGCTTTTATTTTAAAATGTTTTGAAATACGTTCAATATCTTTATCGGTAAATAATGGTCCGGTCGTTTTGCAGCAATTCGCACATTGCAAACAATCCGTGCGTTTAAATTCTTCTTCATGTAACTCCTGCATTAAATAATCCAATTGCTTTGGCGGCTTCTTTTTTAGTTTAGCAAAGAATGTTTTATTTTCCTTATGCTTATCTTTGGCAAGCTTTGGAAGATTGTTAATGATGTCTTGCATAGAGCAAATTAAAACAATTTGTCATTCTGAACAAAGTGAAGAATCTAAATATTTTGAATTGCTTAGACAATCCCGATAAATATCGGGACAGCATGACAAATAGATTTCCGCCTTCGCAAAATGACAAAAAATATTATTTCGATGAAGGACCTTTTTGGACAAGCGCTGTTAGATTACCAAAATGGTAATTATACCGAAGATATTATAACTTCGACCAATATTTCTGAAAACGATATTTTACCTGTTCCTTACCTTTTCAGAAATTATAAAGAGATGCCCGAAATAGAGCAAAAAGCATTGGATTTATCCAAGGGCAAAGTTCTTGATGTAGGTTGCGGTGCAGGAAGCCATAGTTTGTATTTACAAAATGAAAAAGGATTAATAGTTAAAGCAATTGATATATCCGAAGGTGCTATTCAAGTATGTAAAAAAAGAGGCGTTAAACAAACTGAAGTTTTAGATGTATTAAAGGAAACCGAACAATTTGATACTATTTTATTGTTGATGAATGGAACAGGAGTTTTTCAAAAGCTTGATCAAGTCACCAAGTATTTGCTTCATTTAAAAAGTTTGTTAAACCCAAATGGACAGATTCTTATTGACTCAAGTGATATAAAATTTATGTATGAGGATGAAGATGACAGTTATTTTGATGAAAATGATAATTATTATGGCGAATTAGAGTATTACTTAGAATACAATGGCCAAAAAGAGGAGCCTTTCAATATGTTGTATTTGGATTTTGAATTGCTTAAAAAGGCGTGTTTTGCTGTTGACCTAAAATGCGAAATGCTCACCGAAGGTGAGCACTATGATTATTTGGCTAAAATTTATTTTTAACCATTTATTTTTGTAAACTAAACCCCTTTTCAGATAATTTTTCAATTACGCTTTTATAAAGATCTGCACTCCACATCTCAGTTATCTGCATCATTGAAGCGTTTATAGAATCCTGTGAACCCACTATCTTTCTGTCCGGTTTCACTTTTGTAAAACTCATTCAGGACTACTTTATCACCTTCATTTAATTCGGTTTGACTATTTATCATTTTCTTTCCTGCTGTCGTTAAATAAAGTGCATTCATATTCTTGACATCCTGATGGCTAAAATATCCTCTATATGCAGACACTATCATTTGTCCTAATTCATCTAAAGTATCTGGCTTTATTTTTTCTAATTCGGCCCATACATCGTCAGGTACATTTTGATTTGAAAATTGCTGCTTCAAATTAGAAAACATAGAGTCCACTACACCATCATAATAATTATATGTTCCGTTATTCTTTAAGCATAGTTTTACTTCTTCGCTGTATTCATCAACTACGACATTATCTTGGGCAAATGATAGAGTGGTAACGGCTACAGCTAAAAAGAAAGTCAATATATTTTTCATCTATAATATTTTGGTTAAAAGTAAGTATTTTTTCTATATTTCAACTTACAATTACTGTGCCACACCACCAACAAAAGTTTGAAACACCTTAATATTTGGGATTTCATTTAAAGGGACTTCCATGATGTTTTTATCTAAAATAATAAAATCTGTAAACTTACCTACTTCAATATTTCCTTTTTCATGCCCTTCAAAATTGGAATATTAACAACTTGTGTGTTTAAACTTGATATTGCAAAACAAAATAGTAGAGATAAGTATTTATGTTACCTTAGTTTAGGGATTAAAAGAGTAATTTATAAAAACAGATAACAAGTATGATAAATGCTGTTAATCTTTCGATAAAACACATGCTAATACAAAAGTGTTCTAATGTAGAACGCTTTATTAAAGTTTATGGATTTCACATCATACGGCGACTGCGCTCAGCACAGTGGTGCGGAATGAAAAATTTATTAAACGTTTTCACCATTTATCGTAGTGAATCCTGTTTTCATCATATCTGTAATCCTCTCCTAAGTCTTCATTAGGCACTCCAATGGGAAAAATAGCAAAAGGTTTCAAGTTTTCAGGTATTTTGATTATCATCTTTAAACCGTCCAAACGAGGTTTGACAGACCATAAGGCAATCCAAACGGTTCCAAGTCCTAAGTCATGTGATGCCAATTGAAGGTTTTGTGCAGCACAAGAACAATCTTGAGGATAGAATCCCGGGAATCCTTCTATTTCTGGTTCGGCAACAATTAATATTGCTGCCTGTGCTTCTTTAAACATTGCATTTCCTCCATCAATTTTATCAGCGATCGCATTTAATTTTTGCCTGTCTCTAATAACCACAAAATGCCATGGACGACCATCGCCAGCGCTTGGTGCTTGCATTGCAGATTCTAATAGTACTTTTATCTGATCATCGCTAACAGGAGTGTTTTTGAATTTGCGAATGCTTCTCCGGCTCATTATTGCTTTTATGGTATTCATGTTTGGGTTTTATCTAATGATTAATTTACTTGTTCTCGATACATTCTGATAAAAAAATCAGAATACTCGAACTGACGTAAATTTAAATGTAAAAATAAGAAAAGCGTTCAATTCCGAAGACTCGGAAGAACGCTTTTTGTGATTATTTGATGAGATCCTGAAACAAGTTCAGGATGACACAATGTGTCAAAAATCAAATTTATAAGTTGCTCCGGCTAAGAATTGAATACCTTGAACAGGGAAGTTTAAATAGCGCTGATAATCTTGATTGGCTATGTTATTTGCCTTTGCATACACTGAGAACTGATCGTTTATTTTATAACCCAAATGGGCATTGGCATCAAAATAACTATCTAAAATAACAGTCACCGTAGGATCAGCAAAAAAATCAACACCTGTATAAGTATGTTGATCTTTACGTTCTCCTACATAAAACAAATTGGCTCCCATAAACCAATGCTTATCAATTTGATAATCCATGAACAAAGAGCCTTTAAAATCGGGTAAATTCCAGGCTTCTTCTTCCATATCCACCTCATAAGTAAAATATTCTGCTTTAATCCCCAAAGTAAAATTTCTGTTTACATCGACATTCAATTCCCCAAAAAGGTTTAAAGTCGTTACATCGTCATAAATGACTCCAAAGGAATTACCATAAAAGTAATCTTCATCATCAATAGGGTCTATATAAGCCAGATTATTCTTGTATAGTGCCTTGTCCTTTTCATTATAATAACTTCCTCTTAAATTATAGCTTATGCTATTGGATAATTTCCCTTTTAAACCAATAAACCCATTGTATTGCTGATTTGTTGGTGCAATAAACAATGTTGGTGACACATAAGGATTTTCCTGAGCAAAACTGTAATATGAATTTTGGATCAAATCCCCGCCGATACCTCCATAGGCTATTAGAATTTCATCTACTAACCTATATGATGCATTAATTTTTGGGTAGATATAGAATTTGTTATTATTGGCCTCTGCGTCATTAAAATAGAAAAATGATGCTCCAAAATTAATCGTCAGGTTATCCTGCTTTATTTGATAGCTGGGAGCAAAGCCGAGTTGAAAATTGCCATAATTTAATTCATCCGTAGTCAAGTAATTCCTATCAAAATTCCCGTTCAGATAATCAATTTTAATGTCAGCTGTTAATTCATGATCTCCTATTCCAAAATTAAAATCAGATTTTACCAACAACCTGTTCTCGCCTGATCCCTGATCATCACTAAAACGTCTGAATAAAAAACTTCCATTATTAATGATAGCTGAATCAAAATTAATTTCTGTACCAAAGTGTGCAGTATTAAAAGCATGTTTAGGATTGATCGTATTTGCATCAGTTTGATCGTAAACAGACTGGTCAATACCATACCAATTGAATTTTTGATATTGATATCCGGCGTCTACATTCCAGGAATAGGTGTTTAAATTATTTTTATAATTGATATTAATTTTAGAATCTGAAAAGGAATCATCTAATAATAATCCTTCTATGCCTCCTTGAGAGGAATGGTGATTAATATAACCGCCTACACTTTCTGTGCTATTTAGTGCATGATTTAAATATAATTCACCTAAAATAGTGGTATAAGTCCCAACTCCAACTGTAGCATAATTATCAAATAATTTTTCTTTTTCGGCCTTGTCTACATCTGCTGCCTTTCCTTTGGCCGGTGTAAAAGTAGAAGCAACAGGAAATGAAAAAATGTTGTATTTAACCTCTTTTTTGGTTAAGGCCTCCTCATTGTTCAAAGTGGGTGTTTCCTTAACTTTAAATGCATCAGAAATTGTTGGCGAATATGGTTTTACCACGTTCACTACGCCTGTTTTAATCGTATCACTTTCTCTTTCTTGTGAGAATATTTGATTGATACTTATAATTAATGCAATTGCTATTATTTGTTTTAGGTACTTTGACATATTTTTTTTTATTTGAGATTCCTCGACCGCGCTCGGAATGACATTTATTATTATTTTATCTGCTCTTTTGTAAAACTGATTACTGCTACTGATTACTTCACCCTAATCTTCTGTTTGTACAGATGAGTTTGTTTTAGCCTCCTCTGATTTTATTTTGTTTAATTCTAACCTTGCTTCTGAAACTACATCATCAAACTCCTTAAAATTATTCAATACACTTTCTAAAATATAAGTTGCCTGATAGGCATCATTCAAAGCATAATAATTCTTTGCCATGACTATCAAGCCTTTGGCACCAAAATATTTGTACCCGGAATAATCCTTTGCTAACTTTTGCACTTTTGTGTTAGACTCTTTGTATTTACCATCTTTATTCATGAAATAAGCATTGTAATATAAAGCTTCAGCAGCTAAAGAACCCGTTGCAATTTTTTCAACTTCTGAATATGCTTTTCGGGCCCTTATTTCGTCATTTATTTTAATTGCTGATCTGGCAATGTACACATGGGCGTCGCTTTTTACTTTATTATCTATATTAGAATTCTGTAATACTTTTTCGGCATATTCAATGGTTTTACTATGATCATGTATTTCAAAATAAGCTTTCATTAAATTGGACTGGGCAAAAATTATATTTTGCGGAAAATTAGCTTCGGATTCTAAACGTTTCAAATAAGGAATAGCCTGATTCCAGGATTTTGATTCTAATACTATTTGTGATAGTCGAGCCAATGCCTCTTCTGAAAATTCATTTTGAGAAGCATCAACAACATATTTGTAATGCGGAGTTGCATTTTCCTTCAGATCTTTTTTAGAGTACATTTGAGCCAAATAAAAGTGTGACTGTAATGCATGTAATCCGTTAGGGAATTGGTTCAGATAGCCGTTAAACTGCTTAATAGCCTCATTGGTATTATTATCCAAATATTGTTTTTCTGCCCCTTCATAAGTTGCATTGTCTAAATCGGCATTGGTTACCTCAACATAATCTAAGGTTTTTACCCAGGATGCATATTCATTCACTCTTCCCAGATCAATATAGATCAAACGTGCCGTGGCAACTGCCTGAACAGCTTCCGGAGTGCCGGGATACTTATCTGCCACCGTTTTAAACTTGGTTAATGCATTTTCGTTCCGGCTTGAATTATAATATACTAATCCCTGACGCAACAAAGCTTTCGGCAGGAAAGGACTCATACTATAATCAGAAATTAGCCTGTCATACTTTTGCATAGCTTTATTGTTTTCATTGGCCTTTACGTATGAATTACCTAATTCATATAAGGCATCATCACGTAGCTTTGAATTAGGATAATCCTTGATGAAAATTTCTAAATCACCAATCTTTTTTGAAGACTGACCAATGTAACCATAACTCATGGTCTTTTGAAAAAACGCATAGTCTGTTTCTAATTCACCTATTTCGATAGCATTGGAATAGGCTTGTATTGCTGAAGAATAATTACTTGATACAAACTGGGCATCACCCAATCGTAAATACCCGTCATTTAATCTTACTTTATCACTTTTGTGACCAGCAATGAATTGATTGAAATACTCAGCTGCTTTTTTGTAATTCTTCAGTTTAAAATAAGTGTATGCTAGATTATAATCTATATTCTCAAATTCCGGACTTGAAGATGCTCTAGAACTCCCTAAAAACTGTTTGAAGCTGATCAAGGCATCATCATAATTGGCTAAATTATAATCGGCTTCAGCCCTCCAAAACGTTGCTCTTGTGGTAAAAGTTTCATCTCTGGGTTCCTTTATTGAACTTTCAAATAGGTCCCTTGCCTCCAGATATTGCTGTTCGTTATACAATTCAATTCCTCTGAAAAAGGCCACTTTTTGATAGGCTACTTTATTTTCAAAACTATTTTTCCCTTTTAACAGATTCAAAGCTTCCTTATAATTTTTAGATGTAATATAGGAATCGATCAATAAGGTTTCAATTTCTTCTTTATAGCTTGTGTTTGGATATTTGTTTAAATAACCTGCCAGTACTTGAGGCACAGATTGATATGGGTTTCCTATTTCATAACTGATTTTGGCATAATTCAACCAGGCATCTTCCTGAATTTTTTCATCAAAATCCATTTCTGATGCATTTCTAAATGCATTTAATGCTTCTTGTTTTTTACCAACATTAATATAACTTTCGCCTAGATGGTAGTAAGCATTTTGAGCAACGCTGTTTTTTCCATCGATTATTTTATTGAATTCAGAAATTGCTTTATCATATTCGCCTTGCTTATAGTAGGCATATCCTAATTGATAGTAATCAGTATTGCTCCATCTACCTCTTTTCCCTTTGTATTTCGTGAGATATGGAATAGATTCAGCGTATTCTTTTAAATTAAAATAACTTTCCCCTATGATCTTGTTCAGCTCTGATATTTCATTATCATCGCTATTAGGTAATTGCCCTTTTGCAAGGTTTATCGCTTCTTGAAACCTTCCTAATTTAAAATTCAGATCTGCTTGATAATAAGACAGTTTTTCTTTGTATTTATCTTCATCCTCCACCTGTTCAAAATATTCATTGGCCTTATCATAATCATCACTCTGATACGCCATAAAACCAATATAATATTTAGCCTGAGATCCATATTCCATAGAAGTTTCAACACGTCCTAAATATTTTCTCGCATCGTTATAATTTTGAGTTACGAAAGAAGCATAGCCATAATTAAAGTTGTATTTTTCTCTTTCTTTTTTAGCCATAGAATTTTCATCAACCTTATTATACCACTTTCTGGCCTGTGCATAGTTTTCATTTTCAAAATAATAATCTGCCACATCTATAAAGGCTTTGTTCCTTTTAGTGCTAGTAGGATAGCTATCAACAAATCTTTGAATGAGATCATCTGCATTTTGCTGATTAAGTCTCACGGCACAATTTGCAATGTAATATGCACAATCAGATTCTATGACCTCGTCATCAGTTTTGGACTTAATTTGATTAAAAACAGATTGAGCTGCTAAATATTGGCTGTTATTATAAAGAGAAAGTGCTTTTTGATAATCTACAAATTGACTAGTGAAAGTCGCAGATTGTTGTGACTGAATACTGTAACTAAATATAATAGTTAACAATACTAATAAGACAGTTTTTTTAGGCATGTACTATAGCTTTTTTAATAAAATTCAAAGATAAATTAATCTAATCCCTATAACGATTGAATTTAATTATAATTATACCGTAATTTTAAAAAGTAGAAAATTGATTCTTTTTTAATCTCATTTTATATGATACTTTTACAACATAATTAAGTTTAGATTTCTTACTATGTCAAATTCTGTGTTAAGTTTAAAAAATGCTTCCATATATCAAGGTAATAGTTTGATATTGTCTGAAGTCAATGTCGATATCAATAAAGGCGAATTTGTCTATTTAATTGGTAAAACAGGATCTGGCAAAAGTAGCTTCATGAAAACCCTTTATGGAGACATTCAATTAACAGATGGTGAAGGTGCAATAGTAGATTATAATTTAAGAACACTTGAAGAGAAGGACATCCCTTTTTTACGTCGTAAATTAGGCATTATATTTCAGGATTTTAAATTATTACCTGATAGAACTGTCAATGAAAATTTATCTTTTGTCTTGAAAGCCACGGGATGGAAAGATAAAAAAGAAATGAGCACGAGAATAGAAGAAGTTTTAGACAAAGTAGGAATGAAAACCTCAGGATATAAATTTCCTCATGAATTATCAGGTGGAGAGCAACAGCGTGTTGCAATTGCTAGAGCTCTTTTAAATAATCCGGAACTCATTTTAGCCGACGAACCAACAGGAAATCTCGATCCTCAAACAAGTGTTGAAGTAATGAAAGTATTACAAGACATCAATAAGAATGGGAACACAATCCTTATGGCAACGCATGATTATGCCTTACTGCTAAAATACCCAAGTAAAACACTTAAATGTGATGAAAACAAAGTGTTTGAAGTGGTGCAAAGAAAAAGTTAAAAAAATACAGAATGCTTTCAATATTAATTCCAACCTTTAATTATAATGTATATCCATTAGTTGAAGAATTGGAATCTCAAGCTTTAAAAGCTAAACTAAATTTTGAAATCATTTGTATTGATGATGGGTCGTTTTCAATTTTGAACGAGCAAAATCAAAAAATAAATGCTTTGACCAACTGCAGGTTTATTGAAAATAAAAAAAATATAGGAAGAAGTAAGATTAGGAATCTATTAGCAAAAAAAGCTAAATATGAATGGTTACTGTTTTTAGATGCCGATGTGTATCCCAAAAATTCTAACTTTTTAATAAGGTATATCAACTCTGTCGTTAAGAATAGTGAAATAATTTATGGTGGAATATTATATAAGGACCACACTCCAAAACAAGAAAATATGTTGCGTTGGGTTTATGGAAACGAAAGGGAAGCTTTATCAGTAGCAGAAAGGGATAAAAACAAATACCTTCGGTTTTTAACTTTAAATTTTCTTATTAAAAAATCGGTATTTAAAAAAGTAGAATTTAATGAAACTATACCTAATGCCAGGCATGAGGACACGTTGTTTGCATATGATATTAAAAAAAATAAAATTAATTTGGTTCACATTGACAACCCTGTTTATCATTTAGGCCTTGACTCTAGTAAACTATTCCTTAAAAAATCTCTTAAATCAGTAGAATCACTTTTGTTTTTGGTTAGGAACAAACTCTGTAGCCTCTAATTTTACTAAATTAACCAAGATTTTTATGATCAGTAAGACCATTTTTTTAAATCGGATTTTTGCATATTCCTACAAAAAGTATCAAAATAAATTCGAAGAAAACTTACTATCAGATAATCCTTCATTATTGATTTTTGACTTATATCGTTTGTGCTATCTTTGTTATATAGATAAAAAGAAATAAATGCCTTTATTTTCAGTTGTAATTCCACTTTTTAATAAAGAAAAATATATTGAAGAAACAATAAAGAGTGTTTTAAACCAATCATTTAAGGACTTTGAGCTTATTATTATTAATGACGGTTCCACAGATAAAAGTTTAGCAATTGCAAAAAATGTTTTATCCCCTATAACCAATTCCAGAATTATAACTCAAAAAAACAGTGGACTTTCGGCAACCAGAAACAATGGAGTTAAAGAAGCAAAAGGTGAGTTAATTGCTTTTATAGACGCAGATGACCTATGGTTTCCTGATTTTTTGCAACATATTTATAACTTATATAAAACTTTTCCCGAAGCTTCAGTTTATGGCACTAGTTACTTAGAAAAATATAATGATAAAACAATTCTAGTACCGAAAATAAATCTGGATTTAGCACCACAAAAAAATGAAATTTTAATTGAAGATTTTTTTAAAGCCAATATGTATCAACCAATAATCTGCCAAAGTAGTTTTGCCGGTAAGAGATCTGTTTTTATGGATATTAAATTTAATGAGGAAATAAATTATTCTGAAGACATCGATTTTTACATAAGAAGTAATATGAAGTTCAAATTAGCTTACTATAACATACCAATGGCTATAATTCAATTAGATATTCCAAATCAAATTACTTCTAGCGGTATAAAAGGTAAAATAATACCAGATTTAGATTTGTACGAGAATGCTGCTGCAAAAAACTATAGTTTAAAAAAATATCTTGATTTTTATCGTTATACATTCTTAATACAATACAAGCTTTGTGGTAATACTCAAAAGGAAAAATTGTTATTAAAAAAGATCGACCTTAAGAATTTAACTTTAAAACAACGAATTCTAACTAAAAGCCCAATAGTATTATTACGTGTTCTAAAAGGATTGAAAAAATATCTTATTAAGTACAAAATTAGGCTGACCTCGTTTTAGAATTAATCATTTGAATCCAATTGTAATTCATTTAAATATTTATTCCACTCTAATCCAATATTTTCCATTGAAAACTTTGTGATACTTTCTTTACTATAGGCCTTGCACTTATTGTATAAGGGTTTATTAGTGACTATTTCATTAAATGCCTGAGCTGAGCATTTTAAAATTTTGATCTTCAACTAATAATCCGTTTTTTCCATGTACTATTATTTCATTGGGCCCTGATTTACAATCAAAAGATACTACAGGAGTACCGCAAGCTAATGCCTCAATCAGCACTCTTGGAAAACCTTCATTTTTACTTGATAGGATTAAAAATTGTGCATGAGCTAAATAATTAAATGGATTTTCTTGATAAGGCAACAATTCAACGTTTGTTTGGAGATTTAGATCCTCTATTTTTTTAATTATTAAATCTCTTTCCGGTCCATCACCAATAATGTAAAGTTTTATATTTCGCTGTGGCAAAATTGAATTGCTATAGGCATCAATTAGCTTATCTATTTGTTTAACAGGATGCAATCTACCAACTGCAATAACATATTCATCTTTAATGATTAAATTTTCTGATGCTGTTTTAAGCTTAATGTAATTTATATCAATAGGATTGAAAATTGTACTAACATTATTAAAGTTGTATTTTTTTTCTATTTCTTTTTTAATATCCAAGGAAACGACATTAATTCCAGCATAATTTTTATATAAATAATTTGAAAGCATTTTGGGGTGAGGAAAGTACCAATCCAATTTATAGCTTCTAACCATATTCACCATTTTGGTTCTAAAAACCAGTTTGTTCAACAGAAATTCTCTTATCGGAAAGTTTTTCATCCTAAAATCCAGAACCAGATCGAATTGATGTTGTATAATTTTATCACGAAGTACTTTATATCTTAAAAATTTATTTAAACTAGATTGAGACCCTTTTTTAAACAGACCCAAATTGATCAATTCTCCAGAATACGGATATAAAATATCATCAAAAAGAGTTATAACAAAAACCTGATAACCCAAATCGCTCAAGATTTTGGATAGCAGTCCCGCAGAACGCTCTGCTCCGCCACCACTTAATGTCTCCATTAGTATGCCGATTTTTTGACTCATTTAATTTCTTGTAATTTAAAAACATCAAAATCCAGACTATCTTTTATAATACGCTTTCTGTTCTTAAATTGGGAGCTGAAAATACTTCTTTCGCTTTTTAATAACTCACTCTCAATACCAATAAAATGGCTAAAGCTATGTGGAAAATCATCTAACATATAAGCTCTGGTTTCATCTATCATGAAATCTGAAGGTTTATAAAAATTTGCGGACATATAAACTATAAAAGGCACCTCATACATAGTCGAAGTAGGTTTATCTTCAAAATGACCAAAGAAATCTTCAGTATCATAAACCTCTTCTCCATGATCTGAAAAATAGATAAGAGCACTCTTTACTTTTTCCTCCTGAACTATTTTAATCATTTCCGACACAACAAAATCTGTATATAAAATGGCATTGTCATAAGTATCAATAATGTTGTTTTTTTTGTTATTAATTTCCGAAGAAAATTTATTAAAAGACTTGGGATAACGTTTATCATAAGCATAATGATTACCAGTTATATGAACAAAAATCACTTTTTTACCGTTTACAGATAGTTTTTCCTTGAGCTTTGGAAGCAGCACTTCATCATAGCTTGTTTTGTTTCGATAATCGTTGTAATTTAGAAACACACTTTCGTCTGCTGCAGAAGCCAATCGAGATACTAAATTGTCATGAAATCCCACAGGTCGCTGATTGGAAAGCCAATATACTTTATAACCTGCATTTTTAATAAAACTAATCAAGGAAGTAGATTCTTTTGGATTCTCATAATTTGACAAGGTAAAAATATCAAAAATTGACCCTGTAGTAAATACATGTGAACTTATAACATTTTTGTAAACCAATAAAGAATCTGACAATTTCTGAAGCCTTGGAGTGGTTTCTCTGTCATAACCATAAATTCCCATATGCTTACTTGTTGCAGATTCTCCTATTACAACAATGATTGCATCATTTTCTGTCACTAATTTTGTTTTAATGTTTTTTTTCTGATCATTAAATTTATTTATTGAATCTACCTGGTCTTGATATTGTCCATAAGATTTAATAGTTATATATGGCAAATTGTAAACAATTAATTCAGAAAATTTTAGAATTGATAATACAAATACAATCAATAATAAGCTGCCAATTAAACTAACCGATTTGGTTTTGACTTGTTTGTAAATTTTTTTATTAAAAACATTTAATAATGGTAATAAGAATAGCAATAACCAAAATAAATTGTACTGGTAATAAACCGAACTAAACTCTTTAATTTCATTAAAATTAGTGTTAAGGATAACATAGATATATGATGCATTAAAACGTGTTTGAAAAAGCACAAATAGTCCTGTTTCAATTATTAAGATCAAATAGAAAAGTATAATTAGAATGTCAGCTATTTTTTTTCCATATTTGATTCCTGCCAACTGATTGATTGCTAAAAATATTACTAAACCAAATAATATATTTTCGATTAAATTTGGAAAGACTGAGAAACCTGATTGCGATATTGATACTTCTAATAATACACTTAATAGAATAGGATATGCCAATAAAATAAAATGAGCGATTTCCAAGAGATATTTAAATAATTTTTTCACTCTATTATAATTTTTTGACGCTTATAGAAACTGAAAAATAAAGGTAATAACCAATAAGCAGATAGATTAAGTAGCTTAACGCATAAGGCCTTAACTACTCCTACCAATCCATATATATCTCAATAAACAAATAACTTAACCCAAAATATAATAGATTTAAAGTACCATTACTTATTATAATAAGCTTTTACCATTAGTTTGGCATGAAACTGCTTAACTATAGCTATTGCCAGATATACTAATGAAATCTGGCAATCAATTGCCAAAAAAATAAGTGTGAAGCTGGTAAAAATTCTTCACTTAAAAACAATTTTAATAAAAAAAAGCGTAAAAAATAAATAGCAACCAAACCTATCATTAACAAAGGAATACTTATTGAATAAAAACTCCTTAATTCCTGTTTGAAAACTTTAAATTCATTTGATTTGGATAGTCGAGGTAACAAATAAAATGACATCAAACTAATAAAAAACATCAAGTAATATGTCGAAATCCTGTTCACTGCTTCCCAATAACCCGCTTCCTGTATTCCTAATTTTTCAATAATAAGATTTCTAATTAATAAAAATGAAATTGAACTAATTGCAATAGCATAAATTGCCATGAGAAGATAAATATTCATGTTTTTTAAAACATCAACAGAAAACAAGTCAAACCTAAAAATTGTATTTAGAATCCTTCTATCTTCTCCCAAAGCAAAAAAATTAAAAATAAAAACTAATACTGGTCCAACAATAACTCCTACTAATCCTCCTTCTAATCCATACTGAATAATAAAAAATACCGTGACAGACATATTTACTATACTCAAAATTGAATTAACGATTACAAGTTTTCTGTAGTGCTCTAATCCATTCAGGATATATATTATTAAAAGATTTAAAGAAAAAAATGGCAGACCAACACCAAGAATTTTTATAACATATGCATAATTTTCAGTTTGAAATAAAAGATGACTCCAAATAGACGAGAACAACCACAAGATTATGCCAATAACTAATGCTATTCCAATGCTTAATTGAAATATAGTGGCAGTAATTCTATCTTTTTGGTATTTATTGTCACTATACTCTGCTATGTAACGTATTGTACCATTATGATATCCTTCTGCAGTAAAACTAGAAGAAGCCTGAATAAAGTTTCTTAAATTCCCTAATAATGCCAAACCAGATGGCCCTAAAATAGTAGCCACTACTTTGGAAGTAATTATTCCCGACAATACTTTGACAACTATAATAATAGCGTTATAGTAAGAAGCCTTTAACACTTGCTTGTTAGAATAAAAAAATCTGAACTTCATATGAGGATAAACCTAATATTACGAATATACAATATTAGATTATTAACTTTTTTGAAAGAATTAAAAACAGTATTAATAATTACTTTAAAAGCCTTAAAATTATTCTTCAGTTTTATTGAAATCTTCCTGTACAACTCCAAATAATGATGTTCCAAAAATTAAAAGAATTACTCCAAAATAAGTTAAGTAGGTCACAAAATGAGCAATAGTTGCGCCTCGAACACCATATATATCAATGAAGTATATACTGGAAAGGTAAATTATGGTTACCAGAAAAACTTCTGTAATAATATAATGCCAGAACATTTTCTTTGCTAAAAATTGGTAAGCAATTACTACAGAAAGCACTTTAACAAAATCTCCTAATAAATACCAGAAAAATAAATCTTCCATTTGTCTGAATTCATTTGAGAAAACTATTGAAATAATAATAGGTCTCAAAAAGTAGATTATCACTAGTCCCAAACCAAAAACAGGCATCAGGGTTTTATAAAAATTAAAAATTTCCCTTCTAAATTCTTTTATTTTATTAATTTCTGCAAATCTTGGTAAAATATAAAGTGCCAACAAGGAATTAACGAACATAAGATAGTAATTTGATATTCTGTTCATTCCCTCCCAATATCCAGCCTCCTTCATTCCAATATTCTCGATTATATAATTCCTTATAATAATGGTTACAAGAGGTAATACAATGGCAGTTATCAATGCCATTAAGGAAAAAACGCTTACATTTTTTATTGTTTTTAAATCAATGTTACTCGCTTTAACCTGAGATGCTAGGCTCCTTCTATTTATTATTGCAACTAATGTTATTAAAAAAATGATTGAAGGCGTTATTACTACAGAGACAAGAGCACCATCTATATTATTTTGCCAAATCAAAATAAGAGTTATTGATAAACCCAAAAGTTGACCAATGATATTTATAACCAGTAAAATTTTATATTTAGAAAATCCATTGATAATTGAAAAACTGAACATGTTCAATGAATAAAAAGGAACAGCAAGGGCAATCACTTTAAATATGTACGAATAATTATAAGCTCCAAAAACCCAACTATTCAATAACTCGGCATTATAATAACAAAAAAAAGAGACTATAGTAGTAGAAATGAATCCTAGATAGAACGCTGTAGAAATTGTCTTACTTAACTCAACTATATTATTCTTAAAATCGGAAACATACTTTACAACACCATTGTATAAGCCTAAAATGGCTATTGAATGGATTGAACTCAATAAATTACGTAAATTCCCTATTAGGGCCAATCCTTCAGGACCAATAAAAACGGCTATTGCCTTTGTAGTTAAAACACCAGAAATAATTCTAATTAATACTGAAGTAGAGTTAAGAGATGCTAACCTTATAAGTACATTATTATTTATATAGTCTAGTAATCGTTTCAATTAATTTTAATTTTCTTTTCTATATTTCTTGTATGTACTAAAATAGAATTTCAAATGAAAAAAAACCATTAAGTAATATTATTAATAACGATTTATGAAAAACAAATCTTTTTTATGAATAGCGCAATTTAATATATGAAGTGCGTCTATATTAAAGTAGTGAAAATACTAATTTTTCCTGAGAATAAGGTAATATAAGTTAATACTTATTATTGCTGAATTTGTAATTATTATTGGCCATGAAGTAACCAGTAAAAAACCATAAGCCACAAAAAAGGCACATCCAAAGGAATTAACAATTCTGAGCTTTTTAACATCTTTCATTAAAAATGAAATCAATAATAAAGCCATGGCAATATACCCAACAAAATCGGTTATGGTTAATCCTAATATTTCCATATTTAATTTGCTTTTGAGCGCTTTCTATCAACCTCTTTTAAAAGTATTTTTCTCAAACGCAAGTGCTTTGGTGTGACCTCAACATATTCATCTTTTTGAATATATTCTAATGCTTCTTCCAAAGAGAATTTTATAGCAGGAACTATTTTGGCTTTATCATCAGCACCAGATGATCTTACATTAGAAAGTTTTTTAGTTTTTGTTACATTTATGACCATGTCATCACCTCTGGAATTTTCCCCAATAACCTGACCCTCATATATGTCCTCTCCCGGATCAACAAAGAATTTTCCTCTATCCTGTAATTTGTCAATAGAATATGGTATGGCTTGTCCTTTTTCCATGGATACTAAAGACCCATTTTGACGTTCAGGAATACCACCTTTAACAGGTTGATATTCTTTAAATCGATGTGCCATAATAGCTTCTCCTGCTGTGGCTGTCAACAACTGATTTCGCAACCCGATTATACCTCTTGAAGGAACCATAAACTGACAAATCATTCTGTCACCCTTGGCCACCATGCTTAACATTTCACCTTTTCGCAAGGAAACCATTTCAATAGCTTTCCCTGAGACCTCTTCCGGAAGATCAATTGTCATTTCTTCAACGGGTTCGCATTTAACTCCGTTAATTTCTTTTATAATTACCTGAGGTTGTCCTATCTGTAACTCATATCCCTCACGTCTCATAGTTTCGATCAACACTGATAAATGAAGAACACCTCTACCAAACACCATAAACTTATCAGCACTATCAGTTTCTTCAACTCGTAATGCCAGATTCTTCTCAAGTTCTTTATCCAACCGCTCTTTGATATGTCTTGAAGTTACATATTTGCCATCTTTACCAAAGAAAGGAGAATCATTAATGGTAAATAACATACTCATGGTTGGTTCATCTATTGCAATCGTTTTTAACCCTTCAGGATTTTCAAAATCGGCAATGGTATCACCTATTTCAAATCCTTCCAATCCAACAATGGCACAAATATCTCCCGATTGAACTTCATCAACTTTTCTACGACCTAGTCCTTCAAAAATATGTAACTCTTTAATTTTTGACTTCACAATACTTTTATCCCTTTTAACCAAAGAAACATTCATTCCTGTTTTAAGTTCACCTCTTTGTAGTCTTCCTATTGCTATTCTGCCAGTAAACGATGAAAAATCTAATGAAGTAATTAACATTTGAGTGGTTCCCTCTTCAATTTTTGGGGATGGAATATGTTCAATAACCATATCTAATAAGGGTTCAATATTGGTAGTTGGTTTTTTCCAATCTTCACTCATCCAATTGTGTTTAGCTGAACCATAAACGGTCGGGAAGTCCAATTGCCATTCCTCTGCACCTAATTCAAACATAAGATCAAATACAGCCTCATGAACCTCATCCGGAGTACAGTTTTGCTTATCAACTTTATTAATTACAACGCAAGGTTTTAAGCCAAGACTAATAGCTTTTTGCAATACAAACCTGGTTTGCGGCATAGGACCTTCAAAAGCATCAACTAACAATAAAACACCATCTGCCATATTCAATACTCGTTCAACCTCCCCTCCAAAATCGGCGTGACCAGGTGTGTCAATAATATTGATCTTTGTATCCTTATAGATCACAGATACATTTTTTGATGTAATTGTAATACCACGTTCACGTTCAAGATCGTTGCTGTCAAGGATCAGATCACCAGTATTTTCATTCTCACGAAACAAATGACAATGGTACATAATCTTATCAACCAAGGTGGTTTTACCATGATCAACGTGAGCTATAATTGCGATATTTTTTATATGTGCCATAACCTTGCCTTTAATAAGCGCGCAAAGGTACTGTTTTGTTTTTTCATAAAGTTAATTATATGTTATAATTTAAGAATTAAACACTAAGCATTTTTATCTTTCGTTATAACAAAAAGTAATAGCAATGAAAATCATCAATCAATATTCAAAATTTATTCCATATTTATATTTTATTACGGTTATAGCGTATTGGTTTACAGATGTTAACCGAAGTGAAGGTATAACTGCGTATCCAATATTATTATTCGGAATCCCATTTTTATGGCAGGTTATCAGACCAAACAAAACCCTTAATTTTACGCTAGGAATTACCTTTGTATGTTTTTCTTCATACTTAATTTTAGCCTATTTATCTGATATTTTTGATATCATTTCATTTACTAATAGAGCAAAAACTTTTATGCTCTATGGTGGCCTTTTTGTGTCTGCCAACTTTATTATGGCACTTTGGATTATGAGAAATAGTTTAAAAAGGAGCTTTTCTGATAGATAGAAGACCGCTTCGCTTTTAGACACAAGAATCAAAACAATTTAATAATTAGTTTAGTAGTAAATTCTAATCATTAGTATAGCATTATTATTTTGTAACTTTGTAGCTTAAATTCGATTTTTAAACCGATGAATCTTCAACATATTCCGAAGTTAAAACATACTAATACAAATAACTTTTTTCTTTTAGCAGGACCATGCGCCATTGAAGGTGAAGACATGGCTTTACGCATTGCTGAAAAAGTAGTGTCAATAACTGATAAGCTGGGAATACCCTATGTTTTTAAAGGAAGTTTTAAAAAAGCTAACAGAAGTAGGATAGACAGTTTCACCGGAATTGGAGATGAAAGGGCCCTAAAAATTATTAAGAAGGTTTCAGATACATTTAATATTCCAACAGTTACTGATATACATGAGGTTTCTGATGCAGCTCTTGCGGCTCAATATGTTGATGTGATTCAGATTCCGGCGTTTTTAGTTCGTCAAACCGATTTAGTGGTTGCAGCTGCAAGAACCGGAAAAATAGTCAATCTTAAAAAAGGCCAATTCATGAGTCCTGAAGCCATGAAGCATGCAGTACAAAAAGTTAAGGATTCAAGTACCGATAGTTATGGAGATGGACAAGCCTGGATAACAGACAGAGGTACCATGTTTGGTTACCAGGATATGATCGTTGATTTTCGGGGGATTCCAACCATGCGTCAATATGCTCCTGTCGTGTTAGATGTGACCCATTCTCTACAACAACCTAATCAAAGCTCTGGAGTTACCGGTGGACGTCCTGATATGATAGAAACCATTGCTCGTGCCGGCATTGTTAATAATGTTGACGGATTATTTATTGAAACTCATTTTGATCCGGCTAATGCAAAAAGTGATGGTGCCAATATGCTGCATTTAGATCATCTCGAAAAACTGCTTACTAATTTAGTGGCTATTAGAAAGACGGTTAATTTACTTTAATAAACCATCAGTTTAATTGGAATCCTGATGGCAATTAACCACGAACCAAGATTTTATATTGAAAACGTTATTTCGTTAGTTCGAGTGGCATTGTGACTGTAATTAAAAGGATTTTAAAATTTTATGTTGGGAATCTTTTTCACTCTTCGAGTGAATACAAAAAAGACTTGGTAGGATTTAATAATCTACCAAGTTCTGAATATTATTTTAGAGATTCCTGAATTCGCAGGAATTTATTATCCGCACTTAGAGTGACCACAGCTTTTACACTTCAAGCAACCTTCTTCAAATACCAACCCTTCCGGATCACTGCATTTAGGACATTTTTTATCTTTTGCCTGTGCACCCGACGGAACAAAGCGTTTTAATGCTCTGGCAACTCCGTTTTTCCAAGTGTTAATGTGCTCGTCGTATAAATTCAAATTCTGAATTAGATCAACTACATAAGGCATTGGCATACCATGGCGTAATACTCCAGAAATTAATTTAGCATAATTCCAGAATTCTTTATTGAATGATCGGGATAAGCCTTCTATGGTTGTTTTATAACCATCACTATCTATATATTGGAAATCATATCTTGATGAACCATCCTCATTCCTGTTCTTTAACACCCATCCTTTTTCAACCCATTGCGGGAGGTTGAATGCATCTTTCATTTTTCCTGTAAACACCTCGTATGGCTTTCCATCAACCAAACCAATGACTGCTAACCATTTTTCCGATTCATTATGAAAACGTACTATTTCAGCTTGTACCTTGTGAGGTCTTTTGGTAACAAAGGTTTCGGTTAAGTATTTATTTTCTTCCTCTTTTTTATCTTTTGTTGATACTAAAATACCGCTTCTTGAACCATCTCTGTAAACAGTGATTCCTTTCAATCCTTTCTGCCAGGAATCAACATAAATATCTCCAACCAGATCAACAGTGACATCAGCCGCCAAATTAATTGTAGAACTGATTGAATGCGTTGTATACTTTTGCACTAAAGCCTGCATTTCTATACGCTTTCTCCAATCAATCTCCGGTGCCGTTGCTCCGGCATAAGGACTTTCTGAAATTTCCGTTTTACCTGTTGTATTCATCCAAGTTTCCAGATTTTTATGATACACTGTAAACTCTTCAAAAGCATCTCCAAGATCATCTACAAAATCAATTTTAGAATTTTCATCACTGGTATTTACTTTTCTTCTTCGCACATAAGAAAGCATGAACACTGGTTCAATGCCAGAAGACACCTGTGCCAACATACTCAAAGAACCTGTTGGTGCAACAGTACTGATTGAAATATTCCTTCGGCCATTTTCCATCATTCTTTGATACATTTCCGGAAATTCTTCAGCCATCATTTGCACAAATTCAGAAGTATCTTCAATATTTCTGTTAAACCCTTCAAACTGACCTCTGCTAATTGACATATCAATACTACTATCAAATTCAGCTGTCATTTTTGTTTTCATAACTTCATCAACCACAGATAAAGCATCATCAGTATCAAACTTAATTCCAAGGGCAGCAATTGCATCTGCTAAAGCCGTGAATCCAAGTCCTGTACGTCTTCCTTTTTTTCCGGTTTCAGCCAATAATTTCCATGTTTCTCTTTCGGCATACTTTATATGATCCGGTTCAGGATCAGCTTCAATTTTAGATAAGATCTTTTCTACCGCCTCCAATTCCAAATCAACCAGATCATCCATCAATCGTTGTGTTTCATATACAACTTCATAGAACTTCTTATAGTTGAATTTAGCTTTTTTGGTAAATGGTTCTTCAACAAAACTGAATAAATTAACTGCAATCAATCTGCAGCTGTCTCCTCCTTGCATTGCGATTTCTGAACATGGATTGGTAGAACTATTTTTAAATTCCGGATATACAGAAGAAGTAGAATAATGGTGTTGTCTGTCCCAGAAGATCAATCCTGGTTCAGCAGTATTGTGTGCACAGGTTATGATCCTATCCCAAAGGTCTTTTGCATCAATTTCCCTTGTATATTTTGGTTCTTTACTATCAATAGGCCACTGAAGAGTAAATTTATCATCATTTACTACAGCATTCATGAATTCATCTGACAAGCGAATAGAAACATTTGCTCCAGTAATTTTACTAAGATCTTGTTTAACGGTTACAAAATCTTCAATATCCGGGTGTTTTACGTCCATGGTTAACATTAGGGCCCCTCTACGACCATTTTGTGCGACTTCTCTCGTTGTATTGGAAAAACGATTCATGAACGACACGGCACCTGTTGTTGAACCTGCAGCGTTTGAAACACTTGCATCTTTAGGTCTTAATTCAGATAAATCAACTCCTACTCCACAACGTCTTTTAAATAATTGTGCCAGTTGCTGATCTGTATAGCAAACACCTCCATAAGAATCCAAAACCGAAGGAACAACAATGCAGTTTGATAATGAGGCAATGACCTCGGTATTACCTAAACCATACATTACACTTCCTTGTGGGATCACATATTGAAAATCCTTAAAAAGCTGATATATTTTTTCTGTTGTTAATGGCTTTCTTTTTTTGCCATATTCAGATAAATTATCCGTTGAACTTTCATTGATCAGGTATTTACTCTCAATTCTTCCAAATTGATCAGCCATACGACGATGCATGTCATCAGGTGATCTTTCTAAATAATTACCATTTTTGTCTTTTAAACAATATTTATTGATCCACGTAGTGGCAGCTAATTCATCATTGTTGAAATACTCTAAGGATTTACTAAGAACGTCTTGATAGGTGTAAATTTCTTGTAGTAAAGTGTCTTTACTCATAATGCTATTAATTTTTAAAAATTTGATAGGATAGCACAAAAATAAGACACAAAAATCTACTTCAAACAAAGTCATTTTTATTTTAATAACAATTGTAGTTGAAAACTTTTAAAGATTTTTTTTTGGAATAATAAATATTAATTTTATAAATTAAAAGAGTTTTAATTAAGATGAAATAGAATACGCTATTTCCAAAATTTCTTGTCTCCTATCCATAAGCATTTAGAAGAATTTCGATTAAAATAAGACCATATATTTCAATTAAGAAAATGTTTAAATAGTAAATAGCACGCTGGCCAACATAATAGAAAGACATCCATTTGGGTTTTATTTCAGCAAAAGGAATAGTTAGTTCAATAACTGGCAAATACAATAACAATAAACGATACGGCTCCTTTTTATATTTTATGAAAACTCCGACTAGATTCATATTAATGATCTTGTTTAAGATTATACTAAACAATAATTTATTGAAGTATATTCAGTTAAATCAATTTAAAATATCAAATTGTAAAAAAATCAAGTAGAATTGAATAATAATTTGGTCACAATAAAAAATCTTATTACGTTTGCTCCATAATAAAAAGAATGTCAGTAAATAAATTACATCATCATCACCATAATTGCTCTTAGGCGATAGGAAATTGATATGTGTAATTAAATCATAAAATTTTAAAATCCGTCTGAGTAAATCAAGACGGATTTTTTATTTCTATCCCAATTGATTTTACTCAGATATAACAAAAAATAAAATGAGTAAACTAAAAATTGCTATCCAAAAAAGTGGTCGACTTAACGAAGATTCTTTAAATCTTTTAAAAGATTGTGGAATTAAAATCGACAATGGTAAAGACCAGTTAAAAGTTGAAGCAAGAAATTTTCCTTTAGAAGTTCTATATTTAAGAAATTCTGATATCCCACAATATATTGAGGATGGTGTCGTGGATATTGCCATTATTGGTGAGAACATCTTGATTGAAAAAGAAAAAGAAAGCGAAGTTGTTCAAAAATTAGGCTTTTCCAAATGTAGAGTTTCTTTAGCTGTTCCTAAACGAGTTGAAAATGGGTCACCGAATTATTTCAACGGAAAAAAAATTGCAACTTCTTATCCTAATACCCTAAATATCTTTTTAAAAAAGAATGACATCAATGCCGAAATTCATGTTATATCAGGTTCGGTTGAGATATCTCCAAATATTGGTTTAGCTGATGGAATTTGCGATATCGTTAGCTCTGGAAGTACCTTGTTTAAAAATGGATTGCGAGAAACACAAGTTATTTTAAGATCGGAAGCTGTTTTAGCAAAAAATATAAATCTTGACTCTGAAAAAGAAGCAATTTTAGATAAATTACTTTTCAGAATTCAAGCTGTTCTTAGTGCTAAAAACACACGATATGTATTAATGAATGTGCCAAATGATAAAATTAATGAAGTATCTGCTATTCTTCCAGTATTGAAAAGTCCAACGATACTTCCTTTAGCTCAAGAAGGATGGAGTTCATTGCACTCTGTAATTGACGAAGATAAATTCTGGAATAGTATTGATGCATTAAAAAATGCTGGAGCAGAAGGCATTTTAGTGGTTCCAATTGATAAAATGGTACTATAATGGAAGTGTTCAAGTATCCAAATAAAAAAGAATGGCAGACCTTATGCGAGCGACCAGTTTTCGAACAGGAATCGCTTAACAGTTTGGTGAATGATATTTTAATGGATGTCAAAATCAATAAAGATTCTGCTCTATTAAAATATTCTGAAAAATTTGACAAAGTTGCTTTAGACAACATTGAAGTTAGTCAATCTGAAATTGAATTTGCCAACAATCAGATCAATCAAGATTTAAAAGATGCCATCAATTTAGCGAAGCAAAATATTGAAGTATTTCATGCCTCACAAAAAGAAGACAAGAAAATCATTGAAACCACAAAAGGTGTGAAATGTTGGAGAAAATCTGTTGGAATAGAAAAAGTTGGGTTATACATTCCTGGAGGTTCTGCTCCTTTATTTTCAACTATTTTAATGCTTGGTATTCCAGCAAAATTAGCTGGTTGTAAAGAGATTATTTTATGTACACCTCCAAATAAAGAAGGAAAGATCAATCCTGCAATTTTATATACTGCAAATTTGGTTGGTATTAATAAAATCTATAAAGTTGGAGGTGCTCAAGCTATTGCAGCAATGGCTTACGGAACGGAAACCATTCCACAGGTTTATAAAATTTTCGGACCAGGAAATCAGTTTGTAACTAAAGCAAAGGAATTGATTCAGCAAGAAGGTGTTGCTATCGATATGCCTGCTGGACCAAGTGAAGTTTTAGTAATTGCTGATAAAACGAGTAATCCAGAATTTGTAGCTGCAGATCTATTATCTCAAGCGGAACATGGAGCAGATAGTCAAGTGATTTTATTGTCAGATGATGAAGAAATTATTAACAAAACTAATTCTGAATTAGAAAAACAATTGAAGCAACTACCACGAAAGGAAATAGCAACTGAAGCATTAAAAATCAGTCGTTCAATTCTTTTTAGTTCTATTAATGAATGTCTTGAATTTAGTAATTTATATGCTCCAGAGCACTTGATTTTTGCAACGGACAATGCTTCAGATTATATAGAAAATATAATAAATGCAGGTTCAGTATTTTTAGGAAATTACAGTTGTGAAAGTGCTGGAGATTATGCAAGTGGAACTAATCACACCTTACCAACAAATGGGTATGCCAAAAATTATAGTGGTGTATCTTTAGATAGTTTTGTCAAGAAAATTACATTTCAGAATTTGAATAAAGAAGGTATCAAAATCAATTGGTCCAGCAATTGAATTAATGGCAGAAGCCGAAGAGTTATTTGCTCACAAAAATGCGGTTACTTTAAGATTAAAAAATATAAATAATGTTTAATTTAAAAGATTTAGTCAGACCAAATATCCTTGACACTTAAAGCCTTATTCAAGTGCTCGAGATGAGTTTACTGGTGATGAAGGCATATTTTTGGATGCCAATGAAAATCCTTTTGGAACTTGAATCGATATCCAGATTCCTATCAAAAAGAACTAAAAGATAAGTTATCTGCTTATAAAAACATTCCAACCAAAAACATTTTTATTGGTAATGGAAGTGATGAAATAATTGATTTAGCTTTTCAGAATATTTTGCAATCCAGCAATTGATAAAGCATTAACCTTCACTCCTACTTACGGGATGTATGAAGTTGCTGCTGACATCAATAATATTGAATTGATAAAATTACCTTTAAATGATGAATTTCAAATCAATACTAAAAATTTAAAACCGTATTTAAATGATGAGTAATTTAAAACTCATTTTTATCTGTTCACCAAACAATCCAACAGGAAATTGTTTTAATCGAAACAGATATTGAATTAATTCTGAATAAGTTCAAAGGCATTGTTATAATTGATGAAGCTTATATTGATTTCAGCACAACAGAATCATGGATTAAATGTACTTAAGATTATCCAAATTTAATTGTGACTCAAACCTTTAGTAAAGCTTGGGCATTAGCCTCAGCACGAATTGGAATTGCTTATGCAAGTGAAGATATAGTACAACTTTTGAATAAGGTTAAAATGCCTTATAATATCAGTAAATTAAATCAACAAGCAGCTATTGACGCCTTAGAAAATGTATCGAATTTTGAAACAAATAGGCAAATCATTTTAAAAGAAAAAGAACAATTAATTGAAGCCTTAAGCGAAATTAAATTAGTCAAAAAAATATATCCTTCTGATGCTAATTTTCTTTTAGTGGAAGTTGAAATGCAGATAAAATTTATCAAGAATTGGTCAATCAAAAAATAATCACACGAAATAGAAATAAAGTTGTTGAAAATTGTATTCGAATTACAGTTGGAACTCCATTAGAGAATAAGGAATTAATTAAAGCATTAACAGACCTACTAGGTTTTTAAAACCTAGTAGGTCTTAAAAAAATATAAAATTATGACCAAAAGTACTATTTATAGATAGAGATGGCACACTAGTTATTGAACCACCAATAGATTATCAATTGGATAGTCTTGAAAAACTGGAATTTTATCCAGGTGTATTTCAATGGTTATCAAAAATTGCCCGAGAATTAGATTATGAATTAGTCATGGTAACTAATCAAGATGGTTTGGGAACAGATTCATTTCCAGAAGACACTTTTTGGCCAGCTCAAAATAAAATTATTCAAGCTTTTAAAAATGAAGGAATTGAGTTTTCAGAAATTCTAATTGACAAAAGTTTTCCGGAAGATAATGCACCAACAAGAAAACCAAGAACTGGATTATTAAATAAATATATTTATGGAAATTACGATTTAGGAAATTCTTATGTAATTGGTGATAGAGCGACAGATATTGAATTAGCAGAAAATTTAGGAAGTAAAGGAATTTTTATTAGTGAAGATGCTAATGATTATGCAACACTTAAAACCAAATCTTGGGAAGAAATTTATAAGTATCTAAAAGCAATTCCAAGAACTGCAACCGTTGTTAGAAAAACCAATGAAACAGATATTAAAATTGAAATTAATTTAGATGGTTCAGGAAAAAGTAATATTTCAACAGGATTGGGATTTTTCGACCATATGTTAGAGCAAATTTCTAAACACGGAAATATCGATTTAAATGTAAGTGTTGATGGAGATTTAGAAATTGATGAACACCACACCATTGAGGATGTTGCTATAACTTTAGGAGAAGCATTTATTAAAGCATTAGGAAGTAAAAGAGGAATTGAACGTTACGGATTTTTATTACCAATGGACGATTGTTTAGCTCAAGTAGCCATTGATTTTGGAGGAAGACCTTGGTTGGTTTGGGAAACAGAATTTAAACGAGAAATGATTGGTGAAATGCCAACCGAAATGTTCATGCATTTTTTTAAATCGTTTAGTGATGCTTCTAAATGCAACCTAAACATTAAAGCAGAAGGAGATAATGAACACCACAAAATAGAATCCATTTTTAAAGCTTTTGCAAAAGCCATAAAAATGGCAGTTTCAAAAACCAATAATTTTTCAATCCCAAGTACCAAAGGAAGCCTGTAATTAACGATTTTAGAATTACGATTTTGGATTTAAAAACAAGCTTGATATATCAAATCGTAAATTGCAAATCACATATCAAAAATTAAAATGATTGCAATAATAAAATACAATGCCGGAAATATACGCTCTGTCCAAAATGCGCTAAATCGTCTTGGATATGAGAGTATTATTACAGATGATGAAACAGAAATTTTAAATGCAAGCAAAGTGATTTTTCCAGGTGTTGGAGAAGCAAGTTCTGCTATGAAATATTTAAAGGATAAAGGTTTGGATAAAGTCATTCTATCCATTAAAAAACCAATGCTTGGTATTTGTTTAGGCTTGCAACTTATGTGTGATTATTCAGAAGAAGGAGATACCAAATGTCTTGGAATTTTTAATACACAAGTGAAGAAATTTCCACCCAAAGAGAAAGTTCCTCATATGGGATGGAATAGTTTTTCTGAAGTTAAAGGTGAACTATTTAAAGACATCAAAACAGATAATGATATGTATTATGTGCATAGTTATTACGCTGAAAAAAATGAGCAAACCATTGCAACTTGCAATTATATTTTACCTTTTAGTGCAGCTATGCAAAATGATAATTTTTATGCAACTCAATTTCACCCAGAAAAATCAGCTGATGTTGGTGACGCAAATTGCTTAAAAAACTTTTTAGAATTATGAGAATAATCCCAGCAATAGATATCATAGACGGAAAGTGTGTTAGACTCACAAAAGGAGATTACGACACTAAAAAAATATACAACGAAAATCCGTTAGAAGTCGCAAAAGAGTTTGAAGCAAATGGAATTGAATATTTACATTTAGTGGATTTAGATGGAGCAAAATCAAAGCACATTGTCAATCATAAAATATTGGAAAGTATTGCATCAAAAACCAATTTAAAAGTTGATTTTGGAGGTGGATTAAAATCTGATGATGATTTAAGAATTGCTTTTGAATGTGGTGCAAATCAAATTACTGGAGGCAGTATTGCAGCCAATAATCCTGAAGTATTTTTAAAATGGTTAGACAAATATGGTTCAGATAAAATTATTTTAGGAGCCGATTGCAATAACCGAAAAATTGCAACTAATGGTTGGTTGGAAGCATCAGAATTAGATGTTGTTGATTTCATAAAGGATTATGAATCAAAAGGAATTGAATATGTAATTTGCACAGACATTTCCAAAGATGGCATGTTACAAGGAACTTCAAATGAATTATACACAGAAATAATTTCAAAATCAGATGTAAAATTAATTGCAAGTGGTGGTGTTTCTTCCATGAAGGATTTAGAATTGGTAAAGGAAATTGGATGTGAAGGAGCCATTCTTGGAAAAGCGATTTATGAAGGAAATATTACACTTAAAGAATTTATCTCGATTTGAAGATTCATAAATTAATTAATTTGAAAATATTGTATCAAGTTGAATTATGAGAAATGATAAAGAAAATTTAATAGTTAATCTAACATCAGATTTTGCATTAAAAATCATTGATTATTCAGAACAATTAAATCAATTAAAGAAGTTTGAAATGGCTTCTCAAATTTTTAGATCAGGCACATCAATTGGTGCGAATATCAGAGAAGCACAAAACGCAGAAAGCAAAAAAGATTTTATTCACAAATTTAAAATTTCTGCAAAAGAAGCTGATGAATTAGAATATTGGATACTGCTTTGCGAACAATCTAATCATTATCCAGATCCAGTTGGAATAAAAGATGATTTAGTTGCAATAATTAAAGTGATTAGCAAAATAATTTCAACATCAAAAAGTAATTAACACATTATCAAATTAATACATTTTCAAATTGTGTAATTATGTTAAAAAAAAGAATCATACCATGCTTGGATATTAAAGATGGACGAACCGTTAAAGGCATCAACTTTGTTGATATTATTGATGCTGGAGACCCAATTGAGTTAGCCAAACAATATGTAGCACATGGAGCAGACGAATTGGTGTTTTTGGATATCACAGCAACTGTTGAAAAACGTAAAACTTTAGTAGAACTGGTTACTCATATTGCGGAAGAAATCAACATTCCGTTTACTGTTGGAGGAGGAATCAATACGATTGAAGATGTGTCAGCAGTTATAAAAGCTGGAGCTGATAAAGTCAGTGTCAATTCATCAGCAGTTAAAAATCCAGAATTAATAACTCAAATTGCAAGTGAATTCGGAAGTCAATGTTGTGTTGTTGCGATAGATACCAAATATGTTGATGGCGAATGGATAGTTTATGTTCATGGTGGACGTACTCCTACTCCATTAAAAACAATGGATTGGGTAAAACAAGTGGAAGCTTTAGGAGCTGGAGAAATTTTACTCACTTCGATGAATAACGACGGAACAAAATCTGGTTTTGCTTTAGATTTAACTGAAGAAGTCAGTAAATCTGTTAATATTCCTGTAATTGCATCTGGAGGAGCAGGAACCAAAGAACATTTTAAAACCTTGTTTGAAACGACTCATGCAAGTGCTGGATTAGCAGCGAGTATCTTTCATTATGGAGAAATACCAATTCCAGAATTAAAACAATATTTAATAAAAGAAAACATAGCAATACGATGGACATAGATTTTTCAAAAGGAGATGGATTAGTTCCAGTAATCATACAGAATAACAACACTTCACAAGTACTCATGTTAGGTTATATGAATGACGAAGCATTCAATAAAACCAAAGCAGAAAACACCGTTACTTTTTTTAGCAGAAGCAAAAACAGATTGTGGACAAAAGGTGAAGAATCAGGGAATTTTTTATTTGTAAAAGACATTCAAATAGATTGTGACAATGACACAATTTTGATAAAAGCAGAACCAAAAGGACCAACATGCCATACAGGTAGTACATCGTGTTTTAAGGAAGAAACTGCAAAAGGCTTTTTATACGAACTACAACAAACTATTAGTGACAGAATTGACACTAATGATGAAAACTCATATACAAACAAACTGTATAGAAGCGGTATTAATAAAGTGGCTCAAAAAGTTGGTGAGGAAGCTGTCGAATTAGTTATTGAAGCTAAAGATAATGACGCTGATCTATTTAAAAATGAAGCAGCCGATTTATTGTATCACTTTTTAATATTACTAAAAGCTAAAGATTTTAAACTAGAAGATATTGAAGCTGTTTTAAAGGATAGAAGTAAATAATCATTCTTTACCATCTACATAATCCTGTAAATATTTAAAACGTTCAGTTAACTTGCCGTTTTCAGTCATTTTAGCTCTTGACAGAACGCCATCCTTATCATTATTGAAAAAAGAGGGTATTACATGTTCAAAAAACATAAATCCAAATCCTCTGCTGGAATTGTCGGGCAATTCGCAAGGTAGATTATCTACTGCCATAACGGCAATTGCGTTTTTATCCATATAATCCACTTCATTTCCAGTTTGCTTATCATAGCCATAAATAGGATCCTCTATTGTTGAAGAACGAATAGTCGTCCCAATTGGTCCATTCACATCACAGCTAATATCTGCTATCACTTTTATATTAAAATCTGGTGATTTGACATCTTGTTTGGTGTAAAAAACCGGAGCGCCTTCACCATAAAAATGCCCTGAAATAAACATATCGCTAACTTTAGTGAATCTCTTGAATGTAGAAACATACTCTTGTGGGTTATCAAAGAAATCGAACATATCTAACAATTGCCCATCTTTTCTTTTATTATAATCCAAGACATCAATTTGCACATATACAGCCTCATTAAACTCTTTATTCAAGTAGTCATCAATGGCAACTTCTTTTATATTCATATGATCTAAAACCTCCTTTGCTCCAGTTCCTACTCTTCCCTTTCCAGTCAAGACGATCTTTATATTTGGTAGTTTTATTCTATCAAGTTCAGATTCCAGTTCATCTCTATTTTTTAAATCTGATGCCTTTGGTAATTTAAAGGTATTATATTTTAGTCCAACTGTCCTGATTCCGTTGTAAGCGCCAACTATGCCCGCATAATAGCCAAAACCAATTATTCTAAAACCTTTTTTATTAACTATGGTTTCATGATCATACAATTCAATATTCTTTTTAAGAATAGCTTGAAGCAATTTGCGATTATAGGGTTGTTTTTTAATAGTATGACTAAAGAAAAAATACTTTTTATTTGGTATTAATGCTTCAACAGGAACTTCTTTAACACCAAGCATGACATCAGCTTCAGAAACGTCATTAGTCACACTGAACCCTAATTTTGAATATTCAGAATCTTTAAAAACACGAATATTCGATGATTCAACAATAATTTTGGCTCCAGGAAAATCCTTTACTATTTTTTGACAGGCTTCCGGTGACAGAACAACCCTTCTGTCAGGTGGATTTTTACGTTCTTTTATTAAGGCGAACTTCATATGTGATTGAAATTTAAACAGTTGTATAACTGACAATTATAGTTAATACTGACAGTTATTAAGAATGGTATAAATATTGTACTAATGTAAGATGAAATGCGAGGTTAAACAAACTTTTTGGTAACTTTGCCTACGCTCATCGAAACTTTAGTTTAGGTGAGCTCGCGTTAAGGATTGAAGCGACATCCTTTTGCTTTTTCGCAAAAGATATAGCGGAAAGCCTGACCTTGAAGCCTTGGCGAAAGAGAGGAACGCTAAAAAAATGTTCTTTGAAAAAAAAATGAGGACAATTAGTTCCCGAAACAAGTTCGGGATTAATTCGTTTGAGTTAAGCATAGCTTAACTAACTCATTAATGGGGTCGACTGGTTTTGACAGCGAGTTTTATTGATTTGTAAGCACGTCGAGTAATGAAATTGAATCTCGTAAAATGCTATTTCAAAATTTAAACGGCGAGAATAACTACGCTTTAGCTGCTTAATCTGAATTTTAGTAAGATAAAGCCTCGTCCTACTAGGTAGGAAAGCTGAATGTCTCTTGAAAGCCTTGGTTAACGGCGTTCTTTTTGAGGCATCGTAAATGTTAACATAGAAACTACAGAGCTTCGATGCAGTTTTGAAATTAAGAAGCTAAGTAATATGTAGAGTGTTTTTAATCAGCATATTATCGAAAACCATGAAAAAACTAAACGTGTAGAAAGCCTTTTGATGGCTTGTTTGGACCCGAGTTCGATTCTCGGCGACTCCACGATCAAGCACAACTTTGGTGCGGATTTGAACATAAAAAGCTCAGCAAGTTTACTTGACTGGGCTTTGTTGTTTAAAAACGCTTGTCTTGAAAAGACAAAAAGTTGTATTTGCAGGACGGGACATATTCGAGAACACCAAAGGTAGCCTCGGCGACTCCACTCGAGAGGACAACTTCAATTTATTTGAAATTTGTCCTCTTTTTTTATTATCTAAACCCTTGTCTATCTGTAATATAAACCTTAGAACATCATTGATTCTTTCAGTTCGACATTTGTTTTCTTCAAAAAACAGATTTTCAGGAAATATCGAACTTAATAATTTTTGTTTTTGGTCTATTGATGATTTTTTATAGTGTTCTTTCAGGTCTTTTAATAAGTGAACTCCCTTGCTTAACCAAACTTTGTATTGACTATTGGTGGATTGAATTTCATTAAGGCACTTTTTTAATTCCTCTCGCTTTGAATTATATCTAAGATGTGCTTCGGAATAAGCAACAGGATTAATTTTACCATCAACCAGCAAATCTTGAAGGTTTTCTAAACGCTTTGTTGACTCCTCTTTTATTTCTTTCTTTAGTTTACTTCTTTTATTGGCTGATTGTTGTTCATTACCTGAAAGAATTTTTTTTATCATCATTTCATAAATGGTTTCCACTGCTTTAGTGAATTAAATCATCCAGATGGTTCTAATGTTTTATTAACTTTTGTAGCAGAAATGCGTTCTGGTTGCCAATGATGCCGTGGTAATAGAAATATTGTTTCCCATCTCTGACTCCTAGAAGGACTTCCGGTCATTTTACCCTGGCATTTGGAACAATAGATAAGCCCTCTAAGAGGTAACTCGGCTCGTTTTGCATTATAAACAGGTTTATTAGATTTCCTCTTTCTATTACTACAGTATGTTTTGAACCTGATAAAATAATTCTTCTGATATTATCCCATCATGGACCCCTTCTACTAATACTTTTGGCTCTTCTTCATGAGCTGGAACCACAATCTTTCCCATGTAAATAGGATTTCGTAGAATCAAGGATATATTATTTCTACTTATAGTAATTCCTTTTACTTTTAATTCATTCCTTATTTCAGATTGTGATTTACCGTTTACTATGGCATGAAATGCATACTGGATATGTTTCGCCTTGTCACTTGGAATGATAATGGGCTTGTTTTCTGTATCTCTGGAATTCTTATAACCGACTGGTGCTTGTCTACACCATCTCCTGCTTTTAGGGAACCTCGTATTCCTCCTTTATTTTTAAGGGATCGTCTGTCGTTATTTATTTCTGGAAGTATCAATAAAGTGCTAACATCGCTTTGTTCTCTCGGGACGCAAAATCAATGGGCTGTTCTATTGCTTGAACTCAATTCCTAAGGTATTTAACTTTCTTAACATCAAGTTGGCCTCTGTCATGTTTCTGGAAAACCGATCCCATGTGGTTATAAATAAGTAATCAATCTGATGCTTATTCTTTTTTGCATATTCCAGAAACTTTTGAAATTCTGGTCTATTAAAGTTCTTAGCAGAATGGTCTTCCCTATAATGTTTGACTATTTCTATACCCTGACGTTCGCAGTACTTTGACAGTTGTTCAAACTGAACATCTAAACTATAGCCTTTAGCTTGTTCGTCACTGCTTACACGGCACATAATGGCTGCTCTTTTCATAATTCAGATGGTTTAAATAGTTCTACACTCATTAAAGCAAATTGTTCCAGTATTTTCAACACTTGCCTTACTTCTGTATCATTTAGTTTTTCTTTTCTATTAGCATTTAAAATTGTTTTCGCTTCTTTAAACTTCACGATTTCCAATGTAAGGTGGATAAAAATAGAATTGCTATTGTTATCACACTTTTGGAGATGAAGTGCTAAGGGCTGCTTAGGACTGTATTTGATGTTTTATTATATTTTTAATTACGATGTGTTTATCGTTTCTAAAGATCACCTCGGCACGCTCATACTTCTTTAAACCAAGCAAAGTTCTTACAGCTTGTGCTTCATCATTCTTTAGGTCTTGTTTATTGGTAATTTCTACTTCAAAGGTTTCGTCGTTATGACTTCTGTAAATTTTAATCTGTTGAAAATCCTTTTGTTTTATAAGCTTTAAAAGCTCAAGCTCACTTGGTGAATAGAGCGCAAATATCTCTGTGTATTTATATAAGGCTTCATCTTGATAAAATCTTGCTATTAATGGTACGATTGGTATATTAATAATAGAAAAATGCATCATATTGGAAACCAGATCATCTCTAAAGTCTCTTCCGTTCATTTTAGCTTCAATCTCGTTGGCCATAGGATTAAACAAATGAAACCCTAGCTCTGGCTCACCTTCATCTTTTTTATCTTCATTATTCGTAAAGGGACCTTATAAATCATTAATGATGGTGAATGGCCGAACAAAAGTACTGCGCTCACTGCCACCTAGATTTGTCAAATACATTTTATAGAGGTCAGGCAGGTTATCTAAAACACTCTCTATAACTTGTTTGTTAAAAGCTT
>CAVRNW010000012.1:0-36019 GCA_963722665.1 uncultured Flavobacteriaceae bacterium
AGTAAAGAATAAATACAGTTTCTGGGATATTTTACATACTGTTCAAACAGAAACATATGGTGGATGGTTTAGGAAGCCACAATTAGCTTGTACATAATTATGAACGATATAAAACACATTACGTGTTGTTATATCTATAATTATGTCAAATATCGCTTAAAAGCGCTATTACGCTAATTGTTATAAATTGTACTATAATTTATATTATGTAAAATAGGATTTTTATATCCCTCACCTATTAATAACAAATTACAGAAAACTACAAACTCTGTAATCCATATCTCAATTCTGTGCGTACATAAAATATTAATAAGCAAACTAAACATTAATTAATCCACAATTATGAAAAAAATTTCAATCCTATTTCTAATGTGCCTTGGTCTTTGCCTCATGTGTATCTAAAAAGAAATATGTTGCCCTTGAGACAGAAAACGGTCAAATTAAAAGTGAATTGACAAAAACCAGAGTTGCTAAAGAAGATCTGGAAGCTAAATTTGATGCTATTCAAGTTCGTGTAGATGAATACAACAAAAAAATTAATTCCTTATCAGATTTGAATAGTTCCCTTAATAAAGAGAATGATTCAAAAATGGAAACTGTAGCCAATGTTGCTGTTATTTCTAATGACACTAAAAAGATGATGCGTAAAACTTTAACGCATGTGGATCCTGCTCTACTTAATAAAGCTAACACGTTAAAGGATTCAATGGATTTGGCAGTGTCTTACAATTTAACTAAAACCATAGACACATCCAGCTTAAACGAAAATGACGATATCGCTATTAGCATAGATGAAACTGTAGTAATGATCTCAATTTCTGATAAGCTGTTATTCAACACAGCAAGTTATAGAGTAAGCAATAAAGCTAATGACATATTACAAAAATTAGCGGATATTATAAATTCAGAACCAAGTATAGACGTCATGGTTGAAGGTCATACAGACTCAAGAAGCATAAATAACGAAAAGGTTCAGGACAACTGGGATTTAAGTGTATTACGAGCCACTTCGGTTGTACGTAAATTACAAAATGAATTCAAGGTTTCTCCTGAAAAACTCATTGCATCAGGTAGAAGCAGCTACTTGCCTCTTGTTGACAATGAAACTAGAGACAACAGATCGAAAAACAGAAGAACCAGAATTGTTATTTTACCAAATATCAACAAATTCTTTGCCCTAATGGATGTAACAAGTAACGATTAAATATAATTTTTCCCCAGAATGTAAAGGCGTAATCTAAAAATTTAGATTACGCCTTTTTTACTTAACTGTTGTCATTTAAATACTAAAACAAAATTTAAATCTTATTCCCGTAGATATCGAGTTCAACAACCGGTTTTCCAAATTTCCCTATTTCCGCCAATTGTGTCGTTCGATCTCCAACAACAACATATATCATATCGCTTTCATTTAAATAGTCGTTTATTACAGATTTATACTGTCCCAAATCCATCTTTATCAACTCGTCCTGGTCGTCTTCAATAAATGACATGGATTTATTATATTTACTCATATCCCTTAATATCGCCAGTTTAGCTCCCAAACTTTCATAAGCTCGCGTATTACCCTTTAATATCTTGTTTTTTGTGAGCTCTACTTCATTGTCTGTAAAACTGGTTTCATAGTCCATAAGCATATTCTTTATGATCTCCAACGAACTTAATGTGGCATTGGCTCTAACGCTTGTACTCACAACAAATGGAGATATCTCCTTGTTTTTTAATACATTACTATATGCTCCATAGGTATATCCTTTTTCTATTCTAAGCGTTTGAAACAATCGGCCACTGGAGCCTCCTCCTAATATTTCGTTGGCAAAATTTAAATTATTGGCATTTTCATCGCTTGCTGATATTGCCAATTTACCCACGTAGACCACAGATTGTTTCGCATCAGGGACATCGATAAAATATAGATTTCCACTCTGGCTGTCTTTTTTAACTGTCAATTCCGGTAAAGTAATGGACTCTCCTTTCCATGCGTTTAAAACACTTAGAGCTTGCTCTACTTTCTTTTTATCTATGGCACCGGAGATATGAAAATCGGCATCTTTTGGTGACAGTTTTTTGTAATAGTCTTTAAGATCATCAAGGGTTATGTCCTTGGTCGTTTCTAAAGTTCCGGATCCGGGAATCCCAAATCTGTGATCGGGTCCATACAACAGTTTGTTAAAGGCCATCATCCCAATGGCATTTGGATTCGCTTCCCTCCCTTTTAAATCGGTCTCTAAAGCTTGCTTTAATCGATTGAACTCATCCTCGTCCCAACGAGGTTCCATCAAAATTTCTTTAACCAGAGCCATGGTTTCCTTAAAATTTTTGGATAGACACGATCCTGTGATATGAAAATCTTCATTGGTCGTGTACATATTAATATTGGCGCCCAACAACCCTATGGCTTCTTCAAGTTCTGCCGGCGTTTTATTTACTGTACCTTCCATCATGAGATCGCTGCATAAACTTGCAACCCCTTCTTTGTTTTTAGGATCTAAAAGTTGTCCACCGGGAATGGTTATATCGAATTGTACCAGTGGTACTTCATTATTCTCAATTCCATATAAAGACAGTCCGTTAGTTAGTGTTCCTGTCCATATTTCAGGAGATTTAAATAATGGCAATTCACCAAATTCGGGTTCACTCCTATCATATTTACTTGGTGTTTTTTCGTAAACCGCCTCCTCACCCTGGCTCACTTCTTCGTTGGCTACATTCTGCTGCACTTCTTCTATCCAAACTGTAGCTTTTTCTGAAGCTGCAACAGCCAGTTCCAACTGTCCTTTAGGCACAAAGCTGGTCATGACATACTGTTTGTCTTTAAGATATTGGTTATAAACACGATCAATATCGGCTGCACTTACTGCATTTAGTAACTTTGCCGATTCAGTGATAAAACCGGGATCTCCTTTAAATTCGTTATCCCGAACCAATTGAAAGGCCTTATTAAGTACTGTACTGATACCTTGATACAGATTGGTCTCCAACTCAGCTTTAATTCGCTTCAAATCATCAGCATTTACACCATTGGTCTCAAATCTTTCCAATCCTTCCTCAATAGCGCTTTTCACAAGATCAAGATCGGTTCCCGCATTAGCTCTGACACGAAAAACAAACTCACCGGCAAGTTCACTTCCACTTTGGTAAGTACTTACATTTGGAGCTAATTTTTTTTCTTCGACCAAGACATTATATAAAGGTGCTTTTTTGCTTCCGCTTAACAACTGACCTAATATTTGAAGCGCATAACCATCTTTATGATATTCTTCAACACTTGGAAAGACCATCCTTAATTCAGGTAGTTTGGCAAAATTGTCTTCAAAATAAAGAGATTTTGTCTCATTTAAAGTAACAGGCATAGGTTGTAGTTTTTCAACTTCGGGACCACTGGAAATCTCTCCAAACCATTTATTAACTAAAGTTTTTGTTTCTTCTATATCAATATCACCTGCTATAACCAATGACGCATTACTCGCTCCGTAGTACCTGTTGTAAAACTCCTTGACATCATCTATAGTTGCTGCCTGCAGATCTGGTAAAGCACCAATCACCGTCCAGCTGTAAGGATGCCCTTCGGGATATAAATTCTTCCTGATAACTTCGCTGGTATAACCATACGGACGATTATCGTAATTCTGGCGTTTTTCATTCTTCACCACTTGTTTTTCGCGCTCTAAAGCTTCCTTTGTAACGGTATTGATCATATAACCAAATCGGTCACTGTCTATCCATAATATCTTTTCAAAAGCATCTTTAGGGACCACTTCGTAATAAACAGTTCCATCACTCCAGGTTCCTCCATTTCTGCTTCCTCCCCATTCCGGGATCATTTTCCTGTTAGCACCAACAGGAACATTTTCAGAGTCATTAAAACTCATATGTTCAAAGAAATGAGCAAATCCAGTTTTACCTGGTTTTTCTCTATTTGAGCCCACATGCATCATGGTTGCAACAGCAACTATTGGATCGCTAGCATCTTGATGCAGAATGACTTCAAGACCATTATCTAAAGTAAATTTTTCGTATTCAATAGAAAACTCGTCTAAAGCTGTTTTATTTTTATCTGTAGAACAGGAAACAAGAATAAGGACAAATAAGAAGGATATGACTTGTAATAATTTCATTTGTGAATATTTAAAAAGTATTTGAATTGTGTTTTTTATACAAAAAGACCATACTCTACTTTATAGAATATGGCCTTTCAATTGCATATTACTAGATTATCAACCAATTATAACCATTCCAGGAAATATTTCATCATTTCCTCTTTAAGTTCATAATGCATACGAATATAGGTGCGCATATCGTCTTTAAGGCTATGCTGTTCACTTGACAAGCGACCATCGATATCTTCACTAAAATCGGCATTATTAATTTTTTGCATTTTCTTTTTGCATCTGTGCATCAATTTAGAAATCGCAGCTTTTTCAATCATTATTCTATTCTGGAAATTCTCTAATGGTACTGTTGCTTTCTTTCCAAATTCTCTGCTAGCTATTTCTTCAAGTTTTTCTTGAAACGTATCCATTTCATTAAAATGGAAACGCAATTCCCTCTTCCAGGTTTCTAAATTGAACTTTAGATCGCTTAAATATGATACTTTAATTTGCATACTACATGTTTTTATATATTAGACTTCTTGTGTTTCTACTTGTTTTACCAGATCCTGCTGAACATTCGCAGGTACCGGCTGATATGATGCAAAAGTTGAGCTAAATGTTGCTCTTCCTTGCGTCAATGATCTAAGGTCGGTTGAATACCCATACAATTCCGCTGCAGGCGTAATACATTTTAATATCTGATAATTGTTATTGCTATCTATGCCTTGAATGATCGATCTTCTTGATTGCAGATCGGTCATAACACTACCTACCATTTCTTCAGGAACCTTCACAACTAAATTGTTGGTTGGTTCCAGTAATTTTGGATTGGCATTTAAAAAAGCTTCTTTGAAGGCGTGTGCTCCAGCTATTTTAAAGGAAATATCGTTGGAGTCAACCGAGTGCATCTTACCATCATAGACCATTACACGTACATCCCTGATATACGATCCGGTCAATGGCCCTTCTTCCATAACTTCCAATACGCCTTTCATAACTGACGGTAAATAACGCTGATCGATCACACCGCCTACTATACAATTATAAAAAATTAGTTTTCCTCCCCAAGGAAGATCGATCTCCTCTTTACCTCTTAAGTTAAATCCTTCCGGCTCAGACATGCCTTCATGCCATGGTTCGATTTTCATATGTACTTCACCAAACTGCCCTGCACCACCTGATTGTTTTTTATGCTTATAACTTGCATTGGAGGAACGCTGAATGGTTTCCCTAAACTGGATCTTTGGTTTTTTGTAAACCGCAGTTACTCCATAAATATTCTTTAAAGCCCAGTCTATTGTTGCCAAATGCAGTTCGCCCTGACAGCCCAATAATTGTTGTTTGGATTCTTTTGAATATCCAAATACAACCGATGGATCTTGATTCTGGATTCGTTTTAAAGCTTCATTTAACTTTTCTTCATCGTTCTTATCTTCAGCAGCTACGGCTTTGGTAATTCTAGGTGCCGGATACTGGATTTTTTTAATAGTTATTGGTTTCTTGCCACTATACAAGGTGTCATTAGTGTCTGTGTATTTTAGCTTTAGAGTTGCACCAATATCACCAACTGCCAATTTCGAAACTGGTTCTCTGTTCTTTCCATCCATTATAAATAATTGGTTGAATACTTCAGTTTCATCATTCCTGGAATTAGTTAATTTGTCGTTTGCCTTTAATTCTCCAGACTTAACTTTAAAGAAGGTGATCTGTCCTAAATTGGCCTGATATAAAGTTTTAAAAACGAATAAAGAAGTTGGTGCCCCTTTTTCAGGTTTGATCTCATCCCCTTCTATACTTTGTTCGCCTTTTACTTCTGATGCGGCAGGAGCCACATTGTCAATGAATCCCATAAGGCGACCTGTTCCCATATCATTAAGTGCAGATACACAGAAAACAGGAAATAATTGATGATTAAGCATTCCTATTTTAATGCCTTGTCTCATTTCATCTTCATTCAATGTTCCTTTATCAAAGAACAATTCCATTAGGTCTTCATCATTTTCAGCTGCTTTTTCAACCAATTCATTATGTAACTCATCTGCCAGTGCTTTTTGATCTTCAGGTATTTCCAATTTTTCCGGCTTTCCTCCTTCCGGGCCAAATTTGTACATCTTCATTTTCAATACATCAACAATACATTGAGAACCATCTATTTTTAAAGGATATTGAATCTTAACCGCATTATTCCCTACAAGGGATCTTGATGCTATTAAAACTCTCATCAAATTTAATATCAGGATGATCTATCTGATTGATAACAAATAAGGTTGGTCTGTTATATTTATCTATGTAATTCCAGATAATTTCAGTACCAACCTCAACACCTTGTCTACCGTTTATAACGGTTACGACCGTGTCTCCAACCCTGATGGATGAAATGATCTCACCAATAAAGTCGTCTAAACCGGGAGTGTCTATTATATTTATTTTGTAATTGCGCCATTCTGTGTGAAGTGGAGTTGCAAAGACAGAAGCGCCTCTTTCTTGTTCTATTTCGTGATAATCAGAAACTGTATTCTTTTCTTCTACAGTTCCTCTTCTTTTAAGGAGTCCAGCTTCAAACAACATGGTTTCGGCCATTGTTGTTTTTCCGCTGTGATGGGCCCCTACGAAAACAACATTTTTAATGTGCTTATCATCATATATTTTCATAATGTCAGGATTTAATTAATTAGTAGGATATAAAACTATTTATAATAATTTTTTTAAAATATGACCTTTGTTAGGTTTTGCAAACCTTTTTTTTGGAGCAGAAAAATAAAAAAAGGATTTTTATAAAATTTGGAAGGATATAGATACGAAATATTGAGTAAATAATCAAACAAATTAAAGGAAAAAATAAGCAGCATCTTTAAATTTTTTGATTAAAAAAAAGAATACTGCTTAATACTTAGGAATTAATAATCCTTTAACTAAAAGGGATAATACAAAGAAACTCTATTTAAATTAAAAAATGATGCTGCTTTAACTCAAAAATGATACGGTTTTACCATAGAAACTAAGCATATTAAATATTACATTATTCCATAAAAAAAGGTTAAAGAGTAAGCTATGTAATTTTGGGTTTGTACTTTTGACAAAAATTATGCTATGTCAAAATATATTACCTTTTTCAGAGTAATTGCCTTTCTTGAAGGTGTTTCTTTCATTCTGCTTTTGTTTATAGCTGTGCCCATTAAATACATTTCAAATAATCCGGATTACGTGAAATTACTTGGTATGCCTCATGGATTGTTATTTATGGGATATGTGCTATTGGCTATTTTAATTGCCGGAGACCTAAAGTGGAATTCAAGGACCTTAACAGTAATATTATTAGCATCCCTTATTCCATTTGGGACCTTTTACATTGACAATAAATATCTGAACAAGATATAGTGTTTCTCAAAGAGAATATATAAAATGTTAATAACCAGGTTAACAAGTAATCTTTTTCTATATTTTACTAAAAAGGTTTCTTGTTAATTTTATCCAAACAGAACCCAAAATGGCAATTAGAGACCAAAACCTATTAGACCTTCGTCCACAAATTTTATCGGCTAAACTAAGTGAAAACATGAGTAGTGAAGAGCGTTTTCAAAACACGACGCTTAGACCTGTCATCAAACTTCAGAATGATTTACTCATTCAGGTCTTTAAAAATTACATAAACAAGCATAAAAATGTCTTTTACGAATTGTCGCTTGAAAAAAGAATTGACTATATTGAAAATGCCATACACAAGGATATGAAGTTTAGAAATTCTCTTAAAGGAATGATGATTGGTCAGTTCACCAGCAAAGAATACTCCCTGTATATTCATAATTCATCTTCCCTTAATAAAAGGATGATGAATATTGTGAAAGAAAGGCTTTTAAGCAATATTCAAGTTTTTGAAAGCGGAAGTATTATGAATGCGGTTTAAATCAATGGTTCACCATTCAAATCGGTAGTTAAAACATCACTCATATAATTAAAATAGGGTCTTATAGTTTTGAAAGCGACACCAATGTCCTTTAAAAAATTGGCGTCCAAAACTTCCTTATCTGTATATTTTTTAACAAAGATATATTGCTTCTTTTTTATCAGATCAATGGCAGGATGATCTTTACTAAACCCTTTAGGAGCGGTTTTCACTTCATCACCAACAAATTCTCCCCATACTTTTTTAAAAGTCTTATCCCCTATTATTGTTCTAATTTCATCATCGTCCATTTCAAATTCTTTTCTTATCCTAAGAAGATCATCCTTGTTAGGTTCCCAAAATCCTGTAGCTATAAATGATTCGTCATTAGGCTGAATATGTAAATAATAACCCCCGCGTAAATGAGGTTTTGATCTATGGAAAGAGCCTCCAAAATGAGTTTTATATGGTAGTTTATTCTTTGAAAACCGTACATCTCGATATATTCTAAAAACTTTAAGTTTATCAATATCGTCATGGGACCTTAGGTTTTGAAGTACCATTTCATAATATCCTTTTACTTTGGCTTCAATAGATTTAAACTCTGGCTTATGCTCATTGAACCATTCTCTATTGTTGTTCTTTTCTAACTGCTTAAGAAAAGGGAAAGCCTCCTTCGGAATTGTCTCATTCATAATTAATGTATTTAGTTGAATTTACGAAAAAAGGGGTATTAATCAAATTCAATTTTATTAAGGATCAACCCGGAAGCCGGGGCAATATAATCCATTACCTCTTTGCTTTCTTTTAATAAGCTTCTTTCAATATACTCTAAAGTAATCTCGCCTCTACCCAGTTTAATCAAACCTCCCATCATTAATCTAATTTGATTTCGCATAAATCCCTTCCCTTGAATTTTTAGTAAATAGGTGTCTTCAGGGAAAAAATTAGCTGTAAATATGTCATTTTCTAATAATTCGCATAAAATGATTTTTCTATTGTATGTTCCATTATGAGTAGGCTTATAACAGTAGGTTTTAAAATTATGCCTGCCCTGAAACAATTTTGCGCCTTTCTTCATGATCTCAATATCCAGAGGCTCCAATATTGTAGTAAGCAATGGTGCGCAAAATGGATGGTTCTTGGTTCCTTGAGAAAATAAATACAAATATTCCTTGGTTTTTGAACTCTGAATTATATTAAAGTCAGCATCCACTTCTTTTATAGATAAAGCCCTGATATCCTGTGGCAGATTTAAATTGAAATCAGCCATGAACAAAATAAAATCTTTGATGGGTTCCTCTATGAATAATTCAAAAGCAGCTTCATTAGCCGATACCATGGCATCTGTCCTTCCTGCCCCTAAAGTTTTGAATTTTGTCTTATCCAGAATAAATTTTAAAGTCCGGTCAATCATTAAATGCACGGTTTTTACATTCGGTTGTTTTTGCCAGCCGTGAAATCTGTATCCTAAAAACTGAATGGTTATGACGTAAAAGTATCGTGTCACTTGATAGATATCAAATTATTAATTTGGATAACAAGAACGCCAATTTATGCATTATTACAAAATATTTGTAAATTGTATACTTATTAACTAACTAAACTTTCAAATATCATGGTAAATTCTTCAACTAAACCTCCTGTTTGGTTTTGGGTATTTAGTATTATTGCCTTATTGTGGAACCTGATGGGCGTCAATGCTTATTTGCAACAAGCTTACAGAACTGATGCTTTCACTTCTATGTTAACTGCAGAACAATTAGATATGGTTAACAGTACGCCGGCATGGGCCACAGCTGCATTTGCTATTGCTGTGTTTGCGGGAGCATTAGGCTGTATTGCTTTATTATTAAAAAAAAGTTGGGCAAAATCTTTGTTTTTACTTTCTCTAATAGGAATAATTGTTCAAATGATCTATAACTTATTTATTAGTAAAGCTTTGGAAGTTTACGGTCCTGGTGCTGTAGTAATGCCAATTTTAGTAATGTTAGTTGGTATTTTCCTTTTATGGTATTCTAAAAGATCGATAACAAAGGGCTGGATTAATTAAAAAGAAATATTTTGGATCAAAGAAAGGCATTAGATAATTTTTGATGCCTTTACTTTAAAAAATACTGGTTTATTAATTCAAATTTCAATTACAAATTTCCTAACTTTAGTAGTCAATAATTAACACTTTCACATGAAAAACTTTTTGTTAGCTTTTTTTGTTTTTCTTATCTACTCAATTTTCGGAATGTGGTATCATGCATGTGTCATAAAAGAATTGTGTAATGATGTAAGTGAAAATATAGAGCAGAATGTAGTTGTTGACCAAAATAAGGTAACTCAGGAAGAAATTGATAAGCCAATTGTAAAATCAGATAATCCTGAGCCCTCCTTTGTCTATAAAAAAGGAGATCTGGAATTTAACTTCCCTGATAATTTAGGCTTGAAGACTCTCAATAGTGAAGTTGCTTTTCCCGAAGGCTCTGAATCTTTTAAAAAATCCATATTTAATTTTTTAAATAAGCAACAGAATAAAGAGTTAGTAATAACCGGTTTGTATAATACTGAGGAATCGAAAACTGACAACCAACTGGGAATAAAAAGAGCAACTTATATAAAAGAACTTTTGGTGGATTATGGAATTAACACCAACCGAATAACTGTTGATAGTAAAGAATCCGGTTTTAGCTTTGATTCCAATGGGATTTATAAAGGAGGGATTCTATTTAATTTTATAGATATTTCTGAAGAGAAATTGAAAACCATAGAAAGTGGGATTGAGAATAAAACATTGTATTCGGGATTTGGTTCTAAAGAATTTAGTGCAGATAATACTCTGCAAGCCTATGCGTTGGAATTAAGGAATTATCTTGATAAATACCCTAATAAAACTGCCAGTATTGTAGGACACACCGATAGTGTTGGCGATGAAATAGCCAACGATTGGTATGGCATGGAGCGCGCAAAGAATGTTAAACAATATCTTGAAAGTCAAGGTATCGACAATGATAGATTGATGGCTTCTTCCAAGGGAGAAACAGAACCTATTGAAAGTAATGCGACCCTTGAAGGTCGAAGAAAAAACAGAAGAATAGAAATTAAAATAAACTAACTCATAAAATAGCTGAAAGATCATGTTTGAAAATTTAAACCCTTTGGATAAATCAACTGCCTGGATAGAGATTTTCCTGCTTTTATGCGGTGCTTTTTTAATTGGTTATTTCTTTGCAAGAGCCTATTTCAAAAGGAAGTTCCAAAATGATCTCATTGATTACGAAGAAGAGATTAAAAAATATAAAACCTTAAGCATGGAACATGCCAATTCTACGTTTACAAGCGGAATTAAAGCCATTAAAACAAGAGATAGAAAAGGAGAACTTGCAACACCTAAGGAAGAGGAGTTAAGACCCGAGTTCGATCTTTCACCAAAATTAAATTTAGAGAAATTAGGTAAAGGTTCTGAAGATAAAAAAGACGATCTGAAGCTTATAAGTGGAATTGGTCCCTTTATTGAGAAAAAATTAAATTCTATAGGGATTTTAACCTTTTCTCAAATAAGTAAGTTGTCTGATCAAGATATTAAAGATGTCACGGAATCCATAAATTTTTTTCCGGGAAGGATCGAGCGAGATAAATGGGTTGATCAGGCTAAGGACCTGATGAAGTAAAAAAAAGAGGCATCAACGAAAGTTGATGCCTCTTTTAATTTGTTTTAACTATTAATTGCCTAATATAATTGGCATTCCGGAATCGCCGGCACCAATTATAACAATCTTGCTGTTTGTTGATTCAGCCAATTTAGTCGTAGCCTCTATCCCTTTATCCTGTAAGATCTTATCTGTTAAAGAAGCGCTTAATATTCTGTTTGCATCGGCCTTACCTTGAGCTTCAATAATTACTTTCTCAGCTTCTTTGGCTGCTGTAACAAGTCTGAATTCATATTCAAGTGATTCCTGCTCTTGTTTTAATTTACGTTCTATCGCATCTTTGATAGTATTAGGTAGCGTTACATCACGCACTAAGACTTCATTAAGCTGAACATATTGATTTTCTAAAATCTTTTTGGTTTCTTCATAAATTTCATCCTGAATTGCATCTCGTTTACTTGAATATAATTGTTCGGGTGTATATCTTCCTACAACACTTCTAGCCGCACTGCGAATTGATGGCATAATTACTCGTTGCAAATAATTTTGGCCAAGAGACTGATGTAAATTACCCAAGTCCTTATAAACAGGCTCATACCATGCTGAGGCATCGATTTGAATTTCTAATCCATTAGACGATAATACCTTCATTTTCTCAAAAAGTTCCTGTTGTCTTACTTCATAAACAAATACCTTATTCCAAGGTGCTACAATATGAAAACCTTCTCCCATAGGAGGCTCATCAATAACAACACCTTCGCCAAAAGTCTTAAACAATACTCCGGCTTCCCCAGAGTCAATGGTTACAGCTGATTTAGATAATAGTATCACTAAAACAATAAAGCCAATAATTAAGGGTAAAGCAATCTTTGGTAATTTTTCCATAATATTTCTTTTAAATTAATCCGTTATATTTCCTTAAAAACCACTCTATTGTTAAACTTAGAATTATCAAAATGAGCAGTATTTTAAAATCAATCAAAGGTACTGTATTTTTATTACTTTTTTGAATGGTTTTATATCGATCATCATTCAATAAATCAGAAAATAAATTACTTGTAGCCTTAATAAAATAACTATTCCCTTTAGTATTAGTAGCGATACGCTTCAGTTTTGCTGTATTGGCATTTAAAAACTGCTGCTCCACGTTATATTCCAATATCTTGAAAGTACCGGATGTACTGATGGGCTCATCACTAACCTTAACTACAAAAGAATAGTTAGAAGCCGGCAAACTGTTTAAATTTACATGATAGTTGTTCCTGTCAAAAACGAAAGGAAAAGTTCTGATCCCTCCGGTATCTTCATCTTTGATATCAATAATCAAATTACCATTTGAATTGACTTCATAATTTTTATTAAAATATTGTGCGGAAATAATGATATCATCATTTCCGTAATAAAATGATTCATGATCTACTGACAGCCTGTTCTTTTTGTTATTGGAAGCAAGATATAGAACTAGCTTAGCCATAAAATTATCAAAACCCCGAAACGATTTCTCGTTCATAAAACTTTGAGCTCTCCATTTCCAAATGCCCTCTCCAAATAATATGGCTTCCCTTCTACTTCCAAATTCCAATACTGATAAAAGAGGTTGTTCTGTTGCTATTCCGTTGACTGTTTTGAAAAGTATTGCTTCTGATCTGGTTTTAAACTCTATTGGTTCAAAAAAGGATGTTAATGGCGGAAAAGATTGAAAATCCAGATCATTAACAATAAATGTATTGAAATTCGCATTCAAAACAGGCTGAAAGTCTTCTGTTAGATTTGAAGGTTTTTTATAATATTTGTTTTGAATTGAATTTAAAAAGGACCAGTCTGTTTTTGATCCGGTTATTGTGAGAACATTTTTACCTAAATCTTTTAATTCATCGTAAATTGATTTAAAGTAATTATTTGGCTGATACAATATAATCAATTGAAAATCATTTATTTTGTCTTTTATATCATTTGGTTTTAGGATAGTTACTGTGCGTTGTTCATTGCTTTCAATACTTTTTTTTATTGCACCAATATCCGGATGCGTAATGTCGCTTATTAATGCAATATTTGATTTTTGATCTATAACTTCCACTCCAAAATCTTTAATATTGTTGACCTTATTTTTTTCTATTGATAATGGAACGATCTCTGCCCTGTAACTCATGACTCCTACTGTATTCGCAGGGAGCGTAAAATTGATGATTTGTGAATTTTCTTCTTTCGATAAAGTAATGGGTTTTCTAAAAACAGTCTGATTGCCTTTTCTAATGATAAAATCTGATTTCACAGGATCATTCCCATTGTAATTTATTATTGCTTCAACAGGAAATTTATTCTTCAAATACGCATATCTGTTAACATTTATTTGTTCCAGTTTTAGATCAGAATATGTGATGGTATCTCCCAAAATAATAGAATAAACGGGTTGATCGTAATCACTGGCGGTAAACTCATAATCATATCCGTAGGTTTGATTTCCATCAGTAATTAGTAAAGTTGGCGAAACAGAGTTTTTGTATATCTGATCTAAATTTGAAAAAACTTTGGACAGGTTGGTCCTGCTTTCATTAAATGCAATGGAGTCTGCACTTTTTAATTCGCTTCCGAAGCGTGTAGTATTCTATATTGAATTTGTCATTTAATCCCTGACTGCTTTTTATGCTTCCCAGTAAATTTTCAACATTTTTAACCTGTTCCAAAAATTTAACAGAGCTTGAATTATCTATGACAACAGCTAAGTTAGGTTTTTCATTATAATATTTAATTTTTTCAAACTTTGGATTTATCAAGAGAAGTAGAACCGAAAAATATGTTACAAATCTCAAAAATGTAAACAGTAAATTAAGCTTGTTTAATTTTGATCTATATGCATATTGAAAAAGCGCTAGTAAAAGCGCTATGATTCCAGATAAAACGATAAATAAAATGGTTTGTCCTTGCATGAATTAAGTTAACATTCCACCATCTACATGTATTGTTTGACCTGTGACGTAGGCTGACAAATCGCTTGCCAAAAACACGCATACATTAGCCACATCTTCAGGAGTTCCTCCACGTTTAAGCGGTATTGCCGATCTCCAGGAATTAACGGTTGCTTCATCCAGTTTTGCCGTCATTTCCGTTTCAATGAATCCCGGTGCGATGACATTGCTCCTAACATTTCTTGAACCCAACTCTAAGGCCACCGATTTTGAAAATCCGATAATACCTGCTTTTGAAGCAGCGTAATTGGTTTGACCTGCATTTCCTTTAACTCCTACTACAGAACTCATGTTGATGATAGATCCTTTTCGTTGTTTAAGCATGGTACGTTGTACTGCTTTGGTCATATTAAAAACAGATTTAAGATTGACTTCTATTACTGTGTCAAAATCTTCTTCACTAATACGCAATAACAAATTATCCTTGGTAATTCCAGCATTGTTAACCAATATATCAATTGCTCCAAATTCTTTCACAACATCTTCTGCGAGTTGCTGCGCCTGATCAAAACTAGCTGCATTACTTTTATATCCTTTAGCCTTAATTCCCAGGGCATTTAATTCCTTTTCCAGCGCATTTGCTGCTTCTACCGAAGAACTATAAGTAAAGGCCACGTTTGCTCCCTGTTCGGCAAACACTTTGGCTATTCCTTTTCCTATACCTCGACTGGCTCCTGTAATTATGGCTGTTTTTCCCTGTAATAACTTCATTTCTATAAATTGATGTATTTGTAATTGTAAATATAATAATAACTAATTTGCGACTCATAAAAAAACCTCACAAATTTGTGAGGTTTTAATATAATAATCCGTTAATTTATTTCATTACTTCTGCTACTTTTTTACCTATTTCTGCCGGAGAATCTACTACATGGATTCCGCACTGTCGCATAATTTTCTTTTTTGCTTGTGCTGTATCATCGCTACCACCTACTATTGCTCCTGCATGACCCATCGTTCTTCCCGCAGGTGCAGTTTCACCAGCTATAAATCCAACAATAGGCTTTTTACTTCCACTTGCTTTATACCAATTGGCTGCATCACCTTCAAGTTGTCCTCCTATTTCACCTATCATGACCACACATTTGGTTTCGGGATCATTAATTAATAATTCAACCGCTTCCTTTGTAGTAGTCCCTATTATAGGATCTCCACCAATACCAATAGCAGTCGTTATTCCAAGCCCTTGTTTAACGACTTGGTCTGCAGCTTCATAAGTCAAAGTTCCCGATTTAGAAACGATTCCCACTTTGCCTTTTTTAAATACAAAACCAGGCATTATACCCACCTTAGCTTCTCCAGGAGTAATCACCCCCGGACAATTTGGTCCAACCAATCGGCAATCTTTATTCTTAATATAATCATAAGTCTTGATCATATCAGCTACAGGAATTCCTTCTGTAATTGCAATTATGACTTTAATACCTGCATTGGCGGCTTCCATGATCGCATCAGCAGCAAAAGCCGGCGGCACAAAAATAATAGACGTGTCTGCACCTACTTCGCGAACAGCATCTTCAACAGTATTAAAGACTGGTTTACCCAAGTGGGTCTGACCCCCTTTTCCCGGTGTCACTCCACCAACAACATTAGTCCCATAATCGATCATTTGACCTGCATGAAAAGTACCTTCGCTTCCAGTGAAACCCTGAACTATAATTTTGGAATTTTTATTTACTAAAACACTCATCTGTGAATTTTTTTTTATTAATTAAATACTTAACAAAAGTAATTTTTTGAACGTAGTTTTTAAAGGTTTTGCTCGTTATTTTTTTCTTTTAGTTGTTCGAGTAATTTCGGAATTTGTCGAATAGCCGCTAACTCCTTCAATTTTGCTCTTGATTCAACGGCAGGAGTACCCCAATAAGACTTATTTCCTTCAAGGGATTTACTTATTCCTGACTGTGCCATAATAATGGCTTTAGAACCAATAGTTATGCCGCTGGTACATCCAACCTGTCCCCAAATGGTTACTTCATCCTCAATTATTACACAACCTGCAATTCCTGTTTGTGAAGCTATTAGACATTTTCTTCCAATTACCGTATCATGTCCTATTTGTATTTGGTTATCAAGTTTGGTTCCCTCACCTATTGTGGTATCTCCCGTAACTCCCTTGTCAATGGTGCAAAGAGCCCCTATGTGAACATTATCTTTAATAATCACACGACCACCAGATTTTAATTGATCATATCCTTCCGGTCTGTTCTTATAATAAAAAGCACTAGCACCTAGAACTGTTCCGGCATGGATTTCAACCTTATTACCAATTACAGAATCATCATAAATACTAACATTACTATGAATAACACAATTATCCCCAATTACTACATTGTTGCCTATAAAGCAATTTGGTTGAATAACTGTATTTTTTCCAATTTTAGCAGAATCTGAAATTGAATTACCGGATGGCTGGAATGGCTTAAAATGGTTAGTAAGCTTATTGAAATCGTTAAAAGGATCCTCACTTATCAAAAGGGCTTTACCTTTGGGACAATCCACAACTTTATTTATTAATACTACAGTTGCCTTTGAGTTTAAAGCCTTGTCATAATATTTGGGATGATCGACAAAAACTATATCTCCATTTTCCACTACATGTATTTCATTCATTCCCAAAACAGGAAAATCATTGGAACCAATAAAATCGCAATTAATTAATTCAGCTATTTGTTTTAAGGAGTAAGGTTTAGGAAATTTCACAGGTAACTTATTCTTTAATTCTTTCTTTGTAAGTTCCCTTGTCGGTTTCGACCTTTATTTTATCCCCTTCGTTTATAAACAGAGGTACATTAACAACAGCACCTGTTTCAACAGTTGCCGGTTTTGTTGCATTTGTCGCCGTATTACCTTTAACACCTGGCTCTGTAGCGGTTACTTCTAGAATTACACTTGCAGGCATTTCAACAGAAAGAGGTAAATTATCTTCAGTATTGATGATCACAGTAACTATTTCTCCTTCTTTCATTAATGCTGGATTATCTAAAGCTGCTTCTAATAATCGTATTTGTGTATAGTCTTCAGTATTCATAAAATGATAGAATTCACCATCATGATATAAAAATTGAAACTTATGAGTTTCTACACGTACATCTTCTATTTTATGTCCAGATGAAAAGGTGTTATCGATAACTTTCCCGGTTGTGACACTTTTAAGTTTAGTCCTAACAAAGGCCGGACCTTTGCCTGGTTTAACATGAAGAAATTCTATAATTTTAAAAATGTCATGATTATATTTGATACATAATCCGTTTCTGATATCTGAAGTACTTGCCATTAGTTTAATTAATTAGATTTGAAATATCCTTTCATGATTCCACGATGTGAGTTCTTGATGAATTGTAAAATTTCATCACGCTCTTTGGTCGCTTCCATTTCTGCTTCAATTATTTCTGAAGCTTGTGTATTATTATAATTTTTTTGATAGAGAATTCTGTATATATTTTGAATTTCTGATATTTTTTCAGTGGTAAATCCTCGTCTTCGTAATCCTACCGAATTAATACCAACATACGACAAAGGCTCTCTGGCTGCTTTAACAAAAGGTGGCACATCCTTCCTTACCAAAGATCCACCAGTAACGAAGGCGTGATTACCGATAGAACAGAACTGATGAACTGCTGTCATACCTGCTAAAACAACATGATCTCCAACGTTTATATGACCTGCAAGAGTACTATTGTTAGAGAAAATACAATTATTACCTACCGTACAATCGTGCGCGATGTGGCAGTAAGCCATGATCAAACAATTATCTCCAATAACGGTTTTTAGCCTGTCAGAAGTACCTCTGTTAATTGTTACACACTCTCTAATAGTTACATTGTTACCAATTTCAACTGTGGTCTCTTCGTCATTATATTTTAAATCCTGAGGAACGGCAGAAATAACAGCACCCGGAAAAATATTACAGTTTTTACCAATTCGGGCACCTTCCATTATTGTAACATTACTGCCAATCCAGGTCCCTTCACCTATTACGACATTATTATAGATAGTAGTAAACGGTTCAATAACGACATTCTTTGCTATTTTTGCGCCAGGGTGAACATATGCTAAAGGTTGATTCATCTGTTAAGATTTATTTTTTTATTTGTCAGATGTAATTCGCACATTAAACCTTTAGTAATTTTTAAAAATTCAATTATGCTCATTTCATAGTTATTTAACTTTACTTATTTGAGCCATTAATTCCGCTTCAGCACATAGTTTTCCATTTGCATAGGCATATCCCTGCATATGACAAATTCCTCGCCTTATAGGTGTAATTAATTCACATTTAAAGATCAATGTATCCCCCGGACTAACTTTTTGTTTAAATTTGACATTGTCCATCTTCATGAAGAAGGTCAGATAATTTTCCGGATCTGGAACCGTACTAAGAACAAGAATACCTCCGGTTTGCGCCATAGCTTCTATAATTAAAACTCCGGGCATGACCGGTGCTCCTGGGAAATGACCCTGAAAAAAGGATTCGTTTATGGTCACATTTTTCATGCCAATTACATGTGAATCTGTTAGTTCAAAAACTTTATCTATAAACAGAAATGGTTGTCTGTGAGGTAACATGGCCATTATTTGATTAATGTCCATAATTGGTTCCTGGTTTAGATCAACCGAAGGCATATTATTTCGCTTTTCTGCTTTTATTATCTTAGACATTTTCTTTGCGAATTGAGTATTGATATAATGCCCGGGTTTATTCGCAATTACCTTACCTCTAATTCTTATTCCAATTAATGCCAGATCTCCTAAAACGTCTAAAAGCTTATGCCTTGCTGCTTCATTGGCATGATGAAGTGTTAAATTATCAAGAATGCCATTTGACTTTATGGTTATGGCTTCTTTTTTAAAGGCAACTTTTAATTTTTCCATAGTCTCAGAGGAAATTATTTTATCCACATAAACTATAGCATTACTCAAATCGCCACCTTTTATCAACCCATTATCCAAAAGCATTTCAATTTCGTGTAGAAAACTAAAAGTCCGTGAATCTGAAATTTCGTCTTTAAAGTCTGATATATCTTTTAATGTTGCATTCTGGGTTCCCAGAACCTTTGTTCCAAAATCTACCATAGTCGTGACACAAAATTTATCAGAAGGAATAATGGTTATTTCACTGCCTGACTCCTCATCTGAATAGGTAATGATATCTTTCACAACAAATTCGATTATTTCCGCATTCTGTTCTAAAATTCCAGCTTTTCCTATGGCTTCGACAAAATATTTTGAAGATCCATCCATGATTGGCGGTTCTGAGGCATCCAATTCAATAATGGCATTATCAATTTGCATTCCAACTAAAGCGGCCAGAACATGCTCAGAAGTTTGAATTTTTACGCCATTTTTTTCTAAACAAGTACCTCTTTGCGTGTTGCTAACATAGTTTGCGTCTGCTTCAATAACTGGTTCTCCTTCCAGATCCACTCTTTTAAATGCAAATCCAAAATTTTCAGGAGCCGGTTTAAAAGTTAATTTTACTTCCTTACCCGTATGTAGTCCAACACCTTTTAAAGATATTTCTTGAGCTAAAGTTTTTTGTTTTCTATCAGTTTTTACTATCATTCTTTAATTCATTTTCAATGTCACTAATATTTTTAACAATTTTAGGAAGATTTTTAAAATAGACATATGATTTATTGAAATCGGCATAAGATAACGCAGGAGTACCTTGTAACACCTCATTATCTTTTACATTTCTACCAATTCCTGACTGGGCTTGAATTTTTACGTTATTACCAATTGTGATATGACCAACAATTCCTACCTGCCCTCCTATCTGACAATTCTTCCCGATCTTGGTTGAACCTGCTATACCTGTTTGTGCAGCTATCACTGTATTTTCATCAATTTCTACATTATGAGCAATTTGAATTTGATTGTCTAACTTAACCCCTCTTCTAATGATCGTGGAACCCAATGTTGCCCTATCAATCGTAGTAGCTGCCCCTACATCAACAAAATCTTCTAGAATTACATTTCCTATTTGAGGAACTTTAGTATATTCTCCTTTTTCATTAGGAGTAAATCCAAATCCATCAGCGCCAATAATGGCTCCAGAATTAATTACACAATTATTACCTATAATACTTTCTGAATATATTTTAGCACCGGAAAAAATAACGACATTATTTCCAATTGTTACATTATCCCCTATATATCCATTCGGATATATTTTTACATTATTTCCGAGTACTACATTATCCCCTAAATATGAAAAAGCACCAAGATAGAGGTCCTCTCCATACTTGGCAGTTTCTGAAATATAAGATGGCTCCTCTATCCCTTTCTTATTCATTTTTACCTGATTATAATACTCCAGTAATTTGGAAAAGGATTTATAGGCATCATCTACTTTAATTAAGGTTGAAGTTATGCCATTCTCTGCAATGAAATCTCTGTTTACTATAGTAATTGAAGCTTTAGTAGAATAGATGTAAGATTTATATTTTGGGTTGGCAAGAAAAGTCAGGGATCCTTCAATTCCCTCTTCTATCTTAGCTAATTTATAGACTTCCACGTCGGGATTTCCTACTATATCGCCTTCTAAAATTCCTGCTATTTGACTTGCTGTAAATTTCATTTGTGGCAAAAATAGGAAAAATGTACCAAATTCAATCTTTTGGATAGCATATATAGTATTTGTTTACCGGTTTTGAAAGGGCTCTTAAATTTAATTGATCTGAAGCCTTCACTATATCTTCGATCTCACCAGATTTATGCAAAATATTAATTGTCTGATTTTTTTCCTGATAGGCCTGATTGGATATTTTACCTGAAAACACAAAATATTTAGCTTCGGCTTTAGTTATTTCATGCCTTTGCATCAGCTTAACAATTTGATCATTTAACAAATCCCGATCAATTTTTTTCTTAGAAAGCTTGATTTTAAGCAAATCTCTGTTGATGATCATCCCGCACAAATTTCTAAGTACAAAATCCTGATCATATTGCCATTCTTTCATAGCTGAAATTATATCGTTGTCATCCAATTTTGAAAATTCTATTAACACTTCCAAATTAAAATCTCCTCTGTTAATATTTCGCTCCAAAAAGAAATTTAAAGCTTTGCTACAATTTAAACTCTTCCCTTTTGAAATCAATATTTTCGCTCTTTTCAATACCCTGATTAATAACTGTTCGGCTACTAAACTGGTTTTATGTAAATAGACCTGCCAGTACATTAATCGTCTTGCAACCAAAAACTTTTCAACACTGTAGATTCCTTTTTCTTCAACAACCAGATTATTGTCAACAACGTTAAGCATAGTAATAATACGTTCACTGTTTATATTTCCTTCCGCTGCTCCTGAATAAAAACTATCTCGTTTTAAATAATCGGTTCTATCCATGTCCAATTGACTTGAAATAAGTTGACACATGAATTTTCTTTCATATTCACCTTTGAAGATTTTAATGGCAAGCGTTAAATTTGAGTTAAATTCCTTATTCATTTCTTCCATAAATAACAAGGAAATAGCCTCATGTGAAACACCATTAACCAGACTGTTTTCAACCGCATGACTAAAAGGACCATGGCCAATATCATGTAATAATATGGCTATATATAATGCATTTTCTTCTTCTTCAGAAATGACAACTCCCTTGTATCGAAGCACTCTCACCGCTTTTTGCATTAAATACATACTACCTATAGCATGTTGAAATCTTGTATGATGTGCCCCGGGATATACCAAATAAGACAATCCCATTTGAGTGATCCTTCTTAATCTTTGAAAATATTTATGTTCAATTAAATCAAATATTAACGAATTTGGAATAGTAATAAATCCGTAAATTGGGTCGTTAAATACTTTGAGTTTGTTGTTTGACTGCAAACTGTTGGGTTTTACTTATTAATACTAAACAAATATACATGAACAATATAAATATTCTTTGGGTAGATGATGAAATCGATCTTCTAAAACCACATATTCTTTTTCTTGAACAAAAGAACTATAAAGTCACAACTTGCCAAAGCGGAATGGAAGCATTAGAAGCGATAGATGAGAAAAATTTTGATGTCGTTTTTTTAGATGAAAACATGCCGGGCCTTACAGGTATAGAAACCTTGGCCGAAATTAAAGAGAAAAGAGCGAATATTCCTGTGATCATGATCACTAAAAGTGAGGAGGAATATATCATGGAAGAAGCTATTGGCAGTAAAATTGCGGATTATTTAATCAAGCCGGTAAACCCAAATCAAATATTATTAAGCTTAAAAAAGAATCTGGACCATTCCAGGTTAATTACAGAAAAAACCACTTCAAACTACCAGCAGGAATTCAGAAAAATTGCTATGGATTTGTCCATGGTTAATTCTTATGAAGAATGGATAGAACTTTATCAAAAATTGCTGTATTGGGAAATTCAATTGGAAGATATTGATGATTCTGGCATGATTGAAATTTTAGAATCCCAAAAAAGCGAAGCTAATCTGCAGTTCGGAAAGTTCATAGAGAAGAATTATGAGTCCTGGTTTCAGTCAGGGGCAGATGCACCTATGCTTTCACATCAATTATTCAAAGAAAAAATACTTCCTGAGTTAAGCAAGGATCAACCTACCTTGTTGGTAGTAGTTGATAATTTGAGATATGACCAGTGGAAAGCACTTGAACCGATAGTGAGCAACTACTATAAAAAAGAAAGCGAAGAGTCCTTTTACAGTATTCTGCCTACTGCCACTCAATATGCAAGAAACGCAATTTTTTCTGGTCTGACACCGAGTGAAATGGAAAAGAAACATCCGGAATATTGGAAAAATGATACAGATGATGGGGGTAAGAATCTTCATGAAGATGATTTTTTAAGAGCACAGCTTAAACGATTAGGTCAGGGGCATTTAAAATATGAATATCATAAAATTACTAATGTGTCTTCGGGCAAGAAATTAGCTGATAATTTTAATTCTCAAAAAAATAACGATTTAACAGTGATCGTCTATAATTTTGTGGATATGCTTTCCCATTCTAAAACTGAAATGGATGTTGTTAAAGAATTGGCATCAAACGATAAGGCATACAGGTCTTTAACGTTAAGCTGGTTTAAGAACTCACCCTTATTATCGATAATACAAAAGGCTCAGCAATTAGGATTTAAATTGATCATAACAACAGATCATGGAACAATAAATGTAAAAAATCCGTCAAAAGTAGTTGGAGATAAGGAAACAAGTTTAAATCTGCGATATAAAACAGGTAGAAGTTTGACCTATAACGATAAAGATGTTTATGCCGTTAAAGATCCTAATTCTATTCAATTACCTGTAATAAATATGAGTAACTCCTTTATTTTCGCCAAAGGAGATCTGTTTTTTGCTTACCCTAATAATTATAATCATTACGTCAGTTATTTTAGAAATACTTACCAACATGGAGGTGTTTCTTTAGAAGAGATGATCATCCCTTTTTCGGTATTGAACCCGCGGTAATTATCTATAAATGGTAAAATTCTTCGATGAAATACATAATTTCTTGGTTTTATCTAAATATTATTAGTAATTTTGTAATAGAAACATTTTTGTTTACACCCTATTTCTAGATGAATAAAAGCTTCAACATTTCCGACATTAATTCAATAGCAAAAGAAATTTTGCTTTCTGTGAATTCCAAAACCATTTTATTCTATGGTGAAATGGGTGTCGGTAAAACTACGCTTATTAGTGAAATTGTAAAGGAATTGGGGTATGTGCATGATGTTTCCAGTCCTACTTTTTCCATTGTGAATGAATACGAAATCAAGGATGGGTTAGTATATCATTTTGATTTTTTCAGAATTAAAAATGAAGAAGAAGTTTATGATATTGGATTTGAAGATTATTTAAGTTCTGACAATTGGATCTTTATTGAATGGCCGGATAAAATTAATTCTTTAATTCCTGATCATATAAATGAAATTCATTTGGAAAAAGCCAGTGGAAATAGTAGAAAAATTAAGTTAAAAACATTAATAAATATTTAAGTGAACATCAATTTTTACACTTACATAAAAACCGTAGTTTATTTGTAAGTATAATCCTAACTTTTTGGTTGTTAATCGATAAAAAAAGATTATAATCGTAATAAAAGGTAGTTAGTCGATTTTTTAGTGTCAGTTATGTGACTTGAGATACATTAGACACAATTAATTAATTAAATCCCTTGAATTATGAAAACAAGAAAGTACTTTTTCGCCTTGGCGACAGTAGGATTGTTGATGTTTGCGTCATGTACACCTAATAGTATTAGCGATGACGGACCACAACAAATTAAAAAATCAGCCATCAAAGTCCCAACTAACGGATAAGAAGGCTAATTTAATATTAGGTAGTATTGTAGCTACTTTAATAGCTATTACACCTTATATTTTTTATTCTTATGAAAGTGTTCCAGATGAAAAAATCTGGGACACTTTTTTATTTACTTATAGAAGCGGCTATTACGAAAGTGCATTGGCCTCTGTTTGGACGATGATGGGTAAATTAGTGCCAATTTATTTACTGTTCATATGGTTCTTTACTTGCAGGCATTGGTGGTACCACGTGTTATTGATACCAATCGCTATGTATGCCTATCAATTATTAAGTATTATAAACGATGATTTTAATTATATAGATGAATACCAGATCATGTTTTTAATCCCTATAATGGCAATAATCATTCCTTCAATCTATTTAATTCGTGCTAAAATGTTTAATAAGATTACCAGCAAGAGCATGCAGGAATTGGAAGACGAGTTTAGAATTTCAAGGAAAACCTTTAAAGATTTTTTCTAAATAAAATCAACTTAAAACAAATTAAAGTTTTAGTCTTATATAATTAAATTTAAAATTCGTAATTTGAATTTTAAATTAATTATCCATGAGTAAAAAATTGTCTCCCTTTTCAAAACAACAACTGCTTCCACAGGAAGAAATGTTAGAAGTTTTAAAGCGCAAAGGGGACCTCTTTATTGGTATTCCAAAAGAAACATCATTTCAGGAAAAACGTGTTTGTTTAACACCGGATGCAGTCTCAGCATTAGTAACCAATGGTCATAGAGTGCTTCTTGAATCCGGGGCTGGAAATGATTCTAAATTTAGCGACCATGATTATAGTGAAGCAGGTGCCGAGATCACTAAGGATACGGCAAAGGTATTCTCCTGCCCTATTATCTTAAAGGTGGAGCCACCAACCTTGGAGGAGATAAAACTTATTAATCCACAGACTCTGTTAATTTCTGCTCTTCAGCTTAAAACTCAGCATAAAAAATATTTTGAAGCATTAGCAACCAAAAGAATTACAGCATTAGCCTTTGAATTCATAAGGGATGATGATGGCGCCTATCCGGCAGTAAGATGTCTTAGTGAGATAGCCGGAACTGCGTCTGTTTTGATCGCTTCAGAATTACTTACTAATACAAATAATGGTAATGGCCTGATGTTTGGAAACATTACTGGTGTACCACCCATTGAGGTCGTAATACTTGGAGCAGGAACTGTTGGAGAATTTGCTGCAAGAGGAGCTATTGGCCTTGGTGCCAATATTAAAGTATTTGATAACTCTATTTCAAAACTGAGAAATATACAAATAAACCTAGGCAGAGCTATTTACACCTCTACCCTCCAACCAAAGAATCTATTAAAAGCATTAAAACGTTGCGATGTTGCAATTGGTGCAGTAAGAGGTAAGAACAGGTCGCCAATTCTGGTAACTGAAGCTATGGTTGAAATTATGAAACCAGGTTCAGTCATAATTGATGTAAGTATAGATATGGGAGGCTGTTTTGAGACTAGTGAAGTGACGAGTCATACTAAGCCTACATTTACAAAACATAATGTTACTCATTATTGTGTTCCAAATATTCCGGCTAGATATTCACGAACTGCTTCTGTATCAATTAGTAATATTTTCACTCCATACTTACTCCAAATTGCCGATAATGGTGGTATTGAAAATGCCTTAAGATTTGACAGAGGATTAAAAAATGGTCTGTATTCTTATCATGGTGTGTTAACCAATAAGTCGGTTGCTGATTGGTTCGACCTCAAATACAGTGATATTAATTTGTTAATGTTTTAAATGACACTGCTAAAACGTTTTGGTTATTATTTGGGAGGATTTTCAATTGGATTGGTTATTCTGGCATTTTTCCTCAATGGGAAAAAAGTCTCCTGTGACTATAGTCCTTCTGCCAGAGTAAAAAAAAATATTAGATCCAAACCATTGAACTATTCTGATGAATCCCGAGAATTGATTAATTTAAATGATTTAGATAGTATTTCAATAGATCATATAATTTCCAAGGGTTCAGTTAATTTTTCTGAAAGCAACACCAAACTTGATTCATGTAAGATCTATATTATTGAAGGGGATCATGCAGATCATCAATACAGGTTAACTGTTGCAAATTGTGATAGTATAGCAACTTTGAATAAAATTGAACTAATAAAATAAAGCCCGGTAAAAACCGGGCTTTATTTTTTATTGAAGTATTATTTTCTTAGTAATAGCCGCCTCTCCACTCTGTTTAAAGGTAATGAAATAAATACCTTTTGATAAAGACGAGAGATCATATTGTTTATTGATGACCGTTCCGGCTTCTGGTTCAAAACTTTCACTGGTTAACACCTTGCCTAAGATATCAGATACATGAATACTGGATATGTTTTCTAAGCCTGAAAGCTTAATATTTATTTGACCATCTGTTGGATTAGGATAAACTATAAAATCAAAATCAAAGTCTTGTGGTTCAATATCAATTGCCTGACAATCGCTTACAGCAACCATGACATCTGCATTTTGAGTTGAAATTCCATTAGACACTGAAACCGTATACACTGTTGTTTCCACTGGAGAAACTGATATGCTTGCTGTTTCTTCACCTGTACTCCATGTAAAGAATTCACCTCCGGAAGCTGTTAAAGTTGTTGATTCGCCAAAACATATTTCCAGATCCTGACCTGCACTGGCATTTACCTGTTCAACAACTGTTACACTAACATCATCAGTATTGGAGCATCCATTTACAAAGGTTTCCACAGTATAAACAGTTGATTCAGTTGGTGAAACAGATATGCTCTGCGTTGTTTGACCATTACTCCATAAGTATGAATTTCCTCCTGTCGCTGTAAGAGTCACATTTTGACCGGATTCAATGGTAACATCGTCCCCTGCATTTGCGGCCGGGATTAAATTAACATTTACAGTTATATCGGCTTCATCTGAAGATGAATTATTGGAAACGACCACAGAATAAGTAGTAGTTTGTGATGGACTTACTTCTATACTTTGAGTGGTTTCTCCTGTATTCCAAAGGAAATAAGAACCACCTGCGGCGTACAATGTCGTACTCTGGCCCTGGCAAATGGTTGGCTCTCCATTAACGGACGCACTAACCCCAACAATCACCGTCACCTGGTCAAAATCTGTACAACCGTTTTCTAACACTTCAACCGTGTACATCGTGGTTTCTGCAGGTTGGACCATAATTTCCTGAGTGGTTTCTCCCGTACTCCAAATAAATTCTGAGCCTCCTGAAGCTGTCAATGTAATTGATTCACCATGTAATATTGTTCGATCTTGTCCTGCCTCAGCTATTGGATTAGGGTTTACATTTACTATTACATCATCAGAATCTGAAACTGCATTATAATAAGCTGTTACAGTATATGTTGTCGTAACAGTTGGACTTACCTCAATACTTTGAGTAGTTTCACCTGTATTCCATAAATACGTTGTACCACCGGAAGCTGTTAAAGTCACACTTTCATTTTCACAAATGGTTTTATCTGCTCCTGCATTAGCAGTTACTGTATCCGGTTCAAGAACAGTCACAGTTACGGAATCTGAATTTGTACATCCATTTAATGTTGCGGTTACGGTATAGGTTGTAGTTTCCGTGGGAGACACAGTTATCGATTGCGTTTCTTCACCAGTACTCCAAACAAAAGTACCATCACCACTAGCAGTAAGAGTAATGCTTTCGTTTTGATAGATGTCCACGTCATTTCCTGCGTTGACCGAAGGCCTGGGACGTACTGTAACGGTTACATCATCTGTCGCTGAACAACCATTATTTGTAACAGTAACAGTATACGTTGTTGTATTCCTCTGGTGATCACTGTAATACTTTGACTTGTTTGACCTGTATTCCATTCGTAAGAATCACCTCCACTTGCCGTTAATGTAATGCTTTCATCAAGACAAATTTCTACATCATCACCTGCATTGGCAGTTGGTAATGGATTAACTGTTACTATAACACTATCAGTTGATTCATTGCCTTCAGAATCTGTTCCTGTTACAGTATATGTTGTTGTTTGATTTGGTGATACAGTTAATACTTTGAGTTGTTTCTCCTGTATTCCACAAGAAATTATTTCCACCTGATGCTGTTAGAGTTGCACTTTCACCTTCACAAATAGATTGATCTTCACCCGCACTAACTATAGGTGGTTCGCTACTACCAGCTAAGTCTATTACATAAGCCTGTATAGGCAACTCTCCACTACCCCAATCCGTCGCAAATACTATTTTATCTCCATTAGGACTAAATATTGGTTGTGTTTCATTATCATAACCGCCTAAAGATTTTCTTATAGATGCAACTCTATAAGGGTTACCTCCATCTAATCTTGTTATAACTAATTCATCATAATAAGGTAAATACCCACCAGTTTCTGCTGCTATACTAGAAAGTGCATAACCTTGTTTATTTATATTTCTGCAAGATGTATGTATTGACCAACCGCCTGTGATTAAATTTGTTTTAGTACCATCTGAAAACTTCCTTGCTATAATTATTCCAGAATTACCTTTATCTGTACCTACAGCATAGTCTTCGCCATTCCATTGACACATATCGTTATGACTTGGTTCGCCTTGACCTGTTAAGGCATTAATCCACGTATCGTGAAGTACTGGTGATGAACCATCTGCACCATCCCAAGTCCATAATCTTGTTTCATCATATGCATTTACAAAATTTCCATTTGCGTGTATGTAATCTCCTGTAGCACTCATTCCCATATCATCAATACTACCATTCATAGTGCTTAAGTCTATATCTGCTGATTTATTATCTGTACTACTATCATAAGCAAACCCTACTGTTTTCCCATCCGATGTTCTTGTTGCATAACACGCTATTCTATTTCCATCATCACTCCAATTACCAGAATACCCTAAACTGCAACCCGAATAACCACTCCATCCGCTACCTAATTTAATATGTGTTCCTGTTTTCCAATCCATAGTATAAACACCATCATCTTTTAATAATAAAAATAAGTCAGGATCTGTTGGATGCCATCTTACCTCTGCAGCTCCACTCGTAGAAGGTACTGGTTTAATAGGGACATAAGTGTTTCCATCTAATAATATATGATGTTGTTTTTCTAACCTCATTACAGATTGGTCTGCATTCCACGCTTGTCGTAAATTATAACCTTGTCTTGCTGTGGATGACCAAGTATGGTTTGCAGCAGAATCTGAATAGTTAATTGGAGTACCAGGATCACCCACAATTCTAATTATTGTTGTTCCAAAATCAGGATCAATAGCCGTATCTAAATAATCTGGTTTTGATAAAGCTCCTACATTAGGGTAATATTGTGTTAATGAAGTATCTAATCCTGCATAAATATCCGCTGGTTGTTGAGAATAACCATAGCTACTTGTTGCTAAGCATAAAATAGTTAATAAAAGTTTATGCATAGATTTGATTTTTCCATTTACATGGACTTGAGATTTTGGGGATTTCATATTTTTATAGATTTTGGGGATCTTAAATTTATTTTGCTATTAATTTTGGGGCTTAATAATGTAAACTTAATTAAAAATGATAAAAACATAAATTATTATAAAAACAATTCGATAAACTACACAAAAATGTACTATAATACTTACTAAAAAATGCAATTAAAAGATGTTTAATATCATTTTGTCGTTTTTATTAGGCTTTTTTCAACTAAACATTTAAAATTAATTACGTCTAAATTATGGATTTGGATCATAAGAATAATAAATAGTTATTAACCGCTGTTGATTACTAAAAATTTGTTTTAATTTAGGCATTTTAAATTATTTAGCCATTTTGAGAATAAAAAAATATTACGGTCTTATTGAGAATTTCATTTCACTAACTTTACTTAAAGTTGTAGATGCATTTATTCCTTTAATCATTATTCCTTTTTTAATTTCAATAGTAGGTAGCGAAAATTATGGAAAATATGCTTTTGCCTATGCCCTAATTTTTTATCTTATTAATTTAATTCAGTATGGTTTGTCACTATCTGCCGTAAGGCTTATAGCCATTAATAAGGACAATAAAAATATGTTGAACAAGATCTACAGTGATGTTTTTACAACACAACTCTACATATTTTTATTTGTATGTTTTTTACTTATTATATTAGTTTTATTTGTCAATAAATTCAACTCTTATTTTTTGATATACATATTTTTCATTTTATACCTTTTAGGTGAATTATTGTTCCCGCTTTGGTTTTTTTTAGGAATTGAAAAAATGAGATTTATTACTATTGTCAATGTTATTTCAAAATCTACATTTGCATTATTCGTGTTTATATTTATTAAAGAACAGTCAGATTTCATCTATATTTCATTGTATCAATCAATTGGATTCTTTCTAGCTGGCCTAATAGCACAAGTAATTATTTTTAAAAAATTTAAAATATGTCTAAAATTATCTGCATTTAAAGAAGTTAAATTAATATTGAAGAATGGAGTTAGTGCTTTTCTGACAATGGTTACACCCACTTTATATTCTAATACATCCATATTTCTAGTTGGCTTTTTTGGAATACCTCAATACGTTGCCTTTATGGAAATTGGTTCAAAAGTGTCTGGTGCTTTTGGTGTGTTAAATGGAGTTTTAACAAATGTTTTTTATCCATTTATTAATAGAAATAAAAATGCCATTAATAAAATAAAATATTTATTCATTGCTTCTGGATTTATTCTCTCAATGCTAATGTTTTTGCTTTCCGAATTTTTAATTGGGTTATGGCTACCTGAACCTTCTCCTGAAATAATCAAAGTCGTTAAATTACTGAGTCCAAGCCCGTTTTTAATGTCTGTAATTTCTACATTTGGGGTTAATGGGTTAATGGTTCAAAATAAGGATAAACTCTATTTAAAGGTTGTTATCATTGGGTCATTCTCTGGGTTAATTGCTGGATTAATTTTAATTCCCAAATATTTTTATTTGGGTGGAGCAATTGCTATAATAATTGCCAGGACAATTAAAGCCATATTATCTTATTATTATAGTCAATCGATTTTAAACCCCATTAAACCAGATTCTAATGAAATTTAGCTATTACCTTTGGGGATTATATTTAATTGTTTATCCTTTTTATTTCTTTGAACAAGGAAAACCTCAAATTGCGGATATTTTCGGTGTTATAATTGTTGCCATAAATCTTAAATCTATTGTTAGAAGTATTAATTCTAATACGATGACTAGATATCTATTTTTGTTTGTTCTTTACTCCTTTATTGTTAATACTGCCTGGATGCTAATTTTAGGCAATAGTTTTGAATTTGATGATCTTATGCTAAAGCATAGTCTTTATTATACTTATGGCTTTTTAATGTTATTATTCGTGTTCAGTAAAATAAAAGACGATGAATTTTTGAGAATTACTTTTTATTCTATAGGACTTAGCGTTTGTCTTCAATTACTTTTATGGCCATTTTTTACGGATCAAAGTGGAAGAACACAAATGTTTTTTAAAAACCCTAATCAATTAGCCTTCTGGGCCTTAAGTTTATTGTTAATTACAAATATGCTAATCAAAATAATCAATCCTAAAAAACTTTATCAAATTATTTTTATTGTTGCTTGTACTTTTTTGGCATTTATCTCTGCCTCAAAAGCCGCCATTTTAGGTTGTGTCTTATTCTGGATTTACTATTTTATTAATTCAAAGAGAAAAATATTGGTTTTTACCATAATTGTTATCGGCTCTAGTATTTTTTTAATTAGTAATAAGGATATTAAACTTGAACGAATTTCTTTGATAGACAATATTATAGAGCGCATTACGGAAAAAAAACCTGCTAATCAGCAGGGTTTTGAAGGAAGAGGTTATGGCCGAATTATTAGATACCCAAAATATCTGTTTTTTGGAGCAGGTGAAGGTAAAGTTGAGCGTTTTAATGAACATCTAGAATTGCACTCGACTTTGTTCAATATATTGTTTAGTTACGGAATTATTGGTTTATCAATATTTATTTTTGCTTTATCTTCAATTTTTAAGAATGCTTCAATTGAAGTTCTTGTATATTTTATGATTGTGATAATGTACACTTTAGTTCATATGACATTGCGAGCCCCTTTATTTTGGATTTTACTATTGATGCTCTACATTTTGAAAGAAAAGGTGAAAGAAGATCATAAAATAATTTTACAGTGAAAAATAAGAGGTTATGTATAGTTGGTGGTGAAGACGTTGATAAACGAATCCCAATATCAAAATATTTAATTGATGCCGGTTTTGATGTGACTATATTAGGGACCAGTTCCAAAAAATTCCCGGATAATGTTACTTATATAAATTATAATTTATATCAGGAGATTTTCTTTAAAAAGGGACTACAGAACAATACAATTCTATAAATCCTTTTTTAAAGAGAACTCTTTTGATATTGTTCAAACTTTTGATACAAAACCAGCTTTCCTTTTGCCTATTTCTTTGTTTAAATCAAAAACTCCTATTGTGAGAACTGTAACTGGATTGGGAACGATTTTTATGTCTAACACTATATTTAGTAAAATTCTAAGAAATGTATATTTTACACTTCACTATTTAGTAAGAAATAGAGTATCCATGACTGTTTTTCAAAACACTGATGATAAAGATCTCTTTTTGAGCAAACGTTTGGTTAATCAAAAGAATCATTCCCTTATATTGAGTAGTGGTATTGATTTAAAAAATATAAATAATAGAGCAACTCGAAATAATGAACAATTTACATTTATTTGTGTGGCACGACTCGTTTATGAAAAAGGCATAATAAATTTAATAGAAGCCGCCAGAATTTGTGCAAATCAAGGATATAATTTTAAAGTTCAAATTGTTGGTCCTTTGGAAGAAAATTCAAAACGTCTTAATGAAGACATATTAAAACAATATGATGATGTTGTAGATAGACTTGGTGCAAGAAATGATGTTATGGATTTATTATTAAAAGCCGACGCCTTTATTTTGCCTACATTTAGAGAAGGATTTTCCAGAGTCCTGCTTGAAGCAGCAGCAGTTGGACTCCCAAGCATTACAACAAATGTTCCGGGAGTTGGTGAAATTGTACGAAATGACGAAGAAGGACTGATTGCCGAGGTCAAAAACTCAGAATCTTTGGCAAATGCAATGATCAAACTAGCGACTAATAAACCACTTGCCGATAAATTCGCACAGAACGCCTTAAAACGAGTAGAATTATTCAGTTTAGATACTGTGGCAAAGCAATATATCTCTATATTTAATGCCATAATTGAAAAAAAAACTGAATGAATATTCCTTTTTCCCACCTTATATAGATCAGAATGTTCTAACGAAGTTGAAGATTCCCTTAAGTCGGGATGGATAACAACTGGTCCAAAAGTTAAGCGGTTAGAAGAACTAGTATTCGATTTATACTAAGGCACCTAATACTTTATGTGTTAATTCTGCAACATCAGGTTTAATGTTATCATTGGCTTGGTTTGGTGTTAGAAAGGGATGATGAAGTTATAATACCGGCTTATACTTATGCTGCAACCGCTTTAGCGGTTATGCATGTGGGCGCTACACCTGTAATGGTGGATGTAAATGAGGATTTTAATATATCCTTAAAAGAAATTGAAAAGGCCATAACCATAAATACGAAAGCTATTATTCCCGTTGATATAGCTGGATGGCCATGTGATTATGATGAGATTAATGACTTAGTTTAAGGAAAAAATATCGCGTTTGTTGTAAGCCATCCATAATATCAGGAAAAATTAGGTAGGGTTTTGGTGATTTGCAGATCTGCTCATTCTTTGGTGCCGACCTATTAAGGGAAACAAAGTGGGGTCTTGAGCTGATATTACTAGTCTTTTCTTTTCATGCAGTAAAGAATGTCACAACAGCTGAAGGAGGAGCAATATGCTTAAATTTCCTAGAACCATTCAATAATGAAGACCTATACAAGTCTTTGAGGTGCTATTCACTAAATGGACAAACCAAAGATGCCTTTTCTAAGAGCAAGGCAGGATCATGGCAGTATGATATTATTTATCATGGATTAAAAATAAACATGCCAGACGTACTGGCAGCTATTGGAGTTGGTCAAATGGCAAGTTATTTTGAGAAAGTTCTGGGAGAACGAAAGCGCATCTATGAATTCTACGAAGATTATTTCTCTGATAAAGAATGGGCTATTCTCCCCCTTTTCAAGATGACGAAAAAAAATCTTCTTGCCATTTGTATGCATTAAGAGTTCAAAATGTAAGCGAAAAAGAGCGTGATAAAATTATAGAGCTTATTTCTAAAGACGGAGTTGCAGTTAATGTACATTTTCAACCTTTACCTCTTTTAAGTTTATTTAAAGAAAAAGGGTTTAACATAAATAATTATCCTGTTGCATTTGATAATTATAAAAGAGAAATATCATTGCCCATTTATCCACAATTAAATGATGAGCAGTTATTATATATTGTTAATACAGTCACTAATGCAGTAGAAACTGTAATATGATTAAACGAATATTTGATATCATTTTTTCTAGTATTGGACTTATTTTGTTATCGCCAATATTTATAGTTATAGCCATTTCAATAATTCTTGATTCTAAAGGTCCTGTTTTTTTCAAGCAAGCAAGAGTTGGACAATTTAATAAGGATTTTAAAATATTTAAGTTTAGAACTATGTATGTAAACTCAGACAAATTGGGGCTTTTAACGGTAGGAAATAAAGATTCCAGAGTTACAAAAATGGGTTATGTTTTAAGAAAATATAAAATAGATGAGTTTCCTCAATTAATTAATGTATTAGCTGGAAGTATGAGTTTTGTTGGCCCGAGACCAAAAGTAAGGAAATATGTTAATTACTATTCTAAAGATGATTTACAAATTTTAAATGCAAAACCAGGAATTACCGATTTGGCTTCAATTGAATACAGGAATGAATCTGAATTGATTAAAAAGGCTACAAATCCAGAAAAAAAGTATATAGAAGAAATTATGCCTGCAAAAATTAAACTTAATAAAATATATCTTAGTAATTACAATATTTTTACTGATATTAAAATAATTATTAAAACTTTTGCATCCATAATTTCATAAATAAAAAATAATGAATGGTCGATTTATAATATCATTAGATTTTGAAAAAAATTGGGGAGTTTTTGACAGTAAGCCAAATGGTGAATATTTAGATAATATAAATAATGTTGATTTAGTTATTGACAGATTGTTATCTCTAAGTGATAA
>CAVRNW010000013.1:0-193209 GCA_963722665.1 uncultured Flavobacteriaceae bacterium
AACGCAGGTAATGACGTGGACATCTATCAAAACGAAAGCATTACTCTTACTGCTAGTGGTGATGGTACTTTTGTTTGGAGTACTGGTGAAGAAACGCAATCGATAACTGTGTCTCCCACGGAAACAACAACTTATACCGTAACCGCAACATTAAATGGATGTACAAATTCAGATTCCGTAACTGTGACTGTTCTTGAACCGGATACAGTAACTGCAAATGCAGGTGAAGATAAAACCATTTGTGAAAATGAAAGTGTGACCTTAACAGCTTCAGGTGGTACAACTTATTTATGGAGTACGGGAGAAACAACACAAAGTATTGAGGTTAGCCAAATCAAACAACAACATATACTGTAACAGGTCGGATTCTGACGGAAATGAATCAGATCGGATGATGTAATAGTAAATGTAAACCCTAATCCAATAGCTGAGGCAGGACAAGATCGAACAATATTACATGGTGAATCAATTACATTGACAGCTTCAGGAGGCTCAGAATTTATTTGGAGTACGGGAGAAACCACTCAGGAAATTATGGTCCAACCTGCAGAAACCACGATGTACACGGTTGAAGTGTTAGAAAATGGTTGTACAGATTTTGACCAGGTGACGGTGATTGTTGGGGTTAGTGCGTCCGTTAATGGAGAGCCAACCATTTGCCAGGGCCAGAGTACGACATTGTACGCCGCAGGTGGTTCTTATTTCCTTTGGAATACAGGAGAAACCACTCAAAGTATAGAAGTAAGTCCAACACAAACTACTACTTATTCTGTGGTCGTTTCCAATAATTCATCTTCAGATGAAGCTGATATAACTGTAAATGTTAATTTAATCCCGGCCGCAAATGCAGGGGACGATGTTACCATTGAATCCGGTCAAAATGTGACTCTTACAGCTACAGGAGGAAATTCATACTTATGGAGTAATGGTCAAACAACTCAGAGCATATCTGTTTCACCAACTGATATCAACTGTTTATACTGTGGAAACCTTTGTAAATGGATGCTCCAATACCGATGATGTTAGTGTAACAGTTGTTGAACAGGTAAATGCCAGTGCAGGTCAGGATCTGGAAATATGTTTTGGCGAATCAACAACTTTAACAGCTTCCGGAGGTGAATTCTTTACATGGAGTACAGGTGAAGAAACAGCGAGCATATCAGTTTCTCCAGTGGAAACAACAGTGTATACGGTTTCAGTGTCTAATGGAATTTCAACTCAAAATGCAGATGTCATGGTTGCAGTAAGCGATTGTCAGGCAATTGATATTGAACCACAAGACTTTGATTTTGATTTTATAGTTTATCCTAATCCAACAGATGGTCAAATAAATATTAAGCTTTCAGGCTTAGAAAACATATCCAGTATTCATGTATCTGATATCTTAGGAAAAGTATTAGCCAGTGAAAGTTTTGAACCAGAAGCCGGAACGGTCATCAATAAACAATATGATCTCTCGTCTTTATCAAAAGGTATTTATTTTATTACTTTTAAACAGATTGGAGAGGCGACTATTACTAAGAAAATAATACTTCAATAAAAAATAAGGCCCGGTTTTTACCGGGCTTTATTTTATTAGTTCAATTTTATTCAAAGTTGCTATACTATCGCAATTATACCTTAAGGGGTGGTTCTTTTTAGTCTGATATATCATTTTCGCCAAAAACTTTTTTTAATTAAAATTTTAAGGGATCAAACAACACCTCCTAAAAAAGTATAAATCAAATCATGCTTGTCTTTATCATGTCCCCAATAAGGGTCAATAACCTCCTTAAAAATGCCAATTAAGGTTGTTATCAATATTACGAAAATAATTTTTTTTAATTTATTACCGGTCTTCTTAAAGATTAAATAGCAGACAAGACCACTGACTAATAATCCCACAATGAACTGTTCGTAATAACCCATACGAGAAATCTGCAAAAACGATACCACCCGGGAAATAAACTAAATTACTTAATTCAACTTTAAAACATTAAGTTGTTTAATAGTATTTTAATCTTCTGTTATAATAGTCGTTTAGATTTATTTGACGGCATACAGATATTTAGATTTCCAATTTCAATTATTCCATTCATAAAGAATAGCTTCTGTTTTATTTCCTATAACAACTTCGAACAATTTTTCTAAACTACGACTTATTATAAAGCTATCGTATATTGGTGTAAAATACATAATGAGTACTTTTCTTCTCCTACGTTTCAAAGACTTATCTATATTAATGAACACTTTTTCCATTAATTCTTCACTAAATGGGTTATAGAAAAAAAAAACGTTTATATCATCTGGAATTTTAAATAATATTGCATCTTCATGAATTAAAATTAATTCACAGGCCTTAACTTTTGGTCCAATTATGTTTAGGTTCTTGTTACAAATCTTACATAATTCTTCAGAAAATTCAACTCCAACAACCTTTTTAAACCCTTATTTTAGCTGCTAAAATCATGCCTTTTCCTTTGCCACAGCCGAAATCAACAAAACCGGATTGACTAAATTCAATATCTATCTGATTAATAACCTTGTTGAAAATTTTTGAATTTACTGCCTGATAATCGGACTCCATGCTTGGGCATTATCACCTTTAATAGTAAATTTATTTAAATTTATAATACCACCAGTATCAACCCCATATTTTAATGAAAAAATAAAATCATCAAATACAAAAGATAAGGTATTGATAATTCCTCGTTGTATTATGGAATTTATTACTATTCTAATGTAATTATAGATTCTCATTCCTTCTATCTTAAGTTTATATAAACAATACGAATACCATAGACTACACAGAATTTATGTCTTCAAATAAACCTGAACTTTTCGGTTGAAAACATAAGAGATAACTTTTACAAATCTAATTGATTTTCTTATATTCCTGTGTTTAAATAATTCATAAGTTAAAATATACGAATAAATTCATATATATGTATTTAGATGTAAAATCCTCGGGACAATTTAATAATATACAATAATAGTATAATCGATTTAACTGAATCCGTCACAGACGGTAAGAAGGAGGTCAATATAGAAATGCATAAATTCTTCATGCTTCTACAAATTTGATATGACATCTTCAAACATCAAAGAGAACTATCTGAGTTGATTAGTAATCTAAATCCAGATTGATCTTCTTAAAGAAATGTATCAATATACAAGAGATTAATAAAAAATCAGGTGCTTATGATTTGGGTGGAAGGAATGGGAGAAAAAGAAAAATCTTGAAATGATAGTTGCATAAATGTGAATGGATTTTTTATTCTGACCTATCATTTTCGCCAAAATCTCTTTTTAATTAAAATTATAAGGGACCCAACAACACCTCCTAAAATAGTATAGATCAAATCTAATAAATCTACATTACGCTCCAAATAAGGGTCAATAACCTCCTTACCAACGCCAAAAAAGGTCGCTATCAATATTCCGAAAACAATAGATTTTATTTTATTACCGGTCTTCTTAAAGATTAAATAGGAGACCAGACCACCAATCAATAATCCTACATTGAAATGCGCGAAATACCCATCTTTAGACACGTGAAACAACACTCGAAACGATCATAATACTCAATTAATTTTTTAATGAATTCGATAACTGTAATATTTTATATCATTCAACTTTAAAAACGCAAAATTATGTAAAAGTGTTCAATCTCCTGCAATAATTGTCTTGAATCTTTCTGAAACCACAAATACTGATAATACTATTTTACCGGTATTTATTTATAATTGGTCACCTGTTTTATTATCTAATATTTTAACTATTTATATTGTAGTGTTTATTTCCTTGTATTTGCAGGATCTATTTTGGTTAGAATAGTATAATAATAATGTAATATTCTTCTGTAACCAATTAAAACCCACACAGCTTTTGGTCCAAAAAAAGCTTATAAAAGTTCATTCCACCTTGCCATAAACAGGCACAATAAATTCGCCGTTTAAAAAGGTCCGGGCATCTAACTGACTTTGCAATATGATGCCTTTAGGTCTTGTTTCCAGCAGCCATTGAATGGCCTGCACCATTGGAGCCGCCGTAGTGGTCTGTATGGCGCGTAGCCTGTGCCTGCCTATTTGCAGTGGCTGTATCTGTTTGGCAATTTCCTGTCTGCGCAGAATGCCTTTTTTATCCTTTCCTTCAACAGCGGCATAAAGCACGATCTGGTCGTCCTCTATATGCGGAATTTCAGCCTCCATGATCTCCTGTAGTCCCTCTATGGGATTAATTGGGTTCTTTAAGTTCTGCAATTGCTTCGCTATCCAGCCGTAATGCCCCGGGTGCCTTAGGGTCTTATAATCCAGAGTACTGTACTTTACCGTTCAAGGCATCAGGGAGGTCCGCCGCACCACCAGAGGTGAGATCTTCCTCGTAGGTGATCCCGTCAATAATTATGGACGCTCTTTCTGACAGTGCCGGAAGGCTTACTTTCTTAAAATCACGGATTGCGATGCAGTCCTTTATATATTCCGTAGCGACTCCTACCGGGCTCCAGGTAAAGCCGTAATAATGTGGTGCCACGGCATGATGGGTGAGGGCTCCCACTTTGAATTCCAATTTGTCAACCTGTTCCACCTCAAACTGCCTGCAAAATCTTTGAAACATATAATTGGCCAGCACATCAATATATCCGGGAGCGAGACCTGTCTGCAGTACAAAACCTGTCTGTGCACCTTTGGCCAGATCTATGATGTGGTTGGTCTCTGCCACATATTCGGTGAGGTTGGCGTAGTAAAGATTATGATCCCTGGCGATCTGCGCCATGGCAGGTGCCAGACTTCCCGGTAAGCAGTCAAGAAGGGCATCGGCATTATTAAAGATGGTCTTTACTTCATCGGTCATGACAGCAGCATCCAAATGGAAAGGAATCACCTTGCAGGGTTTGGAACTGCCTTCCATGATCCATTGGGATACTTTTTGCGCCTTGGAAAGAGTGCGGTTACCAATATAAATGGTGGGTGTCACTTGGCTCCACTCGGCTAAAATAAGACCAGCAGCCTCTGCTATGCCTCCGGCACCTGCTATGATAATGTTGTAATGTGTTTTCATGATGTCAGGATCTATACTAATTTAATGATTATCCCTAACAATTGTGGCAAATTTTAACTAAACCCTTTACCTTTGTTTTGAGCAGTCAGTTAACAATTAATTCATTCAGCCATGAGCATCATCAAGGAACTATACGATCTTGCCAAGGATGGCGCCATAAAAGGCGCTAAAATTGGGGCTATAAGACGAGCCTTAAGGACAGAGCTTAAGCTTAACAAAAAGTTCCTGAGGGATATTGAACAGGATAAACTTATAGATGAACGCCAGGAGAAAGGCCATCATAGGCATGCTTGATATCACCGAGTTGTCGGCAGCTGTGAAATATGAAATTCCGTACAAACTGATCTGCCCTAAAAAAGTGGGCAAGGAACTGGCAGACGCTTACCATATAAAACGCCTTATTGACTTTGACTTTGAAATGCTGGTGGAGAGCCTCTATTTAAAGATAGCCTATCTAAAAAAGGATATGGACAACGAACATATCCATTTAAATTTACGATTGATAAATATCTGGAAGTACAACAGCATCCTGCTGGAATTACTTGGCTAATTAGGGGTTGGCTATTTTTTCGGGGATCGTCTTGACATTTGAACGTCCAGTGATTTTACTCTATATTTGATCATTAAATTCATCTGCATTGCCACATATCCTTAAAAATAAAGATCTTGAAATCCATATCGACCTTCCTCAAGAAGGTTATCAATTATCTCGCTTTGACTGGACAGGAAAGATTACAAGGGTCAATTATAAGAACAGGCCTGTGTCTGGTGTTGAAAGAACCGATATGGTCTCCAACAACGATCATGGAAAAGGCTTCTATAACGAATTTGGTATTGAAGATCCCATAGGTTTTGAAGACACTAAGATAGGAGGGTGGTTCCATAAAATAGGAGTAGGGCTTTTAAAAAAGACTGACAATGAGTATGGTTTTTATAAACCTTACGAGATCAAACCGGCTGCTTTTAAAATAAAAAAGAATCCTAATTCTTTAGAAATTACCTGTATATCAGAACTTGTAAACGGCTATGGCTATGTGTTAAGAAAGACCATCGGGTTGACGCCAACCGGCTTTGTGATTTCCTATAAACTTGATAATACAGGGAACAAATCCATTATCACCGATGAGTATAATCATAACTTTCTGTGTCTGGATCATGAGCTTGTGGGTAAGGACTATCTATTAAAGTTTCCATTTGATCTGGACACTTCCAGATTCAAGGAAAATGTCAATGAGGAAGGAAAAGTCACAATCAATAAAAGGGATATCAGTTTTTCGGGCACGCCAAAGCATCCTTTCTTTTTTAGTGACTTGACGGGTTCTGAAAGTCTTAAGGCAGGCTGGGAGCTGGTCAATCTTAAAAACAAACTAGCGATACAGGAAACCGTAAGCTTTAAAACGGATAAAGTAAATCTCTGGGGCTGGACACATGTGATAAGTCCGGAACTGTTCTTCAAGATACATTTAAAGCCCGGGGAATCGGTTAGCTGGTCAAGAACCTATAAAATAAATGAGATAATTTGACATAAAAAGATTCCATCTTGAAAAGGATGGAATCTTTTATAGCAACACTTGATCTTTACTATTTCTTATCGGTACATGACAAGTTAATGGTAATGGCCATAAGCAGCCAGATGATAAAGGTTTCTCCGTCTGTCATTTCGTAAGTAGAGCCTGCAAGTTTAGCGGCAAAAAGGAACAAATACACAATAACAGGTGATACCAGAAGGCTGATAAACAATCGACTAAGTGATTTCTTGTAATCCATAATAAGTTAATTTAGTTAGTAATTATGTGTGAGTTTAAACAATTTTCAAGGTTTTGAAATTTGAAAATATGAACAAACAACTTATGAATATAATAATTTTTTATAAGGCTGATATGATTTTGTAAGAAAAATATGGAGTGACAGCAATCAATATAGATTCAAAATGCCGGCAAAAAGGTCCTTAGCATTGATTGTCGCAGTTGTTAAAATTGATCACATATTTGTCCAGTGAAATACCAGATACAAATCCGTGGATATCTTTAATGTTCATTGGTTTTCAGATCATAAATGACCTCCACAAAGAACCGGTGTAAAGCATAGCATTTTACCATCTCAACTTTAGTGATATAGCTATCAGCAAACTCCCCTGAGGTCTTGACAAGCTCAAGTTTTTCCTGAAAGGATAAATATTCAAATGCTTCTAAGGTCATTGTTGGATCAATTAACAATGCAATATTAGTTCAATTTTATATGTAAATAAAAACCTTTAGCCTAGATTCCAATAAACAAGTTAAACGGTATTAAAGGTATTGTTTTGTTGCTGAAGAACAGAGGGAGTATAGAGAAAGGCTGCTTAAATAGAGTTGGTTATTTGTTGTTTACCACTGTTTGTCCAAAGATCCTGAAATACCAGCTTTTCACATCTTTTCTTATCAGCGTATGCGATTCGTAGAGCTTTTTAACCAGTTCAAATTCAGCTCGGTACCCATTAACCTCATTAATTGATAAAAATCCGTAAAACTCACCTTTATCATCCTTTAGAGCCGGTGGATATTTTGCATCACTATTCCAGGGGCTAAAATTACTATGCTGGCTGCCGTAAATTCCCTTGCTGTTCCAAATGGATTTTGAATATTGGCTATTGCCGTAATTGCCTTGTTCATTCCAAATAGAAACGGTTTCTAAATTGGAACAAGTAAGACAGCCCAGATAAATATTTTGCTTTTGACCTCCAAAGATCTGAAGAGTTTGAGAATACGAATGAAAGGATAAAAACAAACCTAAAATGAATAAAACTATTGCTCTTTTCATGACCCTATAATTAAAAGAGATAACTAATTTACGAAATATATTATATATAATTCAATGATTGTCATTATGTTAAATAATATTAGTTTATTGGTTACATGAAGAAAGAGCCCAATTAAAAAGGGCTTCTTAATTGGAAACAACCCTATATTCAATACTTTAAGTGGAGAAGATGGGATTAACCATGTTGGACCGAAGTGACGCCACGTTTGCAAATAAAAAATCCACAATTTCTTGCGGATTTTCTGCTGGTTGTGGAGAAGATCGGGCTCGAACCGACGACCTCTTGACTGCCAGTCAAGCGCTCTAGCCAACTGAGCTACATCCCCAAATCATTTCAAAAACGCTCCATCCTAAAAATGGAATTAGGCGCTTTATTTAAATAATTGGTCAAAGGTAATAAAAGAAATTTGAGTATTTCAAAAGTTTTTCACTGGATTATTATAACTCCGGTTTACGGAAGCCCCAATAAAAATGGGAAGTTCGGGAAAGCCAGTGTCAAGAGCCTGAAAGGCAAAGTTTTAGTGAAAATTATACATTGATAATTTGTTAAAAAATAAACTTTTTCGTACATTATAGTACCCTCTGGTTGCTTTATTAATCGATAATTAAAACATAATATTATGAAAAATTTGATCAAATTTTTTGCAGTTTTACTGCTATTTGTTGGTTATACATCTTGCGATGAGCTAGATAAATTAACCGAAGTTGATTTTAACACCTCCATTACTGAACGTATTATCGTTAATGTGGATGGTGGAGAAAATGTAGTGTTTTATAATGACGTTCTGGTTAATATTGATAATCCTGACACTCACGATTATTTGAGTAAGATCGAAAGTGTCAGAATAAACAGTTTAACCTATAAGGCAGTTAACGTTGATGGCGATGCTAATGGCGTTATACATACTGCAGATCTCAGGGCCGATGGAGAGATGTTGGCAACTCATACTGAATTATCCGGAAATGCCTTGTATGAAATATATTCAATTGATGACACTGCTAAATTAACAATAATAGCCAACGATCTTAAAAGTGGAGCTGATGTTCAGATGGCTATTTCTGGAAGTATAAGCAGTCAAGTTGATTTAGGCATGCAATTCGATTTGGAAATTACCTTAGATCTTACTATTACTGCAGATGCATTATAGTAGATTTTAACATTTCTAGAATTTATTGAATTAAAAAAAAGAGCACTAAAATTAGTGCTCTTTTTTTGTTATAATTTATTTCTATTTTAAATGAGGCCTCATATCGGCCTTACGTTTTTTGAGCTGCTTTTCCAGATCACTTATGGTTTCATCTGTAGCCAGTTCGAAGTTTTCGGCATGGGATGTCGCAAAGATCCTTGGGCCCGGTAAACTAAGCTGAATATCACAAATCTTGCCTTTCTTTTTAGGATCGTTCTCTATTTTATAAAAGACATCAGCCTTAATAAGAAAGTCGTATCGCTTAGCTAATTTATTAAGTTTTTTTATGGCAAAGGCTTCCATGGTCTCACTGGTAAGCATTTTTACAAATTGCACATTTATTTCCATAGGTTATCTTGTTAAGTTTAAATAATTAATAATGTATAAAATAGTAAATAAATATTAATACTTCATAATTTCTAAAAGTTAGTATAATAAAATTCCGTATGCCATATTAAGCAGGAAGATACCCAGTAAAAAAAGAAGGATGTAGATGACCTGGACAAACTTTACATTGAATTCCTTTAATTTACTGACTGTAGGCTGAGGAAAGATAAATAAGAATAATCCCATAAATAAGGAGGTCCAGCCCATTAAGGTTATAATAAGCTTCCAGTTGGGTTCCCAGATATTATGGAAAAGTATATTTAAAAGTCCGACTATAATGGCTAAAAATGACGTTAGGATCAGGAATTTTTCATCCCTGAGGTCATCAAAGATCTGTCTGATACGTCTTGGATTAAAACTTAGAATGACAAAAAATATAAGCAGATACCAGCCCCAAAATTTGGCCAAAAAAATTGATATGTTTTCCATGTTATTAGTTTTATTCGTGTAATACTAAAAATGGCAATTTAATGTGGTAACTTATATCTTCAACGGTTGGTTTAAACAGAATTTGCTGGAAAAAATTTAAATTTTTAGCGACCATGGAGATCATATCGATATTTCTGCTTTCCGTAAAATACTGTAAAGCAGCTTCCAGCTTATTACTGGTAATTGAATGAAAACTATGATCATGATCCTTGAAATAGTCATGTAAAATACCTTTATTCTGTTCTTGTTCTTCAGTAAGGCCATCTTCCCGCTTCCTAATATGCACTATTCTGATAGAGGATTCGTGTATTCCGGCCACGTTCAACAAGGTATCCAATATCTTTGATGAATAGGTCTGGTTGTAATCGGTAGGGAACGCTATTTCTCTAGGTTTTATGAATTTTGCTTCTTCAGGGACCACCAGAATTGGGCATTTAACCCGCGTGATGACATCTCCTGTATTACTGCCAATGATCACTTCCTTTATTCCGGATGCACCTTTGGTACCCATGACAATAAGATCGATATTATTTTTTTCAACTTTTTCTTTAATGATGTCTATCAGGAATCCATATTCAGCATGAGTGATGAAACTGTGCTTGATATTTAAAAAAGATCGGTCTATCTTACTGACTAGGGACTTTAATTTATTTTTTATTTCAACTTTGATATCTTTTTCCAGAATTATTGTTGAAGTAGGTATTGAAGGAACTTCACCACCAATAAAAGTATTGACATTGCTGACGTGAAGTATGTGAAAACTGCATCTTGTCTTTTTATACAGTTTGAGTGCATACTCAATTGCATTCCAGGAATTTTCGGAGAAATCTGTTGGAATTAATATATTCTTCATTTAGACAATATCATTTTTATAGAGCAAATGTATGTATCTACATTCTGCCAAAAAATGATAAAAATCATCGAAATGGTTAATTAATTCACTCTTTTTAACTGTTCTACGTCTAAAACTGTAATATTTCTGCCCTCAATATCGATAAGGCCATCTTTTTTAAGGCTTGACAGTGTGCGTATTAGACTCTCTGTAGCAATTCCCGCTACACTTGCAAGATCACTTCTTGAGATCTTTATAGTGCCTTCCGTCTTGGATGGAATTTTTTCAGTGAACTGTAAAATGGTTGCGGCCGTTTTCTTTTTTACAGAGCCATAGGCCATTTGCAGTAATTGCTCCTTGAATTCAATTAAATTATCAGCCAGAAGCTGAATGAATTCCAGAGTTAATTTATGGTTCTGTTTTAGCATTTTTTTGAGATCATCTTTAGATATGGCAACAACCTCGGTTTTTTCCATGGCTGAAGCCGATTCTAAATACGGAATATTTTCGGTCAGGGAGGTGTAGCCGAAAAACTCTCCGGCTTTAAAGATCTTGGTGATGAGTTCTTTGCCAAATTCGTCTATCTTATGACTTTTAATCACTCCCGATTTGATCAAATATATATTGTTGGCATGGTTTCCTTCGTCGTATACTACTTCACCTGATTTATAAGTACGTATTTTTCGGTTGCCGGTAATGAATTCTTTTAATTCCTCCAAGGTCTTTATGCCATCAGCATCATGATTTACAATTCTATGGGAATGAACAGATCTTTGCTCCTTTAAGATCGCTGACTTGGCAAGTCTGCTTTCTATGGCAGTTAACAACTCATCTTCTTCAAATGGTTTGGTGATATAATCATCGGCACCAAGGTTCATACCTTTACGCACATCTTTTCTTTCCGTTTTGGCAGATAGGAAAATAAAGGGTATGTATTTAGTCTTCTCTAATTTTGAAAGTCCGGTAAGAACACCATAGCCATCCAGTTTGGGCATCATGATATCGCAGACAATAACATCAGGCAACTCTTTCTTTGCGAGATCCAATCCTTCCTTACCATTGGCAGCAGTAATCACCTTATAGTTTTCAAGCTCTAAGAGTTCTGCTGTATTTTCCCTCAAGGTTGTATCGTCCTCAATTAATAAAACTTTTTTCATTTTTTAATAATTGGCAGTTCCACAGTAAAAGTGGTTCCTTTATTTTCTTTGGTTGTAAAGTTAATATTTCCTCCCAAACTTTCAACATGTCCCTTAACAATGTTTAGTCCTATGCCTGTCCCTGACTCCAACAAGGCATTTTCTGCTCTAAAATAACGCTCAAAGATATTTTTGTGTTCATTTTCCGGAATGCCTATGCCTTCATCGATAACTTTAAAACTCAAGTGTTTTTGGTTTATTGCAAACTCCAGATTAATGCTTGTGTTTGGCGGCGAATATTTAATGGCATTATTAATTAAATTTGACAAGATCAGCTCCAGTACTTTTTCATCCTGATATATAATATAATCGTCAATATCTTTTGGGTAATTAATCCTTTGACCCGGTTTTAAGAGCATATTGGAATTGTAAATGGCTTCATTTACCACTTTACTAAGCATAAAGGATGTAAATTTATATTTTATCTTTCCCGAATCAATACGCTCGATAGATAAGAAATCGTTTAAAATACTGTTCAAATAATTTACTTTATCTACAATGGTCTTTAAATGCTTATCTCTTTTTATTTGCTGCGCGGTCTCCTGATATTTTCCAACCAGGACAGTGGAAGTTAAAATACCGCTTAAGGGTGTTTTAAACTCATGTGAGACCATAGAAAGGAACTTGGTTTTTAGGTCATTGAGCTCTTTTTCCTTTTCAAGCGCATGTTTTATCTTATTTTCAGCCTCTATACGTTTTTGTATCTCGTCTTCAAGATCTGTATTCAGTTTTTTTAATTGCTCTACAGAGAGGTTCAACTGGTTGGTACGCTTTATAATTCTTTCTTCTAAATTAATATTTAGTTCCTTGATGACCTTTTCGGCCGCCAGACGTTCAGAAATATCAACGACTAGAGCCATCACGTATTTTTTTTCACCAATTGAAAATGGATTAAGGCCAACTTCAACGGGAAACTGACTGCCACTTTTATGAAGAGCAAACAGGTTTTTTCCATGGCCCATGGTTCGTTTTTCACTTTTACTGTAAAATGACTTAAAATGGTTTTCGTGAACGGAATGAGAATTTACAGGAATTAATGCATTTAACTGCTTCCCAACAAGTTCATCTTTCTTATAACCAAATAATCCTTCAGTTGACGAATTCGTTGCAATTATCTTCTGGGTCTCATCTACTATTACAATACCTTCGGATATGGCCTCAGATAATATTTGAAAAACATCTTGATTTTTTTCGATCATTAAGAAAAACGTATAAAACGAGTAGGTTCAAAATTACACATATTTATGAATTTATCGCATAGATTTAGTTAACATTTTATGACTTTTAACTTTAATTTATTACAGATAATTTTAATCAATGATTAAAGTCATAGGTGTTGACTTTTAACTTTAATAATTTAGTTGATCACTGTTTTAATAAGGTATATTAAATTTGCATTAATGTTAGATCATGCTGACTTTTAAAAACTACAACATAGCGGATTGGTTCTCTTTTTACCGGATCGCAGCTGCACCGTTTCTGCTCATTTTGCTCTTTTTGAATGAACGGGAGCTTTTCACCTGGTTCTTGTTGGTAAGTTATTGCACCGATGCCATTGATGGTTTTATTGCCAGAAAACTCAAGATAACCAGTCCACGTGGCTCACAACTTGACTCCTTTGGTGATCAAATTACATTGTTTGTTGGTCTAACGGGATTGTTCGTATTTGAAAATGAATTTATCATTCAAAACCTGCTCATAATTATTTTAGCTTTTATCCCTTATATAGTTCAAATGATCCTGGCCTATTTTAAATATGAAAAAGCAACCGCATTTCATACGTATTTAGCCAAACTATCCGCCATCATGCAAAGTATATTCATTTTATGGTCGCTATTTTTTAGCCCTGAATATGCTCTGTTTTATATTATGATAGGCATTGGTCTTTTAGAGACCTTTGAAGAGATCGCGCTTATTTTCATGTATGATAACTGGGCTTCTGATGTAAAAGGAATCTATTGGGCATTAAGAGATAAAAGAAGGCTTAAAAAAGCCGGTAAATAACATTTTCATTTAACCAAAAAAAAGATGCGTTCCTTTTCATTGTTCACCATCTTTCTGCTATGTTTTGCAATACTGATTGTAGATTCCATGGCCTTTTACTGGCTGCAAGGCTATAACTCAACCCATAGAACCAAAAATTATAAAAACGGTCATCTACGTCGCTTTCTGGACCTTTACATTGGGTTTGATAACAGCCATTTTAGTATTAAAGACCAGACTGGATAAGATCCATCGTAAGTACAAACAATTATTTATTTCCTCCTTGTACGGATTATCTGTTTCGTCGTTTGTGCCTAAAATTATTTTTGTTATTGTTATTTCAGTTCTTTACTATACTAATTATGTATTCGGACAAGATGAGTCCATTTATATTATTCCTTTAATAGGTGTATTATCGGGGTTTTTGCCATTTTTTGTGATCTTGTTCGGAATCTTTAAATCCTTATACCGGTTTAAGCTTAACACCATACCTTTAGAGCATGAATTATTACCAAAGAATTTTGATGGGTTTAAGATCGTTCAAATATCCGATCTGCATTTAGGCAGTTTTAATTTTCGCTATCATATTTTGGACAGGGCTATCAGGACGATCAATCATTTGAAACCGGACATCATTGTTTTTACAGGAGATCTGGTCAACAATTACGCATGGGAGCTAATGGGCTGGACTACTGTAATTGAAAAATTAAAAGCAAAGGAAGGCAAATATGCGGTTTTAGGCAATCATGATTATGGCGACTATAGTCGCTGGAAAACAAAGCAGCAAAAAAAACAAAACTTCGATAGTATAAAGTATTTTCACAAGAAAACCGATTTTAATTTATTGCTCAATGAATCAGTGGTCATTGAAAAGGACGATGAAAAGTTAGCATTGATCGGTGTTGAAAATTGGGGAAATCCTCCGTTTAAGCAATACGGTGACCTGTCAAAGGCCATAAAGAAAGTAAGGGATATCCCTTTTAAAGTATTGTTATCACATGATCCCACACATTGGAGTGAAGAGGTGGTTAAGGAAACTGATATTGCCTTGACCCTTAGCGGACATACCCATGGAATGCAGGCAGGAATATCAACAAAAAAAAGAGAGTGGAGCCCAATAAAATATAAGTACAAACACTGGGCCGGATTATATTTTCTTGACGATCAATATTTATACGTAAACAGAGGTTTGGGCTGGATGGGATTTCCGGGGAGATTAGGGATGAGACCTGAAATCACTCTTTTTAAACTAAGAGCTAAATAACTGTAAAATAAACAACAACATGTTTCACCTTACACTTTTTAATGAGTAAATTTATTACAATAAATAATGAGAATATGTTCAAAAAAATCCTATTTATTTCTATAGTTTTCATTGTCTTTTCGTGCAGCCAGGAAAAAGATAGAATTAATCCTGTAAGAATGGATCTATCTGAATCTGTTTACAGCTCCGTAACTGTTCAGCCGGACAGCCTGTATCAGGTCTATGCTATTGTTTCGGGAATTTTGGACAGGAATTTAGTGGAAGAAGGCGATATAGTTGCCAAAGACAAGCCTGTTATTCAAATAATAAACAGTACGCCTAAACTCAATACTCAAAACGCAAAACTTTCGCTGGATTTGGCTCAGGAAAATTATAAAGGGAGAGCCACCATTTTAAGTTCGATCAAGGATGAAATATCTGCTGCTCTCCTTCAAAATAGGAATGACTCCATAAACTTTTACAGACAAAAGAATATCTGGGATCAAAATATTGGATCGAAGGCAGAATATGATGCGAAACAACTTAAATACCAGTTGTCATCAAATAATCTCAATTTATTGAAAAGTAAATACGATCAAACCAAAAATGAACTTGAAACTGCCTTAAACCAGGCTGAGAATAGATATAGATCTGCCCTGATCACAACAAAGGATTTTACGGTTACCAGCAAGATAAACGGGAAAATATATGCCTTGTATAAAAACCAGGGAGAGATCATTTCATCCATGGAACCATTGGCGGCCATAGGAAGTGCGTCGGACTTTATTATAGAAATGCTGATAGATGAAGTTGATATTGTTAAAATAGCAGTTGGTCAAAAAGTGGTCATCAGTTTAGACGCGTACCAAGGGGAAGTGTTCCAAGGTAAAGTTTCAAAGATCTATCCCAAAAAAGACGAGCGTAATCAAACCTTTATGATTGAAGCACTTTTTGATGAGGCACCGGAAAAGTTATTTCCCGGACTGTCAGGTGAGGCAAACATAATAATTTCTACAAAAGAGAATGTTCTGACCATTCCGAAAGAATATATAACAGATGACCATAAAGTTAAAACGGATGATGGATATATTAGCATTGAAACAGGACTGCAAAACATGGATCTGGTGGAAGTAGTTTCCGGCATAACTCAAGAAACAAGTATCTATAAGCCGGAATAATGATTAATTGGAGGGTCATATTGAACATCGCAAAAACGCATCTGTTAACCAGATTAAAGCAAACCTCAACAGCAGCCCTGGGAGTGACCTTTGGGATTGGAGCGTATATTACATTGGTATGTTTTATGACGGGTTTAAATAAAATGTTAGATGATCTTATACTTAACCAAACACCGCATATTCACATTTATAGTGAGATTGAACCTTCCAAAAAGCAACCTGTCGCCTTGTATGATGAGTTTAAGAATGCATTCAACGTAGTACATTCCATCAAGCCCAAATTAATACAGAAGAAGATCCATAATGCATTACCTATTATTAATTATTTGAAGCGGGACAAGAATGTCAGAGGAGCCATTCCTCAGGTAAAGGCACAAATTTTTTATATAGCCGGATCTATTGAATTAGGTGGCAACCTGACCGGAATTAATGCAATTGAAGAAGCCAGGTTGTTCAATTTTCAGAATTACATAGTCAAAGGCTCAGCTGCAGAGTTAAACAATAATATAAACGGCATTCTAATTGGATCGGGAGTGGCAGATAAAATGTCCCTGGATATAGGAGACAGGGTACAGATAAGTACAATAAAAGGAGACATCTTCCCCTTAAAGATCGTTGGTATCTACCAAAGTGGCCTAGCAGATATTGATGCCATACAAAGTTTTGCCAATCTTAAAACCGTGCAACGAATTTTAGGAGAACCTGACAATTATATCACAGATATCAATGTAAAATTATATGATATTGATCTGGCATTTCCATTGTCACAAAAAATCGAAAAACAATTTAATCTTAAGGCTATAGATATAAAGACAGCCAATGCTCAATTTGAAACCGGAACGTCAATAAGAAATTTGATCACTTATGCCGTTTCAATAACCCTTTTAATTGTAGCAGGTTTTGGTATTTATAATATTTTGAACATGCTTATTTATGAAAAAATGAATGATATCGCTATTTTAAAGGCAACAGGCTTTTCGGGTAAGGATGTTCAAATGATATTCATGAGTCAGGCAATAATTATCGGGCTTGTTGGTGGCATTTTAGGGCTGATCCTAGGGTTTGGTCTATCACATTTAATTGATAATCTGCCATTTGAAACGGAAGCAATGCCGACGGTCAAAACCTTTCCGGTATACTTTAATCCATGGTTCTATTTAATAGGAATCACATTTGCCATGGTATCTACTTTTTTTGCCGGTTATTTACCATCACAAAAAGCTAAAAAAATAGACCCGGTAGAAATTATAAGAGGTCAGTAATGAGTATAGTTCTGCAAGCAAAACATATAAACAAATATTTTAAGAAACCGGTTCTTTATCATGTCTTAAAAGATATAAGTTTTCAAATAAAAAAAAGTGAGTTTGTATCCGTTATGGGCAAATCGGGTTGTGGAAAATCCACCTTGTTATATATCCTGTCAACAATGGATACTGAATATGAAGGCCAATTATTTTTAAACAATGAACTGATTACTGGAGGAAGCCGACAAAAGTTATCCTACATTCGGAATAAGCATATTGGATTTGTATTTCAGTTTCATTATTTATTATCAGAATTTTCGGTTTTGGAGAATGTCATGCTTCCGGCTAAGAAATTAGGGGAGAAGTCGTTTATTGAAATTGAGCATGATGCCTTTGAAAAACTAAAGATCTTAGAAATAGATCATCTCGCAAAAAAGCGTGCCTCTCAAATCTCCGGAGGAGAAAAGCAACGAGTTGCCATTGCCAGAGCCCTGATCAATAATCCATCAATAATCATGGGTGATGAACCTACGGGAAATCTGGACAGCTATAATTCGGATAATGTATTCAATATCTTCAGGCAGTTAAGTGACGACCAGGGATTATCATTATTGGTGGTAACACATGATGAAGATTTTGCCAATAATACCGACAGGATAATACAAATGGCAGATGGAAGAATTTTGATCTGATTTTTTTAATTCACTGACAGATATCATTGTTTTGAACTAATGAAATAATTAAATTTATTAGTTACGCTATAAATGACTATTAATCAATTCAAACTAAATAAAATGAAAACTTTAAGTTTATCTAATTACAAACAATTTATTTTATTACTGCTTAGTCTTGTTGCTCTTGCACTTTTAACAATGTTCAATTCCTGTAAAAAATCGGCAGAAAAAACGAGTGAAACAATTATTGAAAAGTCCATGGGAGGAGATGCCAATGTAGATATTGATGATGAAAAGATCGTCATTGAAACAGAGGAAGGAACGTTCACTTCTGATGCTACTGTAAGAAGCTGGCCAAAAGAGATCCCGAATGAAGTTCCTGAATTCTCATTTGGAAAAATGGCTAATCTGTCTACTCAAAACGTTGAAGAATCAACTAACTGGACCTTTATATTTGAAGAAGTTCCGGCAAATGCTTTGAATGATTATAAGGCCATTTTAAAAGACAAAGGCTTTAAAGTAAGTTCCGTGTCCATAGCAGGAGCAGGAGGTCAGGTTACCGGTGAAAAGGATAATATTATTGTTGCCGTTATGGCAGGTGAAGACATGGCAACAGTATCTGTAGGAGTAGAGAAATAATTTATTAAAAATATATCAATCATGGAAACTGCTGGAATGAGTAAATTTTGTCAGAGTTGTGGTATGCCAATGAAAAAAGATCCTAATCATGGCGGACTTAACAAAGACGGAACTAAAAATAAAGATTACTGTAGTTATTGCTATGTAGATAGTGAATTCACTTTTAAAGGAACAGCCAAGGAAATGCAGGCATTTTGTGTTGATAAAATGAAAGAAATGGGCTCGTCCGGTTTTATTGCCTGGTTATTCACTCGAAATATTCCAAGGCTGACACGATGGCGAAAACAAGGATAGTTATTTTCTCCATTGCAGAATATGACTAAAATAGGGAATACGAATACAGTTAATACAAATATTCTTATGATATCTAAAGGTGCTTTTATACCTCAAATACACCTTTAGGTACAATGTGAAAACCAAATCGTTTTACTTCATTTTCCACGGATTCTTTACTAACCACTGAATTAGTATGAATTGTGATCTCTACAGGAAAAATAGTCATATCAACAAGAACATCTTTGATACCATAAAGGTTTAAAATAGCCTTCTTAATTTTTAGCAGATCCTTTTCTTTTTTGGCATCGGTACTAAAAACCTTTCCGTATTCTCCGGGAATAATATTTTTAGTTAAATAGCTCATAATTTATTTTATTTGATAAAAGTTCTGAAATTGTAACCTAATAAACAATGATACTTGTCATAATTGTAACTATTTAGAAGAAGTTTAACTTATAGCTGACCAACCCAATTATTTTCTTATTTTGATTTATTTATAATAACTATTAGGCTTTTATTCCTGATGGATAAACCCTAATTGTTTTTTTTCAATTGGAATTTCCCATTTGATCATTTCCTTTAGAAACTCATCTACTTTCTCAATTATTACTTTTTCAGTTATTTCGTTAGGATCATAAATACCCAGATCAATAGTATTATTTTCAACATGAATATTATCGATTATTGGAAACATAATAATAACATGTACTTCACCATTATAAGATTGAGAGAATATCAAAGCACAGCCTTGAATGAATTGATAGGAGGGAATTTGATTTGTTTTTTCGATCAATTCAGGAGGAAAAGAATCAAATGGTGATGTTTATTGCTTCATTACTTCCTATCCAGTTTAATTCCTGAACTCTCCAGCCAATATCATATTTATCAATTATACTGTGAAGTGTTTTTATTAAATGGTCTTTGGTTGTTGTTTTCCAGACTATCTTCTTTTCTACAACCTTTTTTATAGACTCTTTGTAATCATTAACACGTTCACTTAAATGTTCTATTTTCATGGCTTAATTACTTTTTTTATCTTCTTTAGCTTTTTGTTTTTCCAATTTTCTAAAATAACCTCTTGTTAAAAAATTATGTTTTAAGGCTTCCATATTTTGGTTGAACTTATCTGTTCCTTCATTGATATTCTTCATGGTTTCTTCAAGTTCTTTAACAAATTCTTTATCATTTGACAAATAATTGATTGCACCTTCACCGTCTTTAAACTGAACTACTGTCTCATTGATATTCCTTATTACGTCATTTATTTCTACGCTCGATATTTCTAAATTGGAAATTAAAGATCTTACTTTTTCGGCCTGCAAAGAATCGTTCAGTAAAGCTCCGGCAACACTGTTTTCAATATCTAAAGAGGAAATAATACTATTTAGTTCTTTCATGGCCTTAGAGGCTTCAATACTCGTAATCTTTAACTGCCTAAAAGTCTGTTTTAAATTAGAAGCTACAGTTGTATCGTTGATCAGCATACCGAGAGTACCTTTTTCATTAGACATGGCATCGGCAACCTTTAATAGTTTAGCTGTTAATAATGCAGCGTTTTCGTTGGTTGTACTTAAGGTGTTTAACATATCGTCAGTCCCGATCTTTGTATAGGTTTGAATCACATCACCCGAAACGACGATACCGTCTTTGCCTTCGCCGGGAATTATATTAACGATCATATTGCCTACTAAACCATCAGTACCAATAGTAGCTATGGCATCTTTTTTAATATGTGGAACCATTTTCTCATCAATACTCATATCAACAAGAATGGTCGAATCATTTACCATGGTAATATTTTTGACTGTTCCAATATTGATGCCGGAATATCTTACATTATTGCCTTGCATTAATCCGCTGACATTATTGAAATTGGCGCTTATTGTAAAGGTTTTTTTGAACATATTCTGGTTTTCTCCAATTAAATAGATGGCCACAATGAACAAGGTTAATCCTGCTATGACAAAAATTCCAACTCGGAGTGTATTGCTAGTTTCTTTTTTCATGATTCTTAGATTATTCTATTTAAAAAATGCTCTTATTTTACCATCATTGGATGAAGCCAATTCTTTAAAATTCCCTTCTGCGTAATTGGTTCCGTCTACTAGCAGGATCATTCGCTCTGCTACAACTCTTGCACAATCCACATCGTGAGTGATTATAAGAGAAGAGGTTTTATATTGTTTTTGAATATTCCTCATCAATTCAATTATTTCCTTGGAAGTTATAGGGTCCAAACCACTGGTTGGCTCATCATACAATATGATTTTTGGCTTAAGTATTAAGGTTCTGGCTAAAGCTATTCTTCGTTTCATACCGCCCGATAATTCTGCCGGCATAAGGTCCATGGTATGAACAAGTCCAACATTTTCAAGGGCTTCAGTAACCAGGTCGGTCGTATCCTTTATAATTCCAAATCTTTTTTTATGACGCCGAAGCGGAAATTCCAGATTTTCTCTAACAGTCATTGAATCGTATAAGGCACTGCCTTGAAAAAGAAATCCAATGTCTATGCGCAGTTCATCCAATTCCTTTTGATCTAAATCTGATATATCCTTTCCCATCACTTTAATAGTTCCCGAATCGGGCTTCATCAAACCGATGAGACATTTGATCATCACCGATTTTCCTGAACCGGATTTCCCCATGATCACGAGGTTTTCTCCTTCATAAAGCGATAAATTAAATCCGTTTAAAACATAATTGTCACCAAATGATTTGTACAGATCTTTTATTTCGATCATGATTTTTTTGGAATTGTTTCCTTCAATGTTTTCAGTTATGTCTTGTCGTTGGATCATCATTTAAATTTCAAAAAATATGTCGGTTACGAATACCGCAATAAAATCTATGATAAAAAGGAGCATAGAGGAGAACACAACTGCCGAATTTGCAGCTACACCAACACCAACAGTCCCTTTTTTACAGTTATATCCCTTAAAACAACCAACTAGTCCTATTGCAAAACCAAAAAAGAATGTTTTGATAGTGGCAGGGATCAGGTCTCCAAATTCTATGGCTTGAAATACCTTGTTAAAATAGAGTACAAAGGATACTTCTCCTTTTAGATTCTCGATGATATAAGATCCATAGAGGGCAATGGCATCACCAAAGAATACCAATACAGGCAGCATAAGTGTAGTTGCCAATACTCTGGTCACAACCAAATATTTGAACGGGTTGGTACCGGAGACCTCCATGGCATCAATTTGTTCTGTGACTCGCATTGATCCCAACTCTGCCCCAATCCCGGAACCAATTTTTCCTGCACATATCAAAGCTATGATCATAGGTCCTATTTCTCTTATTATTGAAATACTCACCATAGAAGGCATCCAGGATTCCGCTCCAAATTCCTGTAAGGTTGGCCGTGTTTGAAGCGTTATGACCAGACCAATGATAAACCCTGTTATGGCAACCAGTAAAAGGGATCTGTTGCCAATATTATAGCATTGCTTTAGAAGCTCCTTACCTTCAAATGGCCTTTTTATTAATTCCTTAAAAAATCGACCGGCAAAAATTGTCAACTCACCAATTTCTGCAAAGAAATCGATAATTCTGTTTTTTATGGTATTTGTTCCAGACATAAGTAACCATTTGACCCTAAACTCAAATATATTATTTGTAATCTCAATTTGAAATGATTAAAGTCATGTGTATTGATGACATAAATCATAGGAGATGATGTGGTTTAGAGCTACTTTTAAAAAGTAAATATTTAAGTTGATGAAAATAGGTTTGGTGCTGTCAGGAGGAGGCATAAGAGGAGCTGCCCATATAGGTGCTATTAAAGCGTTTGAGGAATGTGGTATTCATCCATCATCTATTGCAGGAACAAGTGCCGGCGCCATTGTAGGGGCACTGTATTCCTATGGTTATGATTATAAGGAGATGCTTGATTTTTTCAAGCAGATTCAATTTTTTGATGTTAAGAAATTTGCCAGGAATAAACCCGGATTTATAGACTCAGAGAAATATTATAAGCTCTTTAGTGAATATTTTCCCGAGGATAATTTTAACGCTCTAAAGAAGCATATAGTAATAACCGCAACAGATATTTTAGATGGCACCTTAAGGACATTTAACAAAGGAGAGCTCATTAAACCATTATTGGCATCTGCCTCATATCCGGGAGTTTTTTCACCTATTAAAATTGATAACTCTTACTATATTGACGGCGGCGCATTAAATAATTTCCCGATTGAATTTTTAAAAGATGACTGTGATGTTATTTTTGGTGTTCATGTCAATCCGTTTAAAAAGATAAAAATAACCGATCTGAAGCATTTTCATAATGTTTTGGAACGTGCGTTTAAGTTAAAATCGTTAAAAGAAGACCTGATTAAGTTTCAGCAGTGCGATTTGATTATTTGTCCGGAAGAATTAAGCAAATACGGAACTTTTGATAAGAAATATATTGATGAGATCTTTAAAATAGGCTATGAAGATACTATAAGTAAATTTAATGCCAGTTCATTGGCCAAAATTGACACAATATCCTGAATTAGTTTAAGTTTAAATTAACATAGAATAAATTCTAATTTTACAAAGATTCAATAACTTTATAATATGAAAAAATAGTAATGAAAACTACCCTTCAAATACAAAATTTAAAATGTAATGGTTGCGCTTCAACCATCAAGAATAAGTTATCAACTTTAGGAAATATTGAAAAGATTTCCATTGAATTGGAAAGCAGTTCTGTTTCATTTGATCATAAGTCGGATGAAGACCTGGAGGTTGTCAAAAAAGAACTCAATGATCTTGGATATCCTCTTGCAGGTAAACAAAACAAACTGCAAACAAAAGCGAAATCTTATGTTAGTTGCGCTATTGGTAAAATGAATAGTTAAAAACTATTCCTTTATCTGTATTTATTATGGTAAGTGTAACAATGATTACAGAGCATCTTTCTATTACAACATAGTTTTACAAAAAATTTAAAACAAAATATAAATGGAAACAACAATTGAAGATCAAAACGTAGTATCAATGCCAAGAATTGGTGATAAAGCGCCGGAATTTAAGGCAGTAACTACACAGGGAGATATTAACTTCCCGAAAGATTATAAGGGAGAATGGGTTATACTATTTAGCCATCCGGCAGATTTTACACCGGTCTGTACATCAGAGTTTATGACCTTTGCACATCTGGAAAGCAAATTTAATAAAGCCAATTGTAATCTTGTAGGATTGTCTATTGATGGTCTGTACAGTCATATTGCCTGGTTAAGGAACATTAAAGAAAAAATTGATTACAAGGGAATGAAAAATATTGAAGTTAAGTTTCCTTTAATTGAAGACATTACCATGAATGTTGCCAAGAAATATGGAATGATCCAGCCCGGAGAAAGTAAAACACAGGCTGTTAGAGCCGTGTTCTTTATTGACCCTAAAGGTATTATCAGAGCCATTATTTACTATCCTTTGAGTTTAGGTAGAAATTTTGATGAAATTTACAGAGCCTTGATCGCTATGCAAACATCTGATAAATTCTCTGTAGCTACACCGGCAGATTGGAATCCTGGTGACGATGTCATTATTTCACCGGCAGGTAACTGTGGAGTGGCTAACGAAAGAATGACCAAAGCAGATGATTTAAAATGTGAAGATTGGTATTTCTGTACCAAAAAACTTGCAAAAGAAGATATACTTAAAAGCGTTTTAAAAAAATAAAGCTAATTTTTAGTAAATGACACCAATAAGAGCGGCATATAGAAGCTTACCGGCTTTGATGCTGCTTTTATTGGTTTTTTATTGTCCTGATAACAGCATCTACGGTCAGAATAAATTAAACAAGGACTGGGACAAAATTATTCAGATTGAGCAAGATGTATCTATAGAGAATTACTTCAAATTCCTGGATTCCTTAGTATTAAAATATAACCGGATCCTCCCATATAAAATATCGGAACATATCCTGGTTCGAAATAATCCCCGGATCATTGATTCATTGGCCAAAACCGATTATTATTATATGATGGAAAAGGATTCCTTTGTTTACGATCAAAAAAAACTGATCATTTTTAAGGCAGGTGACCAATTGGAAATTCCTGATTCATTGGAAACTGCTAAGATCATGAAGTCTTTTGAAAATACCAGAATTGATGTAAACATTCCTGAGTTTAAATTAAGGATTTATGAAGATTCCTTAAGGCTCTATGAGTTTCCTGTAAGGGTAGGGAGAAATGAAAATAAATATCTCGAGATGGCAGGCCGAATTTTGGATCTAAAGACCAAGCATGGTAAAGGAAGCATTGTAAATCATGTAAAATACCCTGTTTATTATAATCCGGTGGATAATCATCAATATTTTTTTACTTTAAGAGATGATAACAAAACGACAAAACTACCTCAAATACCATGGATAGAAACAGAGATCAATGGCCTTAGGAATGGTCAGCTCATTCATCCAACAACAAATCCGGTCACTTTATCTAAAGCGTATTCCAATGGCTGCATAGGTACCAGAGAAGCGGATGCCTGGATAATTTATTATTATGCACCGATTGGCACCAGGATTGGTATAAGGTATGATCTGAATGTCAAGAATGAAAAAGGAAAGCTAATTAAATTAAAAGATATTTACGGCTACTCAAGAGAATAGCTTGTTATTTTGCATTTAAAATATTGATAATCTCCGTTAGCCATATTCCAAATAGCAGTTAATTCATCGGGAATTATTAAGCCATTAAAATCGCGATAATTTTCAAAGACTCCGGTAAATTCCTGAAGAGAATCCACCATGTATCGTTTTGTTCTGAAACTTGTGATCCAGCCTTCCGTATCAAAATTAAAAATACCCTCTGCAATAATATTTTCAGCTTGAATGGTCGCTTTTAATGAATGATCATCAATTTCTTTCCATTTTATACGTTTATCAAGCAAAGCATTGGGATATATAGGTAATTCTGCCAAATATCGGGTCAATGATCCCTGATCTATTTTGCTTCCTTTTGCCACTTCAATATCTTTAATACCTAAAAAATTCACCTTCATTTCACCGCTCCCGTCCATGAATTTATCACGTACTAACATTGGGAACGATTTTGCTTTCCATATAAATTCAGCCTTAGTAACAGACATATATTGCTTTGCTTTAAAGGACAGCCATTTGTTTGATGGATATTTTCTAATTCGGCCTTGTTGCTCAATAACTAAATTAGCTTCCATTGGTTTTCCGGTGATATTAACTTTCAATAAATAATTTTGAAGCAGTTCAGGCAAGGGTTCCAGATCTTTCTTACTAATAATTTTATTACTTACGGCATCCCGGTTTAAAAGTATATCGATCTCAGATTGGATCTTTGAGTTAAAACTCGAATTGCCGTAAATAATTAATAGAATTATTGAAATAATTAGTATTGCAATAGTTACTAAAACCATTTTTTTCACTTTGAATTGGTATTGTTTGATAATTTTATAGTCGATATAAATGTATCCAAGTCTAAAACAATTTAAAATGATAATTATCAATTAGAAGCAGTCTTGTACTGATAATTATCATTTCCTGTTTTAAAAATAATAACTAACTTATTGTGTTAAACTAAAATCGTGTTAAATTATGGTCACAAAAGTTATTTTTAATTCCGATCTGCATTTTGAACATGTGCAGTGGAAGAAAGAACTGCTATTTTGGAAAGACGAGATCAAATCATTTCAAAAAAGGCTGGATGAAATTGTGCAAAAATGGACCAATACCAATGTTTTGGCAGAATTAGGTCAGTTTCAAAATAATTTTATAATTCATAAAGACCAAATAAATAAACTAATAGAACAAATTGATGCCCATGAGCATAATATTGCAGTTCATTTTCAGGCAAACGAAGACGCGATTGACAGGGTGCACCTTAAATATCATGAATCCTTCAGGGATAAGATGAATACACAACGTGAAATGTATAATACTCTAAAGCATAAGTATTATATTTTTTTAAGCAAGTACATGTAAAAATAAAAAGCTGCAATGCCCTTATTTGGTTCACTGCAGCTTTTAAACTTATAATTGGTAAAACAATTAATTCAACAATCGTTTTTGTTTTTCATGTTTCATTATTTGTTTAACGGCACTAAAGATATCCTTTTTTATGTCTTTATAATCGTTGAAATAATTAGTGACTTCCAAAATATAGGTGCTGTGTAAGAATCTGTAATGTTTTTCCTCTTTTATTTGATCTATTCCGTCAACCAGAATAAGCAATTCGTTTTCGTGATTTATCAATTTCTTTAAAAGGGTTTCCCCGCTTTTTCTATGCTTCGTAAGATGATTGATTATTTCTCTGTTCTTTGAAAAATCCTGATTTTCTAATAACTGTATAGTATATGATTTAAGCAGATCTTCCAAAAAGCGTTGCTCATCCTTGATGAATTTCAACTCAGATATCCAGTTAAGTGATTCCACATGAAGCTCATCCGGACTTTTAGATTCGATGTATTTAATATTTGGCATTATTGTTTTCATAATATGGTATTTCAATTAAATGTAATCAAACCAAAGGGAAATTTAAATTCCCCTTTGGCTTGACAATCCCCTAGGCCACTTCAATTTTCATTGATGGAATTACTTTAGTTTCTTTTGCTTTTTTAAGAGCTATTTTAAGAATTCCATTGTCATAAGTGGCTTTCACCTTTTCGTCCTGCTTAATAGCCACAGGAAGTTTCATAGATCTTTTGAATGAGTTGTAACTAAATTCTCTTCTGGAATATCCGGTTTTTTTGTCTTCGTCTTCCACTTTTTTGCTTTTTTCAGCAGAAATATGAAGAACATCCTCATCCAATGTGACCTCAAAATCTTTTTTTGAAAAACCAGGTGCTGCAAGTTCAACCTTAAGTTGGTCTTTTGTTTCTTTAACATTCATTGCAGGCATTAAACTGTCTTCTTCAAAAAAATCATCATTGAAAAAGTCATCAGCGCTAAAAAAACTTTTTAGCATTGTGTTGTTCCATGGATTAATCATTGGGCTTTCCCAAGGAAATAATCGCTGTTTGTCTTTTTTGATAAGTGACATGATCAATAAATTTATACGGGTTAAAATAATTAATGAAAAGTTACTTTTAAATAATTGACAAAACAATGATAATTATCATCAAGGGGTTATATTAATAAGAATTTAACAGTTGGCCTGATAAGTTTTCGAAATATCAAAAGAACTAAATTCTTTTTTTTAGAAGGGTTCAGTCATCGGAATAATTTTGCACTTAATCTATTCATATTCAAATGTCTATTGATCAAATAACTTGTTAACGAATTTATTTCCACCTACAACGAGTTTTTAATAGTAGTACCCTTTGTTGTATTTATCTTTGGAGTGTAATTTTATTTAAACCCCATTAAAATGAAATACCTACTTAAATACTTCGCTCTTACTGTTTTGGTTCTTAGCTTTTTTAATTGTGTAGTTGAACCGATGGAATTCCTGGACGGAACTTCTAATGCTCTTGTTGAAGAAATTGAAAATTCTGTACTTGGTGAAGCTGCAACTGCTGTTTCTACTGATTCGTCTTGCAATGATCAAGACCCTAAAGCCAGAATAACAAACAACGGTACAGTTGATGTAGATCTTGAAATTTATGATATAGATGGAAATCTTATAGCACATGAATATAACTTAGAACCTGGACATCATTCTGATTGGAAAGATTTTTCTAGTGGTGAAGTAAGTTTTTTAGTAAGTATTAGCAATTCAGATAAGCTTGTTGTTGTTGAAATGGGTACTTGTATGATGTTTGACATGGAAATTGGCACTAACAATCAACTGGTATCGGATACACCCATACAGCTTTAATCGATCTTAGAACAAATAATGATCACTTTATTTTTCATTTTAATGGTTGTAAAAAAAAGAAAAACATTGCCCCCGTCTTTAAGATTTAGTTTTCGTTTGATCTGATTTACAGATTCCGGAAAATTCCTGATAGCAATGTTAGCTTTATATATAAACTCCTTTTTAAGGAGTTTTTTGTTATATGGCAATACCTTCTCGATCTTAAAACACCTTCCCGGAAAATCGATATGCTCAGTAGATGTATATAAATGACTGTTCTTATCCAATTTAAAGACTTTGAATTGCTCAGCGATACATTTGAATGCCCCAGCTTTTAAAATGGCAGCATTAGGCTCATAGAGATAGGCTAGTGGCTCACTATATTGAACTAATGAAGTTGATTCCTCACTCATTAAAAATTGAAATCTTTCTGTTCTATCCGATCTTATGTTTGATGTATGGATGATTATTTGTCCTTTATAGCCCTTTTCTAATATCCATAGCAATTCCTTAACTTCATTCTTGACTGCTACAACTTGAATAGTTTTTACATATTGCAGTTCGTTGATACCTGCAGTAATATCGAGCAGAGGTGAGGTTTTTATCAATATGTTGTTAGAACGTTCAAATAAAAGATCCAAATGTTCAGGAACATTTGGCAAACAATCCTTTAAAAAAAAGACCTTTCCTTTACTGTCATGACGCCTGGAAGGATCAATGTATATCCAATCAAAAGATTCATTAGTACTTTGTAAATGATGAATTCCGTTAACTGAATGACATTCAATGTTACCTGCATTCAACTGCTCAAAATTGTGTTTTGCTATAGCTGATAGCTCATTGTTTAATTCACAGTGTGTGACTTGTTTAAATCGTTTTGAGAAAAAAAAACTATCCACTCCAAAGCCACCTGTTAGATCCATTATAGTATTTCCTGAGATCAATTCAGATTTGTATTTAGCAGTTATTTCAGAGGATGTTTGCTCAATATTTAATTTGTTGGGATAGAATATATTTGGGGTATTAAACCAGGAAGGAAGTTTCTTTTCACATCGTTTTTTAGCTTCGATCTGTTCAATCAATAATTTTATATCGACTGATGTATTTAGATTTTTTTTGAACAATAGTGAAGCAGCATCTGAGTTTAAATTATCATGAATAAAACGTTGATTTACAGTATTTAAAATATCCTTATTCAATTTAAAACTATAAGTCTTTTGTTAAGCTTCTAACAATTTTATTTTCAGATAGAAACTCCTTAAGGATTACTTTGATTGCCGTATAAAGTGGAACAGCGACTATCATTCCCACTACACCAAAAATGAGTCCACAAATAACTATAACTAAAAAGATCTCCAATGGGTGAGATTTTACACTGCTTGAAAAAATAAATGGTTGACTGAAAAAATTATCAACTAACTGTCCGATGATGAATCCAACCATAACCCAAATGGTTTTAGGAAGAATAACCGTTTGAAAGTCCATACCCAAAAAATTTGTCATTGTTAAAAGCATAATTAAAAATCCACTAATCAAAGGGCCTATGTAAGGAATTAAGTTTAATAATGCGCAAAGGAAAGCAATAACAACAGCGTTATGTACTCCTAGAATAAGTAGAAATATAGTATAAATTATAAATAAGATAAGGATTTGTAATACCAGACCTAAAAAATATCTGGATAGCAAATCTTTTATTTTTTCGATGGAATTCTTTAATCTCATTTCTTTATTATCTGCAACAAAAACCATCAACCCAGATTCAATTATTCTGCTGTCTTTTAAAAAGAAAAAAGATATGAAGAGAACAGAAAATAATCCTATTGTAAAACTTCCTATTGTTCCCAAAACAGAATTAAGTAAGTCCGGAATGGCATTAAAATCTAATTTTGATAGTAAATTAGATTCTTTAAAAGATTGCTCAATATCAATGTCTTTGGCTAACAGATAATCCACAATTTGCTTATATAGGTCCTGAATATTTTCCTGAAGGGAATTTACGTCAAGCAATGATAAATTCTGACTTTGTTCCCTGATCAAAGGCACAAACAGACTAAACAAACCAAATAGAATCCCCATCATTAATAAGATGGTAACGATAACAGCTATGGTATTCTTAAACTTTAAGCGCTTTCTTAAGAAAAGCACTACCGGTCTGCCTATTAATGAAATAACAGCCGCAATTACCAAATACGCAATTACAGACTGAATTTGATATAAAAAAAAGAGAAGGATAAAAATACCGGCGAGTATTCCAACAGCCCTTAATATTCCCTGAGATATTGTCTTTGAATCCATAAGGTAAATATATAAAACAGTTATTTAAGTTGCTTTGTTATTTCATACAATGCAATATTAGTTGCTTGAACAACATTCATACTGCTGTTTTGACCATACATTTCAATATGGACCAAGTCGTCCGAAAGTTTTAGGATCTCTTCTGATATTCCGAAATTCTCGTCTCCAACAATTAAGGCGATCGGTTTATCATTTGAAAAACTGAAACCATTTATTGGTTTACTCATATCTGTAATTTCCAAGGAGACAATGCGATACCCTTTTGATTTTAATTCCTTTAAAACGCTAAGTGAATTATCTCGAATTTCATAACAGACCGTCTTTTCTGTAGCTCTTGACGTTTTAGTCATTTTTCTTCCTAACGATATCGACTGACCACAAAGGATCAGTTTTTCAATGCCAAAAGCATCTGCAGTTCTGAATAAACTACCTAGATTTGGAGCGTTTGTTATATTGTCGCAAACTAAAGTGATCGGGAATATTCGTTTTGTAAAATTGCTATTGTAATGAGTTAGTTGCAAAGGATTCTGGATTTACGAATTACGACTCAAGCTATCTGTGAATTGTTAGTTTTCAAAGGCATATTTAATAATATTGGCACCCATTTTTAATGCTTTTTCCCGAACTTCTTGAGGATCGTTATGTACCTCAGGATTTTCCCATCCATCACCCAGATCGCTTTCAAATGTAAAAAGTAATACTAATCTTCCTTCATAAAAAATACCAAATGCCTGAGGACGTTTACCATCATGTTCATGAATTTTAGGCAGTCCGTTTGGAAATTTATATGCAATATTGAATATCTCATGGTCTGGAGGTATTTCAACCAAATTGATATTAGGGAACACTTTTTCGATCTCTTTTGTGATATAGGGTTCCATGCCATAATTATCATCAATATGAAGGAATCCCCCCGAGATCAAATAATTGCGCAAGTTTTCAACATCGGAGTCATTAAAAAACACATTGCCATGACCAGTCATGTGTAAATAAGGATATTGAAAAATATCAATACTGCTCACTTCAACAGTTTCAGGCCGTTTGTTTATTGTTGTGTTAATATTCTCATTGCAATAAGCGATTAGGTTAGGTAAGGCTGTTGGGTTACTATACCAATCGCCTCCTCCTTTATATTTGAGGATAGCTATGTCCTGAGAAAAGGACAAGGTACTTAGAATACAAATTATTAATGTTAAATATAATTTCATATCAATGATTAATAAAAGCCACAGAATGGCATGCAACAATGGCTGCTGTTTCAGTTCGCAATCGGGTTGTTCCCAAAGTTACTGGAATAAACTTATTTTGTATGGCACTTTTTATTTCTTTAACACTAAAATCACCTTCAGGTCCTATCAAAATCGTGACCTCATTGGTTGCCTTCATAACATTCTTCAATGATCTTCTCTCGGTTTCTTCACAGTGAGCTATAAACAATTGACCATTAAACTCTTGTTTAATATATTCACTGAAATTGATGGTTTCACTAAGTTTAGGCAAATAACATTGTAAAGATTGTTTCATTGCAGATTGTAATATCTTCTCAAGCCGTTCATGCTTAATGACCTTACGTTCACTATGATCGCAAATGATTGGAGTGATGCTGTCAATACCTATTTCTGTTGCCTTCTCCAAAAACCATTCAAAACGATCGTTCATTTTAGTCGGCGCTACTGCTAAATGCAACTTATAATTGTGTTTAGGCTGTAATTCTTTTTCAATAATGTTGGCGACACATGTTTTAAGGCTTGCAATACTCAATTTCGCTTTGAATAACCAACCTTTTCCATTTGTAATATGCAGGATATCACCTTCTTTTTTGCGTAATACCTTTGCAATGTGCTTGCTTTCTTCTTTGTTAAAAGAGAATTGCTCTGTGGTTTCGTTTATATTGGGATTGTAAAATAATTGCATCTACTAATTTATGATTTACGATTTACGATTGATAATTTTTGAATTTTATAATTTACGTCATTGCGAATGAAATGAAGCAATCTTTTTAATTGAAAGAGATCACCATGTCGTTTTGTCTTCGACGAACTCAGACTGACAACTCCTGGCAATGATAAAAACATTATAACTTACTTTTAGCATGTTCCAAACCCAATTCTATATAATGTAGCAAATCTGTTTCGGTTTTAATACCTTCTTGAGACACAAAAACAAACTCTTTCATGGGTTGCTTGGTAAAATCCATAGGTCTCACATGGTCCTTGGTTAATTCGGTTTCCATTTTGTTCTCAACAATTCTGACAATTAGTTCGTCTTTTAAAATGCCAACCGTCATTTTTCCTTGATATAGAAAGGACAGACCTCCAAACATTCTTTTTTCGGTGAATTCCTCCGGAAAAAACTTGAGTTGTTCTCTAATTCTGTTTGCCAACTGTGGATCAAATGCCATTTCTATATTTTTAATCTGGCAGAAGCCGTCACATTCTGATCGGTAAAATCAGCTTCAAGATATTTTAAATAGCCTACAATGGCTATCATAGCAGCATTATCTGTGGTATATTCAAATTTAGGAATATAGGTTGTCCAACCATATTTTTGTTCACCATTTTTAAGAGCCTTTCGTATTCCGGAATTGGCAGAAACACCACCCCCGATAGCAATGTGATTTATACCGGTTTCCTTGCTTGCCAGCTTTAGCTTATCCATAAGTATGTTGATGATCGTAAATTGAATGGATGCACATATGTCGTTAAGGTTCTCTTCAATAAAATTCGAATTTTTCTTTACTTCACGCTGAACAAAATACAGAATCGCCGTTTTTAGTCCGGAAAAGCTAAAGTTTAATCTATCCACTTTTGGTTTGGTGAATTTAAACGCCTTTGGATTGCCTAATTGAGCTCGTTTATCTATTTCGGGTCCTGCAGGATATCCAAGTCCTAATATTTTACCGCTTTTGTCATAGGCTTCCCCAACTGCATCATCTATGGTCTCACCAATTACTTTCATGTCAAAATAATCGGAAACCTCAATAATTTGAGTATGCCCGCCGGAAATGGTCATAGCCAAAAAAGGAAAAGGAGGTTTGTTGAATCCTTCTTCTTCAATAAAATGGGCTAGAATATGCGCTTGCATATGATTGACTTCTATTAAGGGAATATTTAATCCCATAGCTAATGACTTTGCAAAAGAGGTTCCTACCAATAAAGAACCCATCAATCCCGGGCCACGGGTAAAAGCAATAGCATTTAATTTGTCTTTTGTGATAGCTGCTTTTGCCAATGCCTGATGCACAACAGGCACAATGTTCTGCTGATGAGCTCTGCTAGCCAATTCAGGGACGACTCCGCCATATTCTTTATGAATTTTCTGGCTGGCAACTACATTGCTTAGAACAGTTCCGTTATGAATTACGGATGCCGCCGTATCATCGCAGGAAGATTCAATACCGAGTATGTAAATATTTTGTGATCGCATTAATAAAAATCAGGCATAATATTTGCTAATTTTATTTAGGAAAATAAAGTCTGATTCATTTTGTTATTCCTAGATACAAAACTACTTATTTTTTTCTTGGGATGATTAATTGGAAATGCAGATATGAATAAAAATAATAGTTAACTTAAGACATTAATTTTACAATAAATGTTATTATGGGAAAATTTAGGATATTCTGGATAAAGTTATAATTTTAGGAGCAAATTAAGAGAGGTTTAAAAATAGGGTCCAAGATAGTAGCATTGTTGCTGCTTTTATTCATCATTCTGGTGTTAATTCTCTCCATACCTTATGTTCAAACAAATTTAGGTAAATATGCTACAAAACGCCTGAATAAAGAATTCGGCACAAACATTAATATTGGTAAAGTAGGACTGCAGTTCAATGGTGATGTTGAACTAAAGGAAATTTTAATTGTAGACTTCAAGAAGGACACGCTCATTCATTTGAATGAGTTAAATACGTCCATAATTAGCTTTAAAAATCTTTATAATAATAAATTCACATTTGGAGACATTGATGTTGAAGGGTTGACCTTCAACATAAAGACCTATTTGGGTGAGACCGATACCAATTTAGACATTTTTGTAGCTAAATTCGAGGATGAAAACCCCAGAAAAGAGGAGAGCACCTTTTTATTATCATCAAAAGATGTAACAATAGAGAATGGATTATTTAGAATAATTGACGAAAACAAAGAAACCCCGATAAAACTTGAATTTTCAAAACTGAACATTATTGCCAAAGATTTTTCAATAAAGGGACCAGATGTAAGCATGAATGTAACTTCGTTGGCTTTTAATGATAGCAGAGGGGTTGAGGTCAAAGAAATGAGCACAAATTTTGTTTACACTTTAGAGGGAATGACATTTTCCGATCTGGATATTAAAACAAATGAGTCTGAATTAATAGGTGAGATCGAGTTTTTTTATACACGTGACGACCTTCAATTTTTTACTGATCAGGTCAAACTTAAGGCCAGATTCAATAATTCCACTGTTTCATTCCAAGAGCTCAACATGTTTTACAATGAATTTGGACCAAAAGAAATAGCTCATTTAAATGCTGATCTTTCCGGAACACTTAATGGCCTTCAAGTGGACAATCTTGAGGTTAATACCAGCAGGAATACAAAAATTTATGGCGACATACATTTTAAGAATTTATTCAATGCCGAAGAAGATAATTTTGAAATGAAGGGAAAATTCAGCAATCTTACTTCTAACTATAATGATCTAAAATCGTTAATGCCTAATGTTCTAGGTGCTTCAATTCCATCTTCCATTGAAAAATTAGGAAATTTCACTGTTAGAGGGGATAGTGAGATCACCGAAAAATATATTAAGACCAATTCCAAAATTTCCACAGCATTAGGAATTATGGATGTTCAGCTTCAATTAAACAGAATAGATGATATTGATAATGCATTTTATAAAGGAAAACTGATTTTTAAGGATTTCTTGGCCGGAAAATTGTTAAATGATGAAAAACTTGGGAAAGTATCCTTTAATTTAAATATTGAAGGTAATAGTTTTCTGCTTGCAAAAATGAATACCAAGGCTCAAGGTGATATATTTTCAATGGAATATAACGGGTATAATTATAATGAATTGGAAATAACAGGGAATTTTGCAAATAAAAAATTCAATGGAAAAATCTATGCAAACGACAAGAATTTAAAACTCAATTTTCAGGGACTTGCAGATCTTTCAAAAGATGTCTATAATTTTGATTTCATCGCCAATGTGGAATATGCCGACTTAAATGCCTTGAAGTTCGTTGAACGTGATAGTATTTCAATTTTTCAGGGTGTGGTTGAAATGAAAATGAAAGGTACAAATTTGGAAGATGCCTTTGGAGATATAATTTTTAAGAATACATCCTATAAAAATCAAAATGACACTTATTTTTTCAAGGATTTTGAAATCACATCTAGTTTCAATAATGAAAATGAAAGATTGATAGGTATAAATTCTCCCGATATTATTCAGGGAAAATTAACTGGTAAATTCCTGTTTAAAGATCTGGGGAAAATGTTAGAGAATTCTCTGGGAAGTATTTATACTAATTATATCCCCAATGAAATTGCAACGGACCAATACATAGATTTTAATTTTAAAATTTATAACAAGATCGTTGAAGTTTTTATTCCTAATATTGAGCTTAGTAGAAATACATTTATAAAAGGAAGTGCCAGAAGTGATGAAAAGGAATTCAAGTTTACATTCAAGGCACCTAAAATAAAATTATTCAATTATTTTGTTGATGAAGTTCAGTTAAATATCGATAACAAAAATCCACTATTTAACACTTACGTTCAAATAGATAGTCTCAATACAAAATTCTATGACGTTTCAAACTTCAGTTTGATCAATGTGACTCTTAAGGACACCCTGTTTATGCGTACAGAATTTAAGGGTGGAAAACGTAATGATGATAGTTATAACCTCAGTTTGTATTACACCATCAACGAAGAGAACAAATCGGTATTAGGGTTTAAAAAATCAGATGTCACCTTTAAAAACAATACCTGGTTTGTCAACGAAGCCAGAGATAGTGCAAATAAAATAGTGTTTGACAGAGATTTTAAAAATATTGAATTCGATAAATTATTTATGAACCATGAAGATGAGACCATAAATCTCTCCGGAGTGATTCAAGATACAGGTTACAAGGATATTAAATTGGATTTTAGGAATGTTGATCTAACCAAAATAACCCCTGAAATTGATAGTTTACGTCTCAATGGAATCGTAAATGGAAAGTTGGATATTCTGGAAAAGGATGGTACTTTCTTACCAAATTCAACAGTTATAATAGATGATCTGATGGTAAACGATATCAATTTAGGATCCTTTGATGCCAATATCGTTGGTAATGAATCCTTAACAAATTACAAGGTTAATGTAACTATAAAAGATGATATTCTTCAAACGTTTAAAGCTACTGGCGAGATAGATGTAACTAAGAACAAATCAAGTATTGATCTGGATGTGACCTTTAACAAGTTTAATTTGGAACCTTTGAATCCGTTAGGTGAGGACGTTATCAACAATATTAGAGGTCTGGTGAGCGGTCAGGCCAAAGTAACCGGTAATTTAGGAAAACCATCCATTGACGGAAACTTAATATTGGATCAGGCAGGTTTACAGATCCCTTATTTAAATGTAAATTATAGTTTTCAGGATAATGCCTCTGTTTCGTTAAAGAATCAGAGCTTTGTTTTCAATAATGTTGAAATGACTGATACCCACTATAATTCTAAAGGCAGAATAAACGGGAATATAAATCATGTTAATTTTTCTGACTGGAGTTTAGGGTTGAATATTTCTACAGATAAACTTTTAGTTTTAAATACAAAGATGGAAGATGATGTGCTATATTATGGTACAGGGTTTATTGGAGGAACTGCATCATTGTACGGACCTACTGATAAACTGGTGATATCTGTTGACGGACAGACTAGACAGGGTACCGAATTCAAAATTCCGCTTAATGATACAGAATCTTATGGAGACAATTCTTATATTCACTTTTTAACAAAGGATGAGAAAGAGTCTAAAATAAGCGGTAAGGAGATAGTATTTAATGAAATTAAAGGATTGGAGCTGGATTTTGACCTGGATGTCAATGAGGATGCAGAAATTGAAATAATCATTGATTCATCAACAGGCCATTCCATTAAAGGACGAGGGGCAGGAAACTTATTGGTGGAGATAAATACTAATGGAAAGTTCAATATGTGGGGGGATTTCCTGACATTTGAAGGGGTTTACAATTTTGTTTATGCAGGCTTGATCCAAAAGAAATTCATCGTTCAACCCGGTGGAACTATAACCTGGGAAGGCGATCCGCTTAAGGCCGAGATCGATTTAAAAGCCATTTATAAAACACAGGCCAATCCATCTATATTGCTCGATAATCCGATTACCAGAAGTATTCCCGTAGATGTGGAAATTAGCATAACAGGTCAGTTAGAGCAACCAGATCCTGTTTTCGATCTTAAATTTCCAAATGTTAGTTCATCACTGAATTCAGAATTACAATATCGTCTGGACGATAACCAAAGCCGGGAGCTACAGGCACTGTCGGTGGTCACATCTGGTACCTTTATGAGTGAGGTTAATATTAGTCAGCAAACCATAACAGGTAATTTAGCAGAACGTGCTTCAGCAATTGTCAATAGCATGTTCTCTGATGGTGAAGGAAAGCTGAAAGTAGGTCTTAATTATCAGTCAGGACAAAGAACTCCGGATCTACAAACTGATGACAGATTTGGTTTGACATTATCCACTCAGGTAAGCCCTAGGATATTGATCAACGGGAAAGTTGGTGTACCAATAGGAGGTGTCAGCGAAACGGTTATTGCAGGAGATGTACAAATAGACTTTTTACTCAATGACGAAGGAACACTGACAGCTAAAATGTTCAACAGAGAGAACAGTATTAGAAATTTTGGTGAGGAAATAGGTTACACACAAGGTCTGGGATTGTCCTATAATGTGGATTTTGACACATTTAAAGAATTATTGGAAAAGATTTTCAGGAGAAGAACGGATATCAAAACTCAGGAACAAAATACTTTGGATACTGATGAAGTTGATCAAAATAATCCACTTCCTGATTTCGTTAATTTCAAATCTGAAAATAACGAATAACAAGGTTTGAATCTTAAAAATCAAAGATTGATAAATTATTTATTAACGAAAACGTTTGAATTGTTTAATAGCTCCAAAAATATCGTGATTAGCGGTATTTATTGATTTTTCTTTAGTAATTTTGCCACTTCAAATTACTTACTTTAATGAAAAAGTTTATTAAAAAGATTGCGGTAATGACATCGGGAGGAGATTCACCTGGAATGAATGCTGCAATACGATCAGTAGTTAGGTCGGCTTCCTATTATAATTTAGAAAGTGTAGGAATATTTAGAGGTTACCAGGGACTTATAGAGGATGATATTGAGAATATGAACGCCCGAAGTGTGCATCACCTGGTTCAAAAAGGCGGTACAGTATTAAAAACGGCCAGATCTAAAGAATTCAGAACAGTTGAAGGACGCAAAAAAGCTTATGATAACCTCATAAAACATAATATTGATGCCTTGGTCGTAATTGGAGGTGATGGGTCTTTTACAGGTGCCATGGTCTTTAACAATGAATATGATTTTCCCATTATTGGCATACCGGGGACTATTGATAACGATATTTTTGGCACTGACTTCACAATTGGTTATGATACCGCCTTAAATACAGCAGTTGAAGTTATTGATAAAATTAGAGATACTGCAAGTTCTCATAACCGACTATTCTTTGTGGAAGTTATGGGTAGAGATGCAGGTCATATTGCCTTGAATGCAGGAATTGGAGCGGGAGCCGAGGAGATTTTAATTCCTGAAGAAGATATGGGAATAGAACGTTTGCTTGTCACCTTAGAGAAAAGCAGACGCTCAGGAAAAACCTCGAGTTTGGTGGTTGTAGCCGAAGGTGATAAGACTGGAGATAATGTTTTTGAACTCGCAAAATACGTTGAAGAAAATTTACCTGAATATGATGTAAGAGTATCAGTACTTGGTCATATGCAAAGGGGTGGTGCTCCTAGTTGTTTTGACCGGGTATTGGCAAGCAGGATGGGTGTTCATGCAGTGGAATTATTGATTGATGGGCAATCAAATGTGATGGTGGGTCTGCATAATGGGCAAATGTCAACAACACCTTTGGAAAATGCGATCAAAGAAAATAACCCAATCGATAAGGAAATATTGAGAGTATCTGATATCATGTCAGTATAAATAAATAATTAGAATAATTAAATAATAAAAAATGGCAAATTTAAAATTAGGAATTAACGGTTTTGGTAGAATAGGTAGAATAGCTTTTAGAATAGCAGCTAGCAGACCTGATATTCAAGTAGTAGGAATCAATGATCTATTGGCAGTAGAGCATTTGGCATATTTATTAAAATATGATTCAGTCCATGGAAAATTCCAGGGAACCATTGAAGTTAAAAATGGAAATTTGGTTGTGAATGGTAACGAAATAAGAGTTACAGCCGAGCGTAACCCTGAAGACCTAAAATGGGATGCAGTGAAAGCTGATGTTGTTTTAGATTGTACAGGTATTTTTACAACTTTAGAAAAAGCTCATGCTCACATTAAAGCAGGAGCTAAAAAAGTAGCTATTTCGGCACCATCGGCAGATGCACCAATGTTTGTTATGGGAGTTAATCACAAAAAAATAACTGCAGCAGACACAATAGTATCTAACGCATCTTGTACAACAAACTGTTTAGCGCCTTTGGCAAAAGTAATAAATGATAAATTTGGTATTGTTGAAGGATTGATGACCACGGTTCATGCTGCTACAGCAACTCAATTTACAGTTGACGGACCATCTAAAAAAGATTATAGATTAGGACGTGCTTCTTTAAATAATATTGTTCCGGCCTCAACAGGCGCTGCAAAGGCAGTTGGAAAAGTTATTCCGGAATTGAACGGAAAATTGACAGGTATGGCTTTCAGAGTTCCTACTGTTGATGTTTCTGTAGTCGATTTGACTTGCAGACTTGAAAGAGGAGCTTCTTTTGATGAGGTTAAAGCCGCATTGAAGCATGCTTCAGAGAATGAAATGAAAGGTGTTTTAGGATATACAGAGGAGGGAGTTGTTTCTCAGGATTTCGTATCAGAACCTAAAACAAGTACATTTGATGCCAATGCAAGTATTGGATTAAATGATAATTTTGTTAAACTTATTTCTTGGTATGATAATGAGTATGGCTATTCATCAAAACTTGTTGATTTAGCTCAATACATCCATAATATCTAGTCATAAGTCATTAATCTTATAAGCTGCTATGGTAAATAGCAGCTTATTTTTTATCTTTATACTATGATAGTAATTGTAGATAGTGGCTCCACGAAAAGTGATTGGATATTTGTTGACAGGACAGGGAAAAAGTTATTTGATAAGGAAAGGACAGATGGTTTAAATCCTGAAATGCTTCCCGAAAGAAAGCTTAGAAAAAGCATTAATGAAAGTAAGGTAATTAAGGAACAAAGGATGAATGTTTCTTATTTATTCTTTTATGGTGCAGGCTGCGGAACTGAAAGGCCCAGACTTATGCTTAAGGAGGTGCTAGAGGATTATTTTCCAAACGCAAAGGTCAATGTCAATGAAGATACATTAGCTGCTGTTTTCTCCTCAATTAATAATAATGAAGCCGCTGTCGTTTGTATTTTAGGAACAGGTTCCAATTGTAGTTACTATGATGGTAAAAAGCTGCATCAAAGGGTAAAATCTTTGGGCTATACACTCATGGATGATGCAAGTGGCAATTATTTTGGAAAGCAATTACTGAGGGATTACTATTTCAATCATATGCCGGGTGATCTAAGATCGGTATTTTCACATGAATATAACGTTGATATTGATTTTGTAAAATATAACCTATATAAGCAACCTAATCCAAATACGTATTTAGCAAGTTTTGCGAGGTTTATGTTTTTGAATAAAGACTCCCAATACGTAAGGAATTTAATTAAAAATGGCGTCAGGTTATTTGCTAAGAACATGATCTTCCAGTATAAAGATGTTTTGGATAAAGTTCCGGTTCATTTTGCAGGTTCTATCGCTTTCTTTTCTCAGGAAGAGATCAAGGAAGTCGGCAAGGAACTTGGATTGACTATCGGGAATTTTGTGAGAAGACCTATTGAAGGATTGGTTGATTATCATATTAAAAATCTTAAATAATTGGAAATTGCTATCATTGCCCATGACGGGAAAAAAGCCGAAATGGTTCAGTTTTTAAATGAGCATAAAGACATACTCCATCAAAAAAGAATTACAATTGTTTCTACCGGAACCACAGGTGCAAAGGTTGAAAAGGCTGGAATTGAAGTTACAAAATTATTATCGGGTCCAGTTGGTGGAGATGCTCAAATTGCAGCTAGAGTAGCAGAAGGGAAGTGTCAAATGGTAATCTTTTTTAGAGATCCTCTTGAAAAGCATCCGCATGAACCGGATGTGTTGATGTTAATGCGCTTGTGCGACGTACATAATGTACCGTTGGCAACTAATCCGGCTACAGCTGAACTTTTTATAAAAGCCCTTTAGTTGTATTAATGAATTTGTTGTTTGGTTTTAAATCTCAGTTGGATTTTCAGTATAGACTGTGTTTTCCTGTTCTGATACTCTTATAAAGGTAGTTCTTTTGGTCAATTCTTTTAATCTGGAAGCACCAACATAGGTGCAGGTACTGCGAATTCCTCCTAATATATCATTTACAGTGTTTTCTACCGGACCTCGGTATTTGACTTCTACCATTTTACCTTCACTGGCTCTGTATTCTGCAATTCCACCAACATGTTTTACCATAGCAATCGCTGAACTCATTCCATAGAATTCTTTGAACTGATGCCCATTTTTTTCGATCAATTTTCCACCACTTTCATCATGTCCTGCCAGCATTCCGCCTAACATAACAAAGTCAGCTCCGGCACCAAAGGCTTTGGCTACATCACCGGGTGTCACACAGCCACCATCACTTATGATCTGTCCTCCCAATCCATGAGCAGCATCGGCACATTCTATGATTGCAGACAATTGCGGATAACCAACTCCTGTTTTTAATCTGGTAGTACAGACCGATCCCGGACCAATGCCTACTTTTATGATATCGGCTCCCGAAAGCAAAAGTTCCTCTACCATTTCCCCCGTAACTACATTTCCTGCTATGATAACTTTACCTGGGTTGGATTCTCTTGTCTGCTGAACAAAATTTACGAAATGCTCCGAATAACCATTAGCTACATCAATACAAATGAATTTTAATTTGGGGTGCTTCTTTAAAATGGCTTCTAATTTGTCTGCATCACGTTTCCCTGTACCTGTACTTACCGCAATGTATTCTTCAATTCCGGTAGGGGCAGTTTCCAAAAAGGATTCCCACTGTTTTAACGAATAATGCTTGTGTATTGCAGTGAATAATTGTTTATCGAATAATGCAACAGCCATTTCAAAGGTGCCCACAGTATCCATATTCGCCGCCATTACCGGAATTCCGGACCATTCATTCTTACCATGAAAAAAGCGGAATTTTCTGGTTAAGTTTACTTTAGATCTGCTTTTAAGAGTAGACCGTTTAGGTCTGAACATGACATCTTTAAACCCTAATTTAAGATCATTCTCTATTCTCATAATCAATAGCCTTTTTGGTTACTATCAAAAATAAGGTTTACATAATTACTTTGAACTTCTAATTGTATGATTGCCTAATATATTTGTCAACAACTGTTAATAGAGATAAAACTATTTTTTGGCTATTAAACTTATCTCTACATTGACGTATTTTGGTAAATTGGAGACTTCCACTGTTTCTCTCGCAGGCGCAGTTTCGTTCTTAAAATACCCTCCATAAACTTCATTTATCAAAGTAAAGTTAAGCATATCAGATATAAATATAGATGTTTTAATGACATTTTCAAAAGTCATATCCGCAGCTTCCAGAACAGCTTTCAAGTTTTCCATGACTAACTTTGTTTCAGCCTTAATATCACCTATTTCTAATTTTCCGGTTTTCGGATTGATAGCAATTTGTCCGGAGGTATAAAGAGTGTCTCCCGATAAAACGGCCTGATTATAAGGGCCAATTGGAGCAGGTGCTTTAGATGTTTTTATGATTTTTTTCATGCTTATTAGAGTTGTTGATCCGGTTGTCTGCGTTGTTCGTATTTTATATCACTTAACACATTTGATTTTATACCAATAAAGAAGAACCAGGAACTTCTTGTACTGAATGGCACCCAGCTAAAATTCATTTTCCAGCTTAACAGATCCCGTTCAAATCGAAGCTGTGTATAAGTAAATCCATTGTCTTTTAGATCATAGCCTGATGATGCCCCAACGCTCCAGCGCGGAGACAATTCAAGATCACCAGAAAACATTAGGGAATGTGATGATATTTCACTTTGCCTTACGGAGTTGCTGTAATTTACCGTATAGGCCAATCTGACATTCCAGGGTATTTTATAATTGAATAGTTCACTAGACGTTTCTTTTTCATCGTCCTTATCGCTGAACTTATTATCGGAATAATCTTCTGCCTTACCAAATAGATCATCGGTTCTGCCACCACTTCTGGCAGACTCATTTTCACTTTCTTTATCTCCTTTATCGTCAAAACTTTTGCTGGATAACGAATAGTTCATAGACATATTGGCATTGACCAGCCGGAATAAACTACCTCCATTATTAATATTAAGGGTGTTGATCCTTTGGTTGTTATTATTTAATGCATAAGGGTCCAGGGTAGCGTTAAAATTCACTCCCAATTTATTATTAAAGAACTGGGTTCCTCCTGTTACTCTTACCGGGCTCAGTTTTAATGAATCGGCGGCCATGTTATAACTGGTGGAAAAATTCAAATTATTCAAAAGTATGATCTTTTTAGGTTCTGTAGCAGTGGTATCCTTAGGTTTAACTTTTGCCTCAAAATTATTGCTTAGGCTTAGCCCAACACTACTGGAGTATCTTCTGCTTGGTGCCCCAAAAATAGCATCTTCGAATCGGGTATATTCCTGAACTGTCGTTCCGTCGGCAGTGGCTATTTCATAATTCTCATAATACTGATCAAAGGACGGATTAATACTATAACTTATTGATGGTCTCATAACGTGTCGTATCGCCTGTATTTTTGGATCGTTCCCTTGTTTTTTAAAATTGAACATGCCGTAAACAGTCGTGCCAATGCTTGTGCTGAAATTATAAGTTCTATACGCATCAAAACCATTGATATCGGTCTCAACAACTTCATCAAGAATGGGATCATAAGATTTGTTGAGGGTCTTGAATGTCCAAACTTCCTGATAATTTGTACTGGCACTCATGCTGAAGTACTTGAATACTTTAAAATTAGTACTGATGGGAATACTATGCTGTACACCATTTTTTGCCTGATCGAACATTTCTTTTTTAAAGAAAAGTGAATCTGTTGTTTGAATTCTGTTCTCTGCCCGAATATTGTATTGCAGGTTAATATTTTGAAAGATTCCTTTTTTTGCTCCTGTTTTAGGTGCCAAAGGAAATATACGACTCATACTTCCCTGGAAGGTTGGGAGAGTCATGTTAATGGTTTCTGTATTGGTATTTTGTGAATGCGTAACTGTTGCACTCATATTGACCTGAGGTTCTCCTTGAAAAGATTTTGAATAGGAAACAGAAGATGCCAAAGTATTATTTAAAAAATTAGGGACATTTAATTGATTTATTGACTGCTGATAATATCGGCTACTACCTAAATTGACAGATGCTGAAAATCTGGAATTTGGGTTAGCCTTGGGATCCTGACTATGGGACCAGCGTATGTTATAAATGGTGCTTTTGCCATAATCGGGGAAACCACGTTCACTGGTAATTAAATTCTCATATCTAAAACTTAAATTTCCAGTAAAATTATATCTGTAAGCATAGTTTGTTTCCATTCTAAACCCATAACTTCCATTTGTGTAATAGTCTCCAAGTAAAGCAAGATCTGCGTAATCACTAATGGCAAAATAATATCCTCCATTTTGAAGAAAATAACCTCTGGAACTTTGTTCTCCAAAAGTAGGGATGATCAATCCCGATGTTTGTTTCTCTGTCAGTGGAAAGAAACCGAATGGAAGTCCTATTGGAGTAGGAACATCTGCTATGACCATATTTGTTGGACCTACAACAATTTTTTTCTTAGGAACGAATTTAATCTTGCTGGATTGAAAGTAATACTCCGGATTTTCAGGATCTTTAGAAGTTGTGAAACGTGCTTTAGACAGGAAAATAACCGAGTCATTTTCCTTCTTGGTCCTTTCTCCTAAAATGTTGAATCCGCTTTGCTCTGTTTTGGAATTGAATATTAATGCCTTTTCAGTATCAAAATTAAAACGAATGGAATCGGGTTCAATAACATTATCACCTTGCTTAAATATAGGATGTTGTGAGTATACACCTAAAGTATCTTTTAACCGACCTGCGTAAACTTCATTCTTCTTATAATCTATGACAATAATTCCCGCCTTTATCTCCATATCTTCATAATAGACTTCAGCTTCATTATATAAGTAGATCCTTTCTTCTTTTTGGTTTATAGATACATAATCAGTTGCCTTATAGTTGACCTTCCCTGTTAAAAATTCAGGTTTTAGTTTAACTGAATCCTGTTTTACACTATCTACTTCTTTAGTGGCAGTTAGTTTTACAATTGTGTCAAGTGAAATATTAAGGGGTTCTTTTTCGTTAATAACACTGGGCTTAATTTCACTACTTTTATTTGGTAGATCCTGAGCAAAACCAATGGTGTTGATAAGCACTGTAAAACTAAGAGCAAAAAATATTTTAATGATGTTTGTCTGCAATGCTTTTAATGTATTTTTGTAAAAGTATGGCTCGGTTTTTGAATTGTCAAAATTACATATATTTTTTGTCAATAGTTTTTAAATTGAAAAAAATTAAATAAATTAACAAAGTAAGTGAACAGCCTTTAATCTATATGAAAACGAGGAATTATCTACATTTCGTACTATTTATAATTATATTAACATTATTCTCTTTTTCGACCAAAAACGAGGTTAAATTTAAAGATAAATTTATTGTTGTTCTTGATGCTGGTCATGGAGGTAAAGATCCCGGAAATATAGGGAATGGATACAGGGAAAGTATTATTGCCTTAAAAATTGTTTTGGCTGTTGGGGCTGAACTCGAAAAGAATAAAGATATTAAGGTTATTTATACTCGAAAAACAGATAAGTTTCTGGAACTTCATGAACGGGCAAAGATCGCGAATAAAGCCGATGCCGATCTCTTTGTATCCATTCATTGCAACTCACATAATTCCCCTGCAAATGGTACCGAAACATTTGTTTTAGGTTTACATGCAAATCAGCGTAACTTTGAAATTGCAAAAAAAGAGAATGAAGTTATCTTCCTGGAGGAGAATTATGACTTTCATTATGAAGGGTTCGATCCGAATTCACCGGAATCGTTGATAGGATTGAAATTAGTACAAGAAGATTATTTAGACCAAAGCATTCAATTAGCAAGTTTTGTTGAAGAAAATTTCAATAAGAAATTAAAAAGAAATACAAGAGGTGTTAAACAGGCCGGATTTTGGGTGTTACATAATACCTATATGCCAAGTGTATTGATCGAAACCGGATTTCTTACTTATAAAAAAGAAGGCATGTATTTAAACTCTTCAAAAGGCCAAAAGCAAATGTCTGAGGCCATAACAAATGCCATTTTGCTTTATAAATCTAATCTGGATCAAAATGTTGGGGATAATATAGATTTGGATTCGCAGGCTTTCGAAGAAGAACTTATATTTAAAGATATAACATTTAAGGTGCAAATAGCAGCCAGTTCCAAAAAATTAGAAACTAAACCTTATAATTTTAAAGGGCTTAACGACATTTCCATAGAGAAAAGCGGGAGTGTATACAAGTATTTTTATGGAGCCACCTCCGATTATAATAAAATTCAAAAATTAAAAGCTGAGACCAGAGAAAAAGGTTTCAAGTCTAGTTTTGTAGTGGCATACAAAAATGGAAAAAGAATTTCGTTGTCGGCTGCCTTAAAAACTCCTGCCGATTAGATTAGTATTTCTTATATTAATTGCTAATTTTGTGAATCATTAAACTTGAAAAATCTTGAAAATAACAAGGGAAGTTAAAACCGCAATTTTAGTCATTTCAGGTATTTTGCTATTCATTTACCTTTTTAATTTTTTAAAAGGAAATGACATCCTGGATTCATCAAGGACTTTTTATACCATTTATGATAATGTTGAGGGTCTGGAACCTTCCACACCTGTAACAATTAACGGATTGAATGTAGGAAAGGTTCAGGAAATTAGTTTTATGGATGATGGCTCGGGAAAATTACTGGTAAAATTAATGGTTGAGGAAGAATTTGAATTCTCAAAGAATAGTAAGGCACAGCTTTATGAAGCCGGACTGATTGGTGGTAAAGCCGTTGCAATAATTCCGGCTTTTGACAATGCCGAAAAAGCGGTTAAAGGAGATTATTTAAAGGGAACGAATAAAGCCGGTTTAAGTGAACTGGTAAATAAAAGATTAACTCCACTTCAAGAAAAGTTGGAAACAACTATCGTAAGCGCAGATTCCCTTTTATTGAATATCAATAGTGTTTTTGATGAACGTACAAAAACCAATCTAAGGAATAGTATTGCAGAATTGAACAGTACGATCTCATCATTTAAAACAACATCTACATCTTTAAATGAATTAGTAGTTAATAATCAGGATAATTTGGAATCTACTTTAAAGAATATTGAAAATATTTCAAATAACCTTTCTGAAATAACTGACTCTATTGTAAAATCAGATTTAGCACAGACAATCACAAATCTTGAAAACACGATCTCAAACTTTAACTCTATTTTGGTGAAAATTGAAAACGGTGAAGGTTCGATGGGCAAATTAATGAAAGAGGAAGGTCTTTACAATAATTTGGAAGGTGCTACCAGAGAATTGGAAGCACTACTTAAAGACATAAAAATACATCCAAAACGCTATTTTAGAATATTGTCTAAAAAAGAAATACCATACAGCGAGAATTAATCTTATTTAAAAATGATAAGTTTTATACCTAATATACTTTTTGCAATAGTCCTTTTTTTAGGTGTTGGATATTTTGTCCGTAACGTAATTAAACTCAGACGAAATATTAAGTTAGGTCGTGATATAGATGTAAGCGATAATAAATCACAACGTTGGAAAAATATGTCCATGATTGCCCTTGGACAAAGTAAAATGGTGCGTCGTCCGGTAGCAGGAATTTTGCATATCATTGTTTATGTTGGATTTATCATTATTAACATAGAAGTATTAGAAATTATCATTGATGGATTATTTGGCACACATAGAATATTCTCGGAAATTGGTAGTATATATGGATTTTTAATCAATTCCTTTGAAATATTGGCAGTTTTGGTTCTTGTTGCTGTCACTGTGTTTTGGATTAGAAGAATGGTTATAAGAATTCCTCGTTTCTGGAATAAAGAAATGACTAAATGGCCAAAAAATGATGCCTTAAACATTCTCTATTTCGAAATGGTTTTAATGTCATTATTCCTGATCATGAATGCAACCGATATCTCTTTTCAGCAAATGAGTTCAGGGAATTTAATCAGTCAGTTCATAGCACCTTGGTTTGATGGCCTATCCGAAGGAACAATTCATGCCATTGAGAGGACAGCATGGTGGATTCATATAGTGGGAATCCTTATTTTCCTTAACTACTTATATTTTTCAAAACATTTACATATTCTCTTAGCATTTCCAAATACATTTTACGAGAGTTTAAAACCACTAGGAGAAATTAATAATCTGGAAGCTGTAACTAAGGAAGTCAGACTCATGATGGACCCTAATGTTGATCCTTTTGCAGCACCTGCAGAAGGTACAGCCAATGAAGTACCAGCTAAATTTGGAGCTAGTGATGTACAAGATCTAAACTGGCTTCAATTGTTGAACGCCTATACTTGTACGGAATGTGGTCGTTGTACCAGTGAATGTCCTGCTAATCAAACAGGAAAAAAATTATCTCCTAGAAAGATCATGATGGACACCAGAGACAGACTGGAAGAAGTTGGAAAGAATATAGATACAAATAAGGGTCAATTTAAAGATGATGGCAAGCAATTACTGGACAATTACATATCCAGGGAAGAACTTTGGGCCTGTACATCCTGTAATGCTTGTGTTGAAGCTTGTCCTGTTAGCATCAACCCATTATCAATAATTTTAGATATGAGAAGATATCTGGTTATGGAACAGTCAGCAGCACCAGCAGAATTGAATACAATGATGACCAATATTGAAAATAATGGTGCACCTTGGCCTTATAATCAAATGGACAGATTGAATTGGAAAGACGAATAGCTTATTAAATGTTTATAAATTTATAAAATCAAAATAGAAAATGAGCGAACAACTTAAAGTGCCGACAATGGCAGAATTTATGGCTCAAGGCAAGCAACCCGAAGTTTTATTTTGGGTAGGTTGTGCCGGAAGTTTTGATGATAGAGCAAAAAAGATCACAAAAGCCTTCGTTAAGCTACTCAACAAGGCTAAAGTTGAATTTGCTGTTCTTGGAACAGAAGAAAGTTGTACAGGTGATCCTGCAAAACGAGCCGGAAATGAGTTTTTGTTTCAAATGCAGGCTGTTACCAATATTGAGGTTTTGAATGGGTATGAAATAAAAAAGATAGTTACTGCGTGTCCGCATTGTTTTAATACTTTAAAGAATGAATATCCAGGGTTAGGAGGGAATTATGAGGTCTTGCATCATACTGAGTTTTTAAAGAACTTATTGGATGAAGGCCGATTGACAGTTGAAGGTGGTCAATTCAAAGGTAAGCGTATTACATTTCACGACCCTTGTTATTTAGGCAGAGCGAATAATGTTTATGAAGCACCCAGAGATCTGATCAAAAAACTGGAGGCTGAATTGATCGAAATGAAAAATTGTCGTAAGGATGGTTTATGTTGTGGAGCGGGAGGTGCTCAAATGTTTAAGGATTCTGAAAAAGGAGATAAGGAGGTCAACATAGAACGTACTGAACAGGCCTTGGAAACAAAGCCGGAAATAATTGCGGCCGGATGTCCGTTTTGTAATACCATGATGACCGATGGTGTGAAAGTTAAAGAAAAGGAAGACTCAATAAAAGTAATGGATATAGCCGAATTAATTGCAAATGCACAAGATCTGTAAATGATAGTAGAATTCGATAAACTACCGGAAACCTCAAAAGTTTGGATATATCAATCCAATCGTTCCTTTAATGAGAAAGAACTTGGTGAGATCAAGACAAGATTAATAGAGTTTTTAGGTAAATGGTCAACCCATGGGAAAGATTTAGAAGCCAGTTTTGAGTTAAAATACAAGCGCTTTATTGTTATTGCCTTAAATCAAGAAATTAATTCTGCAAGTGGCTGTTCTATAGATGATTCTGTAGGGTTTATTCAACAATTAGAAAAGGACTATAATGTGGATCTTTTAGACAAAATGAACGTATCCTATAAGCAAGGAGAATTCATTGCATACAAGCCACTAACAGATTTCAAAAAAATGGCAAAGGAAAAGGCAGTTTCCAAAAACACCATTGTGTTCAACAATCTGGTTAATAATATAGCCGAATATAAAGAAAACTGGGAAGTTCCTGCAAGTGATAGCTGGCATAGCAGATTTGTTTAACAGACCCATCTTAGAAGAATTCATTGTGTTTTACCAATTTTTATTTTTCATGTTTTACATTCTGTATTTTATTCTACCTGGTTTGTTTTATAATCAAAATATCTGGGTATTTAACCCAAAAAAACTTTCATATATAAAATAGAATATTGAATTTTATGGCTTATAACGAGTAAATAGAAAATATGGCTAACGATATTATCTTATTAAACATTTGGGGACAGGACAAACCGGGATTAACATCTGGTTTGACAACGGTATTAGCAGAATATGGTGCTAAGGTTTTAGATATCGGGCAAGCTAATATCCACGATACATTATCTTTAGGTATATTATTTGAAATTCAATCCGGAGAGAAGTCAGCAGCAGTATTAAAAGATTTGCTTTTTAAGTCTTATGAGCTTGGTATTAAAGCTAAATTTACACCAATCACACTGGAAAATTATGAAAAATGGGTAACTCTTCAGGGTAAAAACCGATATATTGTCACGATTCTGGGAGAAAAATTAGGAGCCAAACAAATAGCAGAAGTTACGAAAGTAATTTCAGAAAAGAATTTAAATATAGATTCTATAAAAAGACTTACGGGACGACAGTCTCTTATTAAAAAAGAGGAATATCCAAGAGCTTCTATCCAGCTATCTATAAGAGGAAAAATAGATAATAAAGCTGAGTTTACAGAAAAGTTCATGCAAATTTCACATGATCTTGATGTCGATATTGCTTTTCAAGAAGATAATATTTACAGACGTAACAGGCGCTTGGTTTGTTTCGATATGGACTCAACACTAATTCAAACTGAAGTCATTGATGAATTGGCAATATTAGCTGGTGTTGGTGATGAAGTTAAAGCAATTACTGAACTGGCAATGCAAGGAGAAATAGACTTTAGTGAAAGCTTTATAAGACGGATGAAGCTATTAAAAGGATTGAAGGAAGAAGTTCTTCATGAAGTTGCTGTTAATCTGCCTATAACTAAGGGGGCGAGAAGACTTATTGATACCTTAAAAAGCTATGGATTCAAGACAGCCATTTTATCAGGTGGGTTTTCGTACTTTGGTCACTATTTGCAAAAGGAACTGGGTATAGATTACGTTTATGCAAATCAGTTAGAAATTAAAGATGGTGCTTTAACCGGTGGATATATTGGAGAAATTGTTGATGGAAACAAAAAAGCAGAATACCTCAAAGAAATTGCACAAAAAGAAGGTATAGATATCAATCAGACAATTGCGGTGGGTGATGGTGCAAATGATCTTGCTATGCTTAATCTTGCAGGTTTGGGAATCGCTTATCATGCCAAACCAACAGTAAAAGATACTGCACAAAATTCAATATCCAGTATCGGATTAGATGGTGTCTTGTATTTGTTAGGTTATCACGATAGACATATAGATCTACTTGAATAGATTAAATGCTGCAATTGATTTATAAAATTTGTCGAAAGGCATTATTTGTATCACAAAATAACGATAGATACACTATTATAATTAATAAGGCTGTAGATAATATTGATCGAGAAGCCGTAGCTTATATTGATAGGCATTTATTATTCCTGATTAAATCTATCTTAAAGTACTTTATTCTTCAGGTTAAAAATACTAATTTGCCGAAGTTTTTGTTATAGCTTTAAAATTTTACACATGCGCCAATTTACTTTAGTAGTTCTTCTCCTCATTTTAATGGACACTGGGTTTTCCCAAACTGTTAATCCCCTGGAAAAACAAGATACAGTTGCTCAGACCAGATGGGTTGACAGTGTATATCAAAGCATGTCCTTGCCTGAAAAAATTGGTCAGTTGTTTATGGTGGATGTCTTTTCAAGCGATCCGCCGAAAAAAATAGACAAAGTAAAAAAGCTTATTGAAGAACATAAAATTGGAGGTGTCATATTTTCAAAAGGCGGTCCGGTTCGTCAGGCAAAACTGAATAACGAATTCCAGGCCATGAGCAAAGTGCCATTACTTATTGGCATGGATGCCGAATGGGGTTTGGGTATGAGGCTGGATTCGACCTATTCCTTCCCATGGAATATGACCTTAGGAGCTATCAATGACGTTAGTTTGGTAGAAAAAACCGGTCAGTATATTGGCGAGCATTGTAAACGATTGGGAGTCCATATCAATTTTGCGCCTGTTGTAGATATCAATACCAATCCTAACAACCCGATAATAGGTAACCGATCCTTTGGTGAAGACAAAATAAATGTGACCCTTAAAGCACTGGCGTTTATGAAAGGAATGCAAAAGGCTGGAATCCTTGCCAATGCAAAACATTTTCCTGGTCATGGAGATACCGAGACCGATTCACATAAAACCTTACCAACTATAGGATTTTCAGCTCAAAGGATAGATAGCGTAGAACTCTTTCCTTACAAACAACTCATAAAGCATAATCTGGAAAGTGTCATGGTGGCTCACCTTAACGTTCCGAGTTTGGAAAATCGTCCTAATTATCCTTCATCTATATCCAGATATGTAGTTAGTGGTATTCTTAAGCAAAAGTTAGGATTCAAAGGGCTAATTTTTACTGATGCTTTGAACATGAAGGGAGCATCCAATTTTAGATCTCCAGGTGACATTGATGCTGCTGCCTTTTGGGCGGGTAACGATGTGCTTTTGATCTCCGAAGATGTCCCAATGGCAATTGCTAAAATTCAGGAAGGTTATTACAGTAAGTACATTACTGAAGAACGCTTAGCGCATTCTGTAAAAAAGATACTTTCAGCCAAATATAAGGTAGGGCTGGATCATTATAAACCTGTAAGTACCTACAATCTTGTTAATGATCTCAACCGGTTAAAGGATGATCTGCTATATGAAGAGTTGATGGAAAACGCTATTACCTTTGCCAAGAACAAGAATGAAATACTGCCGTTGCGGAATTTGGACACAAAAAAAATAGCCTATATTAAAATGGGAGATGATGATGGTTCAGTCTTCTTAAATGAATTAAAGAAATACGCCAAGATTCATGAAGTATCAGCCAATAGATTGGATGAGCTTTTGCTTAAACTTAAATCGTATAATACTGTCATCATTGGGTTCCACAGATCAAATGACAGTCCATGGGAAAACTATAAATTCACCGATCAGGAATTGGTCTGGCTTTATGAAATTGCACGAGACAATACAGTTATTCTGGACGTGTTTGCCAAACCATATGCCTTGCTGGATATAACACCATCAGAAAACTTTGAAGGCGTTATAGCAAGTTATCAGAATAGTAAGGTCTCTCAACAAAAATCGGCACAACTCATCTTTGGTGGTATTGGAGCGAAAGGTATCCTGCCTGTCAGTTGTGGAAATGAGTTTAAAGTTGGTACCGGCTTTTTGACCAATCCACTTAAAAATTTAAGTTATGGACTGCCTGAAAGCGTAGGAATGAGTTCTTATAAATTAAAAAAAGTCGATTCCCTGGCTCAAATGACCGTAGATTCATTAATGACTCCGGGAGTACAATTATTGATTGCCAGAAAAGGAAAAGTCATCTATAATAAGAACTTTGGTAAGCATACTTATACAGGTAATCTTAAAGTAAAAGATAACGATATTTATGATGTGGCATCACTGACCAAGATATTAGCAACTTTACCGCTTTTAATGGAACTCGAAGAAAAAGGAGTCGTAACTCTGGATAGTGAATTGGGTGTACTCTTGCCCGAATACAAACGTTCCAACAAAAATTTGATTACCTTAAAGAGAATGCTTTCTCATTATGCCAGACTGAAACCCTGGATACCGTTCTATCTGCATACTTTGGACCCTGATTCGGGATTTCCAGACACTAAATATTACAGGAAAGAATATTCTAAGGATTTCAATATAAAGATATCTAAATCCATGTATTTACGATCAGATTATAAAGATAGTATACAGGCACTTGTCAAGGATAGTGAGCTTCTCAGTAAGCTTACCTATCGTTATAGCGATATGCCTTATTACATACTAAAACAATATATAGAAGGTCATTACGGCCAGCCTTTGGATGAGCTGGTGCAGCAACATTTGTACATACCATTGGGAGCTAATTACACTACCTATAATCCGTCAGGAAAATTCAGTGATTCTCAAATAATTCCAACCGAGGAGGATAAATATTTCCGGTATGAAAAAGTACAAGGTTTTGTCCATGATATGGGAGCCGCCATGCAAAATGGGGTTGGTGGACATGCCGGAATATTCAGTAATGCCAATGATGTGGCAAAAATTATGCAGATGTATTTGCAAAAAGGATTTTATGGAGGCAAAAGGTACTTTAAGCCTGAGACGATTGATAAGTTCAATACATGTTATTACTGTGAGAATGATAACAGGCGAGGAGTTGGATTTGACAAACCGCAACTTGAAGAAGAAGGTCCCACCTGTGGCTGTGTGTCCATGACCAGTTTTGGGCATTCCGGATTTACAGGAACATATGCCTGGGCTGATCCTGAGCAAGAAATAGTATATGTATTTCTATCAAACAGGACCTACCCAACAGCAGAAAACCAATTATTATTATCTTACAATACAAGAACAGAGATTCAACGAATGATATATGAAGCGATAATCGATTAAACAAAAAACAATGAAAATAGGAATTGTTTGTTATCCAACATACGGCGGAAGTGGTGTCGTAGCAACCGAATTAGGTATTGAACTGTCCAAGCGAGGACATGAAGTTCATTTCATTACTTACAAGCAACCTGTCAGATTGGAGCTTTTAGGTAACAATGTACATTTTCATGAAGTAAATGTCGCCGAATACCCATTATTTCATTATCAGCCCTATGAGTTGGCCTTGTCCAGTAAACTGGTTGATATGGCCAAGCTCCATGAAATCGAGATCTTACATGTTCATTATGCAATTCCTCATGCATATGCAGCCTATATGGCCAAAAAAATGTTGTTAGAAGAAGGTATTTACATTCCTATTGTGACAACCCTTCACGGAACAGATATCACCTTGGTAGGCAGTCAGCCAACCTACAAGCCTGCTGTGACCTTCAGTATCAATCAGTCAGATGCTGTGACTTGTGTGTCAGAGAGTTTAAAGAAAGATACTCTGCGTTTATTCGATATTAAAAAAGAGATACATGTGGTCACCAATTTTATCGATCTTGTTAAACACGAGCATAATTTTGTAGATTGTCAACGCAGTCTCCTAGCTGAAGAGGATGAAAAGATCATTTCTCATATCAGTAACTTCAGAGCGGTAAAACGCATACCTGATATCCTCAAGGTCTTCAAAAACATTCAAAACCAGATTCCATCAAAATTAATGATGATAGGGGAAGGGCCTGAAAAAGAACCGGCAGAACAATTGGCAAAGGACCTTGGAATTGAGGATAAAGTGATGTTCTTAGGGAACAGTTATGAGATAGACCGTATACTTTGCTATTCCGATTTGTTCATATTACCATCGGAGACGGAAAGTTTCGGACTCTCTGCCTTGGAAGCCATGGCATCGGGTGTTCCTGTAATCTCAACAAACTCGGGCGGATTACCTGAGGTCAATATCCATGGTGTTTCCGGTTATTTAAGCAATGTGGGAGACATTGAGGACATGAGCAAGAATGCCATTTATATTTTAGGTGATGAGGCTCGTTTAAAGAAGTTTAAGGCTAATGCCAGAAAAGAAGCTGAAAAATTCGACCTGCATCAAATAGTCCCGCAATATGAAAAGATTTACGAGGAAACTATGAATAAGTGCATGTTGTTGAAATAAGTTTTAGTTATAAGGCTTGTTTAATTTAACTGTCGCTTGTTGGGTTTGGTTATACTTATTAAAAAATTTATTATATTAGGTTTATAAATCAAAACCAACTAAAATCATGAAAACATTAGCAAAAATCACTTTTTTATTATTCTTTATTTTAAATCTTAATGCACAAGATTCCCATTCGAAACTCCTGCCCATAATGGGAACAACTCCGGAAGTTGTAGCAATACATGATGTAGAATTAATACCGGGACAGGATGCAAATGAATTTGAAATGTTTGTCCTGAATAAGATTGCACCTATTTATAATAAAATGGAGGGACAGAAATTTACTCTGGTAAAAGGAGACCGAGGCATTCGTACCAATCAATATGCCTTTATAATTACATTTAATAGTATAGATGACAGAAACAGAATTTATCCACCTTCCGGGGAATTAGTAGGAGATTTTGGAGATGATGCCATTTGGGATAAACTTAATAAGATGGCAAAGGTCTTTTATGCGCATACCGATTATGTAAAGGTGAAACCGAAATATTAAATTACATTTAAGTATCATAGGATTAATAAAATTCTACAAACCGAAAAGGTGTGTTCTTAAACTGAATAAAGAATACGCCTTTCTTTTTAAGGACATATAGCGTTGTTTGACTGTAAAGAATTATGTGGATTGGAGATTTGTTTATAATATGATATGGAGCATTTTAATCCTGAAACAATCCCGATAGCTATCGGGACAGCACCAGTGAACTGTATCATACGTTAAACAAAGGTAGCCGTTTCACAACAAAATAAAACTTAGCATTTTAAATTTTATAAACATTGGCAGTTGATAATTCGCCATTATTTTAAAACAAATTTATTTATTCATTTGCTGAGTTGCTTCCCAAACAGGCTTCATCCCAAACTCTCCAAAATAGCTGATATAATCTCCATTTTTAGAAATCACAACAAAACTGCTACAAGGATAATGATATTTAAAAAACAAGCGTTCAATCATGCCTTCAGGGTCTTTATGCCAGGTTAAAATTCCGAAATATTTTTCAAGTCCATTTTCGTCTTTATAAATATATATAGGTTTGGTTTTTGCTATTTGGTTAATGCCATCTTCTAACTTTAAAAACCAATATTCTCTATGTTCCTTGCTTGCAGAGCCACTTGAATTGCATGGGTCCTTTCCTGGATAATATATAATTACAATCGGTTTTTCGGAATCTATATTTTTTCCTGTTGCTTTTTCTAGTACAGATTCGAATATTGCTCTGTTAGTAATTTTACCACGCTGAAATCTTAAGGTCAGTTTTTTATGATTAGCTGAATCTCCCGGAATATCTAATAATTTACTTGTTGAACGAATTCGGTTGAACTTCGATTTGCTTATTTCAACATTATTTTCATCAAAATATCGTATCTGTTTATTTCTAGTTTTGGATTGATGAACAAGAATGGATGAATATCCCTAAAAATAATAATAAAAGGATTCTATTCATATGATTAACATCTGTTGTGATATGGACCAATTTAATATAGAAAAATGCAAAGTACAAGTTAAATATTTTTCTTACAAAACCAAAAATTGGATATTCAAATAATTAAGATATTTTAGTTGATAATTTCTTAACTTTCTGTTCTTAATTAATTCTTCATTATGAACAGACGATCCTTTTTTAATTTAACCGCAAAAGCAGGTCTATTTTTAGGTTTAACACCAACTGTTATTGGTTGTAAATCACAAGCCCTTTCTCAAGAAACACAGATACAGGAACTATTAACCAAAAACAAAGCTAAAGGCACTGCAGTAAGCCTGACAACAGATCCAATCAAACAGGTACGAGTGGGTATGATTGGCATGGGTAACAGAGGCTCTGTGCTTATACAGATGTTCGAGTACCTTATTAAAAATAAGCATGCCCAGATCGTAGCGTTGAGCGACTTAAAGGAGGACAAAGTGATTAAGAATATTGACTACCTAAAGACCATTCAACAGGAAGAAGCAAGCTTGTATTTTGGTGATGACCAGGAATGGAAAAAACTGGCTCAACGCGATGACATCGATCTACTCATCATTGCAACACCGTGGAATTACCATACTGAAATGTCTGTTTACGGAATGGAGCAGGGAAAACATGTGGCCTGCGAACAACCTATGGCGATGACACTTGATGATTGCTGGAAACTTATTGAGGTTGCAGAACGCACCCAACAGCATTGCATGTATATGGAAAACTGCTGTTTTAACGGTGAAGAACTATGGGTGTTGAATATGATAGACCAAGGTGTATTCGGAGACATCAATCATGCCGAAGGTGCCTACATTCATGACCTGCGCAAACATATGATGCATGAAACCTATTATGAGGATCAGTGGCGCATTAAACACCATGAAACAAGAAATGGTAATTTTTATACAGGACATGGTCTGGGTCCAGTAAGCTTTTATATGGATATTGGCAGAGGAGACAATTATGACCATCTGGTAAGCATGAGTTCACGTGAACAAAGTCTAAGTTATGCTGCAAAAAAAGAAGGATTTAAAACCACCCAATTTGCCTGTGGCGATATGAATACAACATTGATAAGAACAAAACAGGGCAGAAGCATCATGCTTCAGTTTGACGTGCATACAGGAAGACCGTATTCCAGATTGAATAATGTCAATGGCACCAAGGCAGCACATCAGGGTTATCCTTCCAGACTCTATATCGCACAGGAAGAACTGCAATGGGGACACAGCTGGCTGAAGGAGGAAGAGTATAAGGAATACAGAGAGAGATACGATCATCCCTTATGGAAGAAGCTTCGCGAACAGATCGATGCCAATGCCGTTGGTCATGGTGGAATGGATTTCGTGATGATCTACAGGCTTATTCGCTGCCTCAATGAAGGCTTGCCTTTGGACATTAATTTATATGACAGTGTCCTGTGGTCTGCCATAACTCCTTTGTCTGAACTGTCTGTTGCTAATGAAAGTGCAAGTATCAAGATCCCTGATTTTACAGGAGGAACCTGGGAAACCCCACGAAAAGCAGAAGTGTTACGCGATATTATTTAATAAGTTTATTTTAAATTAGTTTGTCATTTCGACAGAGTGAAGCATGAACGACGAGAAATCTATTAATGAGATTCCTCCTCATTCTTCGTTCGGAATGACATTAAAAATCTTTTTTGTTATCTGGTTCATAGTTACATAGTTCTCCTGAATGCTTTGCACCAGCTTAAACTGGTTTTTAGCACGCACCAGATTATGAGTTTCGTAATTGGTTTTGTAATAGGGGTTGCCATTTAGGAAGTCGGTTAAAAAACGCAAGCCCTGGATAAAAGTGATGGTTTTTGCACCTAAAGGCAAATACTCAATTTCTTTGTTTGTTAAGAATTGTTTGGTGTGTTCTGAAAATCCCATGCAAAAGGCTTCATAGAATTCCAAATTGATATTTGTAGCTTCCAAATCGGTGTCATCTTCTTTGGTTGTCGAACAGATAGAGCGAATGGAATCACCAAAATCAAAAGCCACGATTCCCGGCATTACTGTATCCAGGTCAATAACAGCAAGACCATTGTCGTTTTTGTCGAACAAAATATTGGATAGTTTGGCATCGTTATGAGTAACTCTAATAGGAAAGGTATTTTGAGTTATTAGATCTGACAATTGGTGCAATTCTTTTTTGGAATTTATAACGAATTCTATGTCTGTCTTAGCAAGACTTTTGGCATCATGTTTCGCACCTTTAAGCGCTGCTTCGAATTGTCCGTAGCGGTATGGCATGCTATGGAAATCGGGAAGGGTTTCAATCAGATTAGTAGCATCAAGATATGAGCATCGATTAATGAAATCGCCATACAATTTTCCGGCTTCGTAAACCATTATCTTGTTGGTAGCAACCTCGTGAACCATGGAATCCTGAATGTATTCCATTAGCATCCAGAAATCATTGAATTCATCCTTGTAGTAGTAATCTTTGTCTTTCGACTTTACGAATTGAATGGTTTTATATGGAGAATCAGATTTAGTCAAATGTTCACTGACCAGAACTTTATTGATTATTAAACCTGCTATATCTTTAAAAATAGATTTATTTATCTTTTGAAGTACATATTGGTCACCAGAAACTGAATTTACCAAATAGGTATCATTGATATGTCCTGAATTAATTTGAGAAATAGATTCTAAATCAGAATCAATTTTAAAATATTTAACGATTTTGTGCTCAATAGACATGTTACCAAAGACTTTCCGGATAAACACCTTTTTTAGTCAAGGATCTCATTTTCTTTTGGACCAGCTGCAGATCTTTTTTATAGGTAATGCCATACCATTGTGAAGTAGTGTCCAGCATTTTAAAATCTTTTAATTCATTCTTGATCATATGATCCACTAAATGAGGAAGTAAAAATTCTGCTTCTTCACTTTTGCTATGCTCTCTTAAAAACTTCTTGAAGAGTAATTCGGCTACACGAAAGACATCAGGAGTAAATCCCCAGAAATTCATGGAAATAATCGTTTCAGGGTCGATTTTCACCTGATTTTTATTTGCATCCTGATACACCAGAAAGTCATCTTTTAATTTGGTTATGGCTTTTCTCTCCTTAATATTGGTTAAAAACCCATTTTTATCCAAAACACATTCCCCTCTGGATACGGCACCGTGTTCGGACATGGTTTTACCTAAATGGTACCCTATGAAATAATTGACATCAGATTTTTTTTTAAACAAGGCATTATGCATCAATTCAAAAGCCTCTTTTCCATAGAGATCATCGGCATTTATGATTGCAAAATTCTCCTTAATAAAAGGCTTCAAAATCAAAAGGGCATGAGCGGTTCCCCATGGTTTTTCTCTGGTGGTCTTATAGGGTTTAGGAATGATGTGGGTTTCCTGTGTAACGTATTCTACAGTGACATGCTTTGGTAATTTGTTATTATATCTTGAATCAAAATGATTTAAAATACTTTCCCTGACGATAATTATGATCCTGTTAAATCCGGCTCTTGTGGCATCATAAACCGAATGATCCATGATTGAAAATCCTTGCGGGCTTATTGCCTGAGCCTGTTTTAAGCTGCCAAATCGAGAACCAAGCCCCGCAGCCATAATAGCCAAAGTTTTCTTTTCAATCATGGTATAAATCTAAATAAAAAAAACACCTTAAAAAAGGTGTTTTCTTTGTATGGTGAATTAATTCGTTAAAACTGATATCTTATTCCTAAAGCAATATCAAAATCAAGATCATTGTTATCATATATATCATCTCCAAACCCTATTTCAGGTCTGAAATCCAGAGAGATCAAAAGTGGGATATTAAAATCATACTCAATACCTATATTCCCTGCTGCGAACAGAAAAGTATCTGTTTCATCTCTATTATTAGGTAGATCTATGGAATAGGATCCTAAACCACCTCCAACACCTGCGTACCAGTTAAAGCTACCATCTAAGGTCCAAATCCATTGGTATAATCCTGCTAATTTAAAACCACTTGCGTTGTTGCTGTCTCGCCAGCCTAGGTCAAGTTCTAAACGGTTGTTGTCACCCAAAGCTTTTTGATAGGATATTTCGGCGCCAAATCCGTCACTATCTCCTAAACGCAATCCAATGGCATTATTTGATATATCCTGAGCATGGATAGTTGCTAACAGGCCTAAAGTAACAAGTATTGATAAACATATTTTTTTCATTAGTTTTTAATTTAATTTGGATTAATTAATTTTTTTTAAATGATTCAACTATTAACGCCAATCTTTTATATATATTGGCTTGCAAATGGCAAATTTAGTAATAAAAAGGATTCTGTTATATATCCATGAATAAAGAAATTAACAATTCTCTTAGTGCTTTAAAACACAAATTGTCGGGTAAAATAAACTTTGATGATTTGACAAAGATCATTTATTCTACAGATGCCTCTGTTTATAGAAAATTACCTCTGGCTGTCGCTTTGCCTAAAAACGAAGAGGACATAAAAAAACTCATTGAATTTGCGAATGAAAATAAAACGTCACTAATTCCAAGAGGAGCAGGCACTTCTTTAGCAGGTCAATGTGTTGGTGACGGGATCGTTGTTGACGTTTCCAGGTATTTAACAAAAATAATCAGGGTTGATTCAGAAAATGAAACGGTTACATTGGAACCGGGAGTTGTAAGGGATGAACTGAATAATCATTTAGAACCTTTTGGATTATTTTTTGGTCCTAATACCTCCACATCAAACCGATGCATGATGGGAGGGATGGTAGGTAATAATTCATCAGGAACAACGTCCATTAAATATGGGGTTACAAGAGATAAAGTATTACAAGTTAAAGCTATTTTAAGTGATGGAACCGATGTTGTTTTCGGGGAATTAACTTCGGAAGAATTTCATGCAAAGACCAAGCTGAACACTTTAGAAGGAGCCATTTATAAAAGAGTCTTTGATGAATTGAAAGAAGAATCTGTGCACAAAACAATAATCAATAACTTCCCAAAACCTGAGATACACAGACGAAATACAGGTTATGCCATTGATGAATTGATAAAATCTGATGTTTTCACAAAGTCACCCAAAAAATTCAATATGTGTAAGCTGCTTTCAGGTAGTGAAGGTACGCTGGCTTTTATCACTGAGATCATTTTGAAACTGGACAAATTACCTCCTAAGAACAGTATTATGATCGCTGCTCATTTTGATTCGATAGAAAACTGCATGAAGGCCGTAAACCCAATTATGAAGCACAATTTGTATACATGTGAGATGATGGACAAGACCATTTTGGACTGTACAAAACAAAACAAAACTCAGCTTGAGAACAGACAGTTTATTGTTGGTGACCCTAAGGCTATATTGATGTGTGAAGTGAAAGCAGATTCAGAAAAAGAGGTTGAGACACTGGCAATGGAAGTGCTGAAAACTTTAGATAAAAGCGGATTAAGTTATGCACATCCTGTATTAAAAGGTCAGGAAATAAATAAAGCTTTGGAACTCAGAAAAGCGGGACTTGGGCTTTTAGGAAATATCATAGGCGATAAAAAAGCGGTTGCCTGCATTGAGGATACGGCTGTTTCTTTGCATGATCTATCTGATTATATCATGGAATTTACTGCCTTAATGAAGAATTACAAGCAGAATGCGGTTTATTATGCTCATGCCGGTGCAGGGGAGTTGCATTTACGACCAATTTTGGATCTAAAACAACCTGAAGATGTCGTTTTGTTCAGAAAAATAACTACTGACGTAGCAAAATTAGTTAAGAAATATAACGGGTCCTTTAGTGGTGAACATGGAGATGGTATCGTACGTGCTGAATTCATTCCTTTTATGATAGGAGAATCCAACTATTCCATTCTAAAAAGAATTAAAAAGGCTTTTGATCCAAATAACATCTTTAATCCTGGTAAAATTGTAGATTCCTATTAAAATGGATGAGTCTTTGCGTTATAAATCAGGTAGAACAGAGCCTGAGATAGAGACTATTATGGATTTTTCGGCATCTATGGGAATCCTGCGAGAAGCAGAAAAATGCAATGGATCCGGTGATTGCAGGAAGTTACCCGAATTTGGAGGCACTATGTGCCCTAGTTACAGGGCAACAAGGAACGAGAAAGATACAACCAGAGCACGAGCAAATGCATTAAGGGAGTTTTTGACCAATTCAGACAAAGCCAATAAGTTCGATCATGAAGAATTAAAAGAGGTCTTCGATCTTTGTTTAAGCTGTAAGGCCTGTTCCAGTGAGTGTCCCAGTAGTGTAGATGTCGCTTCTTTAAAGGCCGAGTTTCTGTATCAATATCAGAAAGCAAATGGTGTTTCATTAAGAACAAAACTTTTTGCTTACAATAACAAATTGAATAAAATTGGAAGCAGGGTAGTACCACTAACTAATTTTGTTTTTTCCAACAAACTAACATCCGGTTTACTTAAGAAAATGCTTGGGATAGCCAAGGAAAGAAGTCTGCCATTAATTTCAAATAAAAGTTTAAGTAAGATATATCATGAATACAGTAAAACAGATAGTTAACACGAAATATATTAAAACTGTTTATTTTTTCAACGATGAGTTTACGAATTATTTAGACACACAAATTGGAGTGGATGCCATTGAACTTTTGAGAGCATTGAACTATGAAGTAATTCTGGTAGATCACATGGAATCAGGAAGAGCTTTTTTATCAAAAGGACTTTTAGAACAGGCAAAAGATCTTGCTAATAAGAATGTCACTGTTTTTAAAGATCTTGTTTCAGATAAATATCCATTGATAGGGATAGAACCTTCGGCTATTTTTACGTTCAAGGATGAATATTTAAGATTGGCAGATGACAAGGAATCCGCAAAGAAAATAGCAGCTAACACATACTTAATTGAAGAATTTATAAGTAATGAGATTGCACTTGGTAATATTAAATCCATCTCAGTTCAATTCAGATGAAAGAACAATAAAATTCCATGGCCATTGTCATCAAAAGGCCTTAAGCAATCAAATACATAGTTTTAATGTCCTTAATCTTCCAAAAAATTATAAAGTAACGATCATACCAAGTGGTTGCTGCGGAATGGCAGGAAGTTTTGGTTACGAAAAAGAACATTATGAAGTAAGCATGAAAGTTGGAGAGCAAACTTTATTCCCTGCAATTAGAAAAGCACCAGAATCAGTAGTTATTTCTGCCAATGGTACCAGTTGCAGACATCAGATAAAAGATGGTACCAATAGAGAACGCGAAACATCCAATCACCATTTTACGACAGGCCTTGGCATAAAAAAAGAGCCATTATAGGCTCTTTTAATATATTTTTATAATTCCCTTTAATTTGAAATTAAATAGTTCACTATTTCCTGATTGTTTTCAATGGTTAGAGTTTCCGGTATTCCCAAATCTACTAAACCATCTAAAAGTTCTAAAAGTCTTGAATCTAGTTGATATGATACAACAGCTTCAGATTTTATTAAACCGATGTCTTCTGCAAAATAGTTTTCAATTGTGATCACATCTTGTGTAGCTAACAAGTCATAGTCAACAGAATTTCCCAGCCCTAATAGATCAATTGAGGCAACTACATTCATGGATAGATTAAGTTTTCCTCTATAAATATTGCTAAAAACCTCACCATCAACAGTTAAGCTGTTCATTAAACTGACTTTACTGGTTGTTAAAGTATAAGTTATAGTAAGTGGCAACAAATCGCCGTTAATATCTAAATTCTGGCTAAAACTTCCGGACGCTTCAGATAAGGTCCCATTGTTTGAAGCATTAAGGTCATAAAGTAAAATGTTTTGAAGTGGAATTACCGTGTTAGAAAAATCGGAAAATTCAGAAGGCAATTCCAATTCGCCACTATAAGCCAAAGTTGATTCTCCTTTAGTAAGTGTTCCATCAACCATAATCGCATTCATAACACCATATGCGGGTGTAATATTATTATTCGCAATTAGAGTAAAATTATTTCCGGTTGACGTTCCAACGCCTATAAAATCAGTCTCGCTAAAATTTAAATTTGAATCATTTGAATTGGTTCCTTCTACATCATAGGTCCAAAGATCACCCGTTGATGATGGAAAGAAATTCCCTGCTATTGGTCCATTATTATTACTGTCATCACTATTTGAGCATGAAGCTAAAAGTAAGGCAATAAGAGTTAGTGGTAATAATCGTAAGTTGTTCATTGTTTTGAGTTTATTTTTTTATTAAACGCAAAAATATATTATTAAGTATGAATATTTGATTTACTTATCATATTTTTTTTCAGTGCATACAAAATCATGATAAAGTACATTTTAAAAATCAGGGATTTGATTACCGATTATTAAACTAATGTTAAATGATCAATTATTTTAGTCCTTTTTTGTTATTGAATAATATTACATTTACTTTAGCTAAAAAATATTGAATTATGGCAGGTAATTCCTTTGGAAACCTTTTTAAATTAAGCACATTTGGTGAATCTCATGGAGAAGCTATTGGAGGTGTAATAGATGGATGTCCACCCGGAATAAAATTAGATCTTGAACTGATCAAGTTTGAAATGGAGCGAAGAAAACCGGGACAATCTAAAATAGTAACACAGCGAAAAGAACCTGATGCTGTCAAATTTCTTTCAGGAATCTTTGAAGGTAAAACAACAGGTACACCAATTGGATTTATTATAGAAAACACCAATCAAAAATCTAAAGATTACTCTCATATAAAAGATGTATATCGTCCGAGCCATGCCGATTATGTTTATGATCAAAAGTATGGACATCGTGATTATCGCGGCGGTGGACGCAGTTCGGCTCGTGAAACCGCTTGCCGTGTAGTAGCCGGAGCGATTGCAAAACAAGTTTTAAAAAGTGTAAAGATCAATGCCTTTGTGTCTTCGGTTGGAAATATATTTTTGGAAAAACCTTATCAGGAGCTTGATTTAAATAACACAGAAAGCAATATCGTACGCTGTCCGGATGAGCTTACTGCCAAAAAGATGATAGAACGGATACAGGAAATCAGAAAGGAAGGAGATACGATCGGTGGTACAATTACCTGTGTGATCAAAAATGTACCGGTTGGTCTGGGAGAACCTGTATTTGATAAGCTTCATGCCGATCTGGGAAAAGCAATGCTCTCGATAAATGCGGTTAAAGGATTTGAATATGGAAGCGGATTTTGTGGTGCAGCAATGAAAGGTAGTGAGCATAATGATCTGTTTAATGAAGATGGAACTACCAGATCCAATCTTTCCGGTGGCATTCAGGGAGGTATCAGTAACGGTATGGACATATATTTTAGAGTTGCCTTTAAACCAGTGGCCACTATTATGAAATCTCAGGAGACGATAGATAATAAAGGAAATAAAGCCGAAATGCAGGGTAAAGGTCGTCACGATCCTTGTGTGGTCCCGAGAGCTGTACCTATTGTAGAGGCTATGGCTGCATTGGTTTTAGCAGATTTCTATTTGCTCAATAAAATATACTAATCTTAGTTAATGAATAACTGCTCTAAATCATGAGCACAGCAAATCAATTATGAAGAAACTCGAGCTGCATTGGAAGATATTAATAGGAATGTTACTTGGTTTATTATTTGGATTTGTAATGCTATATGTAAATGGTGGTGAAGAGTTTGTTAATAATTGGATAAATCCACTTGGGACAATATTTGTTAAGCTTTTAAAATTAATTGCCATTCCCTTAATACTGGCATCCTTGATTAAAGGTATTTCTGATCTAAAGGATATTTCAAAGTTTGCAAATATTGGTATCAGAACCATAATTATCTATGTTATAACAACGATAATAGCAATCTCCATAGGTTTGATATTAGTTAATACCTTTCAACCAGGTGATGGTGTGTCTGAAGAAACAATTTCTAAACTAACTGAAACCTATGCAAGCGATAATACTGTTCAGGAAAAGATATCGGAAGCCACACGACAAAAAGATAGTGGCCCTTTACAATTTCTGGAAGACATGGTTCCTGAAAATGCTTTTAGTGCTTTAAGTGATAATAAATTAATGCTCCAGGTTATTTTCTTCGCCATTTTTTTAGGAATATCTATGCTTCTTATAGGCGAAAAGAGTGCAAAACCACTAAAGGATTTCTTTGACTCCCTGAATGATGTTGTCTTAAAAATGGTTGATCTGATCATGTTGTCAGCACCTTATGCAGTTTTTGCCTTGTTATCCAATGTCGTTGTCTCTTCAGGCGATCCGGATCTTTTATATGCATTGTTGTATTATGCTATGGTGGTTATTTTAGGCTTAATGTTAATGGTAGTCATTTATAGTGTGTTAGTATTTGTAATTACTAAAAAGAACCCGTTTTGGTTTTTGAAAGAAATAAGTCCGGCTCAATTATTGGCATTCTCTACTAGCAGTAGTGCTGCAACACTTCCTGTGACTATGGAGCGAGTAGAAGAACATATAGGAGTGGACAAGGAAGTATCCAGTTTTGTACTTCCTGTTGGTGCGACTATTAATATGGATGGTACTAGCTTATACCAGGCAGTTGCGGCTGTTTTTATATCGCAAGCTCTTGGATTTGAACTGACTTTTGCCGATCAGTTAACAATAGTTCTAACGGCATTATTAGCATCAATTGGAAGTGCAGCAGTACCAGGTGCCGGAATGGTTATGCTGGTTATTGTTCTTGAATCTGTTGGTTTTCCAGCAGATAAATTGGCAATTGGTTTGGCATTGATTTTTGCTGTAGACAGGCCATTGGATATGTGTCGAACAGTTATTAATGTTACAGGTGATGCAGCGGTATCAATGATAGTAGCCAAATCCGTTGGTAAATTAGGTAAGCCTAAACCTAAAGATTGGGATGATCACCTCGCGGAAGTGAATTAAATACTAATTTCTAAAAAATAATTTCTATTTTTAAAAGACTTAATCATAAAATTAAATTATGAATGTTTGCTTTATAATGTATCCTTGGGATAAGATTGATGCCGAGAATGATACAAGTCTGGCCTTAATTAAAGAATGTGTTAAACGAGATCATGGAGTTGCCATGTGCACTCCGGCAAATTTAACTATTAGAGATAGTGTGACCAATGCTTTTTGTAAAGTTGTTGGTAGAATGGAAAAAGTACCAAGTACTTTAAAGTCTTTCTACAGAAGGGCAGAACTTAGAGATGAAATGTTACCGTTAGCTGGTTTTGATGCCATTTTCTTTAGAGCAAATCCACCTCTTGATCCTATAATGCTAAATTTTTTAGATTCGGTCAAGGATGATGTGTTTATCATCAATTCCTTGGAAGGCATGCGTGAAGCAAATAATAAGCTATACACAGCAGCTTTTGGAGATGCTCATAGTAATATAATTCCAAATACTCATGTTTCCAAGAATAAGGATTATTTGATCGAACAGATTAAGGAGTCTAAAGCTGATAAAATGATCCTAAAACCATTGAATGGTTTTGGTGGTTCTGGAGTAATCCTTATAGAAAAGTCAGCTATGGGAAATATCAATTCATTGTTGGATTTTTATATTAACAGTTCTGATGGTTCATCCAATTACGTCATTCTTCAGGATTACATAAAAGGAGCCGATCAGGGAGATGTACGCATATTATTGCTTAATGGAGAACCATTAGGAGCAATGAAACGCATTCCCGGAAGTAATGACCACAGATCTAATGTGTCTGCAGGAGGAAGTATTGCAAAACATACGCTGACCAAAACTGAAAAAGCACTTTGTAAACAAATTGGTCCTAAATTAGTTAGTGATGGTCTGTATTTTGTTGGTATTGATGTGATAGGAGGTATGCTTGTAGAAGTAAATGTGATGTCACCAGGTGGAATAACCTATATGAATAAGGTCTATAAAAATAAGGTTAAAGTTGAGGAACGTGTCATTGACTTTGTGGAAAGCAAAGTAATGGATAAAGTACAAGCTTTTGACAGACGTTCCAGATTGCGAAAAACAGTAGAAGAAGCTTAATAAGTCATTTGTGAATCAAAACTTAAATTTCAACAGTCCTTTGGTTTCAGTTAGCTGGCTTCATGACCATTTAGGAGTACCCAATCTTATTATTTTAGATGCAACAATGGACAAGGTTAGCGATCAGACATCAAAAGAATCAATTGATGTTCAAATTCCAAAAGCTCGCTTTTTTGATATAAAAAATAAGTTTAGTGATACTATCGAATCCTTTTCCAAATGCGGTTCCTTCAGAAGATCAATTTACTCATGAAGCGCAGAATCTGGGCATAAATAAGGAAAGCGTTATCGTTGTATATGATGATAATGGCATTTACTCCAGTGCCAGAGTTTGGTGGTTATTCAAGGCTTTTGGTCATGAAAATGTTGCAGTTTTAGATGGTGGATTACCGGAATGGCTTAAATTAAATTACAGGACCGAACCTAAAAAAGAATTCACCGGCAGGAAAGGCAATTTCGATTGCAAAGTATAATCCGGAATTCTTTAAGTTTTTTAATGATATTAAATCAGTTAAACTTGATAGCAGCAAATTAATTATGGATGCAAGATCTGCAGATAGGTTCAATGGAAAAGTAGAAGAACCAAGAGAAGGCTTACGTAGTGGACATATTCCAAATTCTAAAAGCTTACCATATACAGAACTAATTGATGGAAATAAACTGAAATCTGATGATGAATTAACCTCAATTTTCAATAACTTTAATGTAAGCAGAAAAAAACTTGATTTTTTCCTGTGGTTCAGGTATAACGGCATGTATTTTGGCATTAGGTGCCGACATTGCAGGACATAAGAATCTTTCGGTTTACGATGGTTCCTGGACCGAATATGGAAGTTTAACAAACGAATGAATTATGGGCAATAAAACACATTGGACAAAAAAAGAATTGGTCGCATATATTTTATTATATGCTGCACAATCAGACCTTATGGAATCTAACAAGGAAAAGAATAAGATCATTTCTAAAGTGGACATGAAAACATTTCAAAAAATCCATGATGAATTTGATAATGATAATGATTATCAAAGCATACAAAAAATCATAACCGGACTTGAGGAGCATAACTATTCAAAAATGGATATTGATCTGTTGTTTGCTGATATTAAAGGATTATTTTTTGCCGATGGAAATTATGATACAACAGAACAAAGTATGTATATGTTTCTTAAAAGAATCCTGAAATAATTTATGCTGAACTTATCCGTAGAACAAATCATCCAAAAAATTGAAGCTGAAGAAACATTTCATGCCGTTGCTTCAGATTACTCCTTCACCTTAAAAATTGAAAAATACGTTCCCTATGTTTGTGGAGCAGTACATGATGGCGATCAATTTAGAAAAGAGCTTTGGGATAATTGTTTGCACACACAATATGAACGCTGGTATGAGGAAGATCCGGAAACCAAGAATATGGTCATTTCGCATCCTATTCTTAATTGCAGGTCGTGATTCCAGATTCGAATATGATCTAAACAGATTCCCGGAAGAGGCAGTTTTTGAAACAGCCTGGGGAAAACAACTTTGGAAAGAACCATTGAGTGAGGAAGAAAAAATGATCTCAATGGCTAAACATAAAGATTTCTTTAAAGTTACGCATGCTTTAATAGTAAAATTAGAAAGTAAATTTGGTTGTTGTATTGTTTATGATATGCATAGTTATAACTGGCAGCGTTGGGACAGGGAAGTACCAACCTGGAATTTAGGGACAAGCAATATAGATAATGACAGGTTTGGAGATGAAATAGAATCGTGGCGGCAAGGTCTGTCAGAAATAAAGTTGCCACATGGTATTAAATCTACTGCAGCCATTAATAACACCTTTTTCGGCAATGGTTATTTTTTAAGATATATTACCAAAAACTTCAAAAATACCTTAGTTTTGGCAACTGAAATTGCAAAGGTATATTGTGATGAGCTAAATCAAATTATATATCCGGAAGTGGTTGCTGCGGTTGAAGAACAATTAAGAACCAGAATGATCGACCACGCTAATAATTTTTATAAGAAGTACAAATAGATGAGTAAGGTTGAAATAGAACAAAAGGCATTATTCCAAATTGATCGTCGAATAGATGAGTTGGTAAGAAAAATTGAACTGTTGAGTTATGTCAATCCTATAAATATAGAAGAAGAAAAAGTAAAGTTCTTTGCTTCAAAATACCTTACCGATCCTGTTTTTGAGTATCCCGGAATTGATTTTGATAAATTCAAACTTCACCGGGAATTGTTCACACAACCAATAGAGCAAATTGAAAATGAAGAGATCAGACAGCTCTATGAGGACATTATTTATGACTATTCAGGGTTAATTCAGTGCATTGAAACTATTGGCGAAGGAAAAAAGTTCTATTATAATAGTCTGCATTCTTTTGGTACGCCTACAGAAAAAGATGTTGAGAACGCAAAATTTATATTGCATTATAAAGATGAGCATGATAATCTGGATCAGTTTAGGCCGAAATTCAATGTTGAAGAGACTGAACAATTATTCAGGGACTATTCAAAAAGATATGATTTTACTTATGCCATAAAGCATTCAGATAAAATGTCTGCCATTGCCATGGTGTTAAACAACATTCAGACCTTGGTGCTTAATGTAAATCATCAGTTCTCGGAAAATCAAATCGCGATTCTGACAAATCATGAAATAGGAGTGCATATGGTAACTACCATGAATGGCCTATTACAACCATTAAAGATATTTTCTCACGGTTTTCCTAATAATGTGGAAACACAAGAAGGATTAGCCGTTTTTTCAGAATACATGAGCAATAGTCTCACCATTAAACGTTTAAAGGAATTAGCCTACAGGGTAATAGCGGTAGATAGTCTGGCAAAGGGATATTCATTTTCCGGAACTTTCAGGATGCTTTATAATGGTTATGATCTGGATAAGGAAACTGCTTTTAAGATTACGGTAAGGGTTCACCGTGGTGGAGGCTTTACAAAAGATTATTTATACTTGAGCGGACTTAAAAAAGTATATGATCTATATGAAAAAGGTCAGGACCTAAGCTTGTTACTTGCCGGTAAGGTATCTCTGGAATATTTAAGCCAGTTGAAATCTTTACAAGCACTTGGTCTTGCGATAAAAGCCAAGCATATAACAGATTCCTACAAACACAATAGTAACACCAACACCAAAGTGGAATTCATATTAAAAAATCTTAAATAATTCGTTTTGTGATCAATAAGTAGCAATCGATCATTTAATTCAATACTCTTCAAAACCTGTATCTTTTATCGATTATTTTAACATTTATAAGTTGTTAATCAAGTATTTGGGTCTTATATCGGTATAATTATATTATTAAATCTTCTCAGTTTAAATTTGAAGTATGAAAAAATTAGTACTTCTTGTTTTATTATTATCCTTTTCATTTTCCAATGCAAATGATAATAAAATTAAAAAAGATTCTAAACGAATCAGTACTACTGAAGTCAGTCATAATGACAATAGCAATAAGGAATTGGGAATACTCGATATTAAAGTGGATGCTATCTTTAAAAATATAACATTTAATTCGGTTGAACAGATCGATTTTATTAATATTTACAATAAAGATGAACAACAAATATTCTCTGCAAATGCTAGAATAATAATAGGAGATACATTAAACATTTCTTTTTTAGAAAAAGGAACGTATTATATAGAAATCATTTTTGGTGAGAAAAAAGGTGTTAAGCAATTTATTATTTAATTTATTCAAATTTAGTGTTAATTAAAAGTCTGGATTACCGTCCAGACTTTTTTTATTCTAAAAATTTCGATCTTAGTTCCTTGGTTGGAATCATGCATTCATTTTTCTTTCCAAACCAATCATACCTTTTTTGTGCAATCAGATCGTAGATCCAGTTTCTTATAAACCTTGGGATCACAAAAAATACTACTAGAAAATTAATTGGCATTCGTAATTGCTTTGCTATTTTTAAAGCAGCTGTGGACTTTGTTGACAAGCCGTATTTTTTGGAATAGAGGAGGATGGAATCTGTTTTTGAAGTATCAATATTATAAGTTTTAATTATCTCTTTAGCAGTATTACCTTGTAAGGGAGCAAATAAGAAAGTATCCTTTTTATCATTCCTGATAATAAATTGAACAGAGCTGTTACAAAGGTTACAAACTCCGTCAAATAAAATAAGCTGTTTGTTGTCTGGGATGTTTATCATATTATTTTGAAGCTTCTACTAACTCAAGCAGATCAATATTCACATTGGTCGTAAACATGCCATAATTTACAATAGCTTTATTTTTCTCAATGATATCAATGCTTCCAACAGCTCTTCCGTCCAGCATTCTAACCTTGTCTCCAATTTTTAAGATCTGTTTAGGTCTTTCAATTATCTTCTCTTTCTTTTTAGCTTCCTTTTTCTTTTTTCTAATGACCACTACTTTTCTATCAGCTTCTTTTTTTACTTTTGTTTCCTGATCTTTTTGTATTTTCTTTTGTTTGACAGATACTTTTTTTCGCTTGGAATTTTCAATCTGAACAATTCGGAATAATTCAGACATAAGTTCTCTTTTACCTTTATTATCAAAATATTTTTCAGCAATATCATTTACCTTTTGCCCCAGATAAATCAATCGTTGATTACTGTCATATAATTCCTGATAGCTTTCCAATTTTCTTTGGATCTTAATATTTATCTCTTCTAATTTTTCGGTCTCATTTAATTTTTTCTGTTCGTTTACTTTTAGTGAACGTTCTGTTTTTTCCAATTTAAATCTTTCTTTCTGAAGTTTTGCAATGGTAGCATCAAAGCGAACCTTGCTGCGTTCTATTTTCTTTTTGGCTTTATTTATCAGGCTATATGGAATACCATTTTTTTGAGCGACTTCAAATGTAAACGAGCTGCCGGCTTGTCCTAAGGCCAGTTTAAAAACAGGTTCTAAACTTCTGTTATCAAATAGCATGTTCGCATTTAAAATATAGGGTAACTCATTGGCCAGCATCTTTAAATTGGAATAATGTGTAGTGATGATTCCATACGCCTCACGTTCATAAAACACTTCCAGAAAAGTTTCTGCCAGGGCTCCTCCTAATTCAGGATCACTTCCTGTACCAAATTCATCAATTAAAAATAAGGTCCTGTCATTACACTTCTTTAAAAAGTAATTCATTTGTTTAAGCCTGTAACTGTATGTGCTCAAATGATTTTCAATAGACTGGTTATCACCTATATCACTTAATATCCTATCAAAAATGCAAACTCTGCTTCGTTCATGCACCGGAATCAGTAAACCGCTTTGTACCATAACCTGCAGCAAGCCAACTGTTTTTAAGGTTATACTTTTTCCTCCAGCATTGGGTCCTGAAATGACAATGATCCTACTTTTATCGTTAAGTTCTATAGTTTGTGGAAATGTGGGTTTATTTAGGTCTAAATTGTTTAAATATAGAAGTGGATGGTAAGCATCATGAAGATACAAACTTCTATCTTCTGATATTTCCGGAAGAATTGCATTTAATGACCTTGCATATTTTGCCTTTGCAAATAGTACATCAATGGTCATTAAATAGTTTTGATATTGATCCAGCAAATTATAGTATGGACGAATGAAATTGGTTATCTCTTTCAGAATTCTAATGACTTCTTCCTGTTCCTCATACTCCAGATTGTTCAGTTCTCTTGTGAATTTGGTAGTTGCCTCTGGTTCAATATAAACTATACTTCCTGTTTTGCTGCTTCCCATTATGGAACCTTTTACTTTGCGGCGATACATGGATTTAACGGCAAGAACTCTTTTATTGTCGACAACAGATTCCTGAATATCATCAAGATATTCCTTATTTTGACAGGTGTGCAGGGCAGTTGAAAAACTCTGGTTTATCTGGCCTTTTATTTTATTTATCGATTTTCTAAGCTGACCTAATAGAGGTGAGGCACTATCTTTAATGTCTCCAAACCTATCCAGAATAGCATCGATTTTTTCAATAATCACTGTCGTAAGTTCTATTTTGGAGGCATTTTGATATAATACGGGATAGTATTCCTTGAATTTGCTTAAAAAGGATACAATACTGTTAACCGTTAAAGAAATGGACACTAGTTTTTGTAAACTATTTGCTTCCAGATAGGTGTTTTCTATTTTCAGCAGTTTGAGTTCCTTAGTTACAGGCTCAAACCTATGATTCGGAATTCGGTTATTATTATCAAAAGAAGCCAAATACTCATTTGTTTGATTTAAGGCCACAACAATATCTTCCTTTAACGCAAAGGGTTCAATATTCAATACACTGTTTTTACCCAAATCGGTTACACAAAATTCGCTAACCTGTTCTAAAACCGTATAGAATTCAATGTCTTTTAAAGTTTTTTTATGAATAGATATCATTTTAAAAATTGTGCTATTTTAGCTTAACAAAAGTACATATATTAATGAATGTAAATATACACTCAAGCTGGAAACCTTATTTACAAGATGAGTTTGAAAAACCTTATTTTAAAGATCTAACAGAATTTGTTAAAAAAGAGTATGCAGATTATAAATGTTTTCCACCGGGAAAACAGATATTCAATGCATTTGAACATTGTCATTTTAAGGATGTGAAGGTTGTAATAATAGGGCAGGACCCTTATCATGGAATTGGGCAGGCTAACGGTTTATGTTTTTCGGTTAATGAAGGAATTCCTCATCCACCTTCATTAATTAATATATTCAAGGAAATAGAAGATGATATGGGAATTCCATATCCTATAAGTGGTAATCTGGAGAAATGGGCAGATCAGGGAGTTTTACTTCTTAATGCTACACTTACTGTAAGAGCACATCAGGCAGGAAGTCATCAAAAAAAAGGATGGGAAATATTTACAGATTCTGTTATAAAATCAATTAGTAATAATAAAGAAAAGGTCGTTTTTTTACTTTGGGGTGGCTTTGCTAAAAGCAAGATGAAGTTAATAGACAGGTCTAAACATTTGGTATTAACATCCGGACATCCATCCCCTTTAAGTGCAAACAGGGGATTATGGTTTGGAAACAAACATTTTAGCACTGCCAATAAATGGTTGGAGGATAATGGTTTGAAAGAAATAAAATGGTGATTATTATCATGCTATTTTGAAATTAATATTCTTAATTTTGATGAAATTAAAAAACTAAATAATGAATAGAAGTATAGTTATAAATATTTTTTCTCTGGTAATAATTTTTATGGTGAATGGCTGTAAAGATTCTGGTCAATATCAATCAATAAATACTGAGAAAACGTTAAAAACCAATGATGACACACATAAGGTAATTGCAAAAGAAATTCAGAATGCAGGAATGTACACGTATGTTAAGGTATCTGAAAATAATGAGGAATATTGGGTTGCAATACCTAAATCCGAAATTGAAATTGGAAAAGAATATTATTATAAGGGAGGAATGAAAATGGTAAATTTTGAGAGCAAAGAATTAAATAAAACCTTTGAAACCGTTTGGTTTCTTGACACATTTTTTAAGAAAGATCCCAACAAAATTATTCTCGGTAATACCCAAAATATTGTCACACCTGATGTACCGGAAATTATTCAGCAACCCGGGAATGGAACAAGTGTTGAGAAACTTCTTTCGGATACTGAATCGTTTTCAAATAAGGAAATAGTAATAAAGGGTAAAGTTGTTAAAGTAAATAAGAATATTTTAAACAGGAATTGGGTTCACTTGAAAGATGGTACTAGTTTTAAAGACAAAACAGAAATTACAATTTCAACAACTGATACTGTAAAACTTGGAGATGTTTTAACCTTTAAAGGTATGGTAACTCTTGATAAAGATTTTGGATATGGATATGTTTATCCTGTTCTTATTGAAGAATGGACAAGTATTAAAATAAGCATCTTGAAATCTGTGAATAGTTATATACTATTAACTTCCTGTAGGAGCTAGTTCCCTTGCAGTATTCTCAACAATTCTATTCGTTATAAATAACTCGAACATTTTCAGTTTTTTGAGCAACTGGTTTCTTTGTAGTCTTGTTACAACTAAATATCAACAATAAAAAATTGATGGCGATAAGCCCTGAAGTAATTAAAGTAATAGTTAAAAACATAAGCATTCTATTTATTTGGGTAAATAATTAATAGCTGGGCAATATTAACAAAAAATTATGAGACTCGCAAATAAACAAATCGATAAAATACAGATTTAAGGGTTAAATGGTCAATTATTGTGAGTTTAGTACTAATATATTTTTATTAATTCCCTGTAGGGTAGTTTTCTTGGAATAATGTCTAAAGCCAATAATTTATCTTGAACATTCATTATGGTCTTTTCATCAATTAATTCCTGGGACCATTCCGTTAAACTTAACCATTCCTGAACATCTTCAAGCTTTTGATCATATCTGTTAGCTATTGTTCTGTCAATGCTGGGTATACTTTTAAATTCACTTGTAGTATTATTAATAATTTCAAGGATAGTTTTAACTGTGTCAGGATTATTTTGTAGAAAATCATTTCGTCCTGCAATTACAAAACATGGCCAGGGTGAAGGACAATTACCTATTCTTCTAAAAACACCTGAGTCAACTAGTGGTTTCGTAGTGAATTTCTCCCATAAAAAGTAATCAGCTTTCTTACTGGTTAATCCTTCCACGGCACCTTCAAGATTCCCTACAACTTCAAATTGTAGATCCTTTTCCATATCCCAATGGTTATTCTCAGCATTTATATAAGCCATCAAATGTGAGCCTGAACCAAATCTGCTTATGGCTGCCTTTTTCCCTTTAAGCTCACTTATTGTTTTATAAGGTGAATCATTAGCAACATGAATTCCCCAGATCAAAGGTGAACTTACGAAAGTTTGGATAATTTTACTGTTGTTACCTGCTATAATATCGGTAATTATACCTTCTGTGAGAACGACAGCCAGATCAATTTCTTCATTCCTGAGAGCTTTGCACATGGCACCTGTGCCGCCGTAATAATCCTTCCATCGTAAATTAATATCCTTAACTTTATATTCACCGTTTTTCAAGGTTAGATACCATGCCAGATTAAAATGCTCAGGAACTCCGCCTATAGTAATAGTTTTCATTAAATTAAATCTGTTTCAGTAATTTTACCAAGTGTATATTCAATGAGTCGCTCTATAGTTTTTTGTGTATCCTTACTAAAATTGCCAGTTACTCTATTAGCAATTATAGCATTTAAAGACAATGCTTTGTGTCCCAAAAGTTTTGACAGACCGTAAATAACAGAAGTTTCCATCTCAAAATTTGTAATTTTAAAACCGTGAAAATTAAAAGAATCCATTTTTTTATTAAGATCTGGATCTTGAAGAGGTAATCGCAATACACGACCTTGCGGGCCATAAAACCCTCCTGCTGTTGCAGTTAAACCTTTATAAACCTGATCACTGTCAAATATTTTTTCTAATTCCTTGCTGTTATCTATTATTATAGGTTTCGCTTTTTTAGGGCCCCAATTTGTGTGCCTAACAAATTCATCTTCTATTTCCGGTTTACATATGCTGTCAATTTGATAAAAGTGAAGCATCCCGTTTAAATCCAAACCATGCGTACCAATTACAAAAGAATCAACGGGTACCTCTTTTTGCAAGGAACCGGATGTTCCTATTCGTATTATGTTAAGGCAGGTTAATTTCTCTTTTTTCTTTCTGGTTTTTAAATCAATATTGACCAGGGCATCCAATTCATTAATGACAATATCAATATTATCCGGACCAATTCCGGTTGATATAACAGTTAAACGCTTTCCTTTATATGTTCCTGTCTGGGTCTTAAATTCTCTTTTTTGAGTTGAGAATTCTATAGTATCGAAATGCTTTGTTATTTTTTCAACCCGATCTTGGTCGCCAACAAAAAGTAAGGTATTAGATATGTTCTCCGGCTTTAGGTTTAGATGATAGATACTACCATCGGGATTAAGGATAAGTTCTGATTCTTTAATAGGCATTTATATAGTTTTTATGAGTTTGTTTTCATCTGAGTTAAATTGAAAGTCCAATCTGTTCACACCTCCATAATCGATATTATTATTTAATTCTGATGCAAAATTTTGTTGATTGATCAATGCTTCGTGTCCTTTTCTATTCAATGATAAACTATCTTCAGTTTCGTTAAAAAATATAGAAAGATTATTGATAAGCCGTTCAAATTGAATATCTCCAAATCCATAATATCCCTGATAATTAAGAGCGTATCCCAGCAAATGATGCCTGGATTTAATTTCGCTGGTCTTTACAATTTCAAGTATGTTCTTTTCCAGAGTGTTAAGTCCGTTTTTTGAATCTGGAAATCGTTTTAAATGCGCCTTTAAACAATTACTTAAATAGGGGAAAGAGGAAGGTTTAACGATATAAGGTTTAAAAATATTATGGTCTTTCCCACAATAGGTCCTCCAAAGTGCAATAGCAATATCAAGGTCTTCAGAATTTAACTCGATTTTATTCTCGTAGTGGCTGAGCAGCTGATCTGTGCTTAACTCTGCAAGGCCTTTTAAATTTTTTTCTCCTTCGACTCTTCCACTACAGACCAAATAAAGTGGTAGATCAATTTCTCTTTGATGCAATAGATTTATGACAGCTATTAAGTTAATATGACAAAACAGATCGTATTCAAACCAGAGAATAATTTCAGAATACCTGTCAGTATGATCCAATTTACCTAATTCCTTTTTATATTCTTTTTCATCAATTTCAATGTTATAAACATCTTTTAAAAACGACTTTCGTAAATTAAAGAAATCATCCGAATCTATTCCTGCAACAGTAGGCCCTTCACATAACATTTCTTCCCAGGTAAGGTAAACCCCAGGAATATCAAGCTCTTTAAGATAATTTGTTAAAACGCTGCCGTTTGTAATATGAAGTATTTGTTTTTCCATAATTATCCTCCAACACGCTTAACTTTAAATCCTTTTTCTTTTAGCATATTCATGATCTTATCTCGAAAATCTCCTTGAATAATAATTTTATCATCTTTAAAGCTGCCTCCAACACTCAACTTGGTCTTGAGTTCTTTAGCTAATACTTTAAAATCTTCTGTAGCTCCAGTATAACCTTCCAAAATAGTAATTGGCTTTCCTTTTCGCTTTTCATATTTACAGATTATTGGCTCATCTTGCATCCAAATATCTGAAGATTTATCTATTGTATCGTTTGATTCTGATGTAACATGATCAGGAAATAAACCTTTGAGTTGATCTTTTAAATCCATTTTAGCTTATTATTTCTTGATCAAACCCAGTTCGATCAAACGTTGATTTAAGAATTCACCGGCTGAAATATCCTTATATTTTTTTGGACGTTTATCATCTATACAAATATCTAACACATCTAATTTCATATCACTTATAGGATGCATAAAAAATGGTATTGAATATCTTGAAGTGCCCCATGATTCTTTAGGTGGGTTAACCACCCTGTGAATAGTGGATTTTAATTTATTATTAGTATGTCTTGATAGCATATCACCAACATTTATCATGAGTTCATCAGGTTGTGCAATGGCGTCGATCCATTCACCTTTATGGTTTTTCACTTGCAATCCTCTTCCTTGAGCACCCATTAAAAGGGTAATTAAGTTTATGTCACCATGAGCTGCTGCTCTTTCTGCCTTTTTTGGTTCGCTGGTTATTGGAGGGTAGTGGATTGGTCTTAAAATGGAATTCCCGTTCTTAATGTATTTATCAAAATACGTTTCTTTCAATCCTAAGTATAGTGCCAATGCTCGAAGTACATGTTTAGCAGTTTTCTCAAGCATTCTATATGTTTCCTTACCAACTTCATTGAATCCAGGTAATTCCTTTACCTCTACATTTTTTGGATACTCCGCATCTAATTTAGGATCATTTTCTACGTATTGACCAAAATGCCAGAACTCCTTTAAATCTCCTTCTTTTCTTCCCTTTGCATGTTCTTTACCAAATGATGTATAACCTCTTTGACCTCCTAAACCATCAATTTCGTATTTTTTCTTTGTTTCCAATGGTAGGTCAAAAAAATTCTTTATTTCTGTATATAGATTGTTCACTAAATTATCACTTAAAAAATGACCTTTTAATGCTACAAATCCAATTTCTTCATAAGCTTTCCCAATTTCATCTACAAACTTTTGCTTTCGCACAAGATCTTCGGAAAGAAAATCCTTAAGATTTACACTTGGAATACTATTCATAAGATATTATATTAAAGTAAACTACAAATGTAACGAAATTACCAGAACAAATCAGAGGGCAAACCAAAAATGGAATAGAGATTTAAATTGAAATATTGACTGAATAAGTATTTAGATTTTAAAATTTATTTACATTTGATAAACCTATTTTTTATGAGTACGGAAATATTCTCAAACAGTGACATCAACTATAATGACTATGATCTGGATGATGAAACATTAATACTGCTTTATAAGAATATTCTTAAACCCAGGCTTATAGAAGAGAAGATGCTCATTTTACTTAGGCAAGGTAAAATAAGTAAATGGTTTGCCGGTATTGGTCAAGAGGCTATAGCTGTAGGTGTGACCATGGCTTTAGAAAAAAATGAATATATTTTACCAATGCATAGGAATTTAGGGGTTTTCACAACTCGTGAAATCCCATTGCACAGATTATTCAGTCAGTGGCAGGGAAAGGCTCAAGGATTTACTAAGGGGCGTGACAGAAGCTTCCATTTTGGAACACAAGAATTTAAAATAGTTGGCATGATTTCCCATTTAGGCCCTCAACTAGGAGTAGCGGATGGTATTGCACTTGCAAGCAAGCTCAAAAATAAAGGTGAAGTTACAGTTGTTTTTACGGGTGAAGGAGGAACCAGTGAAGGAGACTTTCATGAAGCTTTAAATATTGCTTCTGTTTGGGAACTTCCGGTCTTGTTCTGCATAGAAAACAATGGATATGGATTATCAACACCTACCAATGAACAATATAAGTGTGAGCATTTGGCCGATAGAGGTAAAGGCTATGGTATGGAGACCCATATTTTAGACGGCAACAACATTCTTGAAGTATACTCTAAGATGAGCAAAATTGCAGAAGATGTCAGGCAAAATCCACGACCGGTTTTAATTGAATTTAAAACATTTAGAATGCATGGGCACGAGGAAGCAAGTGGTACAAAGTACGTGCCTACTGATCTTCTCGATTACTGGGGCAAAAAAGATCCTATTGAAAATTATCAGTTTTTCTTAAAGAATAAAGGTTTACTAACCGAAGAAATGGAGGTGGAAATAAAGACTGAGATTGTTCATGAATTAAATGAAAATCTTAGGATTGCTTTTGATGAAGAAGCTATTGCTCCGGATAAAACTATAGAATTAAATGATGTATATAAACCATTTGAATATCAACATATTGAATCAAATTCAGATGTAAAAGAAATTAGGTTGATCGATGCTATTTCCGAAGGCCTCAAACAAAGTATGGAACGACATGAAGATATGGTAATCATGGGTCAGGACATTGCAGAATATGGAGGCGTTTTTAAAATAACCGAGGGATTCCTGGAACAATTTGGAAAGGATAGAGTCAGGAATACTCCTATTTGCGAATCTGCTATTGTTGAAGCTGCCATGGGTCTCTCTATTGCCGGCATTAAAAGTGTTGTTGAAATGCAATTCTCAGATTTTGTGACTTCGGGATTCAATCCCATAGTCAACTACTTAGCCAAATCACATTACAGATGGGAGCAAGAAGCTGATGTAGTGGTAAGAATGCCTTGTGGAGCAGGAGTAGCTGCGGGACCTTTTCATTCCCAGACAAATGAAGCCTGGTTTACAAAAACTCCGGGATTAAAAGTTGTTTATCCTGCATTTCCTTATGATGCTAAAGGATTATTGGCTACTGCTATAAATGATCCTAATCCAGTCTTGTTCTTTGAGCATAAAGCTCTATATAGAAGCATCCGGCAAAACGTACCCAAAGATTATTACACCTTACCTTTTGGGAAAGCCTCAATATTATCTGAAGGAAATGATATTTCAATTATAGCTTATGGTGCTGCGGTGCATTGGGCCATAGAAACTTTAAATAATAATCCATCTATTAATGCAGATCTAATAGACTTAAGAACACTTCAGCCGTTGGATACGGAGACGATATTTAATTCTGTTAGTAAAACAGGAAAAGCAATCATATTGCAGGAAGATTCCTTGTTCGGTGGAATAGCCAGTGATATTTCAGCACTTATAATGGAAAATTGTTTTGAAGATTTGGATGCTCCGGTAAAACGAGTGGCCAGTATGGAAACACCTATTCCTTTTGCAAGTCAGCTGGAACAACAATATTTGTCGAAGAACAAATTTGAAATTGCTTTAAAGCAATTATTGGATTATTAATGTTCTTGTTTATCTTTATGCACAATGAAATAACAATGATCTCTGTTATTCATATATAGTTTTGAAGCCTTCAAATTAGTATACCTAACCTTTCTTTAATTAATTATAAAATTAAATAAAATGAACAATTTTATTAAAACAACTTTACAATGGTTTTGTCTGGTTTGTATGATAATGCCATTACATGCTCAATCTATTAAAAAAGACACTATTTTCAACGGGCTCAAATTCCGAAGTCTTGGTCCTGCATTTGTATCAGGAAGAATTGCTGATATTGCTGTTCATCCCGAAAGTGAAAATACATGGTATGTTGCAGTAGGTTCAGGAGGAGTTTGGAAAACTGAAAATTCAGGAACCACATGGTCATCAATATTTGATGGTCAATCAAGTTACTCGATTGGCTGTATTGCTATTGATCCTAATAATTCGCATAAACTTTGGGTTGGAACCGGTGAAAATGTAGGAGGAAGGCATGTAGGATTTGGAGATGGTATTTATAAGAGTGAAGACGATGGAAAAAGCTGGAAAAATATGGGACTTAAAAATTCGGAACATATTTCAAAAATAATAGTACATCCCGAAAATGCAGATATTATTTGGGTTGCAGCTCAAGGGCCACTTTGGAGTAAAGGAGGTGAACGTGGTGTTTATAAATCTTCAGACGGAGGTAAAACATGGACTAAGAAATTAGGAGACGGAGAATGGACCGGAGCAACTGACCTTTTAATAGATTCTAAAAACGCCGATATATTATATGCCGCAACCTGGGATCGTCACAGAACTGTGGCAAGTTATTTAGGAGGTGGTCCCGGATCTGGAATTCATAAAAGTACAGATGGTGGTGAAACCTGGGAAAAGTTATCCAAGGGAATACCTTCCTCCAATCTTGGTAAAATTGGTCTGGCTATTTCCTCTTTTAATTCTGACATCATTTATGCTGCAATTGAATTAGACAGGCGGAAAGGCGGCCTTTACATTTCTGAAAATAAAGGTGAATCCTGGACTAAACAATCAGATGCTATTTCTGGAGGAACAGGACCTCATTATTATCAGGAATTATATGCATCCCCTCATCATGAAGGCACCTTGTATTTAATGAGCAACACAGTACAGATTTCAAAGGACCATGGAAAGACATTTAAATACATGAATGAAAAAAACAAGCATGTTGACAGTCATGCCATGGCATTTAAAAGTTCAGATCCTAATTATGTTTTGTTTGGCACCGATGGTGGACTTTATGAATCGTTTGACCACACGAAGTCCTGGAAATATATAAGCAATTTGCCAATTACACAATATTATAAGGTTGCTGTGGATGACTCAGAACCTTTTTATAATATCTATGGCGGAACTCAGGACAATGGTTCTCATGGTGGCCCATCACAAACTATTAGTTCTGCAGGAATTACGAATGCAGACTGGTGGAAAACCTTGGGAGCTGATGGCCATCAATCTGCCGTAGAGCCCGGAAATCCTAAAATTACTTATGGTGAATTTCAGGAAGGTGTATTATGGAGAGTAGATCAAACAACGGGAGAAAGCGTCTTTATTCAGCCTCAGTCAAGAGAGGGAGAACCTTATGAACGATTTAACTGGGATGCGCCAATTTTGGTAAGTCCGCATAATCCTACCAGACTTTATTTTGCCTCACAACGTGTTTGGCGTTCAGATAATAGAGGAGATGCATGGAAACCAATTTCTAATGACCTTACTCGAAATCAGGATAGAATTACCCTACCTATTTTGGGTAAACAACAAAGTTGGGATAATGCATGGGATGTGTATGCCATGTCCAATTATAATACTATTACGTCTCTGGCAGAATCTCCAAAACAGGAAGGATTGATCTATGCAGGAACTGATGACGGAATTATACAGATTACAGAAAATGGTGGGCAATCATGGAAAAAAGTAGAATTGGAAACTATCAAAGGAATTCCTAACACGCCTTTTGTAAATGATGTAAGGGCTGATCTATTTGATGCCAATGTTGTTTATGCAGCTTTGGATAATCACAAAAACGGTGACTACAAACCATATTTATTAAAAAGCACTAATAAAGGTAAAACATGGACAAATATAAATGGTGATCTTCCTGATAGGCTATTGACATGGCGTTTAGTTCAGGATCATATTAAAAAAGACCTGTTGTTTGCTGCTACAGAATTTGGAATCTTTATGACTGCAAATGGCGGAATTAACTGGACTAAGTTAAATGGTGGTCTGCCAACCATATCTTTTAGAGATATTACGATTCAACGACGAGAAGATGATCTTGTAGCTGCTTCATTTGGACGCGGATTTTATGTGCTGGATGATATCTCTGCAATTAGGGAGTTTGATAGCTCCATGCTCCAAAAAGACGCAAATTTATTCAGGGTTAAGCCGGCTTATTGGTATATTCAGAAATCTGATGTCTATGGTCAGGGAGATAATTTCTACAAGGCTAAAAATCCTCCTTACGGAGCTAATTTCACTTATTACTTAAAAGAAAAATTAAAGTCTATAAAAGAAACCAGACAGGAATATGAAAAGGAATCAAAAAATACCGATTTCCCGGGATGGGATAAATTAGAATCTGAAAAAAGACAGCAGGATCCTAAGATTGTTTTGATCATAAAAGATAACAATGGAAATGTGGTCAATACAGTAGATGGACCTAACAAAAAAGGATTCAACAGGATCAATTGGAAATTAGATTACCCTGATAAATCAGGTGAAAAACTCAACGGGAAAAGTCCGAAAAGCAGACGTACTTTGGCAACTCCGGGTAAATACACTGTAACCTTGGCAAAAAAAATAGATGGCAATCTGGATATCCTGACGCAGCCACAGCCGTTTGAAGTTGTTCCTTTAAAGGAAGGTGCCCTTAAAGGGAAATCTTATGAGGAGATAGATGCGTTTAGGGAAGAATATATTTCATTTGCACAGGATCTTACAGCAACAAATTTAAAATATTCAAATAGTTTGAAGCTAATTGGTGCAATGGAGAATGCTCTTAACAAAGCTGATAATCCGAAAAAAGAATTATTTAAACGCTTGCATCTGGTCAGGGAGAAACTCCTGGATATAGATAAGGAATTGTCGGGTGATAAAACAAAGGCTGAAATTGGAGAGAGTTCCAATCCTACTCCTAATAGCTATGGTGGAAGATTTGCTTCTATATTAAGGAATTCGACCTATGGTCCAACAGAAAATCATATTGCTGCCTTTAATTTGTCTAAAAAGAGATTAGAATTGATAAGGAAGAAACTGGATGATTTGAAAACAGGTGAATTAACGGCTCTCCTTGTTGATCTGAAAGCAGCTGGTGCACCTTGGGTTGAGGAATTTTAAAAAATGATGTCATAATATTTTAGTGAGTTTTCAAGTATATGTAAATAGACAGAACATGTCATAATAACTTATTAACTAGTGAGTTAACTGAAATTTTGTCATGTTTCATGAAATTTTAGCATGAAAATTAAACTGGTATTTAATTTGCTGAGTTATAATTGAAAATGAAGTTTAACTTAAATTTATTTATTATGACTGGTTTAATCCCAACAAGAAAAAGAAAAGATGAATCTTCAGAAGTAGGATTCACATCACTACCTAATTTAACATCTTGGGTAGATGATATATTGAACAACAATTTTGGATCGGAGTTTTTACCTAACTTCAATACCGGAATTAGCCTTCCTGCAGTGAATGTTATTGAACATGATGATAACTATATCGTAGAAATGGCTGTTCCAGGATTAAAAAAATCTGATTTTGAAATCAATATAGATAACCAAATATTATCTATATCTGCAGAAACAAAAGAAGATAAAGAATTTGAGGATAAGAATTATACCAGAAGAGAATTCGGTTATTCGTCTTTCAAGCGTACCTTCAAATTACCTAAAACTGTTGAGACTGAAAAGATCTCAGCAAATTATACCGATGGTATTTTGAAAGTAGCCTTACCAAAAAGAGACGAAGCCAAGAAAAAACCGATACAGAGTATTAAAGTATCTTAAATTTAAAAACCCAGCGAAGTCGCTGGGTTTTTTTTAACTAACTAATTCAATAAATGTCTATCTGAAACGTCTTTTAGTATTCCATTTGTAGCTATTTGAATTTGGGTTCTTGCTTGTAACTTGATTGCTGTCTAAAGTTCTCATGATCTGTTCGTTTTTTGATTGATTTTGATTGATGTTTTTTGTCTTTGCTTATCTGAAGCGTCTTTTAGTATTCCAATTATAACTATTGCTGTTTGGCAGTTTACTTGTGATTTGATTGTTGTTTAAAGTTCTCATGTTTTTGTGTTTTTTGATTGTTTTGTATTATATAGACGAGGCAGAAATTAAAATGTTACAGTACTATGCATTACATAATAGTAATTTAATAAAACTTTAACAGATAGATAGAGGAGAAGGATTAATTCAGAAATGAAAATTGAATGAAATTGTAACTAGAATGAATAAGAAAAATTTATTTCTTTATAAGATTATATTACGAGTAGATTACAAATTATAATGATACATTAGTTATTTTTGAGAATCAAAGAAAAACTAATTGTTGATTAACTTATCAAATTAATCAGATAATGGAAAAATATTTTTACGCTTTTATCGATTCATTCGTAGGAACCTTGAACTGGACATGGAATTCCATTATTCTTGATGTGCCATGGTATGCTAATTATTTCTGGGGATTAATAAGCATTTCTTTGATAGTTTGGTTTCTGGAGATTCTTTTTCCCTGGAGAAAGGAGCAATCTATTTTCCGAAAAGATTTTTGGCTTGATGTATTCTACATGTTCTTCAACTTTTTCATTTTTGCAATCGTTATTAGTGGGGTTTATAAACTTCTGGAAGTAATGTTTATCGACATTGGTATTGCTGCAAAATCTTTATCTATCATAGATATTTCAAAATTTTCTATGTGGAGCCAACTACTCATCTTCTTTATTATATTGGATTTTGTACAATGGCTAACACATGTGGTATTGCACAGATATAATTTTCTTTGGCGTTTTCATAAAGTGCATCATTCAGTCAAGGAAATGGGATTTGCAGCACATTTGCGCTATCATTGGATGGAAAACATTTTTTATAAACCATTAAAAGTGTTTGCTGTTATGCTGCTTGGTGGATTTGAACCGGAACAGGCTTATATTGTCCATTTTATTGCCATTACAATTGGACATTTAAATCACTCAAATATTAAATTAACCTATGGACCTCTTAAATATGTGTTCAACAATCCTGTCATGCATTTATACCATCATGCATATGCTTTACCTAAAGACAGCAAAGGCGTTAATTTTGGAATAAGTTTAAGTGTTTGGGATTATATCTTTAAGACAAATTACATCCCTGAGGATGGTGGAAAGATCAAGTTAGGCTATGAAGATGATACAAATATGCCTAAGAGCTTTTTTGGTCAGTTATTTTATGGATTCTCTTCTAAGGACTAAAATAGTTCCCCTAATTTATAATCTAATTCACTTTTGGCACTTTTGTTGATACTTAGCAACTAGAAACTGAGTCATAAGTTTTAATTCAACTTTAACTAACATTTAAAGAGAATTATAAAACTTAACCTTTATTTTTGATTGCTTTAAATTCTATCAAGTGAGATCAAATCTTTCATTATTATATTTCTTTTTATCGGTAATTAGTCTTTCTGCACAGATTTCAGATAAACCAATTCAATCAACGCCTGTTCCGGCAGTAGAGTCAGATAAAAACGCTGAAGTCATTAAAGACGGGTCACAACTGACGATTGACAAGAAAGATCAGTCCTTAGCACTACCTGTTAAAAAGTATACAGATGATTTTAACTTAAACAATAGAGACTCTAAAGGCTTTACAATGATACAGGATAGCGATTTAATAGATCCGGGAGTCATATATGAGGAGAAATGGGCTAAAAAAGAAAAAGAAAGCAGGACGGCTTTTCAAGGTGACCAGTTTCTGGGGCAATTTGATACCAAATCAGTCTTTGTACATGTTCTTTACAGAGATCATGAATATCCGGATGGCGACCGTATCAGGGTCTATCTTAATGATGATGTTATCAGGCCTAGTGTTCTTCTGACACAAAGCTATAACGGATTTAAACTTGATTTAAAAGAAGGGATCAATAAAATAGATTTTCAAGCATTGAATCAGGGAGAATCAGGTCCAAATACTGCTGAATTTCAGGTTTATGACGATAAAGAAAACTTGGTATCTTCAAACCGATGGAATCTTTCTACGGGTTCTATTGCCACAATTATTGTGGTAAAAGATTAGGACTTATTTTCAAACAGAGCTTAAGGTTCTAAAACTTGAATGATTAGGCAGTTCAAACAACTCAAGATCAAAATACTTAACCGATGCTAAAAGGTGATCAAAGATATCTGCCATAATATATTCGTAATTAGCCCAACGTTTATCGACACTAAAGGCATAAATTTCAATTGGCAGACCTTGAGTTGTTGGTGCCAAATGCCTTACCATAATAGTCATATCTTTGTTAATACTTGAAAGCTGATTGATATAGGCATCTACATATTTTCTAAAAACACCAACATTGGTTAAATTTCTGCCATTCAACAATAACTCTTTATTAATGTTCTTAGACGAATTATACTTTTCAATGTCATTCTGCTTCGATTCAAGATATGATGTAATTAATTCAATCTTTTTTAATTTATCTACCTCATCTTTAGAAAGATACTTTATACTATCTAACTTAATAATTAAAGCCCGTTTAATACGTCTTCCATCAGAGTCTGTCATTCCTCTCCAGTTTTTGAAACTATCAGAAATAAGAGCATAAGTTGGAATAGTTGTTATGGTTTTATCAAAATTCTGAACTTTAACAGTTGCCAGATTGATCTCAATTACATCTCCGTCTGCTCCATATTTTTCAAAAGTGATCCAATCACCAATGCGTACCATATCATTAATTGAAACCTGAATGCTGGCCACAAATCCCAGGATAGTGTCCTTAAATATTAAGATTGTTACCGCAGAAGCTGCTCCAAATGCCGTTAGGAACTTCCAGACAGGTGTTCCGGTTATTACAGCAAATGCAAAGATAAAACCGCTTACCCAGGCAAATATCATAAATACCTGCATATAACTATCAATTGGTTTATCCTTAAATCGTGGTAAGGTTTTCAGGTAATCCCTTAACGTATATAAAAAACTTCTTACTATCCACAGAGTCAAAATAACAGCATAAACTTCCATAGCCTTAAGAATAAAATTCTCGAAGACCGGAAAGTCTATAAAAACATAAGGAATAATTGCAATTACAATTAACAATGGAATAATATGGGCAACATTCTTAGAAACCTTATTGGTAACCATAAGATCGTCGAAATTGGATTCTGAGCGTTCGGCAAAAGTGCTAAACAGAGTCAACAAGATCTTTCTGACAATTAGATCAACAATAAAGATCACTATAAGAAGTGCAATCAACAAGGCCAGCATGTTTAAGTATTTAGCTAAAACCTCCGAAAGCCCTAATGAAATTAAATAATCGTATAGTCTATGAACAATTTGTTCCATACTCTAAATTTTAGTTGACAAAATTACTTTGATTTTTACAATTAATCTATAATTAAATCTTAAAGTCCTCAGTATTTAGGGATCTAACTTCACCAACTTTAAGGTCACCAAGTTTTATATTGCCTATTCTAACTCTAATAAGCCTTAATGTAGGAAATCCAAAAGCCGCTGTCATTTTTCGTACCTGCCTGAACTTACCCTCAGTCAAGGTTACAGATATCCAAGAGGTTGGACCATGTCTGTCATCTCTTATTTTTTTGCTTCGCTCTGGAAAATCAGGAATTTTTGATAATTTTTTAACTTCACATCGATTGGTAACATATTTAATCCCTTTAAATCCAATTTCAACACCTTGTTGCATTTTAATTATAACATCATCAGTAATATCGCCATTGACCTGAGCGTAGTATTCTTTTTCTATGTTATGACCGGTTATTAGGGCACTTAACTTACCATCTGTACTTAGTAATAATAAGCCTTCCGAATTTTCATCCAATCTGCCAATTGCCATAGAATTTTCAGGGAAGGAGTGAAGCTCACCAAGAAATCGTTTTTTACGTTCATCCTTAGAGTTACTTATAAATTGGCTCAAATAGCCAAAAGGTTTATAAAGCATGAAATGCTGATGTGTTGTATCTGGTATGTCTTCTGAAATTTTGCACATAATTAAGAAGGCGCAAATTACAATTATTAGCGTAAAAATTTTCAAATATGACAAAAATCATATCGTAATCATCATATCAATCGTTTATTTGCGATAAGCAATGAAACGAAGTTTAGAAAATATCGATTATAAAGAGAACACAGAGGATTTAGCTCGATTAGCTAAAGCTCTTGGCCATCCAACACGTATAGCCATATTAAAGCATCTTGATAATCAATCATGTTGTTTTACCGGTGATCTGGTAGATGTATTTCCTTTAGCACAATCAACAATTTCTCAACATTTAAAGGAATTAAAAAATGCTGGCTTAATTCAAGGTGAATTAAAACCACCAAAAATAAAGTATTGTATCAATAAAGAAAACTGGACAAAAGCCAAAGCGCTTTTTGCCAACTTTTTTGATTAAAGCTAAAACCCATTCATATATAATGAAAAAAAAGATTCAAATTTTAGGTACAGGTTGTCCAAAATGTAAAACAATGGCTAGCATTGTACAAGATGTAGTTACAGAAAATAACATTGATGCTACTATAGAAAAGGTAGAAGACATCATGGAAATCATGAAATACGATGTAATGACAACACCTGCCTTGGTTATAGATAATGTCATAACTATTAAAGGCAGAGTACCTTCTAAAACTGAAGTACTGGAATTATTGCAAACTAATGAAAATAAGGAGGATACAGCCAGTAATTCAGGTCGCTGCTGTTCTTAATTTGATACTACACAACTATGTTCGATTGGTTGCAGGATATTGCAGATTGGTTAGTTTTTGATGTATTTAGAATGACTCCGGAAAGTCATTTAGCTGAAGCATTGAACTTCTTTTTGTACGATACAGTTAAAATTCTGCTGTTACTTTTTGCAATTATCTTTTTAATGGGAATTGTAAACAGTTATTTCCCAATAGATCGCGTTCGTAATTACCTTTCCAGAAATAAACTCTATGGATTGGAATACCTTATGGCAAGTGTTTTCGGAGTCGTAACACCCTTTTGCTCGTGTTCGTCAGTTCCTTTGTTTATTGGCTTTGTTCGAGGAGGAATTCCCCTTGGGGTAACATTTGCCTTTTTAGTGACATCTCCTTTAGTTAACGAAGTTGCCATTGGTTTGTTTGTTGGTTTATTCGGATTAAAAACTACTATTATTTATGTGTTAAGTGGGGTGTTATTAGGGACGGTGTCTGGAATTATTTTACAAAAACTGAATTTAGAAAGCCTCTTAACACCTTGGGTAAAAGAAGTATTGGCGAATGCACAACGCGAACAGGATATTTTTCAACTAGAGCATCAAACATTTAAACAACGCCTGCCAGTAATCTGGAATGAAGTAATTACCATTTTAAAAGGAGTCGTTCCTTATGTTATTATTGGTATTGCAATTGGCGGACTCATGCATGGTTACATTCCGGAAGGTTTCTTTGAACAGTATATGAACAAGGACAATCTATTCGCAGTGCCAATAGCTACTATAATTGCGGTACCAATGTACTCGAACGCAGCTGGAATTTTACCTATTGTTCAGGTATTGGTTGCAAAAGGAATTCCTTTGGGAACAGCAATCGCTTTTATGATGGGAGTTATCGGATTGTCATTACCTGAAGCAATGCTTCTTAAAAAAGTCATGACCTTTAAACTAATCGGAATATTCTTCGGAGTTGTTACACTGTGTATCATCATCTCTGGGTATCTATTTAATATAATCTTATAAATCTTAAAAAAATGAAACAGTTCAGTCTCTTATCATCGTTATTAATTAGTCTTATTCTATTCTCTTGCACAGGAAAAGCACAGAACAGAACATCAGACACAAAAGTGGAAGCAAAAACCATTCAGGTGTACGATTTTCATACTACTAACAGATGCATAACCTGCAAAGCTATTGAAGCCAACACAAAATATACCTTAGACACTTATTTTGCTGAAGAATTAAAAAATGGAACCATTACGTTTCAAGTTGTAAATATTGATGATGATGAAAACTATGAATTGGCCAAAAAATTCAAAGCCTCGGGAACATCTTTATTTTTAAATGTAATAGGAAGCGAAAAGGAAAAACAGATAGACTTAACAGCTTTTGCATTTACCTATGGTAAAAAGCAGGAAGACTTTTCGAATCGACTAAAAAATAAATTAGAAAAACAATTGGAAAAGCTTTAAATGGAATTCCTTCAATCGCTTCTAGAAAATAATTCCATTCCCTTAATCTCTGCATTTCTATTGGGACTCATGACAGCGATAAGCCCTTGTCCTTTGGCAACCAATATTACTGCAACTGCTTTTATATCGAAAAATATCACCAGTAAAAGAAAAGTATTTTTAAGCGGAATCGTTTATTCTTTAGGTAGAGCTTTCAGTTATACAGCTATTGGTTTAGTTCTATTTTTTGGAGCCAGTAAATTCCATATCGCTTTATTTTTTAACCAGAATGGAGAAAAGTTTTTAGGTCCATTGCTTATTGTACTAGGATTGATCATGCTTAATGTAATAAGAATACAATTCTTAAATAAGTTTAATTTTACTGAAAGATTATCAGAGAAACTTAAAAATAAAGGACTATTAGGTTCATTTTTAATAGGTGTCGTATTTGCATTGGCTTTTTGTCCTTATAGTGGAGCTCTGTTTTTTGGTATGCTCATACCAATGACTATATCGAGCGCAAATGGATTGTATCTACCAATCATTTTTGCCTTTGGTACAGGATTACCGGTAATACTTTTTACTTATTTATTGGCATTTACAGCTGGTAAAGTTGGTGTATTCTATAACCGGATAACGAAAATAGAAAAGGTAATGCGTAATATTGCAGGAGTTGTGTTTGTAATAACCGGCTTATACTATGTAGCCATTTTTAGTGGATTGATCAATTAAATAGAATTGTTATAGCATAAATAGAATTGTTATAGCAGTGCAGGAAATACCAACAAATCCTTGATTATTTTGCTTTTAAAATGCTGAATCTATCGGTGAGTATTAGGAGAATCTGTTGAATGGAATTTTACAAAAAATTACCATTCATCGAAAACATGGTATGTCATTCATCGAAAACTTGACTTATCATTAAATCCTAAAAAGATTGAGTTCACCGTATATTTACTACAACCCCAAAATCTAATGTTTATATGCAGCGACTTAAGTCTACTTATGTTATGCTTTTTTTAGCTACTATTCAATTTTTAAATGCTCAAACAAATCGGATTCAGGCTTTGCTTTAGGACTCAATACAGGTTATAACCGAGGATTTGCAGTTCAATTGAATGCGACAGCCTTACAACCTTTACAAAGTTTACCAATACAAATTCGGTTTGGGATTGGTTACAATAAACTGGATGCGGGAAATTCTGCTGACTCAAGACGAATATTTATTAACAACGCTACAAATGGTGTTCCGGAAGAAAAAGCTAAGTCTTTTGATTACAGATTCGATTTTTTATGGTCAAGTAACTTGTTCGAACTTGAGGATGCCTATTGGGTATTAGGCCCGCGATATTCCAGTTATACAGCAAATTTCAAATATATAGGTGGTAATGAAGATTTTGACGTAACCAGTAAACAGTTTGGAGTTGGTTTAGGAGCAGAAAGTTATTTTCCTATAAGTGCAAAAATTAATTTAGTTGCGGCAGCAGGTCTGGACTATTTTTTTAACAATACTTTACAAGGCCATGATACAAGTTATAGCCCTGATAATGATAATGTGAATCCAAGAAACGACAATCAAAATAACGATGTGCAATTCACATATAGTGATGCCAATGATGCAGTAAATCAACCTAATTTTATGCCTAGGGTTTTATTAGGTATACAATTAAAATTATAAAAATGATGAATTGAAAAAGCTATTCATAAAGTGTAGGTTTATAGTATTGAGGATCTGAGCGGGTTAATACCTAAATTTCTGTGAACTTACACCTAAAAGCAGGTAGTTTCTACCTGCTTTTTTTTGTATAATATTTAAAATATCTAAATAAATGGATGCAGTTCATCGAAAACAGGTATATCTTAACATCTGAAATAACTTTAAAATCGTAAATAAAATATTACTATGTGATTTATGTTACATATGATAAATGTCATGAAATATTATAGAATCTATGATTAATTTAGCCCCAGATAAGTATTCATAGCTAACTGACATATTTATTGATTAATAGCAATTAGAAATCCTCAAGAAAGACTGTAAAGAGTTGATAGAAATATTATCTTTTTTTACAGTCTTTTCATTTCTTCAAAAAATTAAAAATTCAATCATGACGAATATCATTGCATGACCTGTTAATTTTTTTTATTTTCTTACCTTAAAAACTGCGCAGCCATGTCATTGGCTATTATATTGATAGTATTGGGGATCTTGGTAACATACTTGTTACTCATGCCAATTATTTTGTCTATCAATACCAGAACAAACGATTATTTTATTCAGTTAAAAGGTCTGGCAAAGGTCAATATTGAACCTCATGAAGATGATTTGATACGAATCAAACTAAAGGTCTTCTTCCTGACCTTTTATTTTTTTCCCATTGACGAATATTATAAGCGTAAACGAGATAAGAAATTAAAACCAAAAAAACATAAATCAAAAAGTAGAAAACACCTTGATTTAAACCAAGGGTTACAAGTCCTAAAAACATTTAAGGTAAAACAGTTTGCAATTAATATTGATACCGGTAATGTAATAACCAATGCGAAATTGTATCCGGCCTTTGCATTCTTGAATTATCATCTTGGAGGTTTCAATGTCAATTTTGAAGGACGAAATCAATTGGCTGTTCGTTTACAAAACAGACCAATAGATATAATCAAAGTATTTATTAACCCTTAAAAATTTAAATTTATGGATTTACATTTTGAAGAATTATTAGGACAAATTACAGACTTTATTAAGTCTGAAGCGAAAACAGAAACCGTAGTTGGTGAGCAATTTGAATTGGGAGAATTTAAATGTGTACCTGTCATTAAAGTAGGCATGGGATTTGGATCAGGTGGAGGCGAAGGTGCTGATAGAAAATCTAAAACTTATAAAGGCCAAGGAATGGGCGGAGGTGCAGGAGTTGGTATAGAACCTATTGGCTTTTTAGTAAGCAAAGGAGAAAATATTTCATTCCTTGAAGCCGGGAAAACGCATGGATTAGCAGCGGCATTTGAAAAAATGCCTGGTATCATTGAAAAATTCATGGACAAACGCTACAAAGAAGAAATGCCTGCCTAAGCCTTTGTGACACAATTATAACTCTAACAGTTTAATGAAAAGACTGAATAAGTACGATCTTAAAATAAGAAAAGCTTATTCAGTTTTTTACGCTAATATACTTTCATGACCAGAATCCTTAACAAACAAGCAAGAACTGTTGGTGCTTAAAGTCATTTCCTGAATAAATTGGTAACTTAAGTTTTCTTCCATCCCAAAAATATTGATATCAGCTGAAGGCGCTTGTTTTATAATAGTCCTAAAATCACCAACATGAACTTCTGTTAAGGTATTTGGCAAACGAGCTAACGTGACTAATGAGTGTAGAAAATTTGTGGCATTTTCTTTTTCTGTCTCATCATCAATAACCGTTATTAAGCGTATTCTTGCATCCCAATTCGTCTTTAATTTATAAGCGATTAAAGTAGAGAGATCTAAATTACCAATATCCCAACCTAAACTCCAGTTATCTTTTCTGTCTCTCACCCAAACATTAATAGTATTTCGTTGTCCTAATCGTGCTGTTGGATGAGCGGAATAAAGCAGGATACCTATTTCTAATCGTATAGATTCTTTTATTACTGGACGAATTTCAGTTTCAAAATCATCATGATCTTGAAGGTTTAAAAAGATGATGTTTGGCCTAAAAAACGCTCCTTTTAATGCCTGATTACCATAGTTAACGCCTTTAGCAAATTCTTCAGTATTAATAACTGTCCATGAAGAAAACACGCCTTTATTTATAAAGGATTCAGATAAATCATCAAGCTCTTTAACCAATTTGCTATTTTCAGAAAACGGTTCGATTCCTAACAGTTTGATAGAACCCTTAGGTTTTGCAATGTTTCTTAAAAACTGAAAGTTCCCCTTGGCTCCAACAACATCTCTAACAGGAACCATTAAATTGGGTTTCCATGCACGCTGTTGCATTTTTTTCATTCCCCAAGTATGTTTTGCTGCCCATTCTGCAAAGGACACGAACAACCCTGAACGTACATCTTCAAACGGTGTTTCTAAATTCTGTTTTGACAAATACCAATACACCACAAAAACAATCATGATTGTTATTAAGCTAATCATCGGATTAATAATAAACATGGCAAAAACAGAAGATATCAATCCAAACCATGGTATCCATTTATGAACTTTAAACAAAGGTCTGTAACTTATTAAACCAAGTCGCTGTTCTATAATAACCACAATGTTTATCATGGCATAGGTTACCAAGAAGAATAAGGTTACCAAAGGAGCAATTGCATTAATATTCCTTAATAACATGGTAGCAAAAATTAAAACACCAGTAACAATCATTGCATTACGTGGTTGACCATTGGCACTCTGACCAGCTAAAAATTTTGAGTAAGGGAGCACTTGATGCTCTCCCATAGCAAATAAAATTCGCGAGGAACCTACAATAGATGCTAGAGCAGAGGAGAAGGTCGCTCCCAAAACGCCTGCTATAATTAATGGACCGAAATATGCTTTTTCAATTATGATGTTATAATTAGTAACTAGTTCTTCTTCAGTAGCAGTTCTTGCCAACCAATAAGCCAATGCCATATATATAACAAAACTCACTCCAATTGCCCAAAGCGTACCTACAGGAATGCTTGTTTTAGGATCTTTTAACTCACCAGACATATTGGCTCCAGCCATAATTCCTGTGGCAGCAGGAAAGAAAACGGCAAATACAATCCAGAAATCACTGCCTTTAAAATTGTTGTCGGGAGAGCCTTTAAAAGAGCCCCAACTTAAAGCTTCTGAAGTTGGTATTTGCATCGAGCCGTTATAAGCCGCAATAACAATAGAAACTATGGATAAAATAATGACCACCATGATAACATATTGTGTTTTTATGGCCAGGTTTGCACTTATGTAGGCAATAGAAAACAGAAACAAAAAAACAGCAATATCAACTAAAAAAGGATCGTGATATGGAAAAATACCTAACCAACCTTCTCTAAAACCAAAAATGTACATGGTTACAGCTAATCCTTGAGAAATGTATCTGGGAATTCCCAGACTTCCACCAACTTCTAATCCAAGTGCTTGAGAAATTATGGCATAAGCACCTCCGGCACCAATCCGTATATTGGTAGTTATTGCAGACATAGACAATGCAGTACACAAAGTAATTAAAAATGATACGATTATGATAAGCCATGTACCTAATAATCCGGCATTTCCTACAACCCAACCCATCCTTAGGTACATAATAACACCCAGAATAGTTAACAAGGTTGGTGTAAAAACACCCCCAAAAGTTCCAAACTTTTTAATATTATTAGGTTTTGTATCCATTGTAAAGTAAGAATAACTTAATTATACAATAATAATGAATAAAGCCCTATTACATTTTGGAAATTAAATTTTTGTTAAAGAATATGTATTACTTTAATATTTGTTTAATTTTGTTATTAATTTATTAAACAATAATGAAAGCTTTAACTTTTTTACTAGTAGTCTATTTAGTTATAGCCAACAGTAACTCAATTATTTTTGACTTCAATAAGTCCAGTATCCTGAGTAGCTGGATGGTCGTCGATGATGGTGTAATGGGTGGATTATCAAAAGGGTCCATAAGACTAAATGATCAAGGTCACGGAGTATTCAGTGGTTATGTTACAACTGAAAATAATGGTGGATTTTCATCCATAAGATATAATTTCAAAGAAAAGGATGTCTCTGAGTTTACTCATGTCATTCTTAAAATAAAAGGTGATGGAAAAGAGTATCAATTTAGAATAAAAAAATCCAGATTTGATAGAGCATCATTTATAAATTCATTTAAGACATCAGGAGAATGGGAAACAATAAAAATTCCTTTAAAGGATTTGTATCCTAGTTTTAGGGGATACAAATTAAATCAGCCTAATTTTGATGGTATTAGCATGGAAGAAATAGCAATCTTAATTGCTAATGAACGAAAGGAAGACTTTAAATTGGAAATAGATAGTATATCTTTAGAATAACAAAAAAGAAATTTATTATGGATTATTTTAAAATCGTATTACAATTAATAGTTGCATTAAGTCTTTTTAATGTATGGCTTATACAAAATAATAAAGCAACACGCTGGAGGGGTGGAAATGCCAAAACAATACTCGAAGAATTTGAAGTCTATGGATTACCAAAATGGAGTTGTTATTTAGTTGGAATTTTTAAGGTAGGTTTGGCTTTAGCTTTGATTGTTGGCATCTGGTTTCCGGAAATACTAAGACCTTCGGCTTTAGTATTGACTTTGTTCCTTTTAGGATCTGTTGTTATGCATTTAAAAGTAAAAGATCCTATGATTAAATCTTTCCCTGCTGTTTTATTTCTAGTTTTATGTTTGGTAATCGCTTTTGCTTGATATTCTATATTGTTCTGATATAAAGATAGCAAATGATGAAAGTTAGAATCATGAAGAAAAATGAAGGTAATGTTTGAGACCAGCTATCTTTTATTTTCAATCTTACTATAAATCCAAGAAGCATCAATAATCCTAATCCTGCTGAGGCTAATGCACCAGTCCAAGGAATCATAACACCTATAAATAGGCCTAATGCACCAAATACCTGTAATAAACCAGTCCATTTTCTTTGATTATTAGTAAGTTGAAATCTGATAAATTCAGTTTTCATTTTAGCCGAAAAAAGACATTCTAATCCATAATAAATAAAAATAAATCCTAATAAGATAGAAGCGATGAGTACTAAATTCATTTCAGTTTATAATTTACAAAAATACTAAATATGTTTAAGATTTCTTTAAATATATTAAACAATAAACCCATTAACTTTTTTAATTGTAGTTTTTAAATTTATTACCTGGAGTAAATCGAGTAGTTACATTTATAAAATTAAGCAATGATATGCAAATCAAAAACTAAGAGAAGTATGGAGAATTTGAGCTTGATAATAGATAAGATCTCTAAAGAATTGTACTCAAATCTCATTTGAATTTGAGTAATTGAAATGCAAGTGTTATCTTTGTATAAATTAAAGGAATCATTCTTTAGTTCGGAATTACCAAAACTGGATTTATCTTCAGGTAAAACAATATCATTCATTATTCTTTTCCTAGCATTTATTTAGTATTGAAATTTCATAAAAACAATTAATTAATACTATTAAACAAAACTGCATGGGGAGATCACAACAAACATTCAATAAAAGCGAAAAAGAAAAGAAACGTTTAAAAAAACGAGAGGACAAGAAAAAGAAAATGGAAGCCCGAAAGGCTGAATCCAAGGAAAGCGGTTCAAAGGGAATTGAATTCGCCTATGTCGATCATAATGGTCATTTGGTTGACACACCTCCGGATCCTTCAAAAAAAATAAAAGTAAAAGCCAAAAATATAGAGATTGGTATTCCTAAAATGGATGAAAGTGAACGAGTAGCCTTTGATCCTGTAAGAAAAGGAAAAGTATCCTTCTTTGACACTTCAAAAGGGTTTGGTTTTATTTTAGATTCAGAAAATCAGGAAAAATACTTCTGCCACGTTAGTGGTTTAATTGATCAAATAGCAGAAAATGACTCAGTTTCTTTTGAGTTGGAAAAAGGTCAAAAAGGCATGAATGCCGTTAGAGTGAAAAAAGTTTAGTCGGGTTCTTAAAAATCTGGTTATCTTAGAGGTTTGTTTTAACCATATGCAAATCAACTCTAAACTTATTATTCTCAAAACATTTCTCAACCTGTTTAAATTCTTAATTTATGTCGCTTAGAGGATTAGAAATTATAGAAAAAAATACAGGCAAAGAACTCTATAATTACCAAAAAGGTGCCATAGATAAGATCTTCAAATATTTTGATGAAGCACCTGATGACTTCCACTTGCTTTATCAATTGCCAACAGGAGGGGGAAGACCGTTATTTTTTCTGAAATGGTCAGGCAGTATCTGAAACATCATACCAAGAGGGTCCTTATTATGACCCATCGCATTGAACTGATCAAGCAAACATCCAGAATGCTCACAGAATTTGGTGTAGTTAATAAAGTAATTAACAGCACGGCCAATCTGGATGACCAAATGAACTATAATTGTTTTGTAGCCATGGTGGAGACCTTGAACAACAGGTTAAATGATGATAAACTTGACATTTCTGACATTGGACTAGTTATTATTGATGAAGCACATTATAATGCATTTAATAAATTATTTAAATTTTTTGATAAGTCGTTTATTTTGGGTGTAACTGCAACGCCCTTAAGTTCAAATATTAATCTTCCTATGAAAGGGAATTACGACGAATTGATTGTTGGGGAGAGCATTTCATCTTTGATCGAAAATAAATTTTTGTCGCAAGCCGAAATGTATTCATATAATGTTGGGTTAACTTCTTTGGTAATTGGAGCCAATGGTGATTACACCGTAAAATCTTCTGATGACCTTTATACCAATATTGACATGCTGTCGAAATTGGTCAATGCATACGAAGAAGTTTGTAAAGGTAAAAAAACATTGATTTTTAATAACGGGATTAACACATCACTTTATGTTTATGAAACATTTAAAGATGCCGGATATCCTGTTATGCATTTAGATAATAATAATTCAAAAAAGGAGAGAGCAGCTATTTTAAAATGGTTTAAAAACACGCCTGATGCTATTTTAACTTCCGTAAGTATCCTAACCACAGGTTTTGACGAGCCAACCGTAGACTCCATCATTTTAAATCGTGCAACGAAATCCTTGACATTGTACTATCAAATGATTGGTCGTGGATCCCGTATTTTGAAAAACAAATCCAAATTCACGGTAATAGATCTGGGTAATAATTATCATCGATTTGGTCCTTGGGGTTCTGATCTGGACTGGTATAAGATCTTTAAATATCCTAATTACTATCTGGATAATTTACTGGGTGATGAAGAAATTGAAAGCAATTTCAGATATGAAATGCCTGAGGAATTAAGAGAAAAATTTTCTAACTCGGAAGAAGTATACTTTAATATTAACCAGACCTACATAGAATCGGTTAGAAATGGGGAATCTTCAAAGGTGGTTTTGGAGCGATCTATAGCGCAACATAGTTTAATTTGTGTTGAAAATAGTGATGATATTTATGATGCCTTGAACTTGGCAAAACTACTTGGAGAAGATATTGACTTTAGGGTTGATAGATACACCAAGAATATAAGTAAAAGTACATTTAACTTTGTTGAATGGCTGAAAGAGGATTACAGAAAAAAATTAAATGCCTATTTACGTCAGAATTTTGATGATATTTATGAATCAATTCATGGGTATCCTCCCGAGGATTAAAGTAGTAAGATCACATCTAATACTTAATAATTTTTCTTAATTCGATTTCATCATCATTATATCTTATCTTAACCATATACACACCCTTATTCCATAGGGTTAATTTAACAGAATAATTGTAATCAGGATGTTTATTAAAATATTGAATCTGTCCGATCTGGTTTATAATCAATACCTCTTTGATCAGTTCCTGGCTCTTAATAGTGATTGTTGATTCCGTTGGATTCGGAAATAGTTCGACACCTTTTTCATCATCAAATTCAAAATTGGCAGCTCCTAAAGCATAACTGCTGCAAGAACTCTCGAAAACAGAATTGGATAACAGTCTGTCCCTTGAAGGAATGCTTGCAGTTCCAGGCGAGTTTGGGGTACCTATAGCGGCCCACTGACCACTTGGTACAAAATCGGGTTTTTGATCATATGCATAGCTTAAATCAGGCAAAGAAGATGTGCCGGAAGGTTTGATAACTCCTTTATCATTATTGCCATGAATAAAATGTCCAGAACCTTGTATACTATAATTCACTAAACTATATGGAAACGACGTATTGGTTATATCATTTCCCAAGAAATTCTGGTCTGGTGAATTGCTGGCGCTAAAAAATATGCCATAGCTTTCAGCTCTATTCCTTAAAAAAGTGTTGTGAGGTCCATTAGGACCATGTGAGTTATCAATAACAATATTCTGAACAATATTTTGTTCAAATAAATTTGAATATACATAGTTGCCATGTAACACGATATCTCCTGCCGAATTACTTGGAGTTGATGACCAAAACGGATCAAAAGAATAATTAAAAGCGAATACATTTCCATTGGCTCCTGCTTGTACAAGCATGGAATGCCTTAGATGCTCAAAAATGTTGTTTTCAACCAGGCATTCATTAGACGCATGGTGCAATAAAACACCATAAGCTCTGCCACCTCCATCATAGTCAAAACCATGATGAAAGTATGATTTTGTTATGTAGATATTGGAGCTGTGCTTCACTTCAATATGGCTATAATTACATACTTCGGATTCCATGCCGGAAACCCAGCAATTTACAGCATAGTCAAAAAATATATTGCTCGATTGATTAGGTAATGTATCATCTAATCGTATAATTTTCAGGCATTCCACGCCTACATTTTCAATTGGCTCAATTTTTTTTATATAAGGATTTCTTGTTAGGTCATAATCCAAGCGAAGTGGTGAAGACAATGTTATTTGGTTATTATCAATGCTTATAATTTTTACAATTTGACCAACGGTATCATTTGCCCAATTTGACGTTACCAGATCAAGATCATCCTGTACGATCTGGATCCAGTCATCGACAGCAAAAATAGAAGCATCAACAACCTGAATGGAGGAATTATTTTTAACTACGGCAATGGACAAGGGTGAACTAACCCCATTATCAGGGACTCCAGTTATACTGATACCATGTCCGTTCCCTCCCAAATTTAGGGACAGAGTCGTTAAATTGGCCCCTGACCCTCTTAAAATCACATGGCTGGGTAGTGTTATGGTGCTATTGAATAAGAAATTACCTTCAGGAAAAACAAGTATTGCGCCAGGGCCCGTAATTGAAGCCAAGGCACTGGAAAGAGAGGTGTCATTTTGCGATATACCATCCCCTTTCACGTTGAATGATTGCATATCAATTTGATCAAACACCGAATGTTGTTACATTCTGAATACCTGCTAAAGTCCAATCAACAGATCTATCTGCCGGAAGGGTTTGAGATAATGAAATTGAAAATGATAAAAGCAGAAATACCTTAATAGTAATAAGTCGTAATAAATTAGGCATAAGATATTTGTAAATATTTCTTTATATCAGAAGGTTAATATATTAAAATCTAAAATAATGATATTTTAGCTAAAATCAGATGTTTTATTAAAGGCTTTCATAATTATAGAATTGTTTCTTTTTTTGTAAAAATATTAAAAGCTTATATTCGATATGATTTGATGAAAATTTCAGATTAATATCCGATTATCAATAGAAGATTGGAATCTAATTACATTCTATCACATTAAAAGTATGGTTGAAACAAATAGAAAGCAAATTATAATAATTGGAGCCGGTTTTGGAGGTTTATATCTAGCTAAGGCTCTTATGAAAAAACAGGTTGATGTTTTGTTGATAGATAGAAACAACTATCATAATTTCCAACCATTGATGTATCAAGTGGCAACCGGAGGGCTTGAACCATACAGTATTGCTTATCCGGTCAGGCGAATTTTCAGAAAATGCAGGAATGTCACTTTTAGAATGGCTAAGGTTAAGTCTGTTAATATTGAAAAGAAAAGGGTAAAGACGTCAATTGGGTTCTTGAACTATGATTATTTGGTCATAGCCACCGGCAGTCAAAATAATTTTTATGATTTTGAACCTATCAAAAAGATGCTGTTTCCTTTAAAATCAATTCCCGATGCTCTGAATATGAGGAGTTTTATTTTTCAAAATTTAGAAAAATCACTTACCAAACTACATAACGAATCTGTGGAAGAAGTGCTCAACATAGCGATTGTTGGCGGTGGTCCGGCAGGTATTGAATTGGCTGGTGCTTTGGCTGAAATGAAGAGGCATGTAATCCCTAAGGATTTTCCCGATCTTGATATTTCAAAATTAAGCATAAACCTTTACCAGTCATCAAACAAGTTATTGAATACCATGTCTGAAGAAGCCTCAAAAAAGAGTCTGGAATATCTCCAAAAATTGGGAATCAATGTTAAATTAAATTCTCGGGTGGTCAACTACGATGGGGATCAATTGACTTTGAAGGATGGTACTACTTTCCCAACAGATACCGTTATTTGGACAGCAGGTGTTAAAGGTGCGCCAATAGTAGGCCTTCCTGAAAATTCTATTATTGGAGGCAATCGAATTGCCGTGAATGAATACAACTTGGTTTTAGGAGTAGATTCCATTTTTGCAATTGGAGATGTGGCTTCTCATATTACAGAAGACAATTCAAGAGGTTTGCCAATGCTGGCTCCTGTAGCAAAACAGCAAGGTAAACTTTTGGCCAAAAACCTCATTAATTTAATAACAAACAAGCCAGTTGAACCTTTTACATATAAAAATAGAGGGACCATGGCAACAATTGGCCGAAAGAAAGCTGTTGTAGATCTGCCAAACTGGAAATTCCAAGGTTTTTTCGCCTGGATAGTTTGGATGTTTGTCCATATTATTTCATTGGTAGGTTTTAGAAATAGGATCGTTGCTTTTATGGATTGGATGCGTAATTACTTTACTTATGACAGACCACTCGGATTAATTATCAGGCCGTATAAAAGAAAATAAAAGCAACGAACACCAAGTATTCTTGTCCTAGTTTTTTAAATTAAAATAAATTTTACAATTAGAATATTAAACGTTAATTGTTTATATTTAGAACACGTCAGGATTTTAATGGATTAAATTTCTTTATAAACAACTAACTTACATTTTATAATATGAAGTCCATTCAGGATATTTTAAACTTCGAACTTTTTAGTTATGGTGATTATTCAATAAAAGTGAATAAGATCATAACGATCTTACTCATCATTATCATTACATATATTCTTGCTTTATGTAATTAAGAAATTACTTTATAGACAGTATAGGTACAGTAAAATAGACACTGGAACAAAATATGCCTTATTCCAAATCATCAAATATCTTATTTGGATACTGGCTATCACTTTTTTACTTGAAACCATTGGTGTTAAAATCACACTGTTGCTGGCAGGTTCAGCCGCGCTTTTGGTTGGTGTTGGATTAGGCTTGCAACAAACATTTAATGATATAGTTTCCGGAATAATTTTATTATCAGAGCGTACAATTAAAGTAGGCGATGTGCTTCAAATAGATGGAGATGTTATAAAAATTCAGAATATTGGGCTGCGGACTTCCAAGGGGCTTAACAGGGATGAAATATCGATAATAATCCCAAATTCCCTAATTACAACAACCAAAGTTATAAACTGGAGTCATCAATCTAAAAAAACACGTTTTAAGGTGCAAGTTGGTGTTGCCTATGGAAGTGATGTCGATCTTGTAATTAAACTACTTGAAGAGAGTGCCTTGGACCATCCTGATGTATACACCAAAGATCATATTGAAGGCCGTTTGTTAAATTTTGGAAATTCATCATTGGATTTTGATTTGTTGTTCTACAGTAAAAATATATTTGGGATAGAAAAAGTAAGAAGTGATATTCGAAGGATCATTAATAGAAAATTCAATGAAAATGGCATTGTTATATCATTCCCTCAATTAGATGTTCATCTTAAAAGGGAATAAGAGTAATGGAGACAGTCAATAAAAATTATTGAAATCTATAAAGAATTTATTTTAAAACCACTTACGTTTTTTAAAATACAACAACATTCCTATAGCAATAATTATCATTACGGACCACATAATATAATAACTATACTTGAAATGTAATTCAGGTAATACTTCAAAGTTAGTGCCATAAATACCTGCTATAAAGGTTAGTGGAATAAATATTACAGAGAAAATGGTTAAGAATTTCATGACATCATTTAACTTACTGCTTATAGTTGTATGATATATATTCAGTTGATCGGAAAGGATCTCTCTATAGGTATCTGAAGACTCCGTTGCCTGATTAATATTGTCAAGTAATTCTTTAAAGTGAACATAAGTGCTTTCATCAATAAATTCTGATTCCATTTTAGACAGGGTCAAGATCATTTCTTTAGCAGGCATTATATTCTTTCTGATATAATTAAGTTCTCGTTTATAATTGTAAATCTCGTCGATAACACTTTTTCTGGGTTCTTGCAATAAGGTTTCTTCCAAAGTTTCGATTTTTTCGCCTAATACACCAACAATATAAATGTAATTGTCAATCACTGTGTCAATTAAGGCATATGCCAGATAATCTGTCCCACCAGCTCTTATTCTTTTTTTCTGATTTCTTATCCGCTCCCTTATTGGTTCAAAAACATCTCCTTTTTTCTCCTGGAAAGAAATTAAGACCGATTTAGTAACTAAAAGGCTTAGGTTTTCGGAACTAATGTAACCGGTTTCCTCATTTTGTTGAAGCATTTTTAATGAAATACTAATGCAATTTGCATGTTCTTGAACATTAGGTCTTCTTTGCGTATCCATGACATCAGCCAATATTAGTTTGTCAAAACCAAAGGATGATGTTATTTGCTCCATGATCTCAACATTATGCAACCCATCAATATTAAACCATGTTACAGTAGGTTTTTTGTAGTATTTGAGAACTTCTTTTACCTTATCAATTGCATTTTCTTCAAGATTATCAGGATCATAATCAATAACTCTAAGAAGCACATTATCTAATTTTTTATTACCTCGAAATAGCAGTTCATCTGGGGATAAGCCAATTTCTTTACGTTCTTTTTTTACAAATCTGGTCATTTTTTTTATTCTTCTATTCATAGTTTAGTACATCCATTGTAATTGAGAAAATTTACGAAATTTAATTGAAAGTTATTGTCTTAAAAGCAAATTCTTGCCGTTAACCTTGAGTTAATGCCTCATATTTTAGATAGAATTCTTTAGGAAGTTTTCTGATAGCTGCAAACAGCTAATCCATTCATTATAATAGCATATAAAAGCGTTTTAAATAGCATAGGTGCAATGTCGCTAATTCCAGAACCTTTTTAGTTGATTGTGTTAGGGTTGTTTAAATTTACACAGTTTTTTAACTTCATCTAAAACACGATTAATTCTTTTTTCTGATAATCCAATATTTTTCATCTTATTGGAAGCATTAATTAACTCCTTAACCAAAATAACATCCTTCTCAATAAGCTGGTGTTTCTCTTTTTTAGTCAATGTCGTTAAAGCTGTAATTGGGTATAAAGCCAGAGTGTCAATATTTGCTTTTAGTCCATTATTTTTTGGATAATCCCAACTCAATAAAGTTAATCCAACACATTTGGCATAATTTATAGCATCTTCGCTAAACCTAGTATTAGTTACCAACCAACCTTGTTTTAAAGGTGTAACGTTGTTTGAATTCGTATTCCACTGTTTTTGAATGTCCAAAAATCTAGAATTAATATATAAAGGCACTTTCACATTGCTCGACCCTTTAGCATCCGAATGAAACTTACATTCTATAGCATACACATTTCCTTCTTTCTCTGCCAATACATCGATTTCATGAGTGACACATGCACCATTTAAAATAACACTGACTTTGGTTTTATATCCTTTTTCCTTTAATAAAGCTCCAACCAACCGCTCAAACGGATACCCTGTTGGCCCTAGATCGAACAAAGCGCGCTTTAAACTGTAACGCGAAGCAGAAATCTTATTGTGCTTTTTTAATAAGGCAAAAGCTTTCCTATAGATTTCATTGGATGTAATTCCATCATAAATATCAGGTTGAATTCTATGTATTATAGTTTCAATCACATCTTTACATGCTCCTGTTGATTGAAGTGAGTTTTTTAATTTTTCGAATGAGAAAAGTTCAATCTCATCATTACTTTTTTTAATATAAATTTGCTTTTCCAAACTATTTTATTGTTTTAAAATCTTAGAATCTCGGTCATAATACCAAATCGAATAACAGATATTTGATGCTCAAAATAAATATTGTAATAATCCATTCCATGATAAAATTGGACAAACAACCCAATATCTTCTAAGAATTTTGGATGATAATAAAAGGTAAGACTTGCATTGAATCGATCTAAATCAAAAACGTCCAAATCATTATAATTATCTAACATCATTGTCGCTTCAGCTTTTAAAGAAAAATTTGCTCTATCGCTATCAGATTCGGTTAAAGGAAACTTAAACGATGTAAATGTATTATGCCAACGCAAACCACTAAACTGCCCTTTTAGTTCTTGTAGCATCCAACTTTTAGGATGGATTTCAACCGAGCTTTTTAAAGTTTTAATTGCTTTCAACCTGTTACTATATGCTGTTTTAAGAAAACCGAGCTCAAAAAAATTAGTTGCAAAATTTCCCGATTGTAAGTTAATTGTATTGTCTTGATTATAAAAACTACCATCCTGTCCATTGGAATGATGTGCTATTTTTCCAAAAAAAACCAAGTATTTTAGTGCATCTGTTTTATTGGCTAAATAATAAAATGAAATTTGCGGAATATAACTTGGTGTACGCACAGGATAGGATTCTTCATTATACATCCTTATAATAATTTGTGGTGTTAATAAAGCTAATATTTTTGAATCTTTTCGCTCTCTTATCACAAATGACGGATTTACATTAGCTTCAAACATTAAAGGTTCTATGTTTCCTATATCTGTTGGGAATGTGATATAACTATCGATTTGATTGACTAAAGCTACTTTATACAAGTTTAGTTGTGGAATTGTATCATTATCTTCTTGCGAAAAAGCAAAATGTATCGACCATAAAAACAAAAACAAGATGTAAGTTTTAATTTTCATTTATTTGAGTTGCTTATTTAAATTGAAAAACGCTATAAGGGAGAAACTTATAGTAACCACTATTCTAAAAATCATGGCTTTTATAGTTTTTTCTTCGTGAATTCCGCCATTGCTAACGTAAAATAACAGCGCTACAAAAGCAATTATTAAAATAATTAATGCGGTATATAAGACCCTAAATGTCCATTTTTTTGTTTTAACAAAGCCGTAAACAGCGAACGAATATAAAATACTGCAAATAAAGTTTGCCCAAACTATAAACAATACATAGTTGCCTTCTTTGGCTCTAATTCCAAACCAATCAAAAATTACAGAACTACTTAAAAATAAGGTTAGCAATGCAAATAGTGCTAAAATAGTAGCACTTACAAAATTGATAATCTTTTTAGGATTCATTTGAAATTGATTTATTATGTGGTTCACCAAACCACCATTTTGGTTTGATTTGTTTTTTAACCAGTCCAAATTTTTTGATGGAATGTGATTCAATATGAGTAATTAAATCTTCTACAGAATCGGTTACAAAAAGAAGTTTCATATCTTCTGGACTGATGCTTTCATTTTCGGCCATTAAATGGATATGGTGGCATAGTTCCTTATGATATTCTGAATCAAAAATAACTACAGGAAAATCTTGAATAACTTTTGTTTGTATTAAGGTTAAAGCTTCAAAGAGTTCATCTAGTGTACCCATGCCTCCAGGCATGACCACAAAAGCGTACGAATATTTTACCAAAATAACTTTTCTTAGAAAAAAGTAGGGGATATTGATCCATTTATGCAGATACGGATTTGGTTTTTGTTCAAAAGGCAAGATAATATTGCACCCAACCGAGTTTCCACCAGATTCAAAAGCGCCTTTATTCGCTGCTTCCATAATGCCCGGACCACCACCTGTCATCACTGTAAATCCTATTTTCGCTAAGGCTGCACCAATTTTTTCGGCATTTTTATAATGCTCGGATTCTTTTGTAAATCTTGCAGAACCAAAAACTGTAACACAAGGACCAATAAAGTGCATTTTACGAAATGCTTTTATAAAATTGAAAAAGACTTTAAATGCAAAAGTCAATTCTTTATATCGAGATAAAGGACCTCTTACAAATAACGATTCATCTATAGATAATTTGACTTTTTTTTCTGATTTCATAGCTCATATTTTAAGTCGTTTTCTTATAACTCCAAACGGCCAATCCATTCATGATAACAGCATAGAGCAATGTTTTTGATAACTGCGGTAGAATATCCATAAAACCAGAGCCTTTAAGCATTACCATTCGCATCACTTCTACAAAATATTTAATCGGATTAAACTCTGTAATCATTTGAGCCCATTTTGGCATGCTTTCAATGGGTGTAAACAAACCACTCATTAAAATAAAAATCACCGTAAAAAACCAAGCGATAAACATAGCTTGTTGTTGTGTATCTGTAAAATTTGAAATAAATAGTCCTATTCCTAAAACCACTAAAATATAAATGGAAGTATATAAATACATCAATGGTAAACTACCTAGCATGGGCACATTAAAAATTAATCTTGCCAATATTAATCCAATAGTTAACAAACCCATTCCAATAACCCAAAACGGAAAGAGTTTACCAATTATAAACTGGCTTTTCTTAATTGGTGTCACATTGATTTGCTCTAAGGTGCCAATTTCTTTTTCTCGAACAATATTCATTCCAGATAGAAATAGTGTAATCATGGTTACCAGTAAAACCAATATTCCTGGAACCATAAAAGTTTTATAATTCAAGGTTTCATTATACCAAAATAGAGGAATAGTTTCAATGTTTGTTGGCTGTATTTGTTTATCTGATGGCTGTACTAAATCAACTTTTAAATGTTGATTAAAGTTTTGTACTATTTGAGTTATATATACATTTTCTACACCAGCTGCTGCACCATCAATAGCATTAATGGTAACACCTAAATCGATCTGTTTTTCTTTTTGTAAATCACGTTCAAAATATTGTGGAATATCTAAAACAACATCTATTTCACCTTTAAGCATAGCCGAACTTGCTATAGTTTCAGACGAAAAATCTGTTAATACATTAAAATAAGTAGAAGCATTAAATTTTTCTACTAATGCTCTTGATGTTGATGTGTGATCATTATCTATATAGCCAAATTTGATATTCTTCACTTCAAAAGTTGCTGCATTAGATAAAATAACCAGTTGCAATAATGGTAAAACAAAAATTATAGGAAGCATGCCTTTATTTCTAAAGATTTGCTTAAACTCTTTTTGTATGATGTATAAAATTGTTTTCATTACTCCAGTCTAATTTTATATTTCTTCACACTTAAGCCAATAAAAAAGACCGTCATTCCCAATAAAATCAAGGTTTCTTTCCAAATAAACTGTATTCCAACACCTTTAAGCATAATACCTTTCAGGATGATGATAAACCATTTAGCAGGAATGATATTACTAATTACTTGTAATGGAAAAGGCATACTTGAAATAGGAAAAATAAAACCAGATAGCAATATTACAGGAAGCATTAATCCCATTAATGAAATCATCATAGCTGTTTGTTGTGTTGCAGAAATGGTTGAGATTAAAATTCCTAAAGCCAATGCACTTATAATAAAAAGAATACTTTCTAAAGCCAATAAAAATAAGCTTCCCTGAACTGGCATTTTAAAGATAAAAATGCTCAACATCACAATAACTATAGCATTTATGATAGATAGAAAAATATATGGGAATACCTTACCTATAATAACCTGAAATGGTTTTAATGGTGAAACCAATAAGATTTCCATGGTTCCTAATTCTTTTTCTCTTGTAATGGAAATGGAGGTCATCATAGCAGAAACCAACATTAAAATAATGGTCATTACCCCAGGAACAAACATGTAAACGCTTTTTAATTCGGGATTATAAACCATACGTGTTTCTGGTACAATTTGATAAGCAATAGTAATGTCTTTATTTAATTGTTTTTGATACTTTTGAAGAATGGCATTTACATAATTACTAATGGTATTTGCCGTATTCGGGTCTGTGGCATCTGTAATAATTTGTACCGTTGCTTTGTGGTCTTTAATTAGGTTTTTACTGAAATCTTTTTCGAAATTTAAAACTGCTTTTACATTTCCTTTTTGAAACACAGATTCAATGTCAGCTTCTCTTTCAATCATCTGTTTGATACTAAAATATTTAGAAGCTGATATTTTATTAATAATTTCTTCTGTAGTGGCATCTTTTGAATGGTCTAAAATGGCAATGTCTACGTTATTGATTTCATTGGTAATGGCAAACCCAAACAGTAAAATTTGTGCAATAGGCATTCCGAAAAGAATAAACAACGAGCGTTTATCTCTAAAAATATGGTAGAATTCTTTTTTTATGAAGCCTATGAATCTTTTCATAGCCCCCTTTTAATTCCCCCAAAGGGGGAAATTTGTATGACTTGTTTCATATTGATTAATATTATCCATCCTTATTGATTTGTTGCTTTATCATCTTTTTAATATTATACTCCCTTTCCTTTGGGAAGGGTTAGGATTGGACTTCTAGCCAATTTTAAAAACACATCATTCATATTTGCTGCCTGGAATTGCTCTTTAAGTTTCTTTGGTGTATCTAAGGCTTCAATTTTTCCGTTTACCATAATAGAAACCCGATCGCAATATTCAGCTTCATCCATATAGTGAGTAGTTACAAAAATAGTAGTGCCTTGGTTGGCTGCTTTGTATATCATTTCCCAAAACTGCCGTCTTGTAATTGGATCTACACCTCCAGTTGGTTCATCTAAAAACACAATTTTTGGGTCATGTAATAAAGCCACCGAAAACGATATTTTTTGCTTCCAACCCAATGGTAATGAACCAACCAAATTATTGGCAACTGCTTCAAGTCCTAATTCTTCAATTAAGATTTTAGATTTTTCTTTAATTCTCACTCTTGATAATCCATAAATACCACCAAAAAAAGTAATATTTTCTTTAACTGTTAAATCGTCATACAAAGCAAATTTCTGACTCATATAACCAATATTCTTCTTAATGTCTTCAGCATGGGTAAACACATCAAATCCTGCGACGTTTGCTTTACCAGATGTTGGATTAGAAATACCAATCAGCATTTTCATAGCTGTCGTTTTTCCTGCACCATTGGCTCCTAAAAAACCAAATATCTCACCTTTTTCAACTTCAAAAGTAATGGCATTTACAGCTGTAAAATCACCAAACATTTTGGTTAGATTTTGAGCTTCTATGACCTTGTTATTGTTCATTATTTTGCTAATTCCATAAAGGTATCCTCAATGGTAGGTTGTGTTTTTTCAATGTGAATTTTTGATAGGTTTTCAGACTGTAAATACTGTTGCAATTCTTCTATATTAAAATCTGTTCTAACATCTGTATAATGCACAAATTCGCCAAAAGGATAAACGCTATGACTGATGTTCGTATGATTTTAAACTATTAATTAATTGATACATATTATTAGCCCTCACATTATAAATCGTTTTAGGAAAATGTCTAACAATAGCTTCAGGTGAATCAATTTCCATGATTTCTCCATCTTGAATTAAAGCAATTCGATCACATAAAGCAGCTTCATCCATATATGGAGTTGACACCAAAATGGTAATACCTTTTTCTTGTAGACGTTTAAGCATTTCCCAGAATTCTTTTCTCGAAACTGGATCCACTCCAGTGGTTGGTTCATCTAAAAACAACACTTTAGGTTTGTGGATTAAAGCACAACATAACGCCAATTTTTGTTTCATTCCACCAGAAAGTTTACCTGCTCTACGAGTTTTAAAAGGTTCTATTTGAACATAGATATCTTTTATTAAATCGTAGTTTTCATCTATGGTTGTTCCGAAAATAGTAGCAAAAAAATTAAGATTCTCCTCGACCGTTAAATCCTGATATAATGAGAATCTCCCAGGCATATAACCAACATTCTCTCGAATGTCTTTATAATCTTTTACCACATCATAACCTGCAACAGTTGCTGTCCCTTCATCTGCAAATAAAAGGGTGGTTAGCACTCTAAACAACGTGGTTTTACCAGCTCCATCCGGACCAATTAAACCAAAGAGTTCGCCCTCCTTTACATTAAAAGAGATGTTGTTTAACGCTTTTACGTCTTTATATGATTTTGATATGTTATCAACAGTAATACTCATTCGTTGTTGTTTTAATCAATCCATAATTCTGCTGGCATTCCTATTTTTAAACTTCCATCGTTAACTACATCAATTTTTACTGCATAAACCAAAGCAACACGTTCTTCTTTAGTTTGAATGATTTTTGGTGTAAATTCTGCTTCCGAAGCAATCCAGCAATAGTTCCTTTATAGGATTTCATGGCATCTGCATCATCAATTTTAACAGTTACTTCCTGTCCAATTTTAATGCTCGCCAATTGCGTTTCACTAATATAGACACGTAACTGCATGGTACTTAAATCGGCAATTTTATAGAGAGGTTTACCAAAAGTTGTAATCTCATTAGGTTCGGCATAAGTTGTTAGAACGGTCCCTGAAATTGGATTTATTATCTTGCATTTATTTATCTTGTCATTAATCTGATTTAATTGGTTATCAATACTTTTAAGTTCATTCACAACTGGTGCATTCTGAATTTCAACACTTTTTATTTGTTGTTTTATCACATTATTTCTCCATTTACATCATCAAGTTGTTTTTGAGTACCAGCATTGTCCTTTAAAAGATTTTGTATACGTTGCTTATTAATAGAAGCCGTATTCAACCGGGCTTTTAAAACATCTATTTGTGACAATACACCTCTGGATTTAGAACGAAGGACGTCTTTGGAAATCTTTAATTGCTGACTTTTAAGATGCAACGGAATAGTATCTATATAGCCAATAAAAATGTCCTTTTTAAGGATGTCTCCTTCATCAACATTAAATTGCATGAGTTTACCGTTACTTTCTGCAGAAATTGTGATTTCTGTAGCTTCAAAATTTCCATATCCATCTGCTTTACCATTACTGTCTTCGCAATTGTATAGGGCCAATGTAGCTATTGTTAATGCCAAAAGTATTTTATAGTGTTTCATAGTATTTGCTTTATTGTCCTTTAGTAACATTGTAGTTGGCTTTTGCGAGTTGAAGTTGAATTCTATGCATAATTAAGGTGTTTTCATCTTCATAGAGATTCGTAAATTCAGTGAGATAGTCAGAAGTTGTAATAACACCATTCTTGAGTTGAGAATCTTTGACCTGTAAGACTTCTTTCCGAAGAGTAATTATTTCTTCGTCTGCTACAATAAGACTTTGGATTTTCTCAATTTCTGATTGTTGTTTATTCAGTTCAATAGATGTATTGAGATTGAACACCTCTTTTTCATTGCTAATAATATCTTTATTAATTGCCAAAGACTGTCGTTCTAATTTTGTTTTGTCCCAATCAAAGACATTCCAATTTAGTTTAAGTCCGAGCGTGTAAAACGTTTGAAATGAGTTGTCTAACATATTAAGACCAGGATTACCATAACCACCTGTGGCAAAACTGAAGATCTTTGGGCTATTGGTTTTGGATAACAATTGTTCTGAATTATCCAACTCTATTTGTTTCAGTTCAAACAGCTCTACTTCGGGTCTGAGTAGTGCAGGAGAAGAGTCCAATTCTACCATCGGCGTTTTAAATTTAATAGCATCGTTCAATCCAATGCCTATTAAAGAGGATAATGAATTGATCAAACTTCTTTTATTAACTTCAATTTCGGAAAATTGCTGCTGGATCTTTAGTAGTTCCACTTCCAGTATTTTGTCTGAAGAGGGCAGAAGCACTCCATTTTTAACTCCAGAGCTTACTTCTTTTAATTTTTCTTGTAAGCTGTTTTTCTCTTGCAGATAGAAAGTCATTCTTCTCCTGAGTTAACAAAATCGAGAAATAGAGCTGGTTGACCTGAGTTTTAAGCTGATATAAGCTTACTTCAACCTGTTTTTGACGTGATAGTAGTTGAGCATTTTTTAATTGAGCTTTGGCATCTATAAGTCCACCAGCATATATAAGCTGATTTAAGGTAAGTGTTGCACGATATTGGTCTTTATTAAGGGGTTGAATATTACTATTGGGAATAGGAATTTCGATCACCTCAGATTGGTAAGTTGCTTGAGCGGACAGATCAAATTGTGGTAATTTACCTTTATTGATAGCTTCTACATCAAGATTATTTTGATTCTCTAGAAGGCTATATTGTTTGGTTAAGGGATAGTTGGTATTGATAAACTCGTAACATTCTTCCAGACTAATGGTTTCTTGCGACCATCCAAATATTGTTAAGATTAAAAGAATACCTGTTAATGCACTTTTTTTCATTTTAACTATGCTTTATAGAATTCATAATAAAGGCAGAAACTTCAGTTTTACGTTCCTCCATTAACTGTTTAAAAGACTCATCATTCATATTAGTGAATGCCTTAACCAATGGTGTTGCTACAAAAGGGAAAATATTCAAGGCCATAATATTTATAAAAAGTTGTTCTGCCTTTATAGGTTTTAGGATTCCTTTTTCAATTTCTTCTTCGAGTTGAAGTTTAAATTTAGTAATATTAGGGAAGCCACTTTTTTTCTGGATCTTAAGGATGAAATCTGGATTTCTGTTCAGTTCTTGAATTATGAATTTGGGTAAATAAGGATGTTTTAAAAAAAAGGTTATATAATTTTTAGTGAAATTATTTATCTTACTTTCAATAGATGAGCCATCATTTAAAATAGCGTTCAATTGAGGGGCTAATAATGAAAACGCCTTTTTAAAGACGGCCTCGAACAGTGATTGCTTGTTTTTATAATAGTAATGCAGCATTGCCTTGTTTATTTTGGCCTTATCTGCAATTTCCTGCATCCGAGCTCCATCCATACCTTTATTTTGAAAGATACTTTCTGCAGCAGAAAGTATTTGATCTTCTGTGTTTTGGTCTTTGTTTTTATTCATGTTAACTAATTAGTTTAACCAAATGGTTAATAAAGATAAAAATTATTTTGATAATAAAATATAACATTTAGAAAAATTTACTTATTTATTAAATGTCAAACCAAAATAAAGGTTAGAAGAGAAGTCTTTATCCTCACTAGGAGAAAAACTATTGTAGAAATAATCAAATAGGGTAGAAAAACTAATTGATTTGCTTATCGGGATTTCACTTTTGAATTGTTGCAAAATTCTGTGGTTATTTAAATTCGAGTACAGAGGTTGAAAATAGGTTGTGCTGGTTAAATCCAATTTAGTCTTTGGCAAGTTAAATGTTATGGACAAGTAACTGCTGTTTCTATTATTATAGTATTTCTGATCAGTAGACTTGACATTCTCAATTTCATACATATACGCATTGCCCAAATAAGCCTTAATAGATTTTTTTGAAATAAATTTAAGCCGGATTCCGGCACCTATGAGGTTCCTTCTATTAATAGTTAGAAGCTCGTTATTTTGATTTTGTATAAATGCTTCTAAACGAAATAGATCTGACAACTTTTGATTATATCTTAAATGAAAGAACCAGGAGTTTTGAAAATCCTGTGCTTTGCTCCGAATTAAGTTATAATTACCGATAAAAAAATAGATCTTCTTTAGGTCCTTGGATTTTAGTTGTGTAGTTAAACTTGAGCCTATTTGAAAAAGATAACCGCCATTGTTATTTGCATAGTTAAAGAACAGATCACTTTTTAATGCAAAACGGATAGAATCCAATTGCATCCGTTTGGATTCAATATTAACTAATTGAGCGTTTGAATGCCCATAAAACAAAACAAATAGGAAAAGGATGTAGAATTTCTTATACATTTTACAAAAATGGGAAAAATATTTTAGAATTGGATTTAACAAACCTTGGAAACTAAAATTTATTTTTTACAATCTCTACAAAATCATATTTCCCAAAACATTGAATAAGTTAGCTTTTGTATTAAAAAAGGAATTCTCTAGCGAAATGGCTTTTAATTTGGCATCAATTAATTTTGATTCTCTTGAATTAACTAAAAAGAGTGAACTTTCTCCTAAAAAGAATTTTCTTTCCTCTGCTGCCAACATGGTCTCATAATCGCTCACTATAATATCTGTAAAATCCGTTTGAATTTCTAAAGACTGTAATTCCTGATTTATAGCATCAACCTTATTCTTTAAAGTAACTCTGGTTCCTTGCATTTCAAATTCTAAATTATCAAATTTCAACTTGGCTAATTTCAATTCTCCACGTTCCTTCCTCAAAAACAATGGAAAACTGATATTCAGACCACTTTTATAAGAGCTTGTATTAAAACTACTTATTTGATCAATGGTAGGAGATAAAAAATTGTATTGTAAATCGACTCTTGGAAGCAAATCATTCATTTTTAATTTTCGCTCCAGATCCAAACTTCGTAATTTATATTCTAAGGATTGAATTTTAGGATGGTCTTCAATGGAATAACTCTCTAAATCAATCTGAGTGGTATTAAAAGTGTCCTCCACATTTTCTAATGTATTCAAATCAGGAATAATAGTCTCCTTTAACTCTACGGGTGTATTATCCTGGAGCCAGAGATAATTAGACAATTCAAGTGATGATTTTATATAAGTGATTCTGGCTTTTTCAAGCTCTAATTTGCGGCTATTCAATGTAATGCGTGCTTCAAGGGTATCTATTGCAGGACGTTCACCCAATTCATAACTTTGTTTGATCCCATTTAACCTGATTGCAGCATTATTTAAAAAGGACTCATAAACTTGCCTTTCATTATAGGCTTTCAACCAATTAAAATAGGTTAAAGAGGCCTTAAATAAAATATTGTTAACTAATAGTTGTCTATCAACCTGAGCTTGTTTGGTAAATAATTTAGCTTGCTTAAGCATCGCCATTCGCTCATTGATGAGCAAGCCTCTGGCTAGAGATACTGAAACACCAAGGCTATACAAGCCATCCTCAGGTAAATTAGCTTCCGGATTTAAAAAGAGACCTTCGTTATTCTCAAAATTTGCTTTTAATTCAACCCCATACCAGGTTGGTATTTTAAAAGTAGAATTCAGCTTATCAAAATATTCGCTGTTCTTGAATTGTTTTCTATCATAGTCAACCTCAAATTTAGGATCAAACGCTCCTCGTGACTTCAGGAGTTTAGCTTCACTTTCTGTAATTACTAGATTTGCCTGCTTAACCAAAGGATGGTAAGCCTTAACATATCCTAAATACTCCGATAGAGTCAATTCGGTCATCGAATCTTGACCAAAAGTCGATCCAAATGCCATAAAAAGTAATCCGAAAATTAAATTTTTCATCGGTTATTTTTTAGATAGTTTATCATTGTTTTCCGGCGTATAATAGTTAGGAGGGAAGCTGTTAAGCTGTCTCCACAGTTCAAACCAAATTGGCACATCGTTAAGCAAAGCTATGGTTCTTGCGCCCGATCCAACTCTAATAGGCTCAGGCCATGGTTGTTCTTTAGAATCCGGAGCTAATAGAACTCTATATTTTCCATTGTCACTTATAAAATTTTCAATAGCCACCACCTTCGCTCCATAGGTTCCATATGATACGTTTGGCCAACCACTAAAAACGATTGCAGGCCAACCGTCAAATTGAATACGCACATCTTCTCCAATATGCAGCAAGGGTAAATCTATAGGTCTTACATACGTTTCTACAGCCAATTCGATCTGTGCCGGCATAATGCCCACTAATCGATCACCTTCTTTAAAGGTTTCGCCAATTCCACCGCGAATGGCTTTGTTAATGACTCCATCTTGTGGTGCTGTTACATAGAGCAAACTATTACGCCTTTGGTAATTAGTATAGCTATTCTCCAATTTAGTAACTTGAGCAGTGGCATCAAACTGTCCTGACTGAGCCGTATACATATCACTTTGAGACTTCGAAATTTTATCGGCATATTCAGCATTTATTCGGGATAGCTCAACTTTATAGTTTATAAGATCATTCTGACTCGTTAGTAATTTGTTTTCTTGAGAAATAATTTTAGCTTGCGCCTCCTGAAGCTTTAAACGTTTTTCTTCAACATCCTTAACCGCTTTCAATCCTTCCTTTTGTAATGTACTCACACGATTATATTGAATTTTAGCAATATTTAAATTGGTTTTTGTTGCTTCAAAATCTATACTATCACTTTTAACCTTTAGTTGTGCTTGAAGCAACTTATTTCTGGCTTGTTCCAGTTTTAATTTTTGCTCTTCTCTCAAAGCAGAGATCTGGCGATTCAAAGCACTTACTTTACCTTCGTAAGCTACTACTGAAGAAGACTTTGCTTTAATTTGATCCCCTGTTCTCTCAACCAATTTATCATCAAAATAGTCGCTCTTTATTTCAGAGATCCTAAGAATAGTATCGCCTTTCTTCACATAATCACCTTCCTGCACATACCACTGTTCAATTCTTCCGGGAATTTGTGATTGAATAGTTTGAGGTCTTTGATCTGGTTTTAATGTCGTAACCTGTCCCTGACTTGTTATGTTCTGTGTCCAGGGTAAAAAGAGAATAATGAACCCAATGATTGCAAATACAAGAAGGAATTTATTGAATTGCTTATAATACTTCCTGCTAAAAATATGCTGACCGGATTTAAAACCTGTCAAAGGCACTTTTTTATTTAATTGGTTATGTGATATGTTTAGCATTTTCTTTAATTATTATTTTTGACTTCACCCTTATTTAATGTGAAAACAGTTGTACCCTTCTTTTGCCAATAAGAATTATCGCTTACAATGACCAAGGACCAAGAATTGTCTTTATGAGTTAAATAATCAATAATGGATTTTGTTTCTTCATTATTGAATTGATTAAGAGCATCTTCCAGAATTAATATTTTCGGTTTCTTAATAATGGCCCTTGCCAGTATAATTTTTTTGGCGATCTGATAAGAAATTTGTTTTCCTTCCGGGTAAAGAACAGTATTTAATCCTTTTGGCAGTTCTTTTACAAATTGGGTCAGTCCTATTTTTTCCAGAACATTGAAAATTTCTTCGTCATTTATTGATTGGTCTCCAAATGTAATATTATCCCTTACGGAACCTTCAAAAGGAGTTTCTTCAGAGAGCGACAAACCTAGTTGTGAACGATAATGGTTTATGTACAAACTATTCAATGATACATTATTAATGTAAACCATACCTGAGGTTGGTTGAATAATCCCGGCAATCAATCTCAATAAACTAGATTTTCCGGACCCGCTTTCTCCCGTAATTAGAATACGACTGCCCTTTTCTACTTTTAGATTAATATCTCGAAGAATAGGTTTTTCTCTATTTTCAACTATATAAGAAACATGATCAAATTCTACTGTTAATCCATTTTTGAACTCGGGTGTATCTCCACTTTGTTCTTCCAGCTCTTTATCTACAACCTGCCCTAATTTTTCAATAGAAGTTAGCACATCATAAAAGGACTCCAAACCTAAAATGAGCTTCTCAACGGAAGCTACTACCAATAGTATAATAATCTCAGCCGCAACGAACTGACCTATATTCATCTCTTGGTTTAAAACTAATGCTCCTCCAATTAGCAAAAGACCAGCTGTTACAAGGACTTTAAATCCAATCATTTGAATAAATTGTAAAACCAAAATCCTGAAATGACTTTCTCTTGCTTGGAGATAATCAGCTACCAAGGCATCATTTTTTTGTAACGCTAAATTGGTTTTACCTGAGAGTTTAAAACTAACAACAGTTCTCGCCACTTCCTGAATCCAATGCGCTACTTTATACTTGTTCTTAGACTCTTCTAAGCTGGTGATCAGCCCTTTTTTTGCCGTGAATTTAAAAACGACATAAATAAGGAATAGCAATAAAAACCCAAAAATGATAAAAAACGGATGATAAAGAGATAATAATATTAATGCAAATACTATTTGCAAAACAGCAGAAGGAATATCTATCAGAATTTTAGATAATCCTTTTTGAATGGTCAATGTATCAAAAAACCTGTTTGCCAACTCCGGAGGATAATAATCCCGTAATTCATTCATTTTAATTTTTGGAAAACGATAACTTAATTCAAAAGAGGCCCTGGTGAAAATTCGTTGCTGGATGGTTTCAATTATCCTAAGCTGCATAAGCTGTAAGGCTCCTACAAAAACAACTCCAAGAGTAACCAAAATCACTAAAACTATCCAGGATGTAGATATTTGTGCTCCTTGAATTAAATTTATTATAGCCTGTATGCCTAAAGGAAGTGATAAAGAAACAAATCCGGAAAAAATAGCATAATAGAAAATTTGAAAAATATCTTTTCGCTCAAGTTGAAGCAATCCCATAAATCGTTGCCATGGTGTCATTTTATTATTATTCATGATTTTCTTAAAGTTTTAAAGCACAGATCAATAAAAAAATCTGCAGGGGACACTTTATTTTTACAATCTGTAATAGTTGTAAAATGATCCTTTAAAAAATGCTGGTGTAAAGAACCTTCTAAAATGGAACTCGCTAAACTAGTAGCAAAGCCATAGTCATTGTTCACCGCTAGGATCATATCACGAAGTCTATGAACTAGTCTTTTGTAAACTATAAAATACCCATCCTTATTTTCCTGATCGACCTCTTTAGTCAGAAAGGATTTAGAATTTTCATTAATCATAATCCTGTTTAAGATCACTTCATTAATGTGAGAGAATTTTGAATCTTCTTCTGTTGTTCGCGTCAGAACTTTTATGGCCATTTTTAGTCTTTCTTCTTCATTTGAGAAGTTATGTGTTTCAAAGACAAATTGATACTCCATCCAAGCCCAATACCATGATGATAAATAAAGTAGTAACTTATGCTTATTCTCGAAATATCGATAGATGGAACTTTCATTCGATCCTATTTTAAATCCTAATTTTTTAAATGTAAAATCATCAAATCCAATTTCATCTATTAACAAGATACTTTCTTCAATTATTCGTTTTCCGAGTTCTGAAGATTCCGGATCCTTGATGTATATCTTTTCGGGTACGGATATCTTAATATTTGAAAGTAATGTTTTCATATATATTATTTTGATTGCAAATATAATAGTATTACTATTAATATAAAATATTTAACAATTATTTAGGACATAAGAATTCAATCAATATTTTCCTTAATGAAAGTTGTCTATTTATAGATATATTTGAAGTATAGAACCAATTAGGTCCAAAACTTAACAATGCAGACATGTCCAAAACACAACCTTTATTACAACCATACACTTTAAATGATTTGAAACTTAATAACCGAATTGTCATAGCGCCAATGACTCGAAGCAGAGCTGATAATCCACATAAAAAACCAACAGATGAACTTCAGGGAATATATTATGAGCAAAGGGCTTCTGCCGGGTTGATCATTACCGAAGGCTCTCAGGTTTCTGAACAGGCTGTAGGTTATATTAATACGCCCGGTATCCATTCAAGAAGCTCAGGTTAATGGTTGGAAAAAAGTAACCAATCGTGTTCATGGAAAAGGAGGGAAGATCTTTATTCAACTATGGCATGTTGGCAGAATTTCGCATCCCGATTTCCATAATGGAAATCTTCCTTTAGCACCTTCTGCTATTAATCCGGGTTATAAATCATTTACTCCAAATGGATTTAAGGAAACTGTTACGCCTAAAGAAATGACCATAGAAGACATTAAAACAACTATCCAAGATTTTAGAAAGGCTGCCAGAAATGCTGTTGAAGCGGGTTTTGATGGAATCGAAATTCATTCATCCAATGGATATTTATTTCACCAGTTTTTTTGTAAATGTTCCAATACACGCACCGATGCCTATGGAGGGAGCATAATTAACAGAAAAAGGTTCTTTTTTGATGTTTTAGAAGCCGTGAAACAAGAAATCCCGGAGAGTAGAATAGGTGTACGTTTCAATCCATCAATGCATGGTCTAGCCGGAATTACTCTTGATGAAGAAACCATCCCTACATTTGATCATGTTATTAAAAAATTAAATGATTATAATCTTGCTTATGTCCATTTATCAGAACCTTTTACTGATGTTTCAAAAGTTCCTTTTGCCATTCAAAATATTGCTGAACATTACCGGCCATTGTATAAAGGAACACTCATGATAAATGGTGGGTTTACTCAAGAATCAGGCAATTCCATTATTGAGAGAGGAAAAGCTGATTTGGTAGCATTTGGTAAACCTTTTGTCTCCAACCCTGATCTGGTTGAGCGTTTTGAAAATAATTGGCCTATAACTGAATGGGATAGCGATACTTTTTACACAGCAGGAGAAAAGGGATATTTAGATTATAAAAATTATACATTACATTAATATATCATTTATCTATAATTGAATTTTACCAATTGTTTTTCATAATATTGTTGAAATAATACCAATACAAATCACAACATGTTTCGACCTCAAAAAGGCGTATTGATAATACTGGCATTTTTTGCTATTTACGTCATTTGGGGTTCGACCTATATGCTGAATAAAATTGCCGTTTCTGAACTGCCTCCTTTTGGGTTGGCATCAATACGATTCGTATCTGCCGGTTTGATCATTTTTGTGATAGCCAAGATAATGGGTATTAGTCTTGCCATTACTAAAAAACAACTTATTAATACAGCAATTGCAGGTTTTTTATTCCTGACCTTTGGAAATGGAATAGTGGTCTGGGCACTTAGATATGTTGATAGTGGCTTTGCAGCCTTAGAAATTTCAGCCCAACCTTTGGTTGTTTTAATTTTAATGCGAATTCTGCAAGGGAAAAAGATACAGTCCATGTCGATTATTGGGGTCATCCTAGGAGTTATTGGAATTTATTTGTTGGTAGGTCAAAAAGAGATTATAAGTAAAGAAAATAGTATTTTAGGTATACTCATGATATTTGCTTGTATGTTAAGCTGGGGATATGGCAGCTTATTCGTTGGTAAAGCCGAATTACCCCGAAACTATTTTGTCAATACCGGTTATCAAATGGTTACAGGCGGATTGATGCTTCTTCTCGTAAGTATCCTTTTTGGCGAAACCTGGATTCCATTATCCGATTGGAGCAGCAAAGTAAAATGGTCCATGATAATTTTAATATTTTTTGGAAGCATCGTGGCTTTTACTTCTTTCAATTATTTGTTAAGAGCGGTCTCTCCGGAAAAAGTTGCTACTTCAACCTATGTTAATCCCATTATTGCCCTTTTTTTAGGATGGTATTTTTTAGATGAGATAATTACCACTCAATCTATAGTAGCGGCAGTTATCTTGCTTACAGGTGTATATTTCATCAATACTAAGAAAAAGGGAGTTGTTTTCTCAAGATTCAGGAGATAGTCTAAAAACATAGTTTATAAATTACATCAATGCTAAATATATGCGTTATTTTTACCTTCAAATACTTTTTACATCAAAGGCTCAATTAAATTAATTATACTCTAATGAAAACTAAAATCATCACAACATTACTTTTTGTTTCTATTTTGTTTGTTTCGTGCAATTTCGAAGAAAAAGAAACATCAAAACCGTATTTATCCCTTGATACTCCCATAGCTAAAAAATTCAATGTAGAGCTTCAAGTTCATGATGATGTACGTATTGATAATTATTTCTGGATGCGTTTAAGTGATGAACAAAAAAATGCTGTAACTCCAGATTCACAAACACAGGACGTACTTGACTATCTTAATGCAGAAAATGAATACAAGGAGGCAGCAATGAAGCATACTGAAGGTCTTCAGGACAAACTTTACAATGAGATTGTCGGACGAATTAAAAAAGATGATTCATCAGTTCCATACAATTACAATGGCTATTCCTATTATACGCGTTATGAAGAAGGAATGGATTATGCGTTTTATTGTCGGAAAAAACTTGACAATAACAATCGGGAAGAAATCATGCTTAACGGAACGGAAATGGCCAAGGGACATAGTTATTTTTCTATAGCTGGAAGAGAAATTAGTCCCAACAATGAACTTATTGCCTATGGTTTAGATACTATTTCCAGACGGCGCTATGATATATATTTTAAAAATCTTAAATCAGGTGAATTACTGTCAGACAAGCTTGAAAACACTAGTGGAAGAGCAGTTTGGGCAAATGACAATAAAACCGTTTTCTACGCATTAAAAGATCCTGTTACATTAAGGGAGGATAAAATATTCAAACATATTTTAGGAACCGATCAATCTCAGGACCAAATAGTTTTCCACGAAACCGATGAAACTTTTAGTTGTTTCGTGTACAAATCTAAATCTGATAAATATATCATGATAGGAAGCACTCAGACATTATCATCAGAATATCGATATTTAGATGCCAATAGACCAGATGGATCCTGGAAGATCATCCAGCCACGAGAAAAAGATCTGGAATATAGTGTAGATCATTACTCAGATCATTTTTATATTAGAACAAACCTAAATGCTAAAAATTTCAAGCTTGTTAAAACCCCTGTATCCGCCACCACAAAACAAAATTGGGTTGATGTCATTCCTCATCGTGAAGATGTGTTTTTACAAGATTTTGTGGTCTTCCGAGATCATTTGGTTTTAGAAGAAAGATTTGATGGTCTAATAACCATTCGTGTAATGAACTGGAATGGCGAAAATGACCATTATATAAAATATAATGATCCGGCTTATTTGGTTTATACAACAACTAATTTGAATTTCAATACCAATATTCTTAGATACACTTATACTTCTTTAACAACTCCAAATAGCACCATAGAATATAACATGGATACCAAAGAACATGTCGTGTTAAAAGAAGAAGAAATCCTTGATCCAAATTTTTCAAAAGACAATTATATTTCAGAACGATTATATGCAACTGCAAGAGATGGCGCAAAAGTGCCAATTTCTTTGGTGTACAAAAAAGGAGTTGAAAGAAGTAATTCTTCACCTTTACTTTTATATTCTTACGGTTCTTATGGAAGCAGTACAGAACCTACCTTCAGATCAGACAGACTCAGTTTGCTGGATCGTGGTTTTATATATGCAATTGCTCATATAAGGGGCGGACAAGAAATGGGAAGATATTGGTATGAAGATGGAAAACTACTAAAAAAGAAGAATACTTTTTATGATTTCATTGATTGCGGGGAGTTCCTGGTTAATGAGGGATACACAAGCCCTGAGCACTTGTATGCCATGGGTGGCAGTGCCGGTGGATTGTTGATGGGAGCAATTGTTAACATAAAACCTCAATTATGGAATGGAGTAGTGGCTGCCGTTCCTTTTGTTGATGTGGTTACTACAATGCTGGATGAAAGCATTCCTTTAACAACCTTTGAGTTTGATGAATGGGGAAATCCTAAGGATAAAGAATATTATGATTATATGAAATCTTATTCTCCATATGATAATGTTGTTAAGAAAGACTATCCAAATCTTTTGATCACAACAGGTTACTGGGATAGTCAGGTACAATATTGGGAACCTGCCAAATGGATTGCCAAATTACGTGAGCTTAAAACAGATGATAATCTGTTGATCATGGATTGTGATATGGAAGCAGGTCATGGAGGGGCTTCAGGACGATTTAAACGTTACAAACGAACCGCTCTATTTTATGCATTTATGATGGATCTTGAAGGGGTTTCAGAATAATCCATTAGTCATTTTTATCGCTTTTAAGGTTTTCCATTATAATGACATATTTTAATATGGAATATTATAGAGAGTGCCTTAATATCAGCACAATAACTGTCGAGAAATTCGAACATGTTTGGGCTCAAAATAATTGTTCAATCAACTATCCTGAATTAATCTTAAAATCTAATCAGCTTTATTGAGAGATTCCATTAACATCTCATAATTCTTAATATTTGTATAGAGAAGGCCTCCAATGTTGACAATAGGATTGGTCAAAGATTCTAAAGATGACACTTCATCTCCAAGATAGGTCATCATTCGTTCCTTAACATCTGGTTTATCAATTATATTGATTTTTGTATAGAGGTAATTACTATTATTTAAACCATCTAAAATTGAATCGCAGGTTTTACAATTTTCTGTAACATACACAAGGATCTGCTTGGGAGGGTCTATCTTTATGGCTTCAAAAGGAGGTTTTAATGATCGTTTAGAAAGGCTGTCATTTACTTCCAGTTCATAAGTATAACTTGGCACCTTTCCGCGTTCTATTATTAATGATTTTAATAAGACCTTTGAAGCAGCCGGCACCCTGACAAACCTGGGTTTTGCACTGCTTTGTCTAACATTTGTTCCTGTAATGTCAATTTTTACATCATAATCTGTTTCAGACTGGTTAAGGGCATATACAGACAGCCGGTTTTTCTTGGTTTCATCAATTATATTTATTGGAGAAGTTTGCCCATAGGCATTTCCAATAACAAAAAAGAATAAGATAATTTTTTTTATCATGAGTTTTAGTTAAAGTCAGAAAATGAATACAAGGATTAAAGTTAATGAAAAACTTTAAATCAAGAACAATTCCTTATTTTTAATAAATTAAATTTTTCAATGAATATAATTACATTAACAGTAAATCCGGCTTTAGACAAAAGTGCAAAAGTAGATGGATTAATAGCTGAGCAAAAACTAAAATGTCACTCCATTGAATTTCAAGCTGGTGGTGGTGGAATCAATATTTCAAGAGTTTTAACCAGGCTAAAAATTGAATCTGATTGTGTTTTTACATCAGGAGGAGACAATGGCAAGTATTTAGAAAAGATGTTACTTCAAGAAAAAGTTAAGATTTCCCCATTACCTGTAGAGGAATGGACCAGAGAAAATTTATCCATTGTCGATACCCAGACTGCTAAGCAATACAGATTTGGCATGCCGGGGAAACCTGTTTCTAAATCTGAAATTGATCTGATTACAAATACAATTCTTAAGAAAATAGGCAAAAACGATATACTTGCTTTAAGTGGCAGTTTAACTCCAAATATGCCTTTGGATTACTATGCCCATATTATTAAGTTAGTTGCAGATAAAAAAGTAAAAGTCATATTGGATACATCCGGACCTGCCTTAGTGCATACACTCAAACAACCTTTGTTCTTAATAAAACCAAACCAGAAGGAATTAGCAATATTAGCCAAAAAAGATTTTCTGTCAACCAAGGAACAAGAGACCTTCGCCATGGAATTGGTTAACAGTAACAGAGTAAAATACGTTGTCGTTTCAATGGGGCCCAGAGGGGCCTTTATAGCTTCAAAAGAAGGTATCTTTTATCAATCAACCCCTTCAATTCCTGTAAAAAGCACTATTGGCGCTGGCGATAGTATGGTTGCAGGATTGATCTATGGCATTAGACATGAATATTCTCAACAAAGAATGTTGAAATTTGGTGTGGCATGCGGTGTTGCGACCACTATGAGTGAAGGCACAAATCTTGGGTCTCCAGATAAAATTCAACATGTTATGGAGTTATTGAATTAAAATTTCAAATTATTTTAATATTACCGGGTATATTACTTTATTAATTTTGTTTTTAAGGTGTTAACAAAAAGGATATTACCTAATTTATCATATCCTTCAAATAATTTAATTCTATTTTCAGATTTTACGACACTTTCATGAAATCCAATTAAAGTAAGGTCGGCATCGGCAGAATATTCATTAATTAGATCTATTTTATTTTTAGATACATCAAGTGGCAATACATAAATGTTATTAGAAGAAATTGGCAATCTGCCGGTTGAGGCAAGCTGAATTAAATTCTCATGCTCCATATGCAATTTTTCAGCCGGAAAAGCCGCAAAGATCTTTATTTCACCTTTTTTCCATTCAGGATGACCCAGGATTACATAGGATAGTAAGATCATTAAATTGGCATTTTCAAAATCTTCCTTTCGTATCCAGATATGGATATCTTTTTTATAACCAAATCCTCTGTCAGAACTTGCCAGTATTGCAATATCCAAACCTATGGTCTTAATCAGACTATAATTATCGAATATTTCTGATAACCATTCTGTTGTACCTCTTTTATATTCAAAAAGGATCATATTATTTGGCTGTCCCGAAATTCCCGGTTGTTGAATAGCATGAGCTATAGCCGATGTTGTAGAAGGTGTCACCAGAGTTTCAACAAAAACATTGGACTTGTTCTCTGCGACATTATGTATCAGTTTTTCGAGAATTTCTTCTGCTGATTTTTTAGATTCCCCGGAGAGATAATCTTTTTCAAAATGCAAATACATTCCAAATCCATAGCTGTGAGATATCCATTTCATCAATTCCAGAGCGTCAAGTCTTTTAAAACTATCCTGAGAAAGACAAATCACAGCAGGTCTCCATTCTTCTTCTGTACTTTGCTTTTCTGCCTTTTGAAGGAATACCTGTAACCTTCGGCTCAATTGTTGAATGACCCCTTGAAAGATACTGGCCATTCCTGATTTAGTTCCACTTTTTGATGAAATATATAAATAGAGTAAAATCATTAATAAAATTGCAGCCAGTGCGTAGGGTGTATTTATTTTAAACATAAGATAAATACACATGATAGTCCCTAAAAGGGATAAATACCATTTCGATTTAAACGATGGTCTATAGGAAGGATCAGCCGCAAAATGCTGCATAAATGATATCAAACAAAGCGATCCATAGGTGACTAAAAAGAACATGGAAATTATTTCGGCAACGGCATTAACATCACCCATTAAAATAAAAAAGAAGGCAATGATACTGGTTATAATAGTAGCATTTCTAGGCTCATTGCTTTTTTCTACGCCCTTTGAAACCCATGAATTCATCAATTCTTTAGGAAAAACCTTATCACCACCAATGGCCTGAAGTGTTCTTGGAGCAACCATAAAAGACCCTAATGCAGATGAGATAGTCGCTGCTGCTAATCCAATTGGAATAATAGGTCCCCAAAAAGCATATTTTACTCATTATAAGTTGATCAGAAATAAGATCGCTAGTTGAGGCTGACGAAGCTAATTTATAGGCTATAAATACATAAATGATCATTCCTATTATTGTAGCAGATAAAGTCCCCAGAGGTATTGATTTTTTCGGATCCCTTAAATCACCTGACAGTCCAACGCCGGCTGTCATCCCTGTAAAAGCCGGAAATATGATGGCAAATACATAAAAGAATCCTTTATCGGCACTTATGTTCTTAAAAAGTAGTGACGTATCAAAAGTTTCACCAAATTCAGTAGAGCCTGCAAAGAAAAAAATAAGAGATATGGCCAGAATCGTAACCACAATATATAAGGCTTTCATACCCAGATCAGCGCCTTTTTTAACCATCAACCAAATTAATAGGAGGAGGGCAGGTATACTGAATAATCTATTATCATAAATTTCATATCCAAGATTATTCTCTACCCATGGTTTAATAACTTCAAAAGATTCCGCAAAGGCAATAACATAAAAAGCCACACTTATCGCCTGTGAAAAATATAAAGCTATACCAATTGCTGCGCCTATATTAATACCAAAGGACCGGGAGATTATAAAGTATTCCCCACCACCTTCGACCTTTTGGTTAGTTGCAATTTCGGCTAATGCCATGGCTGTAGGAATAGTAACTAAATGACCTATAAAAATAATGAGAAGAGTGCCCATGAAACCAACTGACCCTACTGCGAATCCAAATCGCAGGAACATAACAGCTCCTAAAATTGTAGAAATTGCTGTTAAAAAAACAGGAAGCGTAGTAAATTTTGATTTTTGATCCATACTGTATGTCAGGTAGTTTATATGATTAAAGATATCAAATAAATAAAAACAAAAATCATTTTTAAACTATTAACAGAAGATGACTTAAACTTCCTTGAATATTCTATGATTTATAATGGTATTATAATGCTACATAAACAATATTTTTAAGATTAAATTATAGAGGATTATTTCAATTAATTATAAATTTTTTATTGTAAATTTAAAATATTCCAAGTTAGTAAGAGATATACATCTAATTACATGAAAAACATCACAAAACTATTATTGATTTCTGCCTTTTTATTATTTATTCAAATTCCTTTTGCACAGGTTACCTATGAAATAGCTTTTCCAAATCCAGGCATCGATTTTGAATTCCCTGTAGAGTTGCAGTCTCCAAGTGATGGTACCAACAGAATGTTTATTGTAGAACAACCGGGCCGAATAAAAGTTTTGCCGATAGACCCAGCCAGTACATCGAATGATATAAATATTTTTCTTGACATAAACGAACAGGTTTTGTTTTCGAATGGGCAAGAAACGGGATTATTAGGATTAGCATTTCATCCTGAATTCAGCAACAATGGTTATTTTTACGTGTATTATACCACATCCAGTCCTGTATCTGGTATTTCAGTGCGAATGGTATTATCACGGTTTTCCATAGACCCTAATAATAGTAATATGGCCGACCCTAATAGTGAATTAGTACTCTTCCAATTTGATAAAAACCAAAATAACAGCAACCATAATGGAGGAAAGATAGCTTTTGGCCCTGACGGGTATTTATATATTTCTTTTGGTGATGGTGGTGGTGGTAATGATCCGCAAGGGAATGCACAGAATATTAATACTGTTTTCGGAAGTATTTGTCGAATTGATGTAGATATTAATGGTGATAATCCTATAGAAACAAATCCGGATCTGCCAGATGGAAATTATGAGATTCCAGTCGATAATCCTTTTGTTGGTATTGACGGATTAGATGAGATCTACGCCTATGGTATACGGAATACCTGGAAGTTCTCTTTTGACGATCAAACAGGCAGACTCTGGGGAGCGGATGTCGGTCAAAATGCATTTGAAGAAATTAATATCATTCAAAAAGGCAAGAATTACGGATGGAGTCGATTTGAAGCAAATTCAATAGCAAATAGTAGTGTAATAATTAGTGAAACAACGGAATTCCCTGTATTCTTTTACGATAGATCGCAGGGAGATGTATCAATATCAGGGGGATACGTTTATCGTGGTTCTGAAATAACCAGTTTGGAACCAAATATAAATTCTAAATATATTTTTGGAGATTATGTTTCCGGGAAGGTTTGGTCACTTGACTACAATCCAACGACAGGGGAAGCATCCAGTGATCTATTATTTGATCTTAATGGACAATATATTTCAAGTTTTGGTCTAGACCAAAATGGAGAGATCTATTTTAGTGATTACGGATCCAATGCTTTAATATATAAATTAGTTGACGGACTAACAGGATCCTCGGGTACAGTAGTAAACGGTGTTGGAAGCTGGCAAGAATTAGATGTGGATTCATTAAATGGGCAGGTTTTCGCTGTTGCCCCAGCCACAAACGGAAATATTTATTTTGGTGGTAGCTTTAATCAAGCGGGTAGCTTTAACAGCTAACAATATTGTTGTCTGGAATGAAACCAACGGATGGAGCAGTTTAGGGACAGGGTCAAATGGAACGATCAATGCCTTAAAAATTGCACCAAACGGCAATTTGTATGCGGGAGGATCATTTACTGAAATTGGAGGCATTTCTGCCAATAATATTGCTATGTGGGACGGCAATAACTGGTCAAGCCTTGGAACCGGGGTAGCAGGGCCTGTACTTGCAATGGAGGTTAAAGATAATGGGTTTGTCTATGTTGGGGGCGTTTTTGAATCTATTGGTATTATACAGGCTAGAAATATTGGTTATTGGGATGGGACTCAATGGAATGCTTTAACTGATGATCTTACAGCAATAAATGGAACAAATAACGAAATAAGGTCGCTTCATTTTGATGCAAATGGAATCTTATATACAGGAGGAAATTTTGATGAGGCAGGAGGTAATACAGCAAACAGAATAGCTACTTGGGATGGAACAAATTGGAGTACTCTTGGAGACGGAACCAGTGGATTTGTGGAAGCCATAGCATCGACATCAACAGACATATATGTGGGAGGAAATTTTGCCATTGCCGGAGGTTTAACTGTAAACCGTATAGCCAGGTGGAATACAGCTGACTCTCAATGGTTTCCAATTGAAAACGGAGTCAACAATAATGTAAATGCCTTAATTCATGATGGTAATTTCTTATATGCAGCAGGTTCATTTGATGTTGCTTTTAGCAGTAGTGAAAACATCATTGTTGATAATATTGCCAGGTGGTCTACTAGTGGAGGCTGGGAAGCATTGGGATCAAACACTCAGGTAGGTGTTGATATTAAAATTAATGCTATGAGTTTTTTACCTGATAACAATGCTTTAGATAGTATTTATGTTGGAGGTAATTTCTCCAGAGCCGGATCAATAAATACTAACAATACCGCAATATGGTCTTCGGGTTCTTTGTCCCTTGAGGAAGAAGAATTCATCAATCTGCAGATCTATACTGAGTTTAGTTCAAAATTGCTATTTGTAAAAGGAACACTGGATCCCGGATCTTCCTTAGAACTTTTTGACATACTTGGACGACTGGTCTTAATTGAAAATTTGGACCATAATAATGTATTAAATACCATAGACGTGTCTACATTGAATACAGGAATATATATTGTTAAAGTTATTAAGGACGGTAAAACCTATCCTAAAAAAGTAATTATAAATTAACAAGCATAGTTATTCTTCTAGAAGATCTAAATCAAGCTCATTAAAATTATTAGCCGCTTTTACTAACAGTGTAGAACCAATAGATTCGAATAAATTATTTGTTTTCAATACAAATTCAGCTTGTTTTTCAATGTTGTAATTCGGTATGCCAACTAATGTAAGGTCTGTAGATTTCGATTCCTCCTCGATGATATTATAAAATGGCTTTTGTTCTACGGCATTATTGATGATCTTTATTTCAACGATTACTCTTAGATCTTCGACTAACTTTGAAATCTTTGAGTGGATCAATGACATGTCAACATTATTATTATTTACAAACAGGACTCTTATATTAGTGTTATTCCATTTTGGTGATGCTATTATAAAACGAGCAATATTTAACATCATTTCAGCGTTTTTACTGTCAGTTTCCCGCCACCATAGATCAACAGTACTATAATTGCCGAACTTTGTTTTTCTATCAAAATCTAAATACAATAAATTATAGTCCAGATGCAGCAAGGTTTGAGTCATTTTAGAGTATTCTTCAGAGTTCTCTAAGCCTTTAGGCCAGCCCATCATGATGGTATTGGGCTCTACACCAGAAAAACCAAAAGTTGAGGCAATATTGGTTATACCACGATAAATATTATCAACTTTTATTTGTCTTGCAAAAATCCCTAGCTCCTGAAACATGTCATCTCTTACTACCTGATCTACTTTTTTTAATGGGGGTTTGTTATTTTCTTTATCCAAAATGAGCTTAAAATTGGTCACAATGCCTGTACGTCCTGAAACAGTTTTGCACAACTCTAATAAATAGGCTTGATGGTCACTTTTACCACTAAACAGTATGATATTTGGATTCCAATTAGAATTTTCTTCTACTTGAGCGTCAATTTTTTTTAAACCTTTATTGACCACGTTTTCCCAAACACTTTTCCAAACGTCATTAGATTGTAATTTTACTTCCTTGCGTTGTAAACCAAAATACATAGCAATTATAACAGCTAAAGCAGCTATCATTGCCATCATATCCAACTTAAACATGACTGCAAAACAAGCAATAAAACCTATCAAACCAATCCATCGTTTAATTTTAAACGTAGGCTGAAAATCCGGGTTAGCCCAACTTTCTAAAAAATAGGAAATATTTATAAAACCATAGGCAGTAAGGTAAAACATGGATACCACACGGGCAATAATATCTAATTCTCCAATTAGGATTCCGGCTTCTGCAATAATAAAAGCAATTAATAAGGCATTTACAGGCTCATTATTTTTTCCTTTTCCTTTACCAAATATCGTGGGAGTTACCTTATCTATGGACATCGCCTGCAAAATTCTAGGGCCTCCAAGAATGCCTCCTAAAGCTGAAGACAAGGTGGCTCCCCAAATTCCGGCTACAACTGCAGGAGCAAACATTGCTATTTTCATCAATATGTTATAATCAGTTCTTAGCACTTCTGAATTAATTGTATATGCCATAAAAACAGCAAGTGCAAGATAGACCAGAAGGCCAACACCAATGGCGAATAAAGTACCACGAGGAATAGATCTTTTGGGATCTTCCAGGTCACCACTCATGGCAATTCCCGCAGTAAAGCCCGTAACTGCAGGAAAAAATACCGCAAAAACAACTTCCATTGGTACCCCATTTTCAGTTGAAAATAAGCGAACGGTTTCAGGAGCAAATTCTGTAGTTCCAAAAAATATAGAAATCAGTGAAACAGCAATAGCTGCAAGGATAATAAATTGTGTTTTAAGTGCTACAGAAGTACTGATCAAAGCTAAAACGGTAAGCGCGATAAGCGCAGCAGTTCCTGTTAACCTTAAATCATTGATTGAAGTACCAAAACCTAAATAGTCATTAAAACTTTCGGCAAAACCAATTAAATACAAGGCGATAGAGAAAGCAGTTCCAATAAATAATGCTATGCCAATTGAACCACCAATAGGAATTCCCATACTTCTGGACAATACATAATAAATACCTCCGGCACCAATTTTTTTGTCTGTTGCAACTGAGGACACACTTAGTCCTGTTGAAACCGAAATAACGTGAGCAATTATAATAATTACAACAGCTCCAATTAAACCAGCATTACCAACAACCCATCCCAAACGCATGTACATGATGACACCCAAAATGGTTAAAATTGAAGGTGTAAATACACCGGCAAAGGTTCCGAATTTCTTTTTTTTTGGCATTAATGAAGTTTCACTTTTGATGGGACTTCTGACTTGTGAATATAACCAATCTTTTTATTATATACCTGCAGAATGTTTTACAATATTTGGACAAAACAATACAGATACACTATAATCTACCGCATGTGTCCTGTCTCGAGCTCAGTCGCGATGATGGACTTGTCCTCCAAAACTCAACGAACACAAGTACCGGGAGGGAAGCCTAATGTCTTTGAAACATATATAAAATTGATTATCAATTATTTAACACATTTTTTTAATATCCAGTACTGATTTAGCCTACCTTTGCAAAAATAATTATTTAGACAGCCATTCTTTTTTTAATTTCTTACAACTTTAATCAATCCTTTGCTTTCTACATTTTTTAATTGACGTTGTTCAGGCTCAATGGTCCGGATTCGTCACAAAGCTTCAATACAATTATTAAGCAGGTTAAAGATTAACTAACAACAGGTCTCTTAACTTAATTGATATACAGTTTTTGAAGTAGTAAAGAGTACGTATTGTATAATAATAATGACCACAAATTTTAAATTAAAAATAAAGAAATAATGATAAGACAATTTATAAATAAATTAATGAATACTAATAAAGCAAACGACATGAAAGAAGGTACAGTAAAATTTTTCAATAATGCCAAAGGATTTGGTTTTATAAACATTAAAGATTCTGATGAAGACATCTTTGTACACTCAACAAATCTAATAGACGAGATTAGAGAAAACGATAAAGTAACATTTGACGTAGAAAAAGGAGAAAAAGGCTTAAGCGCTGTAAAAGTGAGGTTGGCCTAATATAGTTATCCTAAAAAAGTACTTATAAAAAACCATCTTGATTGATGGTTTTTTTGTTTAATTCTTTTAGCTGTGAAAATATAAAAGCTAAATATGCTTGGAAAAGAACGTTAGACATTAACTGCTTTTATGAAAATACATACTCTTTAATCAACAAAATAAAAAATCAGAACTGATTAATATCATTGCATATTCGAATATCATTAAATATTTTAATTCATTAAATACTAAGGTGTTTTTTGAGTCATGTACAAATTTGCTGTCATATTATTGGTTACTTTTTTTGCCAAAACCTCAAACGCACAGGATGACTATGCAGCCAAAAGAGAGCGTATGGTTAAAACCCAACTCTTAGCAAGGGATATATTTGATCCTGTTACACTAAGAGCCATGGGTGAAGTTGAAAGGCATGAGTTTGTGCCAGAATCTATGAAGAAACATGCATATTCTGATGGTCCCTTATCTATTGGACATAACCAAACTATTTCTCAACCCTATATTGTGGCTTATATGACCCAGGAACTTAAATTGAAGCCCGGGCATCGTGTTCTTGAAATTGGTACAGGTTCTGGGTATCAGGCAGCAGTATTAGCAACTATAGCAGATTCCGTTTATACAATAGAAATAGTTGAACCCTTAGGGCTAATTGCTGATAAACGATTAAAGCGATTGGGCTATAAAAACGTTCGAACTAAAATAGGTGATGGTTATCACGGTTGGCCGGACAAAGCTCCTTTTGATGCCATAATTGTAACAGCAGCAGTAAATGTTATTCCACCGGCATTAATAGATCAATTGGCCGAGGGTGGACGCATGATCATTCCAGTAGGTCAATCCAGATATTACCACAATCTGGTTCTAGTTACCAGGAAAAAGTGATAAAATAAAAACTGAAAAAAGAATTCCGGTTGCTTTTGTACCGTTTACTAGGAATAAAGAATAATACAGAATATACTATAATGTATCGTTTGTCGCCTGTCTCGAACAAAGTTGAAGCATAGGAGGGAATCATCATGTGTGTGAAATGATTTATTAAAATAATCTTACAGACAGTACATCCTGTAAAAGTGTCCTTATCTTTATCAAAAATTATTCTTTATGTTAAACCACTTTTCAGATTTAGGTATTAGTACAGAATTACAAGAAAGTCTGGCGGCTATAAAAATTACTGTTCCTACAGATATTCAAAAAAAAGTAATTCCGGTACTATTAGATCAAAAAGAAGATCTAGTTGCTTTAGCAAAAACAGGAACAGGTAAAACAGTGGCTTTTGGGGTACCATTATTGCAAATAATTAATGTAGAAAACACCAATATTCAAGCCGTAATTCTGGCTCCAACCAGAGAGTTAGGCCAGCAGATATATAACAATTTAGAGTTGTTTGCAGCACATAGCCCTAAAATATCTATCGCTTCCGTTTGTGGTGGTGTTCCTATAAAACCTCAAATAGAACGCTTAAAAATAGACACCCACATTATTGTTGCTACTCCGGGTCGATTGGCAGATCTGGTAAAACGTGAAGCCATCAATATAAAAAACATCTCTTATCTTATTTTAGATGAAGCAGATGAAATGGTGAGTGCCTTAAAAGAAGGATTGGACAGTATTATAAAAGAGATCCCAAAATCCAGAAGAACCTTACTATTTACAGCTACAATGCCGGGAGCCATAAAACAATTGGTTCAAAATTATATGTCAAAACATGTGGTGCAAATTGAAGCAGATATGACCACTGTAGGTCACCAGGGTATAGATCATCAATATGTGGTTGTAGAACCTATAGAAAAACTAGAGGTATTACTTCATTTTTTAAATTCTAAAGAAGGAGAAAGAGGTGTTATTTTTTGTAAAACCAAAGCAGCGGTTAATAAGCTGGCAAAAAATCTGGCGATCAATAAATTTTCTTCCGGAGCTATACATGGTAGTTTAACGCAAGGCATTCGCGATCGTATCATGGGGCAATTCAGAGAAGGGTTTATTGATATTCTGGTAGCTACAGATCTGGCGGCGCGTGGTATAGATGTAAAAGAAGTTTCGTACGTTGTAAATTATCATTTACCTGATACCTACGATGCCTATGTACACAGAAGCGGACGTACAGCCAGAGCAGGAGCCGGTGGTTTATCCTTAACCATTATTCAAAAAGAAGAAGTAGAAGACATAGCCGATTTTGAAACCGAGTTAGGCATTAGTTTCAAACCCTTTAAAAAGGCAGATGCCAAAAGTATTGAAGAAAACAATGCGGTATTATGGGCCAGGAAAATATTTAAAACAAAGCCAAATCGTGAAATATCTGAAGATCTTAAAACAAAAGTAAAAACTATATTTCATCATTTAACCAAGGACGAATTGATAGAAAAAGTACTGGCAGATCATATTGCACAAAAAAGTACTCATGTCAAACCGGACACTTCTAAAAAGAAAACCAAAAAATAGATGCTATTATTATTTTTCTTAAATTTGCAGCAATACTTTTAAAAACAAGGTGTTAAATAATTTGTGGCATCATGTTTGAGTACTAATTAGTAATTATTAAATTAAATATAATATTATGAGTAAAGGAACAGTAAAATTTTTCAACAATGCCAAAGGATTTGGCTTTATAACTGAAGAAGGAGTTGAAAAAGATCACTTTGTACACATTTCTGGATTAATTGACGAAATTCGCGAAGGCGACCAAGTTGAGTTTGATCTTGCAGAAGGTAACAAAGGATTAAACGCAGTGAACGTAAAAGTTATCTAAACATATACTTTAAGTTTTACAAAAGCCCATCAAAATTGATGGGCTTTTTTTATGGCCAATCCCAAATAGTATTATATTAGGAGGGGAGACAGAACTGTTTGAAATCACAATAAATTATTAGAGATATACACAATTACCGTATTCACGTAACCACCTTCTTACGGTATTTTGTAAATTTAAGTTCTATTTTCACATGTTTATCTAAATTTTAAGGAATGAAAAAAATAAAAAATGTAATTGTTGTTGGACTAGTTGCGATAATGCTTTCAAGTTGCGCAACAGTATTTGGAGGAAAAGTTACGGCGCATCAAAGAACAAAACCAAAAGCAGGAGAGCAGCAAAGAGAGATTAGAGTTGTTGCTTTAATTGCCGATATTATACTTTTTTTGCCGGGAACGATTGTTGATTTTGCTACCGGAGCGATCTATAAACCTAAATAATAGCTTTGCACAACATTTGATCAAATAATCATAGTCCTAACAATATATTAATCTGAATGAAAAAAATCTTACTGACCCTAACTCTTTGCGGACTAACTTTAATTGCAAAATCACAAAATGCAAGTGTTGAACAATCAACTTTCGGAATCCAAACGGGATTTTTAGGAATTTGGGTGCATAATGAGTCAAAACTATCAAATCAATTCGCTTTAAGAAGTGAACTTGGACTTGACGCAGGGATATATGGAAATAATGCTAATGATATTGATGGATTTTTACTCACACCTACCATAACATTAGAACTTCGTTGGTATTACAATTTAAATAAAAGAGAAAAGAAATCAAGACGAATCGATGGAAATAGTGGAAATTTCATTTCCCTAAAAACATCATATCATCCTGACTGGTTTGTAATCGCTAATGAAGACAATATTAATTTTATAAGTGATATTTTTATAATTCCAACTTGGGGAATAAGAAGACATGTTGGAAGTCATTTCACTTATGAAACAGGAATTGGAATTGGGTATATCCATTACTTTAAAGAGGACAATGTGATTTTACTAAATGAGAGCGATGTTGCTGTAAACTTGCATTTAAGAATTGGATATAGATTTTAACAACCTAATAAAAACGTGGTTCAACAAAGCGATGAACCTAGACCTGTTTGGAATGATTATAAACACATCGATACGATACTAAAAAAGTATGCTTAAGGATGCAAAATATTGGTATGTAAACAAGTTGTGCTTAAGTTGTTGAGCAGCAATACGGAAATTGAAATTGAATATTTAACAAAACTATGAACTATAAAAATTAGATTATGGATGTATTACTAAAAGACACTTCTCACCCTCTAATCTGGTATAGTATTATATTTTTAATAATAGGATTGGAAATTTATACTATGATTGACATTATGAAAAGTTCATTCAAAAAGAACGTCTATTATAAGTGGTTTTTAGTCGTCTCTTTTGTTCCGATTTTAGGTCCGATTTTATACCTATTTATCGGAAGAAAGCTAAAACTGAATTAATAAACCTACGCACAACACGATGTATGCACCATTACCGGGTCTGCGATTCTCTGGAAAATCCCCAAAGATTTTCCAGCGGAGTTTTGTATTTTTAATGGGTTGAGCTTTAACACACAGCGGCTCAAACACATAAACGTTACCTAAAATTGTTGAATGAAATAAAAATAATATCATGAATAATACAAACAAATCTTTGCACAACGGATTTTATCTCGGATTGATATCTTCATTTCTTTTTATTGCTTTAATGATTTTTATGAAATATTTCTATCGATTACTGAACGATTTTGACACAATAGTATTTGGAATATTGGCTTTGTCAATTGGGTTTATTTCAACTTTAGGATTAATTAAGTCAACTAAAGAACCTAATACAAATAAGAAAATCATTGGAATGGTATTGAATATTGGTTTTGTTTTGATGTTTCTTTATGCAATAATTTCATATGTCTTTGACATTTAATAATTATTCACAAACTATCTGATTTGTTATCTAAAATTACAGATTGTAAACTTAAGACGTGTATAATTCAATGCTTTATCAGTGTCTACTCATAAAATTGTATTCATGTCATTCCAATTGTTTTTTTAACACGACCCATTAATAATTGGTTCCTGCCTTTCTATGGGTTTTCCAGCTTGTACCCTTGGTACATGCACAATTACTGGCGCCTTGCAAGAAATCTACCCCTATAGTAATGGAGTGCGTTCCTGAGTTGTACCCTGCAAGATCATTTATAGTAAATTGATACGAATAGGCAAAATAAAACTTGTTCTTCGCGATGCCGGCCATAGGCCCAATGTTTAATGGTGTAAAAAACTGATCGTTTAAAAAACGGTAAGAACCACCTACCCAAAAATAATCTTCATATCTGTTAAATTGTCGAAATTTAAAGTTTACATCTGTTGATGATCGCTTGTCACTCCAGTACATTTGATAGAATACAGAGGGTTCATATTCAATATTTTTGTTGTCTCTGCTTGTAAGTATAAGCCCTGAGTAGACTTGAAAATTAAGAAGGTCACCGGGTTCTGCACCGGTAAATTCATCAAGATCCTTTTTTAGAAGATTACTGGCATTCAAACTTAAATAAAAGTCTTGAAAACGATACAGGAATCCGACATCAAAATTGTGGTTTGATTGCGATCGGTCACCTGTAATTCCAGGATCTACAATAGGCGTTCCATCAATATTTTCAAAGTTTTCTATGGCAATTCTAAAACTGTTAAGGTTGTAGGACAGTCCTAAAGATAAAAACATCTTTTGGGTGTAGCTCAGCGTTAAATGATGGGCAAAAGAGAATTTCACACCTTTTTGCAGTGTATTTCCATTTTTATCGTTGTAAAGCGATAGTCCAACACCGGTACGGTCAGAGATCCTGAAATTGGCATATAAGGCTTGGTTGTCAGGCGCATCCTGAATGCCTACCCATTGGGTCAATCCGTTAACCCTGACACTTAAATTGTCTCCAATCCCTGCATAGGTTGGTGATATAACAAAATCATTATCGGCCAAATATTGTGTCCACACAGGTAAATTGAGCTCTTGTGCGTAGCCCCAAGTACCCGCCAATAAAAGAATATATAGTATAAATTTTTTCATCTTCTCAATTTTAAATTCTTAAGACACAATTACCTGTAAAGTGTAAAATGTCCAACATACTCCCTGTTTAATGCTGAGCTGTTTGGTTTAACTACATACCAATAGTCACCTGTAGGAAGTTCGGTACCATTATATGTTCCATCCCAATATTCACCAACACGTAAGGTGGCTATCTTACGGCCGTATCTGTCAAAAATGTCAAAGGTTAGGTTAGGGTATAGTTCTTCACATTCAACGGTCCATCCATCGGAAGTACCATCGTCATTAGGCGTAAAATATTCCGGGATACAAGGCTCTATGATCTCCATTTCTATTTGAGCAGCTGTTAAGCATCCGGCACTATCGGTTACAACAACCAGGTACATTCCAGATTCAGAAACAATAAATGTATTGTTGTTACCATGATCTATATCATTCACGGTATATTGATAGCCTCCTGTACCGCCTTCGGCATTCGCAACGATTTCACCGGCTTCATTACCTGCAACCAGTACCAGTGATAAAGGCTCATAATCTTCAATGACAAACACATCGGTCGTTTGAATACAACCATTGGTATGTCTTACATCTATATAGTGATCTGTTCCCGGTATAACATTTGTAAATACATTACTAGCCTGGTAAGTTCCTCCATTTAAAGAATAATCCAAATCTGAAGGGTCTACCGTATTTTCATCTACTAAAACCGTTACAACATTACTCAGGGATTTATCTTCGCAGATGTATTCAATTTCCACAATAGGGTCTATGCTTACAGATTCCGGGAAGGTAATATTCCATTCAGATTCACAATCCTGTACATCACGAACAAAAACCGTATGGTCACCACCACCTAGTCCAGTAAAATCAAATGTAGTTTGACCTGTAGCACCATTAGTGTAAGGGCCATCATAGGAATCTAAACTCACGCTATATGGTAATGTGCCACCGGAAATATCAATACTGAATTCACCATTGGCATCACCTGCACAGGTTTCTTCAAAAATTGAATTTGGAACAATAGTGAGCATTACGGGATCCGGATCTGTTACGGTAAAACTGAAAGTTAAATAGCAACCTAATACATCCTGAACGATGACATCATAATCACCGGAAGCTAAATTCTCAAAATTATTGGTTTCAAAAAATTGATCGAATTGTGGCGAAATGGCGTACTTGATTATTCCTGTTCCTCCTGTCACGTTGATCACTAACACGCCATTGTCATCTCCGCTACAGGTTACATTACTAACCGTATAATTTAATTCTAACGGCGCACTTGGCTCAGTAATGGTAATTGGTGCTGAAGCAGTGAAGCAATCATCACTGTCAACATTCACTACGTATGTTCCAGCAACCAACTCGGTAAATACTCCCGGACTATTTTGTGTTGCAGGAATTGTATTGCCTGCCGTATCCTGTAAGGTATACACATAATTTCCTAAACCACCTTGTGCAGTTGCGACTATAGAACCTGAATTATCACCGGTACAATTAATTGTAGGGTTTTCTGATTCTAAATTGATTATCAGATCCGGTAACGGATCAATTGTAATTTCGTTGGACATTACAGCATTACAACCATTGGCATCTCTCACATAATACTCATAAGTTCCTGTTGGAACAGAAAAAGTTATTGATGATGCAAAAGTTCCCAGAACTGGCGTAAACGTACTATTATTGCTATACGTATAGGTTCCGGTTCCACCAGTCGCACTTAAAGTAAGTGTCGATTCTGTTAGACAGGTTTGTGATGTTGCTTTCACCAAACTCGCATCAATTTCAGTAGGCTGATCAATAACGATATCTAATGATGTCAAGAGACATTCAGAACCATCACTTATAGTGACAGAATAGGTTCCTGCACCTAAATTAGTAAACACGTTTGAGGTTTGCGGCCCTGAAGTACTTGGAGTAGGTAAAATAGTATTCAGCGTAAAGATAAAATCAGTTCCCTGGCCTCCGGTTATATTCGTCATTGTTATGGACGCATTTTGATCTCCAAAACAATCTAACAATGTTGTATTTGGAGTAAATGTGGCATTTATTGGTAATGGCTCAACAAGCGTCACATCAACAGAAGCGATACAGTTTTCTGCATCTCTCACATTTACGGTATAAGTACCTGCGGCTAAGTCTGTAAATGTACCATTGGACGAATATGCTACGGTCGCAGCACCTGTCAATTCATATTCATAATCACCCCAACCACCTGAGGCGATTGCAGTAATAGTTCCTTGACTATTGTCACAGGTGACATTAGATGTTTCTGTTGCAATAAGTGTTAAGGTTTCAGCCGGAGACTTAATGATCACACTGGCTGTTGCTGCACAATACGGACTTTCGGTTTCTGTAATGGTAACTGTGAAACTTCCGGCAAACATGCCTGTAACTGTTTCAGGATTTGTAGATGTATTGGCATTGACAACTCCGGTTACAGAAGTTCCCGAACTATCGAATACTTCATAAGTATAAGCCCCGGAATATCCGGCAACATCTATTTCAAATGAACTCGTATCACCAAAACAACTTACTAAGGTAGGCGAAGTGGTAAAAGTAGGAGGAATAGCTTCCTGTAAAGAAATAGTCACCTCATCAGTACACGTAGTTACAGTATCTGTTATTGTTATGGTATATAATCCGGATGGTACGCCTGAGAATATGTTTCCAGTCAAAGTTATTGATCCCGGATTCGGATTTATGATATAGGTGAAAGTACCTGAACCTCCGGAAACATTAATGGTTATTTCACCATCATCATTGTTACATGTAGGTAATGTAGTTATATCCGGCTTTATTTCTAAAGGAGCCGATATATCAACCGATACTAAATTTCCGCAACCATTGGCATCCTGAATTTCAATAGTATGAATTCCAGAAAATAAATTCGATATCGTAAATGGTTCAGCAAGTGATTGATAAGCACCGCCATCTATACTATAACTATATGGTGCTATACCTGCAGTATCCAAGGTCACATCTATTTCAAATTCACCTTCAGCTGTACATTGATCGTTTAAAACTGCTGAGATCACAGGCGATGGATCCAATGGTACTACATTAACCGGACTGGATATAATACAGTTATAGGCATCCATAACGTGCACATAATAATTACCGGCGTCTACATTAAAAGTACTCGCTGTTGCCCAGGATGGATCTGTAGACAGTGGAGCAGCAGGCGTTGTTGTAATTTGATAAACATAAGGGGCTGTACCATTTTGGCCAATGGCGCTTATTTGTCCGGAGCTCGCATTACAATTTGCGTTTTGTTCTACGGAAGCAGTTAGGCTTAATAGAATTTCGGATTCAGTAATATTAAAAGGTACAGTTACAACTCCACAACCGGCATTTGGCCCGGAAATTTCGTTGATCAATACAAAATAGTTACCAAAAGGTAAAGGCCCAAGATCTGTTAAAGAAAGTGAACCACCGGCCGGAACAATATCAGAACCACTGACGCCTGCTGTGGCTAATGTCAATGAATCAAATATTTCATAGTCCACGTTTACCGGAGTACCATAAATACTGGTAACCGTAAAGGATACATTGCCGTCTGCACTTCCGGTACACGTGATATTATTTGAACTTAAAGCAGTTACCGTCAACGTAGAATTTGTAGGTATTGGTGTGGTTGCCGGTTCATAATAACTACAATCTGTTGAGGCATCATAAACAATAAAAGTATAAGTAACACCAGGTATTAACCCTGTAAATGTCGCATTTTGACTACCAGGGGAATCTTCAGGAATCCATGATCCCGGAGGATTAGGATATACTGAAATTGGTCCCTGATAAATACTGAAAAAGAAAGGTCCTGAACTCGGTAATGATGAGCCTACTGTGACAACAGCTTCGCCACCCAGGAGACAATCGACAGTTGCAGTTACAGTAATATCCAGATCTGATGGAGGAGAAGCAACCAAAACATCTTGTTCCAATACCGAACAGCCATTAGCATCGATCACGTTGATCTCATATGATCCAAAATCAAGAACGTCAAAACTTACGGAAGTTGATCCCGTAGCATTAAACTCTGAATTGGAATATCCGTTCACTCCTGTTAGATAATAGGTGTAAGGTGCTGTTCCACCGGTTACTGAATTTATAGTTATTGATCCTATCGAAACACCACCTGGTCCACAGGAAATATCAACGATAGCATAATCTACCACAATAGCATCTGGTTCATTAATAGTAATGGTTTCAGTGGCTGTACAAGAATTCGCATCGGTTATAGTGATCGTGTAATTACCCGCCGGCAATCCGGAAGTTTGGGTGCCATAATCGACTCCTGCGGTATCATTAAATACATTGATTGTAAAAGGAGGGGTACCTACTGTCGTATTTATAGAAATATCTATAGCAGCATTAGAATCCCCATTACATAGAACCGGTTGGGTTTGTACCACAGCATTTATGTCCGGTAACGAAATTGGATCTATGGTAATCACACTCGATTCCGCAGTACATCCGTTAGCATCTGTTATTTCAAACTGATAGGTTCCGGCAGAAGATGTTGCATAGGTAAATGGTGATCCTGTTGCACCTATGGCTGTAAAAGCACTGCCATTTATCGAAACGGCATAGGTGTATGGGGCAGGGCCTGTAATGGTTCCCGTAATGATAGCTTCCGGTGTCACTGTACAGTTCAAGACTTGGGTTAATACAACATTAACTGTTGGTTTTGGTAACGGATCGATGGTATATGATTCATTGTAAACACAATCATTTTCATCTCTTACCTGAAAGGTGTAAGTACCTGGTTCTAAGCCGGGAAATTGTGTCGATGTTTGATACGATGTTGTACTTGCAGCAGGTGCGATGATTTGATATTCTAAAACGCCTGTGCCGCCTGTTACTCCTGTTATAGTAACTGTGGTCGTGTTTGAAGGACAGCTTATTGGTGAATTATCAAAGCTTAGATCCGTTGGTGGATCTATTTGATCTATGGTTATGCTATTAGCAATGAATGTGCATCCACTGGCATCCTGTATGGTAATTGTATATGTTCCTGTTGTTAATCCTGTAAAAGTATTACCAGCTTGATAATTAGCACCGTCAATGCTATACATATAAGGTGCCAGACCTCCTGAAACTCCTGTTACAGTTATGGTTCCATCCGTAGTACAGGTATAAGGGGCTGTTAAAGTCGCAGTTCCTGTAATAGCCGGAGATTCTGTTATCGTTACATTTTGTGCAACTGTATCACATACCGAAGTTCCAAGGCTGTATTGGACAACTACATCATAATCTCCTTCCGACAGACCGGTAAATACATTTGAGTTGGTGAAAGTTGCACCGCCATCAATACTGTATTCTAAACTGTTTCCGTTAGCACTGGTTACATTTATACTTATTGTCCCATCTGAAAACCCAAAACAATCAATATCGGTTGTTGAAATAGTAAAGTCAGGTTCAGATATGTCATCAACAGTAATCGTTGTGCTTGCGCTACAATTATTAGAGTCTACGACTTCAATATCATAATCACCAGCTGTAGTCACCACTATTTCCGGTACCGTCTGAAAATCTGACGAACCATTAACAAAATAGAAATATGGAGGTGTTCCTCCCTCAGCGTAAATTGTAATTTCACCATCTGTACAAGTTAGCGGAATAGTAACCGCGGCAGTAACTGTAAGCAATGGTGGCTCAATGATCGTAATATCTTCAGAATACAAACAACCATTTTCGGTTTCTACCATTGCGGTATAAGTGCCTGGGTTTAAATTTGAAAACGTATAGGTATTCTCAACAATTGGTCCTGCAGAATTAACTAAGGTTGCACCTTCATATAAAGTATATGAATATTGTGGATCAACATCATTCGCTGCTACTAGGATACTGCCTTTATCACCATAACAAAGCGGCTGTATGACTGTAGTTGAACCGCTAAAGTCCCTTTCATTAATTTGAACGTCAGGTATGGTAAATACGCATGGGTTGGTAGGAATACCTGTTTGTCTAGTGTAAATAGTATAATTTCCAGGTGTTGTTACGGTAAATACATTACTCGTTTGATAGTTAACACCATCTAAACTGAATTCATAACCGGAAGGCACATCATTGACCGTAATCGTTCCCGGAGTTTGGCAAATAATATCGGTTGCATTTACCGTGGCATTTAGCAAATTCGTATAAACATCAAAATAGAACTGCATAAAGCAACCACCGGTATAGTTAATGGTTAACCTGAATTGGCCAGCTGTATCTGCTAAGAAATCCGGACCAGTTCCTACTTGGTCCCAAGAACACGTAGAATCTTCGTTGGCGCAATCTTGATTAGTTACGGCTGTACAACTGGACTCATCTAGTTTTTCCCAAATAATTGAAGTTGTTCCGGTTATATTGGTTTCAATTAATCTTGAATCATTAGCACCACAAAAGAATATGTTTGGTAATAATTTCCCGTCATTAGGGCAGGTAACCACTTCATCTGCATAAGGAATTACAGGGTTTTCTATGCCTACACCAAAAAGATCTACTATATATTCCTGCACAATAGACTGGCAAGGTGCTTCAGCCGTATTGAATACATAATAAGTTCCCGCTTCTGTAACCGTAAGGGTTTGCGCAGAGCCGATTACTGGAGTCCCTGTTGGACTCGTTGACCATGAATATGCTACATAACCATTTGCCGCCGTTAGATCGACACTAGAACCACATAGAACAACTTCTTCGGAAAACGTACAATCATCAAGATCTGCTAAAAAATTTGTTGCTTGAGGCGATAATAAACAGCCTGTATTGCTATTTACACTTGGATCATCGGTAATCTCAAATGTAGGATTAAAATACCCGTTATACGTAGCAAAAGCTTGATTAAGGATTAGATTTGAACAGGAATCGGCCAATTGCTGGCAGGACTCTACCGTTTCAACTTCAATACGAATTTCGTAAAGTGGATCATTCTCTTCAACCAGATAATCCGCTACATCAAACACAAGTTCTCTTGTTACAGGATCATAACTGGCAACCGTAACACCAGCCGGTAATACCAGATCTGTCGGATGGTTATATACAATATTTATAGGGAGGATATCCCGTATTTGTAGATTTGTCGCATGGTCATTGCCTGTATTTTGAAAACCAATGACATAATTTAATGGTGTTGCAAGCCCAACTGTTTGCCCTCCAATATCATTTCCGGCATCGTCTTCTACAGTTTTAGTAAGCACAATATTCGGCTCAATAATTTCAACAGCAAAAGCAAAGAAATACTGAAAGTAGGTATCACCACTGGTTTCAAGTCTTACTGTTGCTGAAGTGGCATCGTTCGCAATTACCGAGTTACCCGGATTTGGAATGACCATGACGCCGGTATCAAATCCTAAAGTATTTGTACTATTGGGAACTCTATCGTTAACCGGTGTTGCATCAAGCTGTGTTACCGAACTATTGAAAAAATTAGTTACCGGACGATCAGCAGTGGAAAGGCTCACACCATTTAGTCTTAAACGATCGCCTAAAATTGGACTATCACCTTCCAGGGTTGCAAAAGCGAAGTTAGCCCTTACAGGAGCAGGGGCAGGAATGGTTCTGAAACCGGAAATTGGTATATCTAGGTTTGGATTACCACCAGGCTACACTAATAGCACTAAAGCCATCAAAACTGGTAATTGATTTACCGGGTAGAGTAGGGTCTTCATATACCACAAATAGGGACCATCCAGCCGAATGACCTGTACCATTATAAGGAGTAGCAACTCCTGTTTCTCCTTCGGCAGAAGACACATTGGCCACCGTATAGGTTCCCAGATCGGTTCCTAGAGTAGTGACTATGTCAGTTACATCTGCATAACATGCGTAAGAAAAACTATCTCCGCCATCAATAGATGTTCCATTGGCATCAAAAATTATGGTGCCCTGAATATCGTTATAAGCACCAACCGGCCCTTTAAACTTAACATCTGTAATGGGCTCATTTCCGGGGCTTACAGCTCCCCAATACAAACTAGCGTGTATTATTCTATAGCACTCAGGGTTTGGAATATCCAAATCCGCACTCGTAGAACTAAATGTAGTTGCATCGCCATCAATATCGATATACTGCATATTGACATTGTGGTTATACACGGAATTGTCATTAAATGGATTGTTGTCTGGTCCCAGTATGTTATTTCCAATAAGTATAATGTCCCCTTTTAAATCCTCATTAAATCGCGGTGTAAACGGAACATAATTTTGGGCAAATACTTGTAGGCCAAAAAATAATAGCGAAATTGTGATGGCGATTTTTGAAAATGTAGGTCTTTTCATGTTACTTAATTGTTTCAATTTCGTTTCAACTTAGCGGGGACACTGAAAAGAAATTAAGCCTTGTTAGTTTTAATTTTCTATTTTCACGAGGGACATTTTTGAATTATATGGTCTGTTTCCTTTAGTTTTTAAAGCTTCATTAGCAGCGTTAATGCTGTCGAACTTATCATAATAGATGAAATATTTACTTGTTTTGACGTCATAGAAATAGTCTACATCCTTACGTCCGGAGGCTACTACCTTAGTCACAAAATCATTTCGTCTTATCAATATCACTGTGTACCGCAATGATCAAGTAATAACCATTATCAACATGCTCAATGTTTTTAAGTATTTGGATGTTACTACTTTGTTCTTCTCCAAAATCAAAATCTTCAGTTTTAAATGGTTGATCACGATACGGAGTTATTTGTTTTATGTTTAGCAACGTTACTCTGTCATTAGAATATCTATCTTCTTCATTGTCAAATGATGCACGTTTGATTCTTCGGTTTCGCTCAAATTCGGTCGCTATTTCAATATCTTTTAATCTTAATTCCAGCAATATCTTGGCTTGTGCTGCATCTATCTGTTCGGCTGTTAAACGATCAATTGTTTTATTGTAAAAGAGATAAACCTCATCCAGATAAACAGTATCAGCTTCATAGTTATTATCATATAATGTTTTTAATTCTTTAATTTCCTGATTACGCATATTGATAACAGCATCTAAGTCAGCTATCATGGCCTTTAATATATTTTTTTCTTCAGAGATACTTTTAAAAGCCTTAGGTTCTACAACTAACCCTTGGTCACTTAAATCATTTTCTTCTTTTAAATCTATTAGATCCTGATTTTTAACCTCAAGGAGATCATCAATCTTTTTAAATAATTCGTCTTGCTTTGCTTTTGAATCTTCTGCCAGTTCTGTTAAGGTCAACATTGCCTTTCCAAATTGGTCCTTTGGATTTGTAATTAGTTCCTCCTTGGCTTTTTGTTCCTCTAAAAGCTTCGCTTGGGCTTCTGCCTCCTCTTTAGCCTTTTGTTCTTCTAACAATTTCGCTTGAGCTTCGGCTTCTTCCTTGGCTTTCTGTTCTTCTAACAGTTTTGCTTGGGCTTCAGCTTCCTCTTTAGCTTTTTGTTCTTCTAAAAGTTTAGTTTGTACGTCGGCTTCGATCTTAGCCTTTTGTTCTTCCAATAGTTTTGCCTGTACTTCAGCTTCCTCTCTAGCTTTTTGTTCTTCTAATAGTTTTGCTTGAGCCAATCTTGCTTGTTCTTGAGCTTCTGCTTTTGCCCTGGCTTCTTGAGCTAATCTTGCTTGGTCTCGTTCCTTAGCTAAACGTTCTGCCTTCAATCTGGCATTCTCTTCGTCCTTAGCTTTCTGTTCTGCTAATAGTTTTGTCTGTACTTCGGCTTTCTCTTTGGCTTTTTGTTCTTCTAACAGTTTCGCTTGAGCCTGTGCTTCGGCTTCAGCTTTCGCTTTTTGCTGAGCCAATAATTTAGCTTCAGCTTTCTGTTCTGCTAATAATTTAGCCTGTGTTTCGGCTTCTTCCTTAGTTTTTTGTTCTTCTAACCGTTTTGTTTGTGCTTGTGCTTTTCTTTCCGCAGCAATTTTTCGATTAGCTTCTGCCTGAGATTTTGATATTTTTGACTTAACCGGCTTTCTTTTAGTACTCGTTGAAATAAGTCCGCTCACTTCATCGCCGCTACTATAATCATAAGTATCGTTGTTCTTAAATCTGTAAGCAAGTGTCACTTCATGTGAATATAAATTGCCGAAATTTGTAAATGCACCAATACCTTTTTCAATATTGTATTCTATGGCAATTTGAGGAGTAATGTTAAGACCAATACCACCTGAAACACCATAAACTGAATTATATCCAACTTGTGCCCAAATACCTTTTGGAATGGTAAGCATTGTTATGGCAGAAACAATTGTTTTGTCTTTTTTGAATTCTGATCTTATAAGACCTGAAAATTTACTTTCATCAAAGAAACCTCTGCTATTCAGATATCCAGTATACATGATATGCCCTTGGATGCCAAGTTCGGGATTGTCTTCCACAAGTGTAGATTCACTAAAATTGTAAACGACTAAATTGTTAACAGACACTCCAAAGTCAAAGAGTTCCAATCCAAAATTGATTCCCGGATTGATGGTTAGCAAAAAGTTTTCAGGAATATTTTGTAATGAAGGGTCATCAAAATTTGTAACTACATTTCCTGTATTTATGCCGCTTTTATAAGCACCAATATTAAGCCCAAAAGTAAGATTGTTTTCTCTTGTCAATCTGGCGTTATATGCGAAGTTTAAAACACCTCCAAAAGTCGATAGAACACCATAATTTTGTTGAAATACGCCTATTCCAGCACCTATGTTTTCTGCAATCCTTCCATTATAACTTGCCAAATAGGTGAGGGGTGCATCGTCAAATTGTACCCATTCGCGTTTATTATATATGCTTATGTATTTATTCTGCTCCCTCACAAAACTAAAGGTTGGGTTAATGGCATACCGATTAAAGGTAAGCGAGTTTCTTACTGGTAAACTAAGCGAAACCACCCCATCATCTTCTTGAGCGAAGAAGAACTGAGTCGTACAGAAACATAATAGTAAAACCAATAATTGTGTTTTCATATTATTTTATTACTGTTATTGAACCCTTTCTGGTTTCGTTATCAATTGTTTGTATCACATAATAAAAGACCTGATTGATACTTGACAGATTCAAATCATTCTCTGGCCAATTATTGAGATAATTATTTGTTCGCAATACTATATTTCCATGATTGGTCATAATCATGACCTCTGTATTTGTTCCGGCCACATAAGATTGTGGAATTACCCATGTATCATTAATTCCGTCTCCATTTGGACTAATCACATTAGGTATTTTTTCTACATCTGGAAAAGGCTCGTTTACTTCAAACAAAAATTCTCTTGAACCATTGCACCCTGAGGTTTCGGTTACGATTGTTTTATAGCTGCCAATTTCTGTAACTTCATAACTATCTTCTGAAGCTCCGGTAATTAATACATCATTGAAATACCATTTATAAATTGGATTATTTGCTGTCGTGGATACAATTACCGATAAAGTTTCTCCTTCTTGAATTGTGTTAAATGCTGATACATTGATAGCGGCCTCAAACAGTTCACTTTCAAGCACTATTGACCCTGAAGCAGAACAATCACCCAAGTCAACCTGTACCGCATATGTGCCAGATTCATTTGCTTGATACATTTGATTTGTTGCATCCGTAATAGGTACACCATTTTTAAACCATTGATAGCTATTCCCTCCAATGGTACTTAATGTGGTCGAACCTTGACTTGGACAAAACGGATTACCTAAGCTCGACGATATGCCTGCTTCAGCTTCACCGGAAGTGACTTCGCTTATGGTAACACGGTTTGAAAATGAATCCGATGTACAGGTACCATAATTAGTTTCTACAAAATAGGTTCCTTCATTGCTAACTGATAGGGTAGGACCTTCAGCGACAAAAACAGCTGTAGTTGGTCCTGTCTCTTTATACCAATTGTAGGTGAGTGAAGGATAATTGAATGGGGAATCATTAGATCCTGTACCTGGATTATCAATGGCTAAGAGGTAACTTCCTCCGGCACAATAGGCGCCTGTTGAAACCAAGTTATTGATGGAAAATGGCGTGTCTTGTATTTTAAAGTATGCCGCAAAAGCAATCGAGTTAGAACTTGTGGCTACAGGGGCACTGCTTTTAATTCGAATTTTATAGTTTTCACCGGCAGTGGTAGTTGGTAAAGAAAAACCTAAGGTTGCAGGGGATGCTGTAACAGTACCGGGACTGGATGTAAATACAACAGCTGCGTTTGTAAAATCACCATCAGCATCAGATAATTCGATAGAGAATTGGTTTGATGCATTTAAGTTTGACACAGGAGAAAAAACAAAAGTGGTATTGTAAGTGTTAAAAGATTCACATGCACACGCCTGGCTAAATCCTAAATTAGGCGTGCCAATTACTATTTGTGCCTTAGCTTGTTCTTGAAAACCAAGAACGAAAAAACAAATTCCGAAGAAAAGGTTGCATGCAATTTTGATCCTATACATTTGTTTTTAATTGTAATTTTATATTCTATAAGCTTTTTTGTTACAGATTTATGCCTTTTATATTAAAAGTCTAATTGGTTTCCTTAATCATTAGTGGCATAGATCTTATTGATTCTTAATCTAAAATCCGGATATCTCGTATTACCAGAATCAATAAAGGTTTCAGAATCCGGGCCCATAGAGTATACGTTATCAAAAGCTCTATTACCATAATAGTTTTCGAGATCATCGTTATTGGAAAAACCTTTTCTGAAAATATTTCCATTGCAGTTATTGAAATATGTTTTAGTGAACTTGATCCCTTCTAAATTTTGAGCGTTTAGTTTAATCTTATCATCCAGGATTACAGCAGGATTAAATCCGGAAATCACACTTTTATTAATGGAAAATGACGACTGATTTCCAATAAATATAGCTTCGTTTACTAAACCAACTTTTATATCATAACTCAAATCATCACTGATATTCACCAAGCTTAAGTTTTCTGCATTCACAGAGGTTTGCAATTTTGAAAGATCTGCTTCTTCCTGAAGATCGTAAGCAAGTATATTCATACATTTTGATGCTTCTGAACCAGAAATATAAGGGGATTTTATTGCTAAAGAATTAGATATACTGCATTGGACACCATAATTAAATTCAAAGTCATGAATACTGGATCTAAAAGAAACCAACTTATCTAAATTCACATTTCCACCCAGTATGCTAAAAGAGTTGCCTTCGCAATAGCTTACCATTACATTATCAATAACAGTCAGTTTTCCAACACCTGCTAATGTAAGTCCGTTAAAATATCCGTATTGTTTGGTTTTCTTACCAGCATATTCAATTCTTACATAACTTAGAATACCTGAGCTACTTTCGGAATAATTACCACCATAAGTAATATTTTTGGGAGTCGATGCCGACAACCCGTAATTTAAAGATGCCTCGCCAACAAATTTATTAATAGGAGCATCTCCAAGAATAAAGATTCCTCCCCAATCGCCCGGCTTTTTAATACTATTGCTAGATGTAAAAATAATTGGATCTGTTGAGGAGCCAGTGGCCATTATTTTAGATCCTTTACTAATGGTCAGAGAACCCTTGGTTTTAAAATCACCCATAATGACTGTACCAGATTCAATTGTAAGCGTTGTACTATCAGTTACAAAGACATCACCAAGCAGCAAGTAGATGTTTTTTTTGTGCAATTTTGTATCCTTAGCAATGTCGCCACTTAGTATTTCAGTAGGTTCGCCATAATCGACTTTGTTCGGTTTAAATTCAGTCCACGGGTTCAACCAGTTATCGAAACCATTTATACCCTTTTCTTGTTGAGCAAATATATTACCAGATGCAATTAAAAAAGCAAGAAGTGCTAATTGAGTAATTTTTTTCATGAGGTTAAGATTTAGATAGGTGAGGGGGCACCATTTTATATACTCAAAAATATGAATATAACTTATAAAACGCAAATATTATCGACATACTGCATTAATTTATAAATATATTCCTACAATTATTATTTTTTATAGACAAAACACACCCAAAAAGTCACTATAAGCTCAATAATAATCACAAAAAAATTATAAAAAAAAAGCCTCAGCAAATATGGAGAGGCCTTTTTTACAGGTTTTGGATGCTTAATTATTAATCAACTTTAAAATCATTATATGTATGCAATGATTTTAGTGTTTCTTCATAAAATAAAATGGCTGCTATTAAATCGCGAGTTTCTGAGTATGGTAAGATCTTTCTCTGAAACTCCACGGTACTATCAAAATATTCAACTGAGGCTTCACGGCTGGCTTCTAATGCCTTTTTATTTTCCTTGGTTTCCGGAATTCCTAACGATGCCATGGTTACATCTGGTTTTGTAGCAAAAGCAATACTAGGTAAAATATTTACGATAACTTCAATTCGCTCACTATATAAAGCAAGTAAATCGCCTTTAGATTTCAAATTTAACTCATCATAAGTATGGTACTTGCTGATATAAACCTTGCCGGTAATCATTGTTATTGGAGCATTCTTTTTCTTCTTTATTTTTTTTGGAGCTTCCTCTTCCTGAGCGAAACTGACGCTTATTAACAGAAAAAAAATGACACTTAATAAAATAGGTTTTGTTTTCATTATATCGTTTTTTTAAAGGGCTTTATTGAACAAATCTATACAATTTATTAAAAATATCCATGTTTTTTTTGAACTTTTTAATCCATAAAATGCACATTTTTTAGATAAACTGCGTTTTTTATTGATAAAGTTCATATTTTAACGATGAAATGCAGTGCTGTTTTCTCTATAATTATAGGTCTCCAAAAGCCTGTTAAAATTTGGGTAGTGAGTATTTATATCATCATATCAAAAGTTATTTTTCTTTAATTCAATTCTTTCTTATAGTTCTATTAAAAGTATGGAATAGATCATTTTTTGTCAAAGTTTCATTTTAAAAATTATCATAATTCAGAGCATGATTTTATGATGCCAACCACCTACTAATTTCTTGTTTAACAGAACATAAGGCTATCATACTATATGAAAAACACATGTATTTTATCGGTATATTTTGCCAATTAAAACGCTTTATCGAAAAAATTGAGCATTCATAAGATTTTTAGTGGATACTGGTTTTTATATCAGAATTTTGAGGTAACCCTTAAATCTTAAATCAATGAAAAATTTTACTCTTCACTTTTGCCTTGTCTGCCTAATAAGTGCTAATATTTCTATTTATGCACAAGATTCTGCAGAATTTTCAGAAAATAATTTTGAAAATATTATAGCTAACCCATTCTTCGATTACAATGAGGAACAATTAAACAATATTGATACTATTCCAGGTTTTGAATCAAAAGAGAATAAACTTAAGATCTATGGCACCATTTATAAGAGTGATGGCGTAACACCTGCAAAAGATGTGATCTTGTATATAGAGCAAGCCGATGAAAACGGTAATTTTGATGTGAGAAAGGAAAATGACAGACGCTATGTACATAATAGAGGATATATCAAGACTGATTCTAATGGCAATTATACTTTTTATACGTATGTGCCTGGAAATGACAGACGTTACAACCAAATGCAACAGCTATTTCCAATAATTAAGGAACCATCCAAACCAGAGTATGAAATTGCAACATTCCTTTTTGACGAGGACCCTTTGTTATCTAAACTATGTCGCAAAAGATTGACTAAAAAAGGTGATGTAACCCGAATCCTTAAATTAAAAAAGGAAGATGGCCTGTTTGTAACCCAAAAAAACATTAGACTTCGCGAAGGAATTGCTATGGCAAATTAATGTTTCCTGCAGCATATTAAAAAAAACTACATATAGATTCTTCTACAATATTAATGAAGCCGCTTGTGGTTCATGAGCTCCTCTAAAACAATAATAACCTTGCGAATAAATCGAGCTATTTCACGAGATTCAAGAGCACCTATTTATCAAATAGGAGTGAAGCGAGTAATCACTCTTTTTATGCGACAAGCCTGTGGTGAGCGGAGTCGAACCATAGGAGGGAATGCATAATGCCAGCCGGCAGACAGGTGTGTGGAATGAAATTTAGTAACTTAATCTAAATTCTTTTTAAACAGATTCTTAAAAATACTGGAAAGGAAAGAAATAAGTTGTCATCGAATTAAAATTGAATTTTCAATATAGTAGAAACCACTTCTAAAAAAAGAAAAAAACTCCCGGTAAAACTCATTAAGTAATGCTTAACTTTAATCACCAGCATATTTTATAAGAATAAATACATCAAAAGATCAGGTTATATGTTACAAAATGTTTTATTAGCACGCGAAATATACGCATCAGAAGAGCATAAAATGATGCAAAAAATGATCCGGGATTTCATCAGCAAGGAAATTATTGATCAATTAGACGAATGGGAAAAAAATGGTATGGTGAGCCGAAAAATATGGGAACGTGCCGGAGAATTGGGTTTGCTTTGTATCGATATGCCTGAACAATATGGTGGAAGTGGTTTAGATTTTAGCTTTAGCGCCTTATTCATTGAAGAATTGGCAAAAGAAGGAATCAGCGGGCCAGGTTTTTCATTGCATTCAGATATTGTTGCTCCATATCTCTTAAAATATGGTACCGAAGCCCAAAAGCAAAAATATCTACCCATCAAATGGCTACCGGAAAAATGATAACATCCCTTGGCATGACTGAGCCAAACTGTGGTAGTGATCTTAAAGCCATTAAGACAACAGCAGTAGATAAAGGCGACCATTATTTGGTAAACGGACAAAAAACCTTTATTACAAATGGGTATATGAGTGATATGTCCATAGTAGCAGTAAAAACCAATACTGGAACAGACAAAGAAGGTGTGTCTTTATTGATTATGGAAAGCGATTCTGAAGGTTTTACAAAGGGCGTTCCTTTCAAGAAAATAGGAATGAAAGCTCAGGATACCTGCGAATTGTTTTTTGATAATGTAAAGGTCCCAAAAGAAAATTTACTGGGAGAAGAAGGAAGAGGTTTCAAGATAATGATGACAGAATTGGCTAGAGAGCGTTTAACAGTTGCGCTTAATGCAGTTGGTGGGGCAGAAGGTGCCATCGAAAAAACCATTGACTACACCAGTACCAGAACCGCTTTTAATCAGACCATTGCCGAATTCCAAAACACACAATTCAAACTTGCCGAATGTGCCACTCAATTACAGGTCCATCAAGCCTTTATTGACCGCTGTACACTTTATTTTTAAGTCATAAATTAACTGCTGAAAATGCGTCCATGGCAAAGTATTCAGCAACAGAAATGCATGGTAAAGTAGTAGATGAATGCCTACAGTTGTTTGGAGGCTATGGTTATATATGGGATTATCCAATAGCGCGTATGTATGCCGATAATAGGGTAGCCAGAATTTATGCAGGAACCAATGAGATCATGAAATTATTAATTGCTCGTGGTTTGTTTAAAGAATTGTTTCAGCAAATAAAAGCATCTGGAAGAAATAGCAACAATTAAGAAAATTGCTGACGCAAATTAAAGATACTTGGTGACGCAATGGCTAAACTACATTATCTCTAATTCTTTTACATTTTTATAGCTCACAGCAAAAATTCTCATAGGTAAAATAAGGGCTTTAGTATAGCTAATTACCTCAAACGTCTATTCTTTTTCATTAAGATAGTATATAGTTTCACCTTTGAAGTGTTAAATAAAACACTCAAAAAAATGAAATTATATATATTCGTTGCAAGCCTATTCTTTTTGCAATTTTCATTTGCACAAGATGCTTCAACTTCAACTTCAAAAATATGGTCTCTACAAGATTGTATCAATTATGCTTTAGAACATAACATTACAGTTAAAGATGCTTCGTTAAATAAAAATATTGCAGAAGTAGATTATAGCAAAGCCAAATCTTCGAGATTACCAAATATGTTTGGGAGTGCCTCCCAAAGCTTTTCCAACGGTAACTCAATTGATCCCATTACGAGTGATTTTGTTTCCGATCAAATTTACAGTACTAATGTAGGTATTAATAGTGCTATGACTCTGTTTCAGGGTAATCAAATAAGTAATCAAATTAAACAAAACAAGCTGTTACTGGAACAAAGTATTTTTCAGGAAGAAGTTGAAAAAAATAATATTGTTTTAAACATATTAGAAATCTATTTACAAACACTTTACAGTAAAGAAAGCATCACTATTGCAGAAAACAATTTAACAGCTTCAGAAAAAGAAGTACTAAGAGCCAAAGCGCGCTTAGATGCCGGAACCATTGCACTAAGTGACTATACCGAAGCACAAAGTCAGGCAGCAACTAACAAATACAATGTTATTGCAGCAAAAAATGCCTATCAGCAGTATATAATTGAACTTAAACAGCTGTTGGAATTATCTCCCCTCGAAACCATAGAAATCCAAACAATTGATGATAATATGGATTTAGTCAACCTTCAACTTAATAAATATGAAGTCTACAACCAGGCGTTAGGTTTTTTACCGGAAATTCAAGCGAGCAACTTAAATATTTCAGCAAACGAGAAAGAACTTGATATTGCTATAGGTGGATTTTTACCAACTTTATCCTTAACAGGAACTATTGGTTCTGGATACACAAGTATAAATGACAATACGTTTTCAGATCAGTTTGATGTGAATTTCAATCAACGAATTGGTTTGTCTTTAAGCATTCCAATTTTTAATAGAAACCAGACCAAAGCAGCTGTACAAACAGCAACCATAAATATTGAAAAAGCCGAAATACAAAAGCAAAGCACTGAAAAAGAGGTATACAAAAGAGTAGAAACAGCCTATCAAAATGCTGTTTCGGCTCAAGAACAAGTGATGGCTTCCGAAGCTTCTAAAACAGCTGCAGAACAATCCTATAAATTGGCGCAAAAAAAATACGAGTTAAGTAGTTTAAGTACAACGATTTAGTGATAAGTCAAAACACCTTTAAATCTAAAAAATATTTACAAGTAAATATTAAAATTCAAAAAATATTAAATTTATAAGAAAGATATTAAATATAATTAAGAAAATCTGACGCAAATTAAAGATACTTGGTGACGCAATGGCTAAACTACATTATCTCTAATTCTTTTACATTTTTATAGCTCACAGCAAAAATTCTCATAGGTAAAATAAGGGCTTTTGTATAGACAATCCCCTCAAACGTCTATTCTTTTTATTAAGATAGCATATAGTTTCACCTTTGAAGTGTTAAATAAAACACTCAAAAAAATGAAATTATATATATTCATAGCAAGCTTATTCTTTGTGCAATTTTCATTTGCGCAAGAAGCTTCAACTTCAACATCAAAAATATGGTCTTTACAAGATTGTATCAACTATGCATTAGAACATAATATTACAGTTAAAGATGCTGCATTAAACAAGAACATAGCAGAAGTAGATTATAGCAAAGCCAAATCTTCGAGATTACCAAATATGTTTGGGAGTGCCTCCCAAAGCTTTTCCAACGGAAACTCAATTGATCCTATTACGAGCGATTATGTATCCGATCAAATTTACAGTACTAATGTAGGTATTAATAGTTCTATGACTTTATTTCAGGGGAATCAAATTAGCAATCAAATTAAACAAAACAAGCTGTTACTGGAGCAAAGTATTTTTCAAGAAGAAGTTGAAAAAAATAATATTGTTTTAAACATATTAGAAACCTATTTACAAACACTTTACAGTAAAGAAAGTATCACAATTGCGGAAAACAATTTAACAGGCTTCTGAAAAAGAAGTTCTAAGAGCAAAGGCACGCTTAGATGCAGGTACTATTGCATTAAGTGATTACACCGAAGCACAAAGTCAGGCAGCAACTAACAAATACAATGTTATTGCAGCAAAAAATGCCTATCAGCAGTACATCATTGAACTTAAACAGCTGTTGGAATTATCTCCTCTCGAAACCATAGAAATCGAAACAATTGATGATAATATGGATTTAGTCAACCTGGAACTTAACAAATATGAAGTTTACAACAAGGCTTTAGGTTTTTTACCGGAAATTCAAGCAAGCAACTTAAATATTTCAGCAAACGAGAAAGAATTTGATATTGCTATAGGTGGATTTTTACCAACTTTATCTTTAACAGGAAGTATTGGTTCTGGATACACAAGTATAAATGACAATACGTTTTCAGATCAGTTTGATGTGAATTTCAATCAACGAATTGGTTTGTCTTTAAGCATTCCAATTTTTAATAGAAACCAGACCAAAGCAGCAGTACAAACAGCAACCATAAATATTGAAAAAGCAGAAATACAAAAGCAAAGCACCGAAAAAGAGGTATACAAAAGAGTAGAAACAGCCTATCAAAATGCTGTTTCGGCTCAAGAACAAGTGATGGCTTCCGAAGCTTCAAAAACAGCTGCAGAACAATCCTATAAATTGGCGCAGAAAAAATACGAATTAGGTAGTTTAAGTACAACCGATTTAGTGATAAGTCAAAACACCTTTACCAATGCTCAACAAAACTATTTACAAGCTAAATACTTAAATATTCTATACCATCAATTATTACAATTTTATCAAGGAAACGATATTAAACTATAATTAACAAAATCATGAAAAATAAAAACAAAATTATAATAAGCATCATTGTTTTAGTAACACTTGTCATTGTAGCATTCTGTTTTATAAAAGGTGATGATGCTATTGTTATTGAAGCAAAAACAGTCTGAGCAAAAAAAGCAGATGTGACCACCATGGTTACTGCAACAGGAACTATAGAACCCATTAACACAAGTAGAAGTGGGTACACAAGTATCTGGAGTTGTCGAAAAAATATATGTAGATTATAACTAGTGTGGTTAAAGAAGGTCAACTCATTGCTGAGCTAGACAAAACCAATCTTAAAGCATCACTTACACAAGCACAAGCAGCTTATGATAATGCTGTGAGTCAAAGAAACTACATGCAAACTATTTACGAACAGACAAAAAACATTGTATGACAATCAGGTGATTAGCAAATCAGATTTTGATGATGCAAAATACAATTATGAGACTGCAAAAGGTACAGTAACACAACGTTTATCAGACCTTCAATCGGCTAGAACAAATTTGAGCTATGCTGATATTTATTGCACCTATTAGATGGTGTAGTGTCTTTCCAGAGCTATTGACGAAGGACAAACGGTTGCAGCAAGTTTTAGTACACCAACATTGTTTACCATTGCTCAAGATTTAAAAGAAATGCAAGTTGAAGCTGATGTTGATGAAGCCGATATTGGTCATGTAAAAGAAGGCCAACGTGTAACGTTTACTGTAGATGCGTATATAGGTGAAACCTTTGAAGGTATTGTAACACAGGTAAGATTAGATCCAACTGTTACTTCAAATGTGGTCACCTATACCGTTGTAATTAAGGCAGATAACCCAGATTTAAAATTAAAACCAGGATTAACAGCAACTATTTCCATTTACACTTTGGAATTAAAGGATGTGTTAACTGCTGAAGCCAAAGCCATCAACTTTAGTCCAGATGCTGAAACTTTGGCCACTTATAACTTGGATAATAATTTACCGGAAAACACAAATAATCCATCTAAAGATGAAACCGTACTTTGGGTTTTAGGCAAGGATAGAAGTATTACACCAAAAGCAGTAACCTTAGGTGCAAGTGATGGTGTTAATGTGCAGATTTTAGATGGAGTTTCTCTTGGTGAAAAGTTAGTTTACAGTTTAAAAAGCGTATCAAAATCTGAAGTTGGAACAAAAGGGTCAAATGAAAGTCCATTTATGCCACAAAGACCTGGAAGTAAAAAAAAGTAAACAGCCATGAGTAAAGAAATTATTAAAATAGAAGATTTAACTCGTGAGTTTACCATGGGAGCTGAAACGGTACGCGCTTTACGAGGTATTTCTTTTACCATAAATGAAGGCGAATTTGTTACCATAATGGGCTCTAGTGGTTCGGGAAAAAGTACCTTATTGAATATTTTAGGATGCTTAGACCAACCAACTGCTGGAAATTACGAAATCGACGGTGTAAAAATGAAGGATTTAAGTAGAAACCAACTAGCTACTATCCGAAACGAAAAAATAGGCTTCATTTTTCAATCTTATAATTTATTGGCAAGAACATCAGCCTTAGAAAATGTGGAATTACCCTTATTCTATAACAGTAAAGTGTCTTCAGAAGAGCGAAGGGAAAGCGCTTTAAAAGCCATAGAAATGGTTGGTTTAAGCGACAGAATGGATCACACACCTTCCCAACTTTCAGGTGGTCAACAGCAACGAGTAGCTATTGCACGATCTTTAGTTAACAAACCGGTTATGATTCTTGCAGATGAGGCTACAGGTAATCTAGATACAAGAACGGCCTACGAAATCATGTCCATTTTTCAAGAGTTGAATAAACAAGGCATAACCATAGTGTTTGTAACACACGAACCGGATATTGCATCATTTAGCAAGAGAACCATTGTGCTAAAAGATGGAAATATTATTAAAGATTATAAAAATAATAAAGTACTATCAGCTACCGAAGAATTAGCAAAATTACCTAAAGAAGAGGATTAATTATGAGACTATTAAATTTATTAAAAATCGCATTTAAAGCCATCATTCTTAACAAGGCAAGAACATTGCTTACTATGTTGGGAATTATTATCGGTGTGGCTTCTGTAATCGCTATGTTAGCCATTGGAGAAGGCTCTAAAGAAAGTATTAGAGAAACTATTTCAAGTATGGGTTCTAACATGATTACTATTAGACCTGGATCTGATGTTCGAGGTGGTGTTAGACAAGAACGAAGTGCAATGGAAACATTAACGCTTAATGATTACTATGCAATTAAAGAACAAGCAGACTTATTAACTTATATAACTCCATTAGTAAATGGTGGCGGACAGGTTATTAACGGTTCTAACAACTGGCCATCCACTATTTATGGTGTCAATCCAGACTATTTAAAAATTAAAATTACCGAATTGCAAAGCGGAAGTATGTTTACAGATGCAGAAGTACAATCGGCTGCTAAAGTGGCTTTAATAGGTCAAACTGTGGTTGATAATGTATTTCCAGATGGTCAAGATCCTGTAGGTCAAATGATTCGGTTTAATAATATTCCTTTTAAAATTATTGGTGTTTTAGAAGAAAAAGGAGAAAACACCTTTGGTCAAGATCAGGATGATGTAGTTATTGCACCGTACACAACAGTACAAAAACGAATTTTAGCTATTGATCATTTAGAATCAAATTATGGCATCTGCTATAAGTGAAGATGATGCACCAGAAGCAGTAACTCAAGTTTCAGAAATTTTACGAAAACAACACAAATTAACAGAAAATGAAGAAGACGATTTTCATGTACGTTCTATGGAAGAACTTATTTCAACCTTTAGTTCTACCAGCGAAATGTTAACCATATTATTGGTAGCAGTAGCAAGTATTTCGCTATTAATTGGTGGTATTGGTATTATGAATATTATGTATGTTTCTGTAAAAGAACGTACCAAAGAAATTGGTTTGCGAATGGCAGTAGGAGGTAAGGGAGCCGATATTTTAATGCAGTTTTTAATCGAAGCGATTTTAATTAGTATAACCGGAGGAGTTCTAGGCGTTATCTTAGGTTTAAGTTCTACCTTTTTTATAGAAAAATTCTTAAATTGGCCTACAAGTGTTGCTTTGTATTCTATAGTGATTTCTTTTGCTGTTTGTGCTGTTACAGGTATCTTTTTTGGATGGTATCCGGCAAGAAAAGCATCATCATTAGACCCAATAACCGCATTGCGTTACGAATAATAAATTATGAATAAAAACAAAAACATATCTGTCTTTTCCCATATACTCGTATGGCTTGTACTTTTTTGTATGCCTTACTTGCTATCTTATGGACAAGAACAGGATATTAATAGAATTATAGCACATTTCTGGATTCCGTTAGTGTTTTATGCCTTCATTTTTTATCTCAATTATTTTGTGTTTATCGATCGGTTCTTATTCAATAAAAAGACCGTTTGGTTTGTGGTTATAAATGCCGTTCTCATTGCATGTTTCATATTTTTAAAAGAAAATATAGAAGATACTTTTTTTAAGGAATCCTTAAAAAGACCTTCTTCCAATAGTGAATCTACAGGACCACCTTTTAAGATGTTTATTTACATACAAATGGTATCTTATATGGCACCTTTATTGTTTTCGATAGCCATGAAAACTACAAAACGATGGGTAAAAACGGAAGCAGAGCGTAAGGAAGCAACCAACTTTAAATTAAAGTCAGAACTTCAGCATTTGCATTACCAGTTACAACCGCATTTCTTTTTTAATTCGTTGAATAATATTTATGCATTGGTAGATATTTCGCCAGATCAAGCTAAAACATCCATCCATAGTTTAAGTAAATTGATGCGTTACATGTTGTATGAAACAAATGTAGAATCGATACCATTATCTAAAGAAATAGATTTCATGACAAAGTATATCGATTTAATGAAGCTTAGAATAACTGATAAAACTGTTGTAAATTATAGTTTTCCTTCCAAGGAAACAGGTATTAAAATAGCACCTTTGTTATTTATTTCATTAATTGAAAACGCTTTTAAACATGGTGTTTCAGCAAATAAGGCAAGTACAATTCAAATAAATATTACAATGCCATGAAAAAACAGTATTATTTACAATTGAAAATGATAATTTTCCCAAAAAAACAGAAGATAAAAGTGGTTCAGGCATCGGACTTATTAATATTGAAAAACGTTTAGAATTATTGTATCCAAACAAACACAGTTTTAAATCGTTTGTGAAAGACAACCGTTTTGTAGCACAATTAGAAATTGAAACCAACTAAATTATGAGCAACATAAAAATATCTTGTGTTATTGTAGATGATGAGCCTATGGCTCTTAATTTAGTAGAAAGTTATGTTGAAAAAACACCGTTTTTAGTACTTCGGCAAAAATGTAACAGTGCGATTGAGGCTATGGAGTTTATTAAAAAACGAACCTGTAGATTTATTGTTTTTAGACATCCAAATGCCAGATTTAACAGGTATTGAATTTTCAAAAATGTTACCTAAAGACACACGAGTAATTTTCACCACTGCATTCGATCAGTACGCTCTAGAAGGTTTTAAAGTAGAGGCTTTAGACTATCTTTTAAAACCTTTTGATTATGCTGAATTTTTAGTAGCTGCCAATAAAGCACGCACTTGGTTCGACATGGTAAAAGGGAAAAAGCAATCTATCGTTTCAGATGAGAAGGAATTCCTATTTGTAAAATCGGAATACAAACAACTGCGAATTAAGCTATCAGACGTCCTATATTTTGAAGGCTTAAAAGATTATATTAAAATTTGGTTGAAAGACAATCCAAAGCCAATTTTAACGCTTATGAGTTTAAAATCTTTACAAGAGGAACTTACCAGAATCTCAATTTATGCGTGTACATCGTTCTTTTATAGTATCCCTAAATAATATTGAAGTTATTGAGCGTAGCCAGATTGTTATCAATAAACAACGTATTACGGTTTCAGAACAATATAAACCAACCTTTACTGAGTTTATAAATAAAAATTCACTCAATTCTTAGGAGTTAGGATTAATTTTACTTCGGTACATTTCCAGTGTTCATATATACAATATAGGCTTTCGTCTATTTCTTTTTTTAAGAAACTTTTATACATATACCTTTAAACTATCAATACAATATTTAGTCAAAGTATTGAAATAAAGTTTAATCTTAATATTCATCAATTATGAAAGCATTTATTAAAACTTACGTCATAGCAACAGTACTTTTGGTGGCTTTTACAATACAGGCTACCGCTCAACAAACAGATAGAAATAAAAAAACGAATACTACAAGAACCCAAACGGTTAAAAAAAGTACACCAAGTAAAAGGATTTCCAGTACCAAGGTGAATTACAAAAGACCAACTCGAAAAGTAGTATCTGTAAGGAACCTTCCAAACAAAAGGGTGATAACACATAGAGGAAATAACTACTATTATGCAAACAATAGATATTATACCTATGCAAGAGGCAGTTATATTGTTATTCCACCACGAATTGGGTTTAGAATACATGTATTACCTCCAAATTATAAAAGAATATACTTTAACAACTATATCTATTTTTACGCAAGTGGCACATACTATATCCAAATTAATGATGTGTACGAAGTGGTAGAACCGGAAATAGGCACTATAGTCTATGAGTTACCTGAGGATTATGAAAAAGTAACTATTGATGGGCTCACTTACTACGAGTATGCCAATATCCTCTATGAAAAAGTGCAAATAGATGGGGCTAGAGCTTATGAAGTTGTCGGAATTATTGAAATGGAATAATTTATAAAAACAGTTAGATTGATTGGTTGGTTAGAAGGCGAAAGCGGGTAATTATTGTATAGTTGCTCGCTTTTGAATTATTTATTCTTTTAAGTAATGGATTGTACTTTACATAATTGTTGAATTGGCTTTGTTGAATAGAATTAGAAATCGTAAATTAGGATGGCTAATATATCGTCAAGCTGTTAGCACAAAAGCAGATCATGAAAACATATTCCAGGAGAGACGCGGCAAAATTGATATCCCTAAGTACAGCAAGTTTAGTAATAGTACCTTCAATAATTTCTTTTAAATCGAATGATATTATGAAACGTAAAATTCCTTCATCCGGTGAACTACTTCCCATTGTTGGTTTAGGCACCTGGCAAACGTTTGATGTTGGCAACGATTCCGATAAAAGAAAACCGCTATCAGAAGTCCTTAATAAAATGAATGAACTTGGTGGTGCCATGATCGATAGTTCACCAATGTATGGCACTTCTGAAGCCGTAGTAGGTGATCTCACGAGTTCCCTTAAATTAAGTGATAATTTTTTTTATGCCACAAAAGTCTGGACCCAAGGCAAGCAACAGGGTATTGATCAAATGCATGCCTCATTTCGTAAAATGAAACGCTCTGTTATGGATCTCATGCAAATTCACAATTTGGTAGATTGGCAAACACATAGTAAGACTTTAAAAGAATGGAAAGCAGAGGGAAAAATTCGATATTGGGGCTTGACCCATTATACCAATTCTTCACACGAAACTTTAGCAACACTTATAAAAACTGAGAAACCCGACTTTGTGCAATTCAATTATTCTATAAGTGAGCGCAATGCAGAAAAACGATTGCTGAACATGGCACAAGATCATGGCGTTGCTGTTATTATAAACAGACCATATGATGGAGGTAATTTATTCAGGAAAACACGTGGAAAAACGCTCCCAGATTGGTGTGCAGAGTTAGATATCAATTCCTGGGGACAATTCTTCTTAAAATATATTCTGGCACATAAGGCTGTTAATTGTGTGATTCCGGGAACATCAAAACCACATCACGTAACAGATAATTTAAAAGCAGGTTATGGACGACTTCCGGATGAAAGGCAGCGTGAAAAGATGCTGGAATTACTTAGGAAACTGTGAGTAGAAAGTAGGAGCTAAAACAATGGTTTTTCATAACTTCATTTAATAAATAAATCAATTAAATCACCATTTCTTCTTTAAATAATATTAAAGCCTTTACCTTTGCGCCCAATTATTTTATAAACATTAGAAAATTACATTTATGAGTAAAGTAAAAGCGAATGATACTGTTAAAGTACATTACACAGGAAAATTAAGTAACGGGCAGATTTTTGACAGCTCAGTGGAAAGAGAGCCATTAGAAGTACAATTAGGAGAAGGAAAACTTATTCCCGGATTCGAAAAAGGACTAATCGATATGGCAATAAAAGAAAAGAAAACCATTACAATAGAAAAGCTGGAAGCTTATGGCGAGGTAAGTAAAGAGCTTTTTCATAAAGTGCCAAAAACAGAACTTCCTGAGGATGTAAAACCAGAAGTTGGTATGGGATTGGTTGGGTCTAATGCAGATGGTTCCCAACAGCAATTTAGAATTGCAGATGTACAGGAAGATCATATTATAATTGATGCTAATCATCCGTTGGCCGGACAAGATCTTATATTCGAACTTGAATTGGTAGCGATCAATTAATCGCATGCCATACAATTTATAAAAGTCTATTCCGAAAGGATTAGACTTTTTTTATTTCCTGTTTTCTTAAAAATTTATTCAAAAAAGTTTCTAGTGACATTAACGTCTTCTCTGACCGGAAAACTCCATAGCTTCTCCTTTTCCGAAGCCATAACTAACACCGAAAGTGACAAAGCGTCCGCGTTGGCGTGTATTAAATAAATAAAAGTCCGGTTGAGACGTGGTAGTTTCATCAACTCTTGAAGCAAATAAATCGCGAACACTTACATTTAGTATAATTCTGCCTTTGAATATTTTTTTTCTTAATCCCATATCAACAAAAACATTTTCTGAAACTACTTGCTGTAATGTTTTATAATCTGAAATATAATCTCCTGATATTTCAAAATCAAATTGAGCCGGAAGTTTAAATTTCGATGTTAAACTCGTCGACCATCTATTCCCTTTAAAATCAAAGGAAGCCGATTCATAAACCCCTTTTCTGTCAAAATAATTAATATTAAAATCTCCGTTTATCGTCAGCCAGTCCAAAGGATTGTATTTCCCATTTAGCTCAAATCCTGTAGTATTGCTGGTGCCAACATTTTCCGGTCTCGAGATACTCACATTGTCCTCAAAAATAGTGATACGTTCTACAGCATCTGTTGTGTATCTGTTATACAAACTAAAATTTAAGGAGCCTTTATCAAATTTATGAATGCTTGTTAACTCATAAGAATCTGTGTATTCCGGTTGAAGATCTGGATTTCCTTCAGAAATACTGAAGTTATTCCTGAATATTCGAAAACGGATTTAATTGTCTTAATCCAGGTCTGTTGATTCGTTTAGAATATCCAAGTTGCATGGAAAAATTATCAGAAACCTTATACGATGTATGAGCACTTGGGAATACATTGGTGTAATCCTGATTGCCGGATTCGTTTGTGGTTTCTAATAAGGTATTAATCTGTGTATTCTCAATTCGAAGTCCGATTTTAATTCCCCATTTATCACCTTCATAAGCTCCGGTAGTATAAACGGCCAAAACATTTTGATCCAGATCGAATATATTGGTTAAATCCAAATTATTCAACCCAATTCGCCATCAACAAAATCGGTGACTGCAAAATCATTGGATACATTATTTATCTCATATTGCGCACCAGTTTCTAAAGTATAGGTTTCTAAAAACGGATGTGTATAATCTAATTTAAAGGTATATTCTTCCAGTTTATAATCGGTTCGTGATTCCTGTTGAAAATCTTGCAAGTCTCCGACAATTGTATTATTATCAAATTCAGATGACTGATCTTTACGAAAATACCTTCCTAAAGCACTAAATAATAGCGCTTGATCTTTGTGCCTTTTAAAGTCGGTTTTGTACACCAATTCGTAACTTATTTTTGGGTTTGTTGCTTCGGTTTTTTCATTACGAATCCATTGATCTGTAATGGAATTGGATGCATCCAAAGCGTCGAAATTAGTTTTAGCCCATTGATCTTCTACTTCATAGGCATACGAACCGGAAAGTGTGAAAACATTCCTGTCGTTTAAATGATAATCTGTACCAATAAGAATATTACCAAACTTTTCATCAAACTCACTTTCGCCAATGCTATTAATAGTGGTACCATTAATTAGATCTCTATTAACAGATTCTCGTTCTTCCGGATAGGTTCTTAATCCAAATCCTAATTGACTGAACAGGTTGAATTTTTCGGTGCGTTTATTGACACTTAAACCAAAACTATTACTGTTAGGAACACCAACATTTAAAGATGCAGAACCGTTTAATCCCCGCTTTTCAGATTTTTTAATAATTATGTTAATAATTCCTGCAGTTCCCTGCGCATCATATTTAGCTGATGGATTGGTGATTACCTCGATTTGTTCAATCATATCTGCCGTAATAGTACCAAGAGCATTACCATCGTCAGCAGCTAAAACCGAAGGTTTGCCATTAATTAGTATTTGTACACCCTGACTACCACGCAAACTAATTTCACCTTCAATATTTACATTTACAGAAGGTACATTGTTTAATACTTCAAGTGCACTTGCTCCTGTAGAACTTAGATCTTTACCTACATTAAAGATGCGCTTATCCAATTTAAATTCGGTTTGAGACGTTTCGGCACGTACAACAACTTCATCCAAGCCTTCCAGTACCTGATCTAAGATGATGGTCTTTAAATCAATTTTGCTATTTACTATTTTGTAAGTACTTATAGTTTTCGTGGCATAACCAATAAAACTTATTTCTATGGAAAAGTTTGAAGCCTCTGTATTTAATGAAAACGTACCATTTTCAGCGGAAATAGTTCCAGTGATAGGCTTTTTTGAATCTTTGTCAACTAAAGTTACGTTTGCAAATGCAACAGGTTCATTCGTTTTCCCTTCTAAAACTTTACCAACAAGAGTCACTGTGTCTTGCGCATAAATAGAAGTGGAGCAAAAACTTATTAAAATAAAAATGAGGATGTAAAACCTATTTAAAATCATAAAAAATGTGTGCTTAAAGAATACGGGCTAATATAACTTTTAGCGGATTGAATTTAAAATTTATTTTGAGATGTTTACGCTTTAGCTTCCAAAAGGAGTTCATGAATCCTGAATGAGATATTTGACTTCGTCTAATCTCATTTTTTCGATTTGGATAAAAGCAGTGCAGAACGTTAAGAGGGCAGAACGAAAAAAAAATAATTTACCTTTTAAGTGATTACACAGGCAATGAAGCTTGAAGAAAATCTTTTTAGTGCATGGGCAGCTGGCGCTATGGCATATTGCTAATGTTGGATTAGATATTATGTATTTTTAAGCAGACATTCTGGAAGGAGATTTTTGTCCTACAAAGTATACACACATGGAGCCTAAATTCATCAAAAAATCATGTATCTTTAAGGTTCATTTTTTAAGCTAAAATTACATTCAATCTATGAAATATCTCCCACTTATGTCCTGCCTGCTTGTCGTACTATTCTTTGGTTGCAATGAGGTCAAGCCTAAGGGCGAAAAAGAGGTACGTCAATTTGTAAAACAATGGAACGATGACCATACACAAATAATGTCACCTTACCTGGAACGTTACTATATGGATGTAGTAACCTATTATGGAAAAGAGCGCACCAGAAACCAAGTGCAGCAAGATAAGAATTTGCTGTTTCAACAATTTCCAGACTATACACAGCGTATTTCAAATGACCAGCTTGTCATCACGAAAGAAGCAGGAAGCTATATAGTGAAGTTCGACAAACATGTCAACTACAGTGGAATAGAAGCAGATTACACCTCGTATCTTTCAGTAATGACTAAAAATGGTGATTTCAAAATACTACGAGAAGACGTTGCAAAAAATGCTAAAGATCTTGATGCTCCCATTTTTCCCGGTGCTCGCGAAAGTAATGCTATCATCTCTAAAAACAGGCAACTGTTTGGCGATTTTAATGGTGACGGGCTATCAGACTATGCATCTGTGATCTCTCCGGAAATACTCTACACTACCAATACGGGTGCCCGAAAAAGCGATGAGGTACAATGTAAAGGAGGGTGCAACAGCGTAATCATCTTTAGTAATAAAGACCTAGAAGCCATTACAATCAAAGGTGCATACCAATCACAATTAGAAAATCTTAAAGACCTTAATAGCGACGGCGCAGACGAGATTGGTTTTTGGGATATAAAACCTACGACCAAAAGCCTCTATGTTTTTAATGCATCAAATGGCAGGTTGCTTAGCGAGCCTATTGTAATTAATACCACTGTCCATAAAAACCTCAGCCTTATTGACGTTTTTAAAAAAACAGGCCCCAATAAAATTACAGTAACATACAGTACTCAAGTTAATGGGAAGTGGGTCTTAAAGAGCGAAGTGATTGCGTTGGACTGAGCGGTTGGAAGTTATTCGCTGGTTTTTATGGGATATTTTATATAATACCATTATAGCTATCATTTCTTTTATAAATAGAATGTGTAGTGGTAAACATCATAATTCTCCAGTGCGCCATCTGTGTTATAAATAGCTTCATCCACAGGATAAACCTATTTATAAAATGTACTGTTATGTACCGCGTATCGCCTGTCCCGAACTTGATTCGGGATAACTTGAGCTTTGCTTAAAAGCAGGGCAGAGCATTAAAAAAATAGTCCGGTGGACTATTTTAGTAGGACAAAGCATTGCTTTGGGCCAGATGTAGCGCAGTTACCAGCTGGCGACTGGCATACTTCAGTTTCTTTAAAAAATTTATTCTAAAAAGTTTCTTTTACGATGTTAATGACTTCGAGCTTTTGCGAGATGCATGAGTAGCCCTAAAACAATAAAAACCTAGTGAGTTAACACTTTTTATGCGACTAGCCTGTATAGCATGGTAAGGATGTTTTGATAACTATTCAAGAATATATTCAATTGTGAGAAGATAAGAGTATTACTTTTTTGACTTAAGATTTACCCAAAGGGAAGAACCTAACGCAAATACTGCTATCCATAAAGTAAGCGTATTCACCAGGTCCGTATCAGGAAGCCATCCGCTAGATTTTTTAACTAAAAAGGCAATGTAACTCGAAGGTAACTTTTTCTCACCTAGCTGCCTAAGAACGGAGTAATGCCATTCAGTTAAAAAGCAATAACCCCAACCTTTCCAGATGCCTAATAAAAACCAGGAGATAAATGTAAGCAACAGGGTTATAAGATTCAATTTTCGTGTTTTCTGAAATAGCCAACCAAACAAATTAAATAATATCAGTACAGTATGAAACACATAGAAAAAATAATTTGCAAGATGTAAACTTGTGTCTGTCATTGTAATTAACCAAAAAGTACGAAACTAGATTACTTTAATAAGGGCTCCAAAACAGCCCACACGTTATTGGCGACGATCTTATGTCCTTCTACATTTGGATGTATACCATCGTCCTGGTTTAACTCTGGGATGCCACCCACATCTTTTAACAGGAACGGAATGATCTCCAAAGCATTCTTTTCGGCCAATTCCTCAAAAATAGATTTGAATTCCTTAGTATAATCCTGACCAAGGTTAGGAGGGAGCTGCATGCCGGCAAGAATAATAGGAATCTTCGGATATTTTTTTCTTACCACATCAATAATGGCTTGTAAATTCTCGCGGGTTTCGGTCAGTAAAATACCTCGTAAACCGTCATTAGCACCCAATTCAAGTACAAATACATCCACCTTTTGATTAAGGACCCAATTTATCCGACCAAGTCCACCTGAAGTGGTTTCACCACTCACGCCCGAATTCACTACGACATAATCGAGGTCCAACGAATCTATTATTGTTTGAACAACCGCCGGATAGGCATCGTTACTGTCTTCAAGTCCGAAGCCGGCTGTTAAACTATCACCAAAGAACAAAATGGTTTTGGTGGCCGTTTTCGTTTCAGAGACTTCATCTTCAGCAGTCTCTTGTTGTTCTTGTTGTTTCTTCTTGGAAGCTTCATCACCACATGACACTAGTAAAAGGACTAGAATAAAATAACGAAACATTAACAAAATCGGACCTTGCAAGGCATTTATATTTAAAATCATTTACTTAATTTGGCTCTTTTATGTTTATAAAATATTATGTCAAAGATATTAAAGATTCACGAGCTCGAAAAGACCTATAAAAGTGGTTCAAAAAGCATCACCGTTTTACAGGATATTTCTTTTGAAGTTGAAAAAGGACAGACCTTTTCTATTGTAGGGCCATCAGGCAGTGGAAAAACGACCTTACTTGGTTTATGTGCCGGATTGGATTATCCCGATGGTGGTTCAGTAGAACTATGTGGACATAAGTTGGAAACGCTTAATGAAGATGAACGCGCCAGGTTGCGTAATGACGAAGTCGGATTTATTTTTCAGAATTTCCAGTTATTACCAACCCTTACAGCATTGGAAAATGTGGTTGTACCCTTAGAATTGCAAGGTGCCAGAGATGCTCAAAAAGTGGGCCTGGAATTGCTGGACAAAGTGGGCTTGTCTGATCGCGTGCATCATTATCCGTCTCAATTGTCGGGAGGGGAGCAGCAGCGTGTGGCACTGGCAAGAGCTTTTTCCAACAAACCCAGCATTCTATTTGCAGATGAGCCAACAGGAAATCTGGATGAAGAAACAGGCGAAAAAGTGATACAGTTACTTTTCGATCTCAATAAAGAAGCCGGAACAACACTTGTCATTATTTCTCATGATCTGGATCTGGCGAACAGAACTCAGCAGATTCTCAGGTTAAAAGGCGGCAAGATATTTAGCAACGAACGAACTGCAGTCCTTTGAAATACCAAAAAATCACATACCAAAGCAGGTACGAACTGGTTATTTAAAATGGCCTGGAGAGACGGAAAGGCGAGTAGTGGCCGACTCCTTCTTTTTATGGCGTCCATCATCCTGGGAATTGCTGCAGTGGTTTCCATTCAGCTATTTAGTGATAATCTGAAGGAAAACATTCAACGGCAGTCAAAGTCTTTAATGGGTGCCGATTTCCTCATTGACTCCAACGATCTTCCAACAGAACGTGTGCAGGCCATCATTGATTCGCTTGGTGGTGCCGATGCTTCCGAAGTGACCTTTTCATCCATGGCGGCATTTCCAAAAAACGGTAGTGCGAAACTGGTGCGTGTACGCGGTATAGAAGGCGGTTTTCCATTTTATGGAAAATTAATTACCGAACCCGCAACAGCCGGAACCACCTATCAATCATCGGGTGGGGCAGTGGTCGATGCGACCGTGATGTTACAATTCGGTGTGGAGACAGGAGATTCCATTAAAATTGGTGAATTGACCTTGCCAATTGTCGGTGTCCTGAAGTCGATGCCGGGATCAGGCGGTATTTCAAGTTCTATTGCGCCAACGGTCCTTGTCCCGTATGACCTTATTCCGGAAACCGAACTTTTACAACTGGGAAGCCGGAAAGAATATCAGTACTATTTTGAAGCACCTGAGATGGATCTGGAGCTCCTGGAAAAAAATGTCGATCCTATATTAGATGATGAGAACGCCGATATCGACACCCACACCAGTACGAGCCGACGCCTGGGGCGAAGCTATGACAACTTCAGTAAATTCTTGAATCTGGCAGCCTTTATAGCACTACTACTTGGATGCATAGGCATTGCCAGTTCAGTACATATCTACATTAAAGAAAAGTTATCGGCTGTGGCAGTTTTAAAATGTATGGGTGCCTCCAGAAAGCAAACCTTTTTGATCTTTTTGATACAGGTGGCAGGTATGGGACTCCTTGGTGGTATTATTGGTACCGGACTCGGCGTTTTATTGCAAGAGACCTTTCCTTACATCCTGCGGGAATTCCTGCCTTTTGATGTTGAGATCGCAATTACCATAAAGCCATTGATCATGGGATTACTGCTCGGTATATTAATGTCGATTCTGTTTGCACTTTTACCGCTGCTTAATACCTGGTATGTCTCACCATTGGAAGTATTGCGCGTAAGTCAGGACAACAACCAGAAGCCCCGAAAGGCACGCATTCTGACCTTTGTGGCCATATTACTATTCATATTTGCCTTTTCATTTTGGTTATTAAAAAATGTGGGCTTTGCACTGGCTTTTGTAATTGGCGTGGTTATCACCTTTGCCATACTGGCTGGAATCGCAAAGTTAACAATGATATTGATCAAGCGATTTTTTCCAAAGTCCTGGGGCTTTACGTCACGCCAGAGTTTATTGAATCTATTCCGACCCAATAATCAGACCATGGTCCTGATACTGGCCATTGGCTTAGGCACCTTTCTGATAAGCACCTTATATTTCACTAAAGATATCCTATTGGCAAAAACGGCTCTTTCCGGAACGGGCGACAGTGCCAATCTTATCATGCTTGATGTGCAGTCGGAACAAAAGGAAGCTGTCGCACAAACCATTACTCAGCAGGACCTTAAGATCGTTGATCAACTTTCGCTGGTGACCATGCGTGTGCATAGCATTAAAGGAAAACTCGTTAACGACATACGAAAAGATACGACCTCTACCATTAACCGCTGGGTATTGAATCATGAGTTCAGAACCACCTATCGCGATTCGCTTATTGCTTCCGAAGAGATCGTAGCAGGGGAATGGACACCCTCTTTAGCGATTGGCGATTCTGTTGTGATCTCTGTATCTGATGCCCTTGCTGAAGATGCACAAAGTAGATGTTGGCGATCAGATCGTATTTAATGTTCAAGGCGTTTTGGTGGAAACTACTGTTGGGAGTATTCGCAAAGTGGACTGGGCACGTATGCAAATGAATTTCTAATATTGTATTTCCAGCCGGTGTATTAGAAGAAGCACCACAATTTCATGTCATCACATCCTTTGTACCGGATAACTCCAGTTCGGCTATGTTACAGCGTGATCTGGTTAATAAGTTTCCGAATGTATCGGTGATCGATCTTCGCCAGATGTATACCATTGTAGAGGATGTACTGGATAAGGTATCCTGGGTGATCAATTTTATGGCCTTCTTTAGTATCCTTACCGGTATTATTGTACTTATTGGCTCAGTACGTACCAGTAAATACCAGCGCATTACGGGAAAGCGTTTTATTACGCACTATGGGTGCCCAAGAGCCAACAGATCCTGAAGATCACGGCACTGGAATATCTTCTATTTAGGTGTTTTGGGTAGCCTGGTTGGTATTTTATTATCGCTGGTTGGTAGCCAGTTGCTGGCAACTTTATTGTTTGAAGAACCTTTCGTGCCTTCAGGCGTACCATTCTTATTATTCTTACCTGGAATCACCATCCTGGTATTATTCATTGGACTCAGTAATATAAGAAGCGTTTTAAAGAGTCCGCCATTAGAGGTTTTGAGAAAGGAGGTTTAAGTACTCTTTATTTAGTTGTAAGCCAGGAAAAATGTGAAGCATTCAGGAGCTCCTAGATATCAAAATATGAAGTGAGCGAGTAAACACTTTTTATGCTGGCCTGTATCGAGCGTAGTTGAGATGACGTAGGAGAGACGTAGAATGTGAGTGGAATGGATTATCTTTTAATTAATAGTATTTAATAACCAAAACTCTAGCAATTTATCATCTTGATTATTTTGTTTACTTTCCGTTAAAATTTTTGATAAAAGTCGTTTATATTCTTGAGAGTTCCCATTTTTAAAAGCTTTTGAAAGTATAGGGATTAATCCTGTAAGGTCAATATTTTTTAAGGTATCATGACTCCATTTTTCATCATCAATAGCTGGAGTCAGATAATTAATAGCCAGTGATAAACTCTTCTTATTTTCAGATTGATACTGCCACATATTCATACCAACTTTATCACCTAAGTCCGCAATACTAGTTAAAGCCTGTAAGTTAAAACAACTATAAAAAAAGGACCTCGTTCTTGCAAGTTCATGGATTTGTCCACCTTCATTATTCAGCATATCATCTAAACTTAGTTGTGCCAATTCTACCATGTTTCTTACTAACGGCTTATCACTTAAGTAAAATGCTAAAGTAGCTACTTGATATTTGTACCAAGAACCATGATTATTATTTTGTTCACTTCCTTTTTTACCCAAATCACTTTGAGTTAACCATGTTAAATAATCAGAAAACCATTTAGTTGTTTTTGTTTCATAATTAGTATTCCAATGCTTAGAAACTGAAAGTAGTTGTATCGCATCAGGAACAAACATTACAATAGAACGTCCATCTAAAATACCCGTGCGTCTTGTTTTAGGATTACCCGGAACACTTTGTGCAAATTCTAAATGCGGATTCATGAGCGTTTCTGGGTTTATAAACCAAGTATCAATCATACTAATTGCCTTTTGTGCATAGATTTCATTATTGGTAAAGTAATACGCTAAACTAAGGTGCCTAATACTCTGTCCCATAAAGCCCAAACGTTTTCTATCTACTGCATCTGTTTGTGTGTCAGGATTGGTTTTTCCATCAAAACGTACCCAAGGTAATCCATCTTTCTTTTCTGTATCTGGCCACCAATACCTACCTATACTCAAATAATCGTGTTTATTTCCTGTTGGTGGCAGTATGGTTTTATCCATTACAGATGGATTTTTAATGGTAAGTAATTTATCAGCTTTTATAATTAGTTTTTCATATGCAGTTAAAGTTTCATTGGAAGCCGTTCCATCAAAAATCATTGTTTTTGCTTTTGCTAATTCTAAAGAATCTAAATGTACAAATGAATATGAAAAAGCTACTGTACTTATAAAACAGAGTATAATCAATATATAAATGTTCTTTTTCATTTTAAAATCTTTTACTAATAAAAATCTATTCAACCTTTTTCCATACTTCTCTTATAAATACTAAGTCTTTTTTTATTCGAGCTAATACTTCTTTTTTATCAATCGTAATTTTATTGTTTCCTTTTTCAGCACCACCTAAATCATACTCTACATGAAGCGAAACAGGTACATTAATTTTATATTTTTTAAGTAAAGAAAAATAACGATTAAAATCAACCATACCTTGACCTAAAGGAACATTTATGGGTTTCCATTTACCCTCTACAATTCCCCATTTAACATCTTTTAATACGATGGAATTTATATACGGTTTAATACGTCTTAGCCCAAGTTCCCAACTCTCACCACCTTCAATTACAGCATGTCTTATATCATATTGACTACCCATGAATTTTCCATTTGTCGCTTCTAAAATAGGTAGTAAATCCCAAATAGGAGCGCCAACATTTTTACCGGAAATATTTTGATACCCTCCAATGAGTCCTAACTTTTCATTTAGTATCTCCAAATCTCTTGCTTGTTTACCATATAAAGCTTGACTTTCTTTAATTGGCTTATCTTCTGGGTATTTTAACCAATCTGTTCGATAATTAGTAAAACCTAAGGTACTTGCTGTTTCTAACACTGTTTTTTGCTCTAAGTTATGAGCATCCCAAACATTTGTTGACATCATTTTTGGAGCAAGACCATATTTTTTCATGGCTACTACTGCCTTTGGTAAATTTTCAATTACATTTTCAGGCAATACATGGCCTTTTGGACGTACGGTTAAATCGAGACCATCAAAACCCATTTCTGCAGCAGCAGCTGACATATCATTATAATCTAGAAATTGTAGATGTTTTGAAAACAAATGTACATTGAGACGTTCTGGCGACGTAGACACCTTGTTTATTAAGCCATTTTGAAAAGACATTAATGGAATACTTGCAATACCCATTGCTGTAAGTTTAGTAAATTCCCTTCTAGAATAGTTATCTAATTGCTTAGTCATTTATAGTGTATTGTATGTGATTTAATATTGTATAAAGGTAAGCATAATTAAAAATGTTTATGATGTGCTTTTTCACATATTTGGCTTGTTCTCAGTAAATAATCAATGATAACATTTGTACTATAATGTCACGCGTGTCACCTGTCTCGAGCTAGTCGAGAGATAACAAATGCTCCTCTAAAACAATATTACCCTTAAGAACAGACACTCTTTATACAAAGCGACTATAGGAGTGTAGTTGAATGTGAGTGGAATAAGTATACATCTATTTTATATGACTTAAATCATGAAAAATTGTATCATCTTTTTTTAATTTTAGATAATTCAAAAGTTAAATTATGAAAAATTCAAACCATTCATTTACTAGTACTATCGGTTATAATTTATTTATTCTTGTATTTCTATTTTTATTAACAGCCTGTAATAATGGACCTTCAAAAGATGAAACGAGTAAAACGGAAACCGAGGAAATTGTAAAAGTCAACAATATCTATTGGAATGTTAAAGCCATTCATCCAGATGGAAAAAGCTTAGATGTAAAAGCCTTTGATAAAGAAGGAAAATCGTACGACATTATGGCAATTCAAAACTCCGATCAGGATATCTTCTTAGATGTAAAAGCTATTGTAAATGGTGAGAAATTACCTGTTAAGATGTTAGAGAGTGAAAATCAATTTGTTCCTGTTGCAGCTATAAATAATGAAGGAATTAAGTATTACATTAAAGCAATAACTCCTGAAGGGAAAAAACTGGATGTTAAAGGAGTTGCAAGATATGGAAATATTGTCATTATGAAAGCCATTACTAAAAAGGGGGATTTCTATGGAGTGAAAGCTATTTCACCAGCCGGACAACTAAATGATATCAAAGGAATAAAAATTGCCAGAGGGGACAGAGAGATGTCTTTAAAAGGTATAGGTATCCATGCACATGTTAAAGCAATGCACCCTGCTGCCAATGAAGATGACTTTAAAATACCTAAAAAACAGAAAAAGAAAACAAAATATAAAACTGATTTTGAAAGAATTATCTGGAATATTAAGGCGGTAACTCCTGATGGTAAAAATCTAGATGTGAAAGCTTTTGATGCTGAAGGCAATACATTTGATGTAAAAGCAACACAGGATTCTAAACAACATAGTTTTATGAATATTAAGGCATTTGTAGATCAGGGGTACGAACTGCCTGTTAAAATAATGGAAAGTTCAGACGAATATGCACCTATTAGTGCTATTGGAAAAAACGGAACTATATACGAAATTAAGGCAATAACTGACAATAATGTAAAACTGGATATAAAAGGCATTAGTCGTTCGGGTAATATTATTAATGTTAAAGCTATAAATGAAAATGGGGATTTCTACGCTGTTAAAGCTTTCGCGCCAGACGGAAAACTTAATCATGTAAAAGGTATTAAGATTTTTGATAGAAAAGTAGAAATGAGAGTACAGGGGCACCCGGTATATTCTCATTTAAAAGCCATTAATCAATAATCTTTTCTGTGGAAGCTGGTAAAGATAAAAACAAAGTTTAATTGACGTTAATCGCCATCCCGCCATCATTCTTATAATGTCAATGCATCCATTGGATAAACCAATATTATAAAATTTACTATAATACACTGTGTGGGGTTTACCCTATACATATTAGAAGGCTTACTTGTACTCGATTAAATGTAAAGATTTAAATCAATTTTTATTAAAAGTTTCTTCTCTTAAATTTTACTTTGGGCTTGCAATGACGTTTTTATTAAACGAAGTGATAATTAGGAGCATAGTTTAAAGTGAGCGAATGAGAATTTGAAATCTATGATCTTGCAAGCATGTTGACATAAGTTCATTTATTCTATTGATATACAGGATATTGAAACAAATTACATGTTAAATATGTAATATTTTCTAAAAAAATTACGCATTTTATCGATTATATAAGTATTTCATCCTATATTCGTAACATTGCATCCAAAATTAATTGATTATCTACTTATGTTACGATTCAAAATCTTGGGAAGACCAATACTCATCATTTTTACGCTTTTTGTGCTTTCCTCAAGTGTAATTATACCTGCTTCAATTCATGAAGATGGCGAGACAATTTCAAACAATAGTATTGAAAAATCTTTGGTCAACCAGAAAGAGATAAAATTGTATAAAGTGCGCCAGCAAGATTTGAAAAATGCCCTTAATGCATATTTTAGAAAAGCTATAGCTTCAGGAGATATTGTAGGAGCCGGAGTTAGTATTGTTCGTGGAGATTCTATCATAATCTCGGATGGATTCGGTAAAAGGAATATTAGTTTTAATGATGGCGTCGATGAAGAAACAATATTCCGACTTGGGTCACTGTCAAAAGGGTTTACAGGCGTTTTGGCTGCCAATTTAAAGTGTGAAGGCAAATTAGATTGGACAGATAAGGTCAGTGACTATATTCCAGGATTTCAGTTGGGAGACTGCAATAATACCGACCAAATAACACTGGCCAACATTTTATCGCATACTTCAGGGACACCTTACCATAGTTATACCAATCTTATTGAGGCCGGATTGCCATTAACTGAAATTGCCAGTCACTTTAAAGCAGTAGAACCAATTAGCAAACCAGGTTCGATGTATAGTTATCAGAATGCCATGTTTGCGCTTTCTGGTGAGATGATGTATCAAGAAACGGGGCAAGATATTACCACATTATTGTATAATAAATTTTTAAAGCCATTGCAAATGGATCATACCTCAATGGATTATGAAACTTTAGCACATGAAGAAAATGTTGCCTTACCACATTCAAAAAGACGTCACGGCTGGAAAACCTTAAAACTTAACCACCATTATTATAATGCTGTTGCTGCAGGAGGTATCAACGCCAGTGCACTTGATATGGCCAAATGGATGCAGTTATTGCTAGGTCATCATCCGGAAGTTATGGATAAGTCTGCTTTACAGGAAGCGTTTAACCCAATTATAGAAATTAAAGGTCACAGTAAATATTACCAGCAATGGCCAGGGCATGTAAGCTCTTACTATAGTTTTGGCTGGAGAATCCATAAATTTGTGGATCTGAATGAACAAAAAACCATCTTACATCACGGAGGAAGTGTTAACAATTACCGAAATGAAATCGCGGTCTATCCTGAAGACGATTTAGGGATTTGCGTACTTTTAAACAGTAATTCCAAATTGGCAAAAACGGTGATTCCAGATTTGTACGAGATCGTCAAAGAAGCTTTTAACGATACCAATTCAAAAATTACTGTTGATCACATATAGTAAAGAATAAATACAGTTTCTGGGATATTTTACATACTGTTCAAACAGAAACATCCGGTGGATGGTTTAGGAAGCCACAATTAGCTTGTATATAATTATGAACGATAAAAAATACTAAGGTGTTGTTATATCTATAATTATTTGAAATATCGCTTAAAAGCACTATTACTTTAATTGTTATAAAATGTACTATAATGTACCGCGTTATGTAACTTGAGCTTTATTCGCCTCATATCTATTTTATATTATTGAGATCATGAATCTTGGATGAGATAATTGACTTCGTAAACTTCGTCTAATCTCATTCTTCGATTTGGTTAAAAGCAGGCTAGAGCGTTTAAAAATAGTCAAGTGGATTATTTTAATGAATGAGCCAGCTGGCGGTATGGCATATTGCTAATGTTGGATTAGATTATGTGTTTTTATAAGGATGCATTTTGGAAGGAGACTTTTGCGCTACAAAGTATACACACATGGGACCTAAATTCATAAAAAAACATGTATCTTTAAAGTTCATTTTTTTAACTAAAATTACATTCGATCTATGAAGTATCTCCAACTTATGTCCTGCCTGCTTGTCCTTCTATTCTTTAGTTGCAATGAGGTTAATCCTAAGGGTGAAAAAGAGGTGCTTACGTTTATTAAACAATGGAACGATGCCCATACACAAATAATGTCACCTTACTTAGAACGATACTATATGGACGTAGTATCCTATTACGGAAAAGAGTTCACTAAAAATCAAGTGCAGAAAGATAAGAATTTGCTGTTCCAACAATTCCCAGACTACACACAGAGTATTTTAAATGGCCAATTAGCAGTAACGAAAGAAGATGGAATCTATTTAGTTAATTTCACCAAACACGTCAACTACAATGGGATAGAAGCTGATTACACCTCGTATCTTTCGGTGATGACTAAAAATGGTGATTTCAAAATACTACGAGAAGGGGTTGAAAAAAATGCTAAAGATCTAGATGCTCCTATTTTTCCTAGTGCTCGTGAAAGTAATGCTCTCGTATCTAATACCAGGCAACTGTTTGGCGATTTTAATGGTGACGGACTTTCAGACTATGCTTCTGTTATCTCTCCGGAAATAATCTACACTTCAAATACTGATATCCAAAACAGTGATGAGGTACAATGCAAAGGAGAATGCAACAGCGTAATCATCTTTAGTAATAAGGGTCTAGAAGCCATTACAATCAAAGGGGCGTACCAATCACAATTAGAAAATCTTAAAGATCTTAATAGCGACGGTGCAGACGAGATTGGTTTTTGGGATATAAAACCTACGACCAAGAGCCTCTATGTTTATAATGCATCAAATGGTAGCTTGCTTTGCGAGCCTATTGTAATTAATACTAATGTTCATAAAAACCTCAGTCTTATTGACGTATTTAAAAAAACAGGCCCCAATAAAATTACAGTAACATACAGTGTACAAGTCAATGGAAAGTGGGTCTTAAAGAGCGAAGTGATTACGTTGAACTAAGCGGTTGGAAGCTATTGAGTATAATGTTTTTAAAATGGTTTTTTATTGGTTTTTTTTAACTAACCAAAAATTATATTTGAATAGAAATATTCCTGTTTTTCACGACTTTTCTTTCTTAAAATTTAAATCCAAAACATTAAAATTATTAGCGGCCTTTACCAAAAGGGTAGAGCCAATAGTTTCAAATAACTGATTGGTTTTAACTATAAATTCAGCCTGCTGTTCAATTTTATAATTGGGAATACCAACCAAGGTTAAATCCGTAGCGCCGGAATACAGCTTGATCAAATCATAAAAAGCAATTTGCTGAACAGCATTATCTATTATTTCAATCTCTACGCTAACTCGCAAATCTTCAACAAGTTTGCTGATTTTACTATAAATAATAGTATTATCAACATTGTTATTATTAACAAATAACACCCTAATATTAGTTTTATGCCATCTAGGTGAGGCTATGATAAAACGAGCTATATTTAACATCATTTCAGCATTTTTACTATCGGTTTCGCGCCACCATAAATCGACGGCTTTATAATTGCCGAATTTTGTTTTTTTGTCAAAATCCAAATACAATAAATTATAATCCAGATGAAGGAGGGTTTCAGTCATTTCAGCATATTCCTTAGAGCCTTCCAGGCCTTTTGGCCAACCCATCATTATGGTATTAGGCTCAACTCCTGAAAAGCCAAACGTAGTGGCAATATTTTTAATACCACTATAAATATTGTCCACTTTTATTTGCCTGGCAAAAATGCCCAGGTCAGAGAAAACATCGTCCGAAACAATTTGTTCGGTTTTCTTAAGAGGTTTACTATTGTTCTTATCAAGGATGAGTTTAAAATTTGTTACAATACCTGTGCGACCCGATACGGTTTTACTCAATTCCAATAAATAAGATTGGTGTTCACTTTGACCACTGAACAAAATGATATTGGGATTCCAACTGGATTGGACTTCTGTATTTGCATTAATTTTTTTTAAGCCTTTATTCACGATATTTTCCCAAACACTGCGCCAGACATCATTTGATTGAATTTTTACTTCCTTGCGCTGCAGCCAAAAATATAAACTTCCAATAACAGAGAATGCTGCAAACATTGCAAACATGTCAAGCTTAAACATGACAGTAAAACAAGCTAAAAAACCAAGCAATCCAATCCAGCGCTTAATTTTGAAGGTAGGTTGAAAATCAGGATTTGCCCAGTTTTCTAAGAAAAAAGCAATATTAATAAAACCATAAGCCGTAAGGTAAAACATAGAAACTACACGAGCAATAACATCCAATTCTCCAATTAAAATACCCGCTTCAGCAATGATGAATACCATTATAAGGGCATTAACAGGTTCATTGTTTTGTCCTTTTCCTTTAGAAAATACCTTTGGTGTTACCTGGTCTATCGACATGGCCTGTAGAATTCTTGGCCCACCAAGAATACCGCCTAATGCCGACGATAGAGTAGCTCCCCAGATACCGGCTACTACGGCAGGTGAAAATAAGGCCATTTTCATTAAAATATTATAATCCGATTTTAAGGTTTCTGAATTGATGCTAAGAGCTATAAAAATCGCCAGGAAAATATATACGATAAGCCCAACCGCAATAGCCCATAAAGTGCCTTTAGGAATAGATTTTTTAGGATCTTTTAAATCACCACTCATAGCAATTCCAGCGGTAAATCCGGTCACAGCCGGGAAAAATACGGCAAAAATGATTTCCATAGGCACCGCACCTTCGGTAGCAACCATATTTACTGTTTCAGGTGCAAGATCCCTTGTTCCAAAAACAATGGAAATAATGGATACTGCAATTGCAGTTAAAATGATGTATTGTGTTTTTAAGGCTACTGAAGTGCTGATTAAAGCCAAAATAGTAATGCTAACCAACGCTATGGTTCCGGTTATCCTAAAATCGTTAATGGTCATGCCAAAGTCAAAAAAATCATTGAAACTTTCTGCAAATCCAATTAAATACAAAGCAATAGACAGTGCTGTACCTACATAGAGGGCAATACCAATTGAGCCACCTATAGGGATGCCCATACTACGTGAAAGTACATAGTAAACTCCTCCTGCACCAATTTTTTTATCTGTAGCTACAGATGAGATACTTAATCCGGTGGTAACTGATATCACATGGGCGATGATGATGATGACAATGGTCCCGATTAATCCCGCATTACCAACAACCCATCCTAAACGCATGTACATGATAACGCCCAAAATGGTAAGCAATGATGGTGTAAAAACACCTCCAAAAGTTCCGAACTTTTGAATATTTTTCATTGAAACTATTACATATTCAAATTTGTTAAGTGAATATAACCAATCTTTTTTATAACTCCAGTATATTAAATTTAAATGAAGAATTTCATGATTTACAATTCTATAAACTAAAATTCCAATATGTAACAGACGTTACATATTATGAGTATTTCTGATAGTATTTTTACAAAAAATTTAAACAAATGGCTACCATAAAATTAACATCAGAAATATTTAAAAAAGATATATTCGACTATTCTACAGAAAATGAATGGAAATTTAAAGGTGATATCCCGGCAATCATTGACTTTTATGCCGATTGGTGTGGTCCATGCAAAATGGTGGCACCTGTTTTGGAAGAGCTCTCCAATGAATATGAAGGGAAACTGAACATTTACAAAGTCGATACCGAAATAGAGCAGGAGCTTTCCTCTCTTTTCAGGATACGTAGTATACCAAGTATATTATTCATTCCTAAAGAAAGCCAACCTATGATGCAGGCAGGAGCTTTGCCAAAAAATGTTTTAGAAGAGATCATTAACGAAAAACTAATGAATTAGCCTGTTGCTAAAAAACTAATTAAAGGGAATCAAGTTAAGTTTCCCTTTTTTTGTTGAATAAGTGACAATCCAATTATTCGAAATTATTATTGTTCACAAACGTTAGAATTGTAGACTCCAAATAAAGTGATACATTTTCTAAGCCGTAATTTAGTTCACGTCAATCTTATTGTTTTTTAATTTTGCTCATGAATACTTCGTATTTCTTTTTAA
>CAVRNW010000014.1:0-18584 GCA_963722665.1 uncultured Flavobacteriaceae bacterium
TGGTGCCATAGATTTATCCATACACCGAAATGCATTTCGCTTATCGCATTATTATTTTTATTATCAACTTCTATATGTTTTTGAAGAGGATCGCCTGTGAATCTGGTTTTTAAAAATAAACTGGATTCCCAGAAATCTGTCAGGTGGTTTATATGTGCGTCCCAGTCAGAAATTTTTCCATTAAAAAAAGGTCCTAATACCTTATCCTTTTTAACTTTTTCATAAAAAGAAGATACCAATAAATGGATATCTGACCTTGTTTTGATATCGTTTTTTTTCATAGCTCACAAATTTAACATAACAATTTATTAATTCTTGAAATTTGCTTTAATTAAATCCAAATGAAAAACAATTTATGAAACCTATTTTATAAATGGTAATTCTTAGTATTTTAGCAACATGATCTCCGTAATTATTTTAGGTGCCGGCAATGTAGCCTTTCATTTATATAAAGCTTTTAAAACAGCCGATGATATAGAAATTAAACAATGGTATAACAGGAATTTAGAATCTATCGAACAATTTAAACAAGAAGTGGAGGTCACAAATGATCTGAAGAATCTTCAAAAAGCCGATATCTATATACTTGCTGTTAGTGATGATGCCATTCATGATCTTTCAGCTAAACTGCCATTTAGCAGTAGATTTGTAGTTCACACATCTGGCGCTATGACATTACATCAGCTGGATAAAAAAAATGATCGTGGTGTATTTTATCCTTTACAAACCTTCAGCAAAGATGTGGAAATTGACTTTTCAAAAGTCCCATTTTGTTTGGAAGTTGAAAACAAAGCAAATTTTGATGTTTTAAAAAAGTTGTGTGAAGGTATTGAAAGTCCATTCTATAAAGTAAACGGCGAGCAACGCAGTTCCTTGCATTTGGCAGCGGTTTTTGTGAACAATTTTGTAAATCAATTATATAGGATTGCGCATGAAATAACAGAATCAACCAGTGTTGATTTTAATATCTTAAAACCCTTAATAAATGAAACTGCAAAGAAAATAGAGACTTTATCCCCGTACAGAGCACAAACAGGTCCTGCCCTGCGCCATGATAAAAAAACAATTAAAAAGCATCTCAAACTTTTACAAAACAAACAACATAAAGAAATATATGAATTGTTAACAAAAGTAATCCAAAAGACCCATGACCAAAAATTATAAAGAATATTTAAGTGATATAAGCACCTTTATTTTTGATGTAGATGGTGTGTTGGCTGAAGACCAATTGCTTGTTTTGAGTTCAGGAGATATGATGAGAGTCATGAACAGCAAGGATGGAATGGCTATAAAGATTGCCATAAATCAAGGTTTTAACATAGCCATTATCTCAGGAGGCACTAACGAGGGTGTTAGAATTCGTCTGGAAAGACTTGGTGTTAAAGATATCTATCTTGGAGTATCAGATAAGGTTGAGATCTTTAAAAAGTATAAAGCATCAAAAAACCTAAGTTCTGACAATATACTGTATATGGGAGATGATCTGACTGATTACAAGCTTATGAATTTAGTTGGACTTCCATGTGCGCCGCAAGACGCTGTACCCGAAATTAAAACTATTTCCAAATATGTTTCTCATAAAGCAGGTGGCAAAGGATGCGCTAGAGATGTTATTGAACAAGTATTAAAAGTTCAGGGAAAATGGATAATAAATTTTGATGCTAAATAGGTTAAAATTAATTAACTTTAATAATGCTTGTAATAGCATTTCTATATGGAATCATTTAAATTTATTAAAGATTGGATCGTTGAAAACCCATTGGCTTTTAATATTATAAGATATATATGTATTGTCGTATTTATCCTGATAATAATCCAGCTATTAAGAAGAATTTTAAAAAAGACCTTACCTGAAACTTCTGTTCGATACAATACCCAAAAAGGTATAGAATTCTTTGGATATTTAATACTAATCATACTTTCAATTTCATACTTCACGGGTAACATCAAGGATTTCACTCTTTTAATTGGTTTATTTTCTGCGGGAATCGCATTTACTTTGCAGGAATTGATCTTAAGTATTGCCGGCTCAATCTATATTTTTGTGCTCAAAGTCTACAAACCAGGAGATAGAATTGAAATAAATGGAATTAAAGGAGATGTCATTGATGTGGATAGCGTTTATACTACTATGATGGAAATTGGACAATGGGTAAGCAGTGATAATTATTCTGGAAGAATTGTAAAATTAAGTAACGCCTTTGTTTTTAAAGGTCCAATCTATAACTATTCTAAGGATTTTCCGTTTATCTGGGATGAATTCAACTTACCCATCCATTATGAATCCGACGTGGAACTTACCAAATCATTAATTATCAAAATAGCTTCAGAAACACTGTCAGAGTACACATCAGATTCAAAAGCTAAATGGCAACACGTGGTGGATAAATATTATATTGAAGATGCTGTCGTAGATCCTTCCTTATCAGTAAAGCTAACTGACAATTGGATAGAATTTAATTTAAGGTATATAGTAGATTATAAAAAAAGACGGATTACAAAAAATATCCTCAGTCAGCTTATATACGAAGAAATTAAAAAGCATAAGGACAAAATTGTTTTGGCATCAACAACCATAGAAGTCATCAAGATACCTGAAATTAAAATCCAAGCTAAAAACAAGTAGTTTCATTAAATGATCTGCACTTTCTAAAAATGATAAACATATTAAACCTCATCAGGTGGAAAAATTTATTGATCATTGCTTTGGTTCAAATACTCATCAAATACGCTCTGTTTTTGCCTTTTGGCGTGGAAATAACTTTAAATTGGTTTGGTTTTTCCCTGTTGGTATTATCTACAATTTTTATTGCTGCGGCAGGATATATTATTAATGATATTTATGATGTGGAAACCGATCTGGTCAACAGGCCGGAAAAGGTCATTGTAGGGCGATCAGTGACAGAAAAAAAGGCTAATAACCTGTTTCTGTTATTTAATTTTACTGGTGTTTTAATAGGCTTTTACCTTTCCCATTTAGTTGGAAAAAGCAGTTTTTTTGCTTTGTTTGTAGTTATTTCTGCCTTATTATACATTTATGCTAGTTATTTAAAAAGTACGATCCTGATTGGAAATATAGTCGTATCCATTCTTGTTAGTTTAAGCCTTATAATTGTAGGAATTTTTGAGTTAATACCTGTTATTAATGACCACAACCAAACGGGTCAGATTACTATGTTAAAAGTTTTGTTAGACTATGCTATGTTTGCATTCATTATAAATCTAATTAGGGAAATGATAAAGGATATAGAGGATGTTGATGGCGACTATAAATCTGAAATGAAAACCTTACCAATACTTATTGGCAGAGAAAGAACGAGAAATATAATATTTGTCATTTCCTTGTTACCTGTTTTGGGGCTAATCTACTATTTAGCCAATTACTTATATAAACACACAATTCTAGTCATATATTTTTTACTTCTGGTTGCCGGTCCATTAATTTTTGTTTCGATCAAAATATTTCAAGCCGAATCGAAAAAAGACTACAAATTGATAAGCAATTTGCTCAAACTTATTATGCTGCTGGGAATGATGTCAATGCTTTTATATCCTATAATTTTAAATTGATGCTGAATCAAAAACTAAAAAAATACAATATCATTCTAGCCTCGGGATCCCCACGAAGGCAAGAATTCTTCAAAGATTTGGAAATTGACTTTGAAATTAGGTTAAAACCCGTAAAGGAAGATTATCCTGACCATTTAAAACATGGCGACATTAGTGATTATCTGGCACAATTAAAATCACAACCTTTTGAAAAGGAATTAAAGGAAAATGACATCCTTATAACCAGCGACACCATTGTCTGGCACAATGATATGGCATTAGGAAAACCAATTGATGAAAAAGATGCTTTTAATATGATTAAATCCATGAGCGGTCAAACACATGAGGTCATTACTTCAGTCTGTTTCACGACCACTAAGGCTCAAAAAACAGTTAATTGTTTAACGAAAGTTACTTTTAAAGAATTTACAGACGACGAAATTTGGTACTATGTTAAAAATTTTAGCCCCCTGGATAAAGCAGGTGCTTACGGAATTCAGGAATGGATAGGACAAATTGGTGTTGCAAAAATTGAAGGTTCTTATTTCAATGTTATGGGATTACCAGTACATTTGGTTTATGAAACTTTAAGCAACTTAAATAAATAATTAAAATATGAATGACTTATTCAATACCTATAAATCAGAATTAATTTATACGGCCATTCTAATAATTATTCTTTTGATTTTTAGATTTGTTCTGCAGATTATAATTAAAAAAATAGGAAGAAAAAGTGGTATTAATGAGGCACGGACCAATCTTATTATAAGATATGCCACAGTCACTTTGTTTTTAATTGCAACACTTATAGAATCTTTTATTCTTGGTGCAGAGCCAAAAGAATTAGCCTTGGTTTTTTCCTCCGTTTTTGCTGTCATAGGAATTGGTTTATTTGCTATTTGGTCAATACTCAGTAATATTACTTCAGGAGTTATTATGTTCTTTGCTTTTCCTTATAAAGTAGGCGATAAAATTCAGATCCATGATAAGGATTTTCCTGTGATTGCGATTATTGAGGATATTACAGCTTTCCAAATTCTTTTAAGGGTAGACAATGGAGATCTGGTTACCTATCCCAACAACTTGATCTTGCAAAAAGCGGTTACCTTAATTAAAAAAGATGCCATTGACGATGGCACAGATGCTGTTTAAAAACTTTTGTATATTTAAATTATGGGAAAAAGAAAGAAATCAAAGCATCATAAAAAAATTGGTCAGTCGCCAGGAACCCTGATCTATACCGGTGAAAAGTCTCATAAATTTTTTATAGAATCCTTTGATTACAACCTAAACCATCTCGAGGAAAAGATAATTAAAGATGTTGAAGAGGTATTCAAATATAAATCTACTGATTCGGTTACATGGGTAAATTTCAATGGGCTTAGCCATGTAGAAGAGATAGAAAAAATTGGGAAACATTATGATCTTCATCCCCTCATTTTAGAAGATATCGTAAATATTTCAAGTAGACCAAAAATTGATGAATATGAAAACTACATTTTTGTGGTGCTTAAAATGCTTTACTATGACAACAGGGAGGAGGTCATTTCTGAACAGGTAAGCTTCGTCCTTGGTGAAAATTTTGTATTAACATTCCAGGAAGCAGAAGGAGATGTATTTGATAGCGTAAGGGAAAGACTAAGAACAGCAAAAGGCAGAATAAGAGGGTTGGGTTCTGATTATTTGTTGTATGCTCTTATTGATTCGGTGACCGATCATTATTTTACTATTATTGAGACCATGGGTAATAAAATAGAAGATCTTGAAGATAATTTATTTACCGGACTTAGTCAGAATGAAATAAGCCAGCAAATTCAGGAACTTAAACGAGAGGTGCTCAAAGTAAGGCGAGCCATTTTCCCTTTAAGAGAGATCATCAACAGGATTGAAAAAACAGATAACAAATTAATTTTAGATAAAACATTACATTACTATCGCGATGTTTATGATCATATCATTCAGGTTTCTGAAAATATTGATATTTACAGAGAAATGATCTGGGGTCTTATGGATATGTACATGACCTCAATAAGCAACAGAATGAATGAGGTCATGAAAGTACTGACAATAATAGCTACCATTTTTATTCCCTTAACATTTATTGCAGGTATTTATGGAATGAATTTCGAATATATTCCCGAGTTAAAATATAAATACAGCTATTTCATCTTATGGATAATAATGATCGTGATTTTTTTAGGAATGTTATGGTACTTCAAAAGAAAAAAGTGGCTTTGACAAGACATTTCGTTAAAATAACATTAAAACCAGCATTTTCGCTGGTTTTTATTTTTATATTTGGCTCTTAAGCTATCTAAACTAAAATGCGTAAACTAATAATTCTTTTACTTGTCTTTCTTAATATTTCTGCGATTTCCTTTGCTCAAAAACCCAATAAATTAAATTCTGCAGAAATTTACGAATCTATAAAAAAGTTAAACTTTCTAGGATCTGTTCTTTACATTGCAGCGCATCCTGATGATGAGAACACAAGATTGATCTCTTATATGTCCAATCAATTAAAAGCTCGTACGGCATACTTATCTATTACACGTGGTGATGGTGGTCAAAATCTTATTGGTCCGGAAATTACAGAACTATTAGGTGTCATTCGAACTCAGGAATTATTAACCGCCAGAAAGATCGATGGGGGCGAACAAATGTTCACGAGAGCAATCGATTTTGGCTATTCAAAACATCCTGATGAAACTCTTAAAATATGGGATAAGGACAAAGTATTAAGTGATGTGGTTTTAGCAATCAGGAAATTTAAACCTGACATCATAATAAACAGATTTAATCACAGGACTCCCGGAAGTACTCATGGTCACCATACCAGTTCTGCCATGTTAAGCATAGAAGCTTTTGATCTTGTAAATGATAAAACCAAATATTCGGAGCATTTAAAAATTACGAATACCTGGCAACCAAGTCGTATGTTTTTCAATACATCTTGGTGGTTTTACGGGAGTCAGGAGAATTTTGATAAAGCAGATAAAACTAATTTATTATCCTTAGATGTAGGGGCCTTCTATCCTACTCTGGGTTTAAGCAATACTGAAATTGCGTCATTGAGCCGCAGCCAGCACAAATCACAAGGATTCGGAAATACTGGTACTCGTGGTGAGACATTGGAATATATCGAATTGATAAAGGGCAATTTACCTCAAGATAAGTCCAATATTTTTGAAGGCATAGACACAAGCTGGAATCGTGTAAAAGGAGGAAATGAAATAGGGGACATTTTAATAAAGGTCCAGGATGAATTCGATTTTTCTCATCCTTCAGCATCAATTCCAAACTTGGTAAAAGCTTACCGTTTAATTCAGAATTTGAAAGATGATCACTGGAAAACAACCAAATCAAAAGAGATAAAAAACATAATTGCTGCCTGCGCAGGTTTATATCTTGAAGCGGTTTCAGAAACCAATCATGCTACTGTTAAGGACAAGGTAAAACTATCAATTGAAATCATAAACAGAAGTGATCAGCCTATTCAATTGGAAAGTATTATTAATCCCAATGAAGTTTATATAAATAAGAATATTCCCTTACTAAAGAACGTCGATTATAAGTTTGAGGAATCCATGGCTTTTAATTCAAAACAGCCTCTTACTTCTGCCTACTGGCTAAATAAAATCGGCACTTTGGGCATGTATGAAGTTGAAAATATAAGTGATATTGGTAAACCCGTAAAAGAAAAGGATATAAACGTTACGTTTAATTTAATTATTGAAAACACAAAGATTCCCTTTATTACAGAAGTTGTTTATAAAATGAATGATCCGGTAAAAGGGGAAGTTTATAAACCGTTCGAAATCATTCCGGAAGTCTCTGTGAAAATTGATGAAAAGGTTATCATATTTGAAACCGATCAGCAGAAAGAAATTCCTGTAACTGTTAAAGCAGGGAGAAATGACATCGAAGGTTATATTACTTTATGTTCTCCAAACGATTGGAATGTCTATCCGGAGAAACAAAAAATTTCACTATCTAATAAAGGGGAAGCGCAAGTGCTGGTATTTACAGTCATTCCTCCAAAAAATCAGAGTGAAGGACTAATCTCTCCTATTGTATACGTTGACGAAATTGATTACTCTAAAGAACTCATCGAAATAGATTATGATCATATTCCTTATCAAACCGTTTTATTACCCAGTGAGAGCAAAGTGGTTCGGCTGGACCTAAAAAAAACAGGTGAAAATATTGGTTATATTGAAGGCGCCGGCGATACAGTTCCTGCCAGTTTACAACAAATTGGGTATAATGTGGTCACCATTAAACCCGAAGATATAAGTCCTGAAAACCTTCAACGTTTTGATGCTATAGTTGTAGGGATTCGTGCTTACAATACGGTTGATGAACTTAAATTCAAGCAAAAATATTTATTTGACTATGTAAAAAACGGAGGGAATTTAATTGTTCAATACAATACAAATTTCAGATTAAAAGTTGATGAATTAGCCCCATACGACCTGGAATTATCCCGGGATCGCGTAACGGATGAAAATGCCGAGGTCAGAATTTTAGATCCCGAACATCCTGTATTGAATTTTCCTAATAAGATCACTTCTAAGGATTTTGAAGGTTGGGTTCAGGAACGCGGATTATACTTCCCCGATAAATGGGCTGATGAATTTAAACCTGTACTTTCAATAAATGATCTTGATGAAACACCCAAAGACGGTAGTTTGTTAATATCTCAATATGGAAAAGGTTATTATATTTATACAGGGTTAAGCTTTTTTAGGGAATTCCCTGCAGGCGTATCCGGAGCTTATAGATTATTTGCAAACATGTTATCTATTGGAAATGAAGATTTTAAAGTTAAGGCCAAAATCAAAAATTGAAAGATTATTCATTCATTTATTTTATTAAAAATTTGCATTTTATCGAATTTTTTGTTATAAATATTGTTTGTTTATAAAAAGGTTTATATCTTTAAGAATATTATGGTAAAACCGTAATTAAAAAGTTTAACTTTATTAATTATTATAACCGTAATCCCAATTAGCTTTTAATTAAAAGCTAAAAAATTGATCAATATGCAAAATACTCCTAAAAAGTAGCCGTTGGAAAAAATGGTACACTGCTGTTTTAATAGCGAACGCCTTGTATGTCATAATTTTTTATTTTATAACGGCATCCTTCGCTTAGAATGCATCAATACGATTGGATTGTATTAATTGCTACTCTCTTATTCATTGTTCTTTATGGAGCATGGAAGACTAAAGGCAGCAAAAATGTACAAGACTATATTCGTGGAGGTAATAAGGCTAAATGGTATACAGTAGGATTATCTGTAATGGCTACTCAAGCCAGCGCCATCACATTCTTATCAACACCAGGACAGGCTTTTCATTCGGGAATGGGATTTGTTCAATTCTATTTTGGACTACCTATAGCAATGGTGATCATTTGCTTGGTTTTCATTCCTATTTACCATAAATTAAAAGTATATACAGCTTACGAATTTCTTGAGAATCGCTTCGATATAAAAACCCGATCCTTAACGGCAATTCTATTCTTAATTCAACGCGGTTTGGCAGCAGGTATAACCATATTTGCTCCTGCCATCATTCTATCAGCTGTTTTAGGTTGGAATTTGATTACACTTAATATAGTCATTGGAATTCTGGTAATTATTTATACGGTTTCAGGAGGAACCAGTGCAGTGAGTGTGACCCAAAAACAACAAATGGCTGTTATTTTTACAGGTATGTTCATTGCCTTCTACTTAATTGTCAGCTATTTACCGGAAAACGTAACATTTAAAAAAGCATTGGAGATAGCAGGTGCCAGTGGAAAAATGGAGATCTTGGATTTTTCTTTTGATCTTAATAATCGTTATACAGTCTGGACCGGAATTATTGGTGGAACTTTTTTGGCCCTCTCCTATTTTGGCACAGACCAAAGTCAGGTACAGCGGTATTTATCAGGTAAATCATTAAAGGAAATGCAACTGGGATTGATATTCAATGGGTTGTTAAAGGTACCTATGCAATTCTTTATTTTATTAGTTGGTGTGATGGTCTTTGTGTTTTACCAGTTTAACTCCTCTCCTATTAATTTTAATCCCATAGCAACAGAAGAAATAACCAATTCAAGGCATGCTGAGGAATTTCAAAAAATTCAGAATGAACAAGAAAAGATCTTTAATGACAAACAACTGATAATAAACAAATATCTGGAAACAGGTGAAACTAAATACAAAGATTACATTGCCATTGCCAATCAGGCTGATATAGAGATAAGGGAAGAGGCAAAAACATTAATCGATAAAGTTGCGGAAGAAAAGGATATTAAAATTGAATCAAACGACAGGGATTATGTGTTCATCCACTTTATACTCAACAACCTGCCCCGTGGATTAATAGGTCTGTTATTAGCCGTTATTTTAAGTGCAGCAATGTCCTCAACAGCAAGTGAATTGAACGCTTTAGGATCTACGACTTCAATAGACCTGTATAAACGACATTCAAAGAATGCCGGCGAAATGCATATGGTTAACGCTACAAAACTTTTTACTGTTCTGTGGGGAATTTTTGCCATCGGAATTGCCTGTATTGCTAATTTAGCTGAGAATTTAATTCAGCTGGTAAATATTATAGGATCCATTTTTTACGGTAATGTTCTAGGCATTTTCCTTTTGGCTTTTTTTATAAAAACCGTTAAGGGAAACGCTGTGTTTTTAGCTGCGATCATAACTCAGATCATAATATTTTCTTTATTTTTTCTGAATGAATACGAGATAATTATTTTACCATATTTATGGTTAAATTTTATTGGCTGTGTTCTTGTCATGTTTATAGCCATTTTTATTCAAAATATGCCTAAATTTAAAAATGGAATCATTCAAGGATAGAAAAATTCGTTGGGGAATTATCGGCTTAGGAAAAATAGCTCACAAATTCGCTGCAGATCTGCTCACGGTGGAGGATGCTGAACTTTATGCAGTGGCATCCAGAACTCAGGAAAAAGCCGATGAATTTGCCGGAAAATTTCATGCCTATAAAGCATACAATAATTACGACGATTTAGTAAAGGATTCAAAAGTTGATGCTGTATATATAGCAACACCTCATGCTTTGCACAAAGAAAATACCCTTCTCTGCTTAAAAAATGGTATTGCGGTGTTATGCGAAAAACCATTTGCTATGAACTCTGAAGAAGTGTATGAAATGATAGACTGTGCAAAGGCCAACAACATGCTTTTAATGGAAGCCCTCTGGACCTATTTCCTTCCTCATTACAACTATGTATTGGATTTAATAAAATCAAAGAAATATGGTAAAATTTTAAAACTTGAAGCCGATTTTGGCTTCAGGCAGGAGTTTGATGAGACCAATCGTGTGATCAAAAAGTCATTAGGGGGAGGCAGTTTGCTTGACATAGGCATCTATCCTGTTTTTGCGGCCTTATCAACTTTAGGAAGTCCGGAAGTTATACAAGCTCGGGCAACATTCTTTGAGAATGATGTGGACTCTTCTTGTTCTATGGTCTTTAAATATAAAAATGGCGTAAACGCCTATTTAAAAAGCACTTTGCTGGAAGAAACTCCTACTGAAGCCGTTTTCCATTGTGAAAATGGTATTATAAAAGTGAACTCAAGATTTCACGAACCGTCTACAGTAACAATAACCTCCAATGGTAAAGAAGAAACCAAAGATTTTGGATACTCAACAATAGGTTACAATTTCGAAGTCATACACTTCAATGAGCTTTTGCGTCAAGGCAAAATACAAAGCGACGTCATGACCTTTAGTTTTAGCAGAAAACTGATGAAGACATTGGATAAGGTTAGCCAGTTAATTGGGTTAGAATACTAAATAAAAAGATGCTCCTTTAAGAAGCACCTTTTCTCTAATTCAAATTAAGTACGGTATCGTTACATATGTTTTTTAAGCCAATCACCTAATGGACCCCAAACAAGTTCATTTGCATCATAGCCGAACCAAAGATCTGCATGGCTGTAGCCCGGTACAATATAATTTGTAATGTCATTACTAGCCGTCAAACTACTTGTATATACTCCAGATTGTCCGGCGGCAGCTTCTGCTCCTATATAGAATATTGGAATTGATATTTGTCCAAGGAGATCATCATAACTAACATCCTGGTCAGGACATTTATAGCACTTAATTCATAATTTACTTGCATTGGCCAATAAGGAGCAAGATCAACACCAAGTCGGAAAAATCTAATTGGGTCTGAATACAAATAGTTACCATCTTGGTCGGCTGCAAAGAAGCCCTGTGAACCGACCAAAGTTAAAAATTCGCTGTTTGATAAATCACGAATTAATGGTGAATTTCCATCAGGATCTTTGATAGCCGAATTACCCCATGCTATTAAATCTAACTCCCCAAGGATCGTCATATTGAGGTTGAGGGCTATTAAGCAGTTTCTCCTTATCAAATGCCGCAGTTACAGTTATTAGACTTGTAATTCCCGTCATTTGATTTCAATCCTTGTCAACGGGAATTATTCCTTTTACGTCTCGCCAGAACCATGTTGCAGGGTTTCTTACTGGCTGCACCATAGGCTACATCTACGCCATAGCTATAACCAAGCAAGTTCATTCTAGAAAATCCCTGACGTGTTAAACCACGTAATCAGTCGTGCTATAGACATGGCTGTTAAGGTATGATCAATATCTTTCCACATTCCCCAACCATCCATAAAGGAGAAGTCTGTCAGTTTCCAATGGTACTTTGGTCCATCCCATATCAATTCCCCAAACATCAATTTTATTTGAAGCTAAGTAATATGGTGATGAGGTTTCTGCATTTATGGTTTCAGCTCCGGCCGTCAAAAAAATGTCATCAAAATCCTGAATAGCACCATGTACCATAAATATATCACCTTCGGTACGAACTGGATTATATGCACGACTTTCCTGAACAACCCGATGTATTGTTATGACATTAAACTCACCATGACCAAGTCTAATATCAAAGGTGTAATGAGCTATCTTACCGCCTAAATCTTGCCTTGAAATCTTCAAAATAGAAATGCCTGTTCCACAACGAAAAGATTTGTTTCTAAGTTTATCAAAATTGCTTTTATCATGAAGATTTAAAATCTCTAAGTTTTCATTCTCAGCATCATTTATTACAAGGTCATCTGGCTCCAGATTAAACCCAATTAGTTTGATGTCTGACTTATTGCTTGATATTTCTTCTTCGTATATACCAGGTTCAATATAAATTACGGAACCTGATTTGGCAACATCTATAACATCCTGTATAGATTCACCATTCTGCACAAACAAAATATCCGATTGCAGGTCTAACTGTTGCAACAGATCCTGCCATGGATAAAGTTCTTCGCTGGAAATAGAATCTTCAAGATATAATTCGTCCGCAACTGGTTTTTCACAGCTGGTAAAGAGCACAATGATCACAACTAAAAGGAACGTGATCAAAAATAATTTTGGTAGTGGTCTTAAAGTTCTCATGATTTTTAAACTATTTATTATTATTTAATTAATTCCATTAGAATAGATTGAAAGTAGCAGATGAAATAAAACGAGATATAGCAACTATCTTTCAATTTCTAACTATTATAGTGCAAAGGTTTTCAATTATGTTTCCCAGGTAATACTAAAAAGGTCAATTACTTTTTTAGAATACCAATTTACATGCCGGCAATGCAGAAATTATTATCCGCAAATTGGCAATGCATCTACATTGACTGTTGTTTTATCGAAATAAAGAGTAAATGTTTCTGCTGGAAATCCAACTTCCTCATAGACCATTACTATCTTAACAGTATCTCCTTGAACTGTACATGTATAGGTCTCAGTTTCATCGGGATATGTTATTTTAATAACTAATTTGTTTTCTGAATTTTCCAAAAGTTTCATGGCTCCATTGCCAAGATTAATACCTTTTATATGAAAATAACATTCAGCTTCATTTGAATCCTGATACCAGCCTTCTAATACCTTAGAGGCATCACTTACAAATCTGAAGTAAGCCGGAACGTCGGCGTCTACCGGAACTCCTCCATCGTTATTTAGAGCCCATGTTGTTCCTGTATACAATTCTAAAAAAGCATTGGAATCAACAGAATTATCATCATCGTTACTACAACCGTTAAAAGAAATGACTAAAACGGAAAGAATAAGAAGTGCAAAAAAACCATGTTTAAATTGTTTTGTTTTCATGATATATATTTTAAAGTTTAATTCTTATTAAATTACACTCATACTTTATCACCTTCAACTGGAATTCTTTAACCTCTCGTATTATTATAAAAATAACAGACAAAACAATGTAGTACATAGCAACCTTGTTGCAAATTCTTACAATTACAATACATTGTATTACAATTTTGTTGCATTGCTTAAAATGACGAGATTAATCACTATAAAAATCTTCTGCATCAGGGCAAAATACAAAGCGACGTTATGACCTTTAGTTTTAGCAGAAAACTGATGAAGACCTTAGATAAGGTTCGCAAAATAATTGGTTTGGTATATAATTAAAAAAAGGTGCTCTGTTGAAGCACCTTTCTCATTTTCTTAGTGAATTACAGGATTTCACCATCTTCGTCAAATTTCTCAACTATCGTTTTATCACCATTTTTTAACTTTACCTTATATTGTTTTCTGGCAATTCCACTTTTATCAAAGTAATCTACTTTATAAAAGTCCTCGACAATAGTAAAGTCAGGAAATCTATCAAATACAGCATTTCTAACTGATACAGGAAGCGTTATATTTTTGAATCGTTCTATGGTTCTTAAAATTTTACCGTCTTTATCATAGGCGGCAACAATTTGACCTTCCGGAATACTAAATGTAACATGAAATTTATCAAATTCTTCACTGTAAACTTCAGAATTTTTTACATCGTAAAATGCAACCTTCTTTTCAAGAATTTTTACAGGCACTGCCACGTCTTGAGATTCAATGGCATCCAGATACTTGTAATTAACATCTAAGCGAACCTCGGCTAATTCGATCTCTTGTGAGAACATAAACTGGGTGGTGAGCCCAAGTGCTAACAAACCAATTAATAATTTTTTCATGATTATTTGTTTTAAAGGTTAATAATTAATTTCTAAAACAAATATCAAACAATTGGTAATGCGACACTTAACAGCTATGTAGCAATTGTTCTATTTTTTTTTACAACTATTGCTCTATAATTTAAATGCTTTAAATTTTGTTGAAAAGATCTTATAAATTCAAAAGATAAGATGAGATGACTAATTAAGGAATAAAAGGTTTTTATTTATTAAACCGATTATCATTCATAACCACCCAGATTCAATTTTTCTAGAGGGCTAAAAATCTGGGGTCATTACGCAGGCTTTTAATATCATGTGTACAATAAGTAGGACTGCCAAAACCAACGCGATAAGCAACCACTGAAGCGGTTGCCACATTGTTTTGTAGCATGACCATTGCCTTTTTAAGTCTGAACTCACAAATAAACCTGCTGGGAGATATTTTTTTATATAGATTTTAACTTTCGATGTAATTGGGAACGACTAAAGCCAGCTTCAATTGCTAATTCTTTGACACCAAAATGTTCCTTATCGAGGTTGACTTCAAGTATATTAGTCAGTTTCTCGATCAATACCTGGTCCATTGAAAGTTCACTATTCATTGTAGTGACTTTTTAACAATTAAATTATATTATATATAAATATTTAACATGATTTTTGGCTAATCTTAAATATACGAAATTTCTCCCTATAATAAAAATTGTAAAAGACAAATAATCACCAGTGTTTACTAATTAAAAAAAGGTGCTCTTTTAAAGCACCTTTTTTATTCTCTTAGTGAATTATAGGAATTCACCATCTTCGTCAACTTTTACAGTTATTTTTTTGTCCCTGTTTTTCAGTTTAATCTTATACTGTTTTTTAGCAATTCCGCTTTTGCCGTAATAATCTACTTTATAAGCATCTTCTACTATCCTCCATTTTGGATAATTTTTAGTAACTGACACGACAACTGATCTAGGAAGTTTTACATTTTTAAATCGTTCAATGGTGCGTAATATTTTACCATCACTGTCATAGGCAGCAACTATTTTTCCTTGTGGAATAAAGAAAGACACTTGATAAGTATCATACTGATCACTGTAAAGATCGGATTCTTTTAAGTTGTAAAAGGCAACTTGTTCTTCTAACATTTTCACAGGTACTGCAACTTCTTTAGAGTCAATGGCATCTAAATATTTGTAATTTACAGTTACATTAACCTCAGACAGTTCAATAACTTGTGAAAACATGAATTGGGTGGTAAGGCCAAATACTAATAAACCAATTAATAATTTTTTCATGATTTTTTGTTTTATGGGTTAATAATTATTTTCTAAAACAAAGATCAAGTAATTTATAATGTGACACTTAACAACTATGATGCAATTGATTCAAGATTTTATTGAAGTCTTTAAAACATACCTTGAACTATTTAAATTTTGATATTGTGATCATACAATGACAAAAGATAAGAGGAAAAAATTATAGAGAAAAAGGTATATAGTTACATAATGTGATATAGGTAATTTTCATTCATAATCTCCTAAATTCATTTTTTTTAAAATGTCTAAAAATCTGGGTTCATCTCGAAGGGTTTTTAAATCATAATTCAATTTTATCCATACAAGGTCAAAACTACGCTGTTCATATGCTAATTCAAGATATTCCAGAGCTTTCTCGGTCTCTCCCAAATAGGCATAGTTACTGCCTATAGCATATGCAAACATATCTGCATTATCAGAGTTTAGCATGAGATCATTTGTAAATTTCCAAACGCCTTTTATACCTGATTTCTTAAATGCCTCTCTACGCCCTTCAGTAACTTCTATATTTTGATCAGGATATAATTTTAACTGCTCTTCCCATTCTGCCATGGCCTCATCGTCCTTTCCCGTATATGTATAACAATTAATAATTAGGCAAGTATGGGGATACGCTTTTATTGTTCAACTCTTTAGCCTTGTTGGCTTCTATAATCGCTTTTTCGTAAAGACCATTTTCATAATATAACCGAGCACTAATTTGAGTCATTATAAAAGAATTTGGGTTTAATCTTAGTGCCAGATCTATTTGTTCTCTGGCCTCTTTAGCTCTTCCTAAAATTTCCAATAATTCGGCATAGTACTGATGGGCAGTCGCATAATTTGGATTTAACTTTATGGCAAGCTTTAATTCCTTTTCTGAAGCCTCCCAGTTCCAATCCTTATAACATAAAATACCACCTAAAGTTGCATGTGCTTCCGAATTATTATTATCAATGGAAAGTGCTTTCTCTGCATAATCTTTGGCTATTGTAAACACCGAGTCTCTATCTTTTGTACTATATATACCAAGGCATTACATAATAGGAATCTGCCAATCCTGCATATGCGAGCGTATAAATAGAATCCAACTCAACTGCCTGTTTAAAATAATCTATGCTTTTATTTATGCCTTCTTTGGTTCTTTGATGCCAGAAAAATCGTCCTTTTAAATATAAATTATATGCCTCCATGTTTTCTGTTGGCTTCTTGTCGAATTGTTCTAACTCTTCTTGTGAAAGTTTAATGTTTAACTCTTGTGTTACTTGCTTAGCAATTTTGCTTTGCAGAGCAAATACGTTGTTGAATTTTTCAATATAGACCAAGGAGTTTAGCTGATGATTTTCTGAGGCATTTATAAAATTTACTATGACCTTTATGGAGTCGCCATATTTTTGAACAGAACCATCCAGTAAATAGGTGACACCAATTTCGTTTGCAATTTCAGAAGGACTCATTTTGGTATTTGTGTACTTTTCCATGCTGTTACTGGAAATCACCTTTAAGCCTTTAATTGTGTTTAACTGATTTTGTAAAGAGGATGTTACTCCCATAGTAAAAAATTCATCATCCTTTGCTTCACTGAGATTTTTAAATGGGAGAATTGCAACGGATCCATTATGATCATCTAGGTAAGCCGATTCATTTGAGAAATAATCTTTATAATTTTGATATAAATTATAAGTTATAACACTTAACAGTATGATAAACAATGTGTTGATCCAGACCATTCTTTTACCAAAAACATTTTTTTTAACTGAAGGTTGTACAGAAATGGCTTGAACTCCATCAATTAATTTTAAGACTTGTTCATCTTCATCATGATCAACACCATTCGGATTCCTGATTTTTGCTTCTCCCGGAGGATAACCATAGTAGTCATGAAAGCAGGTATTAAAATAAGTAGGACTGCTGAAACCAACACGATAAGCAATCTCTGAAGCTGTTGCTACATTGTTTCTAAGCATTACCATCGCCTTTTTTAGCCTGAACTCACAAATAAATTTACTGGACGATTTTCCTTTTATGGATTGGAGCTTTCTATGTAATTGGGAACGGCTAAGACCGGCTTCAAATGCCAACTCTTTGACACCAAAATACTCCTTATCGAGGTTAACTTCAAGAATTTTATTAAGTTTCTCGATCAATGCCTGATCCATGGAAAGTTCACTATTCATATTAGTGACTTTTTAACAACAAAATTATGTTTTGAATAAATATTTAACATGAATTTTGTCCAATCTTGAATATACGAAATTTCTTGCTTTTAAAAAAGGCTAATTATCAAATAATCAATAGTTTTTATAAAATGAAAAGAATAAAGACACTAAAAGACATGTTTTTATTACTTTTTGTAATATTTTCTTGTCTATATGTAATGTATTCTTTACTTTTGATTATAATCTTATCAAACGATAGAAAATGAAAACAAATTATTTATTACCCAACAAATACAAAGGTGTAGGCTGGATACTTTTTATACTGGGACTTATAGGAGGGATCTTTATTTACTTAAGCAATTACGAATCAGATGCTTTAACGGTCAACGTTTTATCTATCTATAATGAATCATTTATCGAAAGCGAAAAAGGATTCTTTCAGATAACTGAGAACAGCATCCTGGACGAGCTAATTGCACTGGCAATTATTGCAGGTGGATTACTGGTTGGTTTTACAAGAGAAAAGGTTGAAGATGAATATATTTATAAACTACGGAAGGACTCACTGGTTTGG
>CAVRNW010000015.1:0-36538 GCA_963722665.1 uncultured Flavobacteriaceae bacterium
ACTAAAGATGATGATGAGATTCTAAAAGAGTTTATTTCAAAACCCTTACCTCAATGGGTAATAGAGGATTTAAAAGCATTTTTAAACATAATAAAACGCCCTATTGCCGTTCGCTCTTCAAGCGTTTTAGAAGATTCTTTATATACACCTTTTGCAGGTGTTTTTGCTACGTATATGATTCCTCAAGCCGATGAAACGGAATTGTTAGATATGACTACAAATGCAATAAAATCGGTAATAGCTTCTTCCTTTTTTCAAAATAGCAGATCGTATTTAAAAGCAACATCTCATACAATCGAAGAAAGTAAAATGGCTGTTATTTTACAAGAAGTTACAGGTAAACAATATGAGGATGTTTATTATCCCAATATATCCGGAGTGGCTCGCTCTATAAATTATTATCCTATAGGGAATGAAAAATCTAATGAAGGTATAGCAAATATAGCTTTGGGTTTAGGTGAAATTATTGTTGGTGGAGGACGGACATTAAGATTTTCGCCTTTTCATCCCAAAAAGGTATTACAGCTTTCATCAACAGATTCTGCACTGCGAAATACACAACAATACTTTTACGGGTTAGATATGAATCCGGAGAGTTATAAAGTTTCTAAAAGTGAAGCAATAAATAAAAAGAAAATAACGATCAGAAACGCTAAAAAACATGGTTCATTAAAATTTGTGGCATCTACCTACGATTTACAAAACAATATTATAAAGCCGGGAGTTATGCATGACGGTGTTCGAGTAATTACTTTTGACAATATATTAAAATACAACACTTTTCCATTGCCTGAAATTTTAATAGATCTATTGCGTATCGGGCAACGAGAAATGAGAGTACCCGTTGAAATAGAATTTGCCATTAATCTTGATGTACCAAAAGGGAAACCAAGAATTTTTAGTTTTTTGCAAATTCGGCCAATTATTGAAAGCAATCAAACATTTAGTAATCTTCCTGAAGATTTTAATGTTAACGATAGTATTATCTACTCAGAATCTGCATTGGGAAATGGAAAATATGACGAAATATATGATTTTGTTTATGTAAAACCTGAAACGTTTAATTCTGCTAACACACAACAAATTGCATTAGCTGTTGAGCAAATTAATAAAAAATTCACTGAATTAAATAAGCCATATATTTTAGTAGGTCCTGGAAGATGGGGCTCTAGTGATCCTTGGTTAGGAATTCCTGTAGTTTGGTCACAAATTTCATCTGCAAAAATAATTGTAGAATCAGGGCTTGATAATTTTAGAATTGATCCAAGCCAGGGGACTCATTTTTTTCAAAATTTAACATCATTTAAGGTGGGTTATTTAACTATAAATCCATTTATAAATGACGGATTTTTTGATGTAGACTATCTAAATAAACAAAGCGCTGTTTATGAAGATACTTACTTAAGGCATGTTAGTTTTAAAGAACCATTAACGGTTATTATTGAGGGTAAAAACAACAAAGCTGCTATTTTTAAAGAAGGTTATAAACTCAAAGATGATTCGAATAACTCAGAAATACCAGAAGATGAATTACCTCCGGATGGATTTATGTAAAACGTAATTTAAATTGTTTTATTTCTAATAAAATAGCGTTTAATAAGTAACTAATATTCGAATTTAATAAAAGAATAAAAAATAAATGTAGAATAGCGAAAATAACCTCCTCTTTTTTAACAAAAATTGAATTTAATATCAGTAATTTTGTGTACGTTTTTACTTATGATCAATAATAAATTATAACATTATGAAGGTTAAAGAAATATTAACAAATTTAGAAACTAAGCATCCTGGAGAAAAGGAATATTTACAGGCTGTTCATGAAGTTTTAGAATCTATTGAAACCATTTACAATGAAAACCCACAATACGAAGCGGCTAAAATTATAGAACGTTTGGTTGAACCTGATAGAATTTTAACTTTTAGAGTTTCTTGGGTTGATGATGAGGGAGAAGTACATGTAAATTTAGGTTATAGAGTACAATTTAACAATGCTATCGGGCCATATAAAGGCGGGATTCGATTGCATCCAAGTGTAAATTTAAGTATTCTTAAATTTTTAGGATTCGAACAAATATTTAAAAACGCATTAACTACGCTGCCTATGGGAGGCGGAAAAGGCGGATCTGATTTTAACCCTAAAGGGAAATCTGACGCGGAAATCATGCGCTTTTGTCAAGCCTTTATGTTAGAACTTTGGCGGGTTATTGGTCCAAGTACAGATGTGCCGGCTGGAGATATTGGTACTGGTGGTAGAGAAATAGGGTTTTTATATGGCATGTTTAAAAAATTGCAATTTGAAAATTCAGGTGTTTTAACAGGCAAAGGGTTAAATTGGGGAGGAAGTCTGATAAGACCGGAAGCTACAGGTTTTGGAGCAACTTATTTTGCTAAAGAAATGCTATCAACACAAAACGATTCGCTTAAAGGCAAAACAGTTTGTGTTTCAGGATTTGGAAATGTTTCTTGGGGTGTGGCGATTAAAGTTACAGAACTTGGTGGAAAAGTAGTTACTATTTCGGGTCCGGATGGTTATGTGTATGACGAAAAAGGATTAGATGCTGAAAAAATTGAGTATTTATTGGAGTTAAGAGCTTCAAATAATGATATTGTTTCTCCCTACGTAGAAGTTTTTCCGGAAGCTAAATTTATAGCAGGTAAAAGACCCTGGGAAGTTCCTTGTGATATAGCTATGCCTAGTGCCATACAAAACGAATTAAATGAAGATGATGCAAAACAATTAATTTTAAATGGCGTAAAGTACGTTGTTGAAGTGTCTAATATGGGATGTACTCCGGAAGCTGTTGATTTATTTCATAAAAACAAGTTGCCTTTTGCCCCGGGTAAAGCAGCAAATGCAGGTGGTGTAGCAGTTTCTGGATTAGAAATGTCGCAAAATGCCATGAAATTAAATTGGACAAATGATGAGGTTGATGCAAAACTACTTCAAATCATGTCTTCAATTCACGTTGCTTGTTTAAAATATGGAACTCAAGAGGATGGTTATATAGATTATGTAAAAGGTGCTAATATTGCCGGCTTTATAAAAGTAGCCGACTCAATGTTAGATCAAGGAATAATTTAAGTTTTGTGTTAATTAAAATTAAGGCTCCCTTTCGAAATATCGGAATTGGGAGCCTTTTTTGTTCAATCTATATATATTCTTATTTTTTATTCGTTTTATATAAATATATTTGAAAAAAAGAATATGATCAAAAGATTAATACGTGTTCTTATTTGTCTATTGCCTTTAATTAGCCTTTCTCAGGATTATTCGGATCTTTGGGAAGGTCATTTCTCATATTTTAATATAAAAGATATTTCTCAGGGCAATAATAAAATATATGCCGCTTCAGAAAATGCAGTTTTTATTTATGATCTGGCCACTCAAGAAATAAGTACAATTTCTACCATTAATGGTTTATCCGGAGAATCAATATCTACGATTCATTACAGCGCATCATATGATCTGCTCTTAATTGGATACAAAAATGGATTGATTGAAGTTGTATTTGATAACGATGATGATGTCTTAACCGTAATAGATATTTTAGAAAAACCCACTATCCCACCGACTGACAAAGGAATAAATCATTTCAATGAATTTGAAGATGTAGTTTACATTTCAACGGATTATGGAATTTCAGTTTATAGTCTTAGTAATCTGGAATTTGTGGATACTTATTACATTGGTAATTCAGGTAGTCAAATTCGTGTTTCTGAAACAGTCATTTACGGGGATTTTATATATGCCGCATGCTTAGATAACAATGGCTTAAAAAAAGCAATATACTCAAGTAATAATTTAATTGATTTCCAAGAATGGCAAACCGTTATCAATGGCAGTTACTTATTTTCTCAAACAATAAATGGAAAACTTTATGTGATTCAAAGCAATAGAAAGATCTATGAAGTTATAAATGATTCTTTGGTGGAATTATTTACATTACCCGAGCATTCCATTGGACTTTAATGTGGAATAACAATAATCTTGTAATTACGACCAAGGATAGCGTCTATGTTTATGATATTGATTTTAATTTACTTTCCAATGTCTTGCGCTCTTCAAGAGTTTGATTCAGATTTTACATCAGCAATAATAGCATCCGATACTGATCTTTACATTGGAACAAAAGAATTCGGGGTTTTGAAAACATCATTGGAAAATACATTGGAAATGTCAGAAATTCATCCTGAAGGGCCATTATTAAATAATACATTCTCACTGGAAGCGACTGACAGCAATTTATGGGTAACATTTGGGGAGTACGATATATTCTACAATCCCTATCCAATTACAAGAAGAGGCATCAGTCAATTAATTGATGAAAATTGGCTAAATATTCCTTATGACAGTGTTTTAGGAGCGGCAGAACTAAATAAGATCACCGTTAATCCAAATAATAAAAGTCAGGTTTTTATTAGTTCTTTCATTAACGGGATATTAGAAATAATTGATAATTCACCAACAGTTTTATACGATCAGACTAATAGTGGATTGGAATCATTGGTCTTACCCGGGAATCCAAACTTTATTAATATTCGAGTTTCAGGAGCTAATTTTGACAGCAATGGCTTACTTTGGAGTGCGACTGCGCTTGTAGATAAACCCCTTAAATCATTTAATCCATTATCAAATCAGTGGCAAAGTTATAGCTTTGCTGAAATAATAGATGATCCGTTTAGTAATTTAGGATTTAAAGACCTAATAATAGATAATAACCAAAACAAATGGATTGGATCTAAAGCTTATGGAGTTATAGGGGTTAAAACAAATGGGAATAATACTATAATAAAGGCTCTCAAGGGGGAAGGTGATACAGGCAACTTGCCCAGTGATGACATAAGAGCTCTAAAAATTGATAACAGAAACCAGCTCTGGATTGGAACAGATAAAGGTCTACGAGTGTTATACAATCCTGAATCCTTGTTTAACGATGAGGGCGCACAAGCAAATGAGATCATAATTATTGATGACGGAATTCCAAGAGAATTATTATTTCAGCAATGGATCTCAGATATTGAGGTTGATGGATCAAATAACAAATGGATTGGTACAATAACAAATGGTTTATTTTATTTTTCAGAGAATGGACAGGAGACCATCTATCATTTTACAAAGGATAACTCACCTTTGCCATCAAACAACATAATTGATATGTCTATTGACTCTTCAAGTGGCAAGGTATATATAGCGACCGATAAAGGCTTAGTAGCCTTTAGGTCAGGTGGTTCAAAACCAAAAACAGATTTGGAAAACGCTTTTGTGTATCCTAATCCGGTTAGACCGACATTTAACATTACAGATGAGCGTGTTAAAATAAAAGATATTTCAGAAAACATCAATATTAAAATAACCGATATTGAAGGAAATCTGGTTGCAGAAGCACAAACAAACACGAACTCAAGATACAAAGGATATAATCTTGAAATAGACGGAGGAACAGCCTTTTGGAATGGTAAAAATTTGGCCAACAATATTGTATCATCAGGTGTTTATTTAGTTTTATTATCAGATCTGGAAACATTGGAGACCAAGGTCCTTAAATTAATGGTAGTCAGATGATACTCGTATCTACAAAAGCTATTGTAATTTCAAAATTAAAATACAGGGACAATGACCTTATTATAAAATGTTATACAGAACATTTTGGAGTGCAGAGTTATTTGCTTCGCGGCGTGTTAAAAAGCAAAAAAGGCAAATTAAGAACGGCCTATTTTCAACTATTGTCCCAGTTGGATATTATTGTTAGTTACAGGGAAAACAGATCGCTTCAATCAATAAAGGAAGTAAAGCTTTCAGCATTTTATCAGAGTATTTACTCCAATATTGCGAAAAGTGCCATTGCTATGTTTTTGGCTGAGGTTTTATCCGGGATTTTAAAGGAAGAAGAAAAAAATCAAGACTTATTTACTTATCTTGAAACTACTTTATTATGGTTGGATACTCATGACGAAATTTCCAACTTTCATTTACTTTTCTTGCTGAACTTATCAAGATACCTTGGATTCTATCCGGATCTAACTGACTCAAATTTGGATGTGTTTAATTTAGAGGATGGAAAATATCAAATTAAAAAAACAAATCCGTATTGTATTTCTGGCGACCAATTAACTCAATTTAAACAGCTTTTAGGCATAAATTTTGAGGCATTAAATTCTATTACTATCAACTCAAAAAAGAGACAGGAATTTTTAAGTATGATTTTGCTCTATTTTGAGTTACATTTGGGCAGTTTGAAAAAGCCCAGATCTTTAGTTGTTTTAAATCAAGTTTTTGCTTAATGAAACGATTGACTTCGTTGTTTTTATCGCTATTTGCTTCACTTGCATTTTCGCAGGACGTCATTATACTTAATAATATTACTTACCAGCCTATTCCCGGTGTAGCTGTTTTTAACGCGTCGAAATCTAAAAGCACGATAACAGATTTGAATGGTACAGCCAACCTGAATAAATTTATTGATTCAGAGATAATTTATTTCAGACACCTTTCCTATCAGACATTAAAGACCACTAAACAAGATATTTTAAAAGGCACTAAAAGACTATTATTACACCCAAATCCGCAAAGTTTAGGCGAAATTGTTGTTTCCGCTTCGAAATTTGTCCAAAGCAAGGAAGAAATACCTCAAAAAATAACTAGCGTTGATACTAAGAGCATTCAGTTCTCAAATCCTCAAACCAGCGCAGACCTTTTGGAGAATAGCGGTAATGTGTTTATCCAAAAAAGTCAACAAGGCGGAGGCAGCCCTATGATAAGAGGGTTTTCTACCAATCGACTCCTGATTTCTGTTGACGATGTTAGAATGAATAATGCCATCTTCAGAGGTGGGAATTTACAAAATGTGATTTCTATAGATCCATTTTCTGTTCAAAATACCGAGATCACTTTAGGCTCAGGATCAGTGATATATGGTAGCGATGCTATAGGTGGAGTCATGAGTTTTTATACTCAAAAACCCGAACTTTCATTTAGTGGAACCCCTCTGTTAAATGCAAATGCCATAGTGCGATATGCCTCGGCAAATCAGGAAAAAACATCTCATCTCGATTTCAATTTTGGATTTAAAAAATGGGCATTTTTAACCAATGTTAGTTATACTGATTTTGATGATCTAAGGATGGGCAAACATGGGCCTGATGATTATTTGACGAAAGGAATATGTGCAAACAATAAATGGAGAAGATGTGATGGTTGAAAACAATGACCAGTTGATCCAAAAACCTTCAGGATACGATCAGTTTAATATTATGCAAAAAATAAGATTTGAACAAACTCAAACATTATTTTTTGATCTGGGGCTGCATTACAGCACAACTTCAGACTATTCCAGATACGACCGATTATTAAGATATCGAAATACAAATTTAAGATCTGCAGAATGGTACTATGGCCCACAGGACTGGTTCATGGCTAATTTTAGGATAACAAGAATAAGCAGCCGATCAAACTTGTATGATAAATTAAAAGTGACATCGGCCTATCAAAATTTCAAGGAAAGCAGATTTGACAGGGATTTTCAATCGGAACTTAGAAATATCAGAAAAGAAAATGTCAATGCCTATTCTTTTAACTTAGATCTGGAAAAGAAATTATCCAAGAAAACAGAAATTAACTACGGATTTGAATATCTGTACAACAAGGTATTCTCAAAAGGAATGGAATTCAACATTTCAGATAACACCGAAATTTCTGCTGTTTCCAGATATCCTGACGGATCTGACTGGCAATCCATGGCAGCTTATACCAGTTTAAAATATAAACCTAACTCCAAATTTGTATTTCAATCAGGCTTGCGTTATAACCACATTATTGCAAATGCAGATTTTACTAATAACAACGAATTTTTAAATCTTCCTTTTGACTCTTCAAAGGTCAATACAGGTGCTTTTACGGGAACAGCCGGTATAACCTGGATGGCAAATAAGATGATACAGTGGCGGTTAAATGCCTCCACCGCCTTCAGAGCTCCTAATATTGATGATATAGGTAAAGTGTTTGATTCTGAACCGGGTTCTGTGGTGGTGCCAAATCAAAATTTAAAACCTGAATATGCCTACAGTGGTGATCTAGGACTTGATCTCAATTTCAATGATGTTGTAAAAATTCAACTGGCAACCTATTATACTTATTTGGATAATGCATTGGTTAGAAGAGATTTTGAATTGAATGGACAAAGCGAATTAATTTATGATGGCGAATTAAGCAATATTCAGGCTATTCAAAACGCCTCAAAGGCATGGATATATGGTTTTGAATCTGGTGTGGAAATACATTTTTCAAAATCATTTAAATTAACAACCCAATATAATTTTATTGGAGGCACTGAGGAAGACGATGAAATTGAAGTACCTATTCGACATGTCGCACCTAGTTTTGGAAATGCACATATTGTTTTTTCCAAGGATAAATTAAAATTGGATGCCTTTATTAATTACAATGGTGAATTATCTTATGATCAATTGGCTCCTTCAGAAAAAGAGAAGGATTATATCTATGCCTTGGACACTAATGAAAATCCATATTCTCCTAAGTGGTATACTTTAAATTTAAGATCACAATTTCAATTTAACAGATCCACATTATTTACTGCCAGTTTAGAGAACATTACAGACCAGCGTTATAAGACATATTCTTCAGGTTTGGTAGCTCCGGGAAGAAACCTCATCCTATCTGTCAAATACTCGTTGTAAATAGTTGATTTTTAAACGTTTTTAATGTGGGTATTTTACCAAAACCATTGAATTATTTAAAAATTTAATCGAAAAAAACAACGGTTTTAGCGCGTTCTTCATCGAGATTATTGACATTTTTTTTCATTTTAACGAAAATCAAGTGCATATATCGAACAACTAAGGTTTGGCAGGACCTTTGATCTATTTTTGAAGTGTATTGAAGTATTACCCCAATATTTCAATTCCGCTAAACCCAAAGAAAATGAAAAAAATTACCCTACTTATGAAGACTTCCGTTTATGCATTTTGTGCATTCGTTTTTTTAAGTTCAACTATATCCTTAAGTCAAACTAACAGAGTATTGGTTTCTGTTAACTGGCCTGATAAGTCTTATGAAAATAAGGTGGAGGTTTACGACCCCGCAAATAACTTGTTAGTGAGTATTTGTAACGCAGACGAATGCTATACTGCAGATGGTGATGGTGATTATGATCAATTCATCGGTACTTATGATCTTGGCTGTTTAGCTATAGACCCTTTGGTGCTTCCTAATTACAGTGTTAAATTATATGATATAGAGGACGATGGTTGGAATGGTTCTGCCTCAGTAACTATTAATGTTGCTGGTGTTGATGTATTTACTAATAATGGTAGTACTGCTAATTTAGCAGGTGTTACATTCCCTTTTAATGTAAACAGTGCAACATATTGTAACTATCCTGACAGTGATGGTGATTCTGTGATTGATATAGTTGACCTTGATGACGATAATGATGGTATTCTTGATTCAGAAGAAGGATTAGGTATCGATAATTATAATTGTACAGTTCCTACATTGGTATTTGAATCTGGTGTATTTGAATCTGGTAATGAAGGTGGAGTTGGAGCAATTTACCGATTTGGAAATGCATTGGAAGGATACGATATATTAGTAGAAATTGTAGATATCGATAATGCCGATCTTAAACAGCTAGATGATGACGGTCAGGATACTCCTGAATTTTTACAGACTGAAATAGAATTTACTGGTAATGGTACTCCAGGTATAGAGTTTAAATTTACATTGGTCGATGCAGGTACCTCTACACCTTCTACATCAATTTTCAGAATTGGTGGAACAACCTGGGATGTTGATGGTACAAATGAATATCAGGAATCAGTAAGATATTATAATCCGTCAGCTTATGGTTTAGATAATCCAACTTCGTTAACGGCAGATAGTTATCCAGATGGTGCAGGTGTTACTTCCGGAAATGTAACTTATAATGGATTTGCAACAAATACAACCTTAAGATCTTATTTCCAGTTCTTAGACAATACTTTTAATATAAGGATGCAACTTAAAAAAACGACAACTTCAGACAGAACTCGTTTATATGCCATGTCCTTTACACAATGTGATATATTAGATTATAAATCACCTCAGTTAACTATTCTTTCAGGTAACGATTCAGATGGTGATGGTATCCCAAATCAATTAGACTTAGATTCAGATAACGATGGTATCCCGGATAACGTAGAAGCTCAGACTACTACAGGATATGTAGCTCCAAGTGGAGTTATTGATTATGTAACAGGTATCGACACAGCTTATCCATATGGTATTGTAATTGTAAATTCTGATGATGATGAAGTATTTGACTATGTAGATACAGATTCTGATAACGATGGAACTCCGGATATCGAAGAGAATGGAATGGCAGATGCTATTGTAGTTTTTACAGATGATGATGGAGATGGTCTGGATAATATTTTCGAAACAAACGGAACAAACGACCCAATTTATGACGTTAATGAAGATATAGAGGTTCCTGCTACTGATCTGCCTGACACAGATGGCGATATAGCCTCAGGTGGTGATGTGGATTACAGAGATGGATTAGATGTATTTTATAGCTAGCGCCTCTATTGATTTTGATGGTGAAGATGATTATATGGATAGCGATCTTGATTTAAACGGTATGACTCAGGCAACAATAATGGCTTGGGTTAAGTTGGATCCTGATTTTGGAGATACATCTTATATTCTTAACCAAGGTGATTTTGAATTAGGAGTAACCTCAAACGGATCAATATTTGCAAGTATTAATGGAAGGACACTTTCAGTTCCTGATACAAAAGATCTTGATTTAAATAAATGGTATCATATTACTGTAATATTTGACAGTTCATTGCCAAGTGAAAACTTAAAAATCTATGTAAGTGGGGAATTTGCGATAACCGTGAGTCATCCTTCTCTATTAGGTCCAATAGACACTTGGACTTCTGAAAAATTTACTATTGGTAAAGAAGCAGGTGATGATAAAAAATATTTTAAAGGTGCTATTGATGAGGTACGAGTATTCGATATTGCTTTAACAGAAGGTCAGATACACCAAATGGTTCACCAGGAAATAACTAACTATTTTGGTACTGTAAAAGGTGTTGTTGTTCCTAAAGAAATAATAGACTTTAATACAAGCGCCACAATTCCATGGTCAAACTTACAGGCATATTATCCTATGACAAATATATTAGCTTCTAAAACGTTTGATCTTGTCAAGTTTTAACAGAGTTGCCAAATTGTATAATATTGAAACTGTACAACCTCAAACAGCACCAATGCCTTATACAACAAAGGCAGATGGAGACTGGGAACAAGCAAGTACACCTGGATCAAATGGTGATGTATGGGATCTTTCAACAAATCCAGTTACCAGTCCTTGGAGTATCATTAAAGTAAGCCATAACATGGTTGCTAAAAATGACATCAACTCTCATGCGTTGATCATTGATGCTGATAAATCTATAACGGTTACAGGAGATAGTGCTAGTTTCTAACATGTGGTACTTGGAATTGAACGGAACATTAGATCTTCAGGGAGATTCACAATTAATTCAAGGAAAAGAAAGTGATCTTGGTTACATCTGCAGATGGAAAGATATTAAGAAGACAGGAAGGAAATACGAATTATTTCTGGTATAACTACTGGTCATCTCCGGTTGGATCAGCAGGCTGTAACATCATTATCAGAAAATAATGGTCCTGACAACTAATACAAACAATACACCTTTTAGGCTGAATATGCTTAAAGATGGTTCAGGTACACCTTTCCAATTCACAAATGCTTATGAAGAAACTGGTAAGATAAGTACCTATTGGTTATATACATTCCAAAATGGTGTGACGTATTATGACTGGGAACGAATCAACCCCAGCACGATGCGTATTCAACCAGGGTTTGGATATACACAAAAAGGAACTGGAAATGCAGAATGCTGAGCAACAATATATATTTGAAGGAAAACCTAACAATGGTACTATTTTAGTTGCAGCTGACGATGTAGAGGGTGATTCATGGAACGATACGAAAGTGATCAAAATTCAACCTTAACTAATACTTTGATAGGTAACCCATATCCAAGTGCACTTAGATGCTGTTCAATTCATTAACGATAACAAACCTGACACAGGATCAGGTGTTATAAGTGGAACCATCCAATTATGGGAACAATGGGGAGGTAGCTCACATTATCTAGCCGATTATCAAGGTGGTTATGGTTACATCACTGCTTTATACTACAGAAAGAGCTTATCAACATGCAGATATTCCTATTGCAGATCAGGTTTTGAAAATAGGAATTAAAACGCCAACTTTCAATATTCCTGTAGGTCAGGGGTTCTTTGTAGAAGTAATTAATGATGGTAATATCGAATTCAATAACGGTCAACGTGTGTTTGTAAAAGAAAGTGATGTTCGGAATGGTACATCCAAACAATGGTTCTATGTTCTTTAGATCTTCAAATGCTGAAGCAAGCACAGTACTGCAGAACGAGGCAAATCCGTTTCAATTGATCCGTTTGGAGTTTGCAACATCAGAAGGTTCTACACGTAGATTCGTAATAGGATTTGGTGAAGATGCTACAGAAGGTTATGATTATGGATTAGATGGTGGAGTTGTTACAGATCTTCCGGCAGATGATATGGGAAGCTTGTTGAACGGACAGCAATATGTGATTCAGGCGTTTTCACCTGTCACTGAGGATAAAGAAATTGACCTTAACCTGAATGCATCAGGGAACTTTACTTACAGTATAAAAGCAGTTGAGTTAAGTAATTTTACTGATGGGCAAGAGATCTATTTAAGAGACAATTTAACCAATACCTATTTTGATCTTACAAGCGAAGAAGCTTATAACTTCACATCAGAGGCCGGATTGTTTACAGATCGTTTTGATATCATCTTTAAGGCAACGGAAACTTTAGGTAATGAAGAATTTACAAAAGATAACACGCTTATCTATGTAAATCAATTAGAAGATAAGCTTTATGTAAAAGCGTTGAGCAATCAAGCTAAACAATTAAGTATGACCAATATGATAGGTCAAACCGTAAAATCGTTCAATACAATTAACAACCAGACTTTAGAGAATGGAATCAATATTTCTGGTCTAAGCAGCGGTGTTTATATCGTAAGTATTCAAACAGACAATAATATATCAATAGATAAAAAAGTGATTATTAATTAGGATTTTAACCCCCTTTAATTAAACCAAAAGCCGGGAACTTAGTTTTTCCGGCTTTTTCTTTATAAATATTCTGCTGTTTTGAAGGAGCTTTGTACTACAATTTTAAGCCTTAATTTCATTAATATTCAACAAAAAAGATGTATTTCATCCCAATAATAATACATTTAATCGATGTATTTCGTCGAATAAAATGCATAAATTACTGATTTGTAGTGCATTTTTAATATGTTTGTCTGTTAGCACCCAAATTATTGAACTAAATGAAATTAAGGCTACTTATATTTTCATTCATTTTTAGTGCGCTATATCCTTCATTAAAAGCTCAAACAACTTTTATTGAAGATGCTGCTACTTACGGGTTGAACATACCGCATCCAAAAGATGGTGGCCATGCCTGGGCTGACTTTGATGATGACGGTGATCCGGACGTGCTCGTAAATCTGTATAGTTCTACAATCAGAAATTATCTCATGCAGAATAATGGCGATGGGACATTTACAAATGTACAAACAACATTAGCTTCTGGAATGTTAAGCGAATTAGCAGAAAGACAGGCCGCCTGGGGCGATTTAAATAATGATGGACGAACCGATTTTATGATGAATACCGCTGGCGTTCTAGTTTCAGAACCTGTAGCAATTCAAATTTTCTTACAAAACCTAGATGGCACTTTTGGTGATGGTATTGGTGGATCGGTACCAATTACAGTAGGAAAAGGTCCTGGCGCAACAATTACAATAAATCCAATAAACTCGGAAGGAGCAGGATTTTTTGATTTTGAGGGTGATGGGGATCTTGACATATTTTTTGATAACCATGATTATGGTATAGAACTTCTACGAAATAATTATATCGATCACCTAACTCACTCTGTGGTTGATCCTGTCCCCAATGCCTTATTTTCACACGCAACACCATTAAATGGCTCACCAAATGTTCAACTGGGTCTAAACCAATATGCAACCGATGGTGATTTTGGTACTTCTGCCGATGTTAATGATGATGGCTGGGTTGATATTTTTATGCGTAAACGAAACCAAAACGATTTCTTTTTAAATCAAGGCGGTACATTTACAAATGGTTCTGATCTGAGTCAGGCAGAAAACTCTAATAAAGGCGCCAACGGTCTTTGGGATTTGGATAATGACGGTGATATGGATGCGGTTTGGACAGAAAACGGACAAACACAAATATTCAGGAATGATGGCCCAGGAATTTGGGTAGCTCTGCTGGGAACAACTACTTTTCCCGGCCTACCTCAACCGGGAAATTTTGATATGGGGACGTCAACAGCTGGTATAGATGCACTCGCAGGTGGAGATATTGATAATGATGGCGATATTGATATTTTATTTGTAGGTGATACAAGAAGTTACTTATTCATCAACCAGTTAAACAGTCCTACTCCGGCACCTGGACAAATTGGAATTGGAGCAGCCATGTCGTTTACACTGGATGCTCAGACTTTTAATGTTGGAGCAGATGGAGAGGGTACAACCATGATAGATATTGATGATGATGGTGATCTGGATATTTACATGAACATTAATAATGGTCATAATCAATTATATATAAATAATCTTGCTGAGGCTAACCGTGTGAATCATTTATTGATTGATGTTACGGAAGATAGAAATGAGAGCGGTATTACTGGAGGACCTGAAAGGACAGCGATTGGTACTAATATTGTTCTAAAAGATTGCCAAGGCAATATACTTAGTGGGTTGCGCCAAGTAAATGGAGTATATGGACATGGTACTCAAATCCCGGAAGAAGTCCATTTTGGATTGCCACTAGGTGTTGCAGAAGGTCAAGTTTATATTATAGAAATACATTATCCAAATCTATACAATGCGTCAGCAGGAGGAATTACAAGATTATTGGCAACAGCAGCAGCAGAGCCATATGATATACCTGGGATAAATCATTACAGTTTGACAACAACTGATGCAGAAAATCTTCAAAATCCTAATGCACCAACTGCGGTTGATGATCTGGAAACCGTAGCCTATGGTGACACGATTTCTGTACAAATTGATCTCCTGGCAAATGACTCCGATTTAGATGGTGATACATTCTTTATAGAAAGTGTTGTACAACCAGCTATCGGTACCGTTGTAATAGACGATGCAAATGCAGGACTAGTAACCTATACCTACAATGGCGGAGGAACAATTTTTACGGGAACAACTTTTGATTATACAATTTCTGATGCAAGGATTCCGTGTTATATATTAGGCAAGAAAGATACAGCTACTGTAACTATTTTTGAACCATGTGCCTACTCAGGAGGAATTGATAGTGATGGGGATTCAATAAATGATCTATGCGATCTCGATGATGACAATGATGGTATATTGGATGTAGATGAATATGAATGTTTAACACTGGCAAATAATGACATTTGTCGCTGGACCAGAGATATTGCCGGTTCAAGAACACAAGGTGAAATAACCGATGGGTCAGTTATTTCCAAAGCAAATGATTATACAGTTGGCACGAACTTATCTGTGGCCGGTGGAACTGCAACTATATTTTTTATAAATGATGCCCAGACTTCAACTTTAAATGCAGCTATTCTTGACGAGGACTATATCCAAATGGAATTCATAACCCAGGCATCAATTGAATCTGTAAGATTCAGTGGAATGCGCTATAGAAAACCCACCGGTGGGGATGAGAATTTCAGATATTATATTGGGATGCTCCTATCTGATGATGGCTTTGCTACCAGTCAAACAATGTTTCAGGATGTATTTGTTGATGAAACCGGAATGGGATTGGAACCATATATACCATTTGCCGATACCGGATATTTTTTAAAACCCTTTACAAAGTATTCAATAAGGGTCTATTTTTACGGTTTTGAAAACCCGGATCCGGGGCGATTTGATAATTTCTATTTTGTAGGAGAAAAATGTTCTTCTGTGCTGGATTCAGATGGCGATTCAGTCTCAGATCATCTTGACCTTGATAGTGACAACGACGGTATTCCTGATAATATAGAATTGCAACCCACTAATGGATATATTCCACCGGCTGGAATATTTAATTCAAGTGGACTTGATACAGCATATTTAAGTGCATTATCTCCTGTAGATACCGATGGTGATGGCACACCTGATTATTTAGATTTGGATTCTGATAATCAAGGAGGAAACGATACAACAGAAGCAGGATTGTTATTAGCCGGATCCGATACGGATGGTGATGGATTAGATAATAATATCGATACAACTGTAGGCTATGGAGATCCAAATGGAACAATAAATGATCCAACGCTTTTACCAGATTCAGATGGAGATGTTGTTAGTGGAGGTGACGTTGATTTCAGAGACTCATATAGTCCCAATCCTCCGGTTTCAGCAACCATAGATTTTGATGGAGTCGATGATTATGTAGAAGTTCCAATTTCAGTCATTAATACTTTGCCGCAATTTACTGTTAGTTTATGGGTCAAACCTGAAGATCTGGGAACCATGACACCGGCAACAGAATACAGATATATTTTTGGGCAGGAAAAATATTTCCTAATTGCTCACAGTCTTGATGCGGGTGGAATTCACAATATAAATGCTGGTGTTGCAACATCCCCTTCAGGAGGAGTTGGAACATTGACCGCTTTTAATCCCGGAGACTGGATTCATATAACCGTAACATCCGATTTAACTAATAATTTATTGAAGCTCTATTTAAATGGCGAATATAAAAATGCCACGAGTTTTTCGACAATTAATAACAATTCTAATTCATTGCGATTTGGAATAGAAAGAGATTTACCGGGTTCTGCTTATACACCATTACTCAGGATGGATGGATGAAGTGCGTATTTTTAGTGGAATCCTGACTGATGATCAAATTAAGCGAATGACCTATCAGGAAATAAAAAATAATGCAGGTAACATTCACGGAACTGTAATTGATAAGGATATTATTGATATTGATACCGGAACACCTGTTCCATGGACAGATCTTGTTTCTTACTATCCAATGACAAATATCAAATCAGGTAGATTAATAGATGAATCTGGGAACGACAACATCGGATTTCTTAATAACATCACAAACATCCAGCCTCAAACCGCCCCTATGCCTTATGAAACAAGATCTGGCTAGATGGTACTTTGGACCAGTGAAGAGAACCTGGTTACATGGAGATGTCTGGGATATAGAAGATGTAGCAAATAATAAGGACTGGAGCATCGTTCATTTACATGATAATGTAACAACAGCCGCGTCACACAAACATTTAGGATTGATAATAGATGCCGGAAAAACATTTACCGTTGGTGACACAGGTTTGGATGATCAGGACTTTGAAATAAACAATACCTGGTATCTGGAATTGAATGGTACGATCGATCTGCAGGACGATTCGCAGTTGATACAGGGTTTAAATAGTGACCTGGTCACAGGAGCCAATGGAAAGATATTAAGAAGACAGGAAGGAACTTCCAACAAATTCTGGTATAATTACTGGAGTTCACCTGTTGGTAGTTTAGGAGCAACAACGCTTACAGATAATAATGGTTCAACGAACAATGCCAACAATACGCCATTTAATCTGGACATGATCAAAGACGGTAATGGAGCCGATATAGATTTTACCACGGCTTATGATGAGATAGGAAAAATAAGCACCTACTGGCTTTATACCTTCCAGAACGGGATAACATATTGGAACTGGGAACGATTCGCTCCAACAGATGCTATTCCACCCGGATTTGGGTATACCCAGAAAGGAATAGGCAATGGAGGAACCGAACAGCAGTATATTTTTGAAGGCAAACCTAATAATGGAACGATTCTTATTGCCGGTGATGATGTGGATGGTGATGATGGAGAATTTACGGAAAGCGTTCAGGATGTTACTTATACATCCTCTCTGGTTGGTAATCCATACCCAAGTGCATTGGATGCTATTCAGTTCATTGATGATAATATACCGGCTGCAGGAGGTATTACAAGTGGCACGATTCGTTTATGGGAACAATGGGCCGCCAATACGCATTATCTTGCCTATTATGAAGGTGGTTATGGTTTCATAAATAAATTAGAAACAGTACGAGCCTATCAACATGAAAATATACCAATTGATGGCGGTGGAGGAGAAGGCATCAAAAGGCCGACCAACTATATTCCAGTTGGACAAAGTTTCTTTGTGGAAGTGATTGCGGACGGAGATATAGAATTTAATAATGGTCAGCGTGTATTTATTAAAGAAAGTGATGTAATGACAGATCAGGATGACTATTAATTATGCCAATAATGGTTCTGCATTCTTCAGAACTTCAAATACAGATAATTCTGAATCCGGACAGAAGAAACGGCAGCTGAAACTCAGATCCTTCGATTGGAGTTTGGAGTTTCCAGTGGCGCAAGCAGAAGTTTCGTAATAGGATTCAGTGAAGATGCTACAGATGGATATGATTATGGATTGGATGGTGGCTTGATCAATGATCCCGCCTGATGATGATATGGGAAGCTTACTCAATGGTCAGCAATATGTGATACAAGCCTTTGCACCTTATACACCTGATAAAGAAATAGATCTTGTATTGCATGCATCAGGTAATTTTACCTATACACTTAAAAGCAACTGAGATCTCCAATTTTCCTGAAGATCAGGATCTGTTCTTAAGAGATAATTTAACCGGTCAATATTATGACTTAAGAAGCACAGAAGCATATAACTTTACCTCTGTTGCAGGATCATTTACAGACAGATTTCAGGTCATCTTCCAGGATCCTGAAGCCTTGTCAACAGAAGAGTTTATAAATGACAACACGCTTATCTATGTGAATCAACCGGAAGCCAAGTTGTATGTAAAACAATTGACAGAACAAGCTAAAGGAACTCTCTATTTCAAACATGCTTGGTCAAAGGATTAAAATCTTCAATTCAATTAACAATCAAACCTTAGAGAATGGCATTGATATTTCTGGTATTAGCAGTGGCGTATACATTGTAAGTTTAAAGACAGAATAATAATCGATCGATTGATAAAAAAGTGGTCAAGTAATCAAAATTAATTCAAAAACCTGCATTTCATCGAATATATAGGCAATTAATCGATAAAAAATTTGGTTTATTAAATTCCTTAATACTAGTTTTGTCATAAACCTGAGGATTCTAACCGGCTTATTGCAAGGAATCTTAAAGATTAATTTTGTGCCCTAAAATGAAATATCTTTACCTATCAAGGTGTTTAGCAATACTATTCGTATTATTTTATTGTCAGTTTTCAAACGCACAATGCACACCCACTCCGGGCGTATCTACCATTGGTGGTAACGCATTTACAGATGATAACCAAGACGGTATCAAACAACTGGCAGAAGGCGATGAACAAGGTGCAGTTGTTGAATTATATTATGATATCAATGGAAATGGTGTTATAGAGGCTGTTGAGCCGATACTTCAAACTGCCATAACCGACATTAATGGTGATTATTTATTTTCACAAGGTTCAGTTATCTTAACTGAAACGATATCTGATGAATTCAATGCCGTTTCTTTCGGTGGAAATAACGGTACAGATATCTGGAATAATGTTTGGCAGGAATTTGAAGAAACAGATGGTCAAACGGCAGGCGCAGTACAAATAGCCAATGAAACAGGAATAACAACTAATGCCTTACGATTTGGTGGGATTTATGACGAAAGTGATGTAGATATCAAAGATAAAGGAGTGTATAGAGTAGCCAATTTATCCGGCGCATTAAATGCTACGCTTTCATTTGATTTCTATAAGAACCTTGCTGCGGACTCAAGACCAAAAGTTGCTATCGAAGTGTCTACAAATGGTTCTGATTGGACTGAACTTGATGAATTTGAACATGATTACTCAGTTAACCTATATTCCTATAATATAGATTCATATATAAACGCAACGACTTATATCAGGTTCATTGGTGATAGCAGATTCAAAAAAGAGTCATATGATTACTTTGCTTTTGACAACATAACCATTACTTTTGATCGCTCTTCAGTCCCTTTGGATTTCATTGCATTATTGAGTGAACCGGATTTAGGAACTGGATATACATATACAACACCAAGACTATACGGAATTAATTTTTCTGCCGTCGGAGAAGCCTCTTGCGATAGCGATTATGGTCTTTTTTTCTGTGATGCTTCATGTACGCCTAATGCAAATGATGATTTTGGTACTGTACTTCAGGGAAATTCAATCAATATAGATGTATTAAGCAATGATACAGATGGTAACCTTAATATTGATGTGAACTCACTTTCCATTATTACACAACCAACCTATGGTTCTTTAATTACTACTCCTGGTAGTGGCGAGATAATATACATCCCTAATGGTAATTTCTTTGGTCTGGATACTTATGAGTATGAAATTTGTGATGTTACAGCACTTTGTGGTACAGCTACTGTAACTATTACTGTTGATCAAAATTTAATTGATGCTTGTCTGCAAGCAGCAGAAGATCATATCTATTATATCCCATATTCCGATACCGAGTTACGTACAGCCTTAAGAGAAGCTTCAGGTGGTGCTGGTAATTGTAGCAATAATGTAACTGATGATGTTAGAAGAATTACAAGTATTAAAACCCCTTATCCGGGTACGGTATTAATATATGACCATTGGGAAGACGGTTATGAAGCAGATATTACCGATCCTGTACAAGCGACAACGCAAGTTTGGGGAGATAATGATGCCTTAAATGGTACAGCCATTGGTTATCCTGATGACTATGTGCCTTCCGGCGGTAACTTTGTTTTCGACAATACCTACAATTATAACCCTAGAAATCCGGCAGATTTTTATTTTGATGGTAAAGACAAGATATGGACCTCTGCAGATGTTGCTTTATCCACAGTAGCTGGGGATTTAAATAGATTTACATTTCAAGCAACAAAAACAGATGTCTATGACACACAAAAATTTGGCACCTCATTCACCGTGCCATTTGGAGAAGAATTAGCTGGAGATTTTGCATACTCAGCGTTATTTATAAGAGCTTCACTGGATAATACTATTGTCAATATTGATCTGGAAAATGATGGTACAGTAGATTTGACTACAACTTTGCTTGAAGGCGAAGTTTATTTTGTTGATGGCGGTGTGCAATCCGGAGCCAGGATAATCAGTACATTACCAATAGGCGTTGATCTGTTTTTTGGAGATGAAGGCTGTTTTGGGACAAGGCAAATAAACCTGTTACCTTTAGTTTTCCTTTCAGATGTGTACTATTCTCCGGTACCATCCACAGATCTTTCTTCCCCGTCTGTAGCATATTTTTACAACTACCAAAACGATCCCATAGATATAGACTGGGAGTCTAATGCAGGTACAGGAACATTTAATATAGCAGCCAAATCTACAGCATCTTTATCTCTTTCTGACAATTCAGCTTATAGATTTGAAAGCCGGGGAAGTTATTCTTATGTTGCCAGTGAAGTTGTTGACAGTAATAGTTCGGCTTATGACTGGGCGTTTAACATGATATCAGAAGAACGATTAACAGAATTGGCAGCAATAGCATGGGCACCAGGCTCTTTAGATGGCACACGAAACGACAACCCGGTTTGGATAACGCCTAATGCAGATACAACGATATACATAAAATTCGATGGTGATCTAACCTCAACAACAAGTTTTACAAGTCCTTGCGGAATACCATATGATATTTCGGTTCCTGTTGATCATTTAAATTATTATCAGATCTTCGATACAGTCAATAGCGATAATGACCAGAGTGGATTGGCAGTTTTTACTTGTGATGGCGCAAAAATATTTGCTGTTTATGGTGAAGATCCTGCTTTGGCTATTCCTGGTAGCCCTTCGCTTGATGTAGGTACAACCATGCAGCCATTATGTGCAAAGCCACAAATTTTTAGTTTACGTGACAGAGCCTATACAATTACAGATACGTCATTGCAGATTCCTGTTCTTTTCAACGATAATTCCTTTATTACAAATATAGATCCAGCTTCACTATCAGTTTTAGTAATGCCTGAAAATGGTGTAATAACAATAAATCCGGACGGAACCATAAATTATATACCAAATACAGGGTTCACAGGAGTGGACACTTTTGAATACTCTGTTTGTTCATTGGAATATCCTGCTGTTTGCGATATAGCCACTGTTATAGTAACAATTGATCCGTGTCCTACGCCAGCAAATAAAAATATGGTATTTGGTAACGTTTTCCTAGATCTTAACGAAGACACGATAAATAATGACGGTCTTGGAGTTAACAATGTGAAAGTTGATATTTACGAAGATCTGAATTTAAATGGTGTAATTGACGGTGGAGACATTCCACTACCTACCTCACCATCTACCACTACAGATGTTAATGGTAATTATCAATTTTTAGTGCCAACCTATAATCTCCTGATTGAAGATGATTTTTCTTCTAACACCTATACCGGAGGCTCAAATTGGGCCGGAGACTGGACAGAAGTTGGTGAAGCTGATGGGCCTTTACTCGGAGATATAAGCATTGTTCCAGACATTATTGCTACGGAAAGGCTTAGAGTTAGGAATAATAGAAGTGCCACAAGAGAGTTAGACTTAAGCCCGGCTATTTTTGGCTCTGTATCTTTTGATATTGCAGAAGATGGTGACATAGACTCAGCTGATGAAGTAGAAGTAAAAATTTGCGCAGACAATACGGATTTTAACTGCCAGACCATATTTATACAGTCAGATGATTTCACGAGTGGCAGTATTATAAATGCATATATAGATGCAGACAAACTAACAAGCACTGCTGTTTTAAAAATTGTAACTACAGGATATACCGCTGTTGACGAAATATTCTATATTGATAATATTGTTATTCTAACCTCTGTTCGTGGTAAAAACTTACTTCTTGAAACAGATCAATCAACTTGGCCAAGTGGTTACACTTTAAGTACAGATAACATAGAATCTGCTGTTTTTGCTCCTACAGGAACCGTTGGAAATTGTGAAAAAGCTAAGGATTTTGGTTTTCTTACATGTGAGCTGACCGATCCTGGCCTGATTATAATATGTGATGATAAAGGTACACCTTTAGATGCGAAAAATGATACGTTTACATTTACTCTGGATCCGGTGGGTGTAAGATTTGGAACCACATATACTGTTAGTGGTGATGTCACCGGAACGGGTACCTATGGTGTAGCCACAACATTCGGTCCATTTGATACTGATGACAATATAAGCACTATTACTATTACTGATGATACCGGAGCTTGTGAATTAGATGTAGAAATTGATATGTCAATTAGTGGGTGTTTGTCAACTGATGCAAGTTTATCAACAAGCATTGATTTTGACGGAGTGGATGATTACTTAAACACACCCGGATTTTTAGATGGGTTACAGGAAGTGACCATGATGGCTTGGGTTAAAGTTGATAGTAAATATGGTGGAGGCGAAACACTCACAATTGTAAGTGAAGATATTTCATGTATGCTAAATTTAAATTCTGGTAACGCACCAGTATTAACAGTTAGAACAGATATAACACCAACAATTGCAGTTACTGCCGACCCAATAATCAATGATGAATGGCATCACGTTGCTGGAACTTTTTCTGGAATTACGGGAGAGTTGAAGATTTACGTTGATGGAAAATTAGAAGGAATTAGTCCTACAGATTTTACAGGGGCGTTTATTACTATGACAGGAATAGGCAATGGTAATTTTGAAGTAGGCAGATTCTCAAGGGATACTGCTCCAGACCAAAATCATTTCTATGGATCTATTGATGAAGTTAGAGTATTCGATTCTGCATTAACTGAATCCCAGATTCAACGAATTGTATATCAGGAAATAGAACAGAACGGTGCAAATATTAAAGGAACTTTAATAAACAAGGATATTGTAGATATTTCCTCAAGTGATCCTGTTCTTTGGAATGATCTTAAACTTTATTACCCCATGACCACTGTGTCCCGTGGCAAAACATTTGACACATCAGGAAACTCTAGAGACGCTACCTTGCTAAACATTACAACCATTCTACCTCAATCGGCACCTATGCCTTATGAAACGGTAGATATAGGTGAATGGACTGATGAAACGACATGGTTACATGGCGAATTCTGGGATATTGAGGACATACGCAAATAATAAGGACTGGAGCATCGTTCAATTACATCACGATATAACAACAACCGCGTCACACAAACATTTAGGATTGATAGTTGATGCCGGAAAAACATTTACAGTAGGTGACACAGGTTTGGATGATCAGGACTTTGAAATAAACAATACCTGGTATCTGGAATTGAATGGTACGATCGATCTGCAGGACGATTCGCAGTTGATACAGGGTTTAAATAGCGACCTGGTCACAGGAGCCAATGGAAAGATATTAAGAAGACAGGAAGGAACTTCCAACTAGTGTTAATTACAACCCTGTTTGGGTCACACCCACAGCCAGCACAACAGTTTACATTAAGTTTGATGGAAATTTAACATCCACTACAGCTTCCATTAGTCCATGCGGTATCCCTTACGATACATCCATCGCAATAAATCACCTGGGATATGAAAGAATTTTCGATACTTTCAACAATGACAACGACCAAAGTGGACTTGCAGTTTACACCTGTGATGGTACAAAAATATTTGCGGTTTATGGAGAAGATTCATCAATTGCAGATACTGGTATTACTTCTCCAGCGCTAGATGTTGGTACATCTATGCAGCCTTTATGCTTGCAGCCTCAAGTTTTTGCTAACGACGACCTTGCTTATGGTATAACAGATGCTTCAATTACCGTATCTGTTTTATATAATGACACAAAATTCATAACAAATATTGACCCTGCAACTGTCAGTACAACTGATGTCATCCAACCATCAAATGGTTCGGTTTCGGTAAATCCTGATGCAACAATTACCTATACTCCAAATTTTGGTTATAATGGAATAGATACATTCCAATACTCTGTTTGCTCATTGGAATATCCAGATGTGTGTGATATAGCAACAGTAACGGTAAATACTTCAGATTGTCCAACACCTAGTAATAGGAATCTCGTTTTTGGGCAAGCTTATGTAGATGCGGATGGTGATATGGTAAATAATGATGGGATAGGACTTGAAAATATCCAGATTAATATTTACGAAGACCTGAATACTAACGGTGTTATCGATGGCGGAGACCTTCCACTACCTACAACCCCTTCTACCATTACAGACGTCAACGGAAACTATCAATATGAAGTACCTAGTTACGATATTACTATTGCCGATGATTTTTCATCAAATAACTATACAGGTGGAAGTTCTGAATGGTCGGGCAGCTGGATAGAAGTGGGAGATGATAGTAACTCAGCCACCGGTGATGTGAGCATTGTTTTAGAACGATTAAAATTAGAAAATAATTCAAGTATCTCAAGGCAAGTAGACCTTATTGATGCTACTTTTGCAACGATTTCATTTAACATTTTCGAAGAGGGTGATATCGACTCTAACGACGAAGTAAAAGTTGAAATTTGCTCCGACAATACATTCACCAATTGTCAGATTCTTTATTTTAGTGCAGATGACTTCACGAGTGCAAGCATTGTGGGCACTGTTATAGAACCTGATAAGCTAACTGCAACTACCCATTTCAGGGTTGTGGTAGATCAATATACAACGGATGAGGAAGTTTTCATTGATGACATTGCTATTTTCGCCACCATTCGAGGTAAAAATCTTCTTATGGAAACCGAAGCTTCGTCTATTCCAAGTAATTATGCATTAAGTACAGATAATTTGCAGACAGCAATCTTTGCTACTGGAATTACTGGAAATTGCAAGAAAGCTAACGATTTTGGTTTCTTAGGATGCGATATGTCCGATCCTGGCATAGCCTTTTCTTGTGATGATAATGGAACTCCAATGGATGCTTCGGATGATACATTTTCATTTACGTTGAATCCTGACGGATTAAGATTTGGAAGTACATATACTGTGAGTGGTGATGTTACCGGTACAGGAACTTATGGCGCTCCTGTATCATTCGGTCCTTTTCCTTCATCAGATTTAAGTAAGACCATAACAATAGCAGATGATACCGGAAATTGCGGTTTAGTAGATGTAGAAGTAAGCGTATCTGTTAGTCAATGCTTGTCCTCGACCATCCCCACATCTGTTGACTTTGATGGTGTTGATGATTACTTGTCTACTACAGGCTTTTTAGATGGTTTACAGGAAGTTACATTAATGGCTTGGGTAAAAGTAGATCCAACATACGCTGGAGGTAAAACGCTCACTATTGCAAGTGAAGATATTTCCTGTATGTTAACTCTCAATTCAGGTAACATACCGGTATTTACCGTTCGAACAGATATTACACCAACAATTGCAGTTAATGCCGACCCAATTATAAATGATGAATGGCATCACATTACTGCAACTTTTTCTGGAATTACAGGAGAACAGAATATCTATGTTGATGGAAAATTAGAAGGGACTAGTCCTACAGATTTTACGGGTGCATTTATTAAAATGACAGGTACGGGTAACGGTAATTTTGAAGTAGGTAGGTTCTCAAAGGATACTGCTCCAGATCAAAATTATTTTTTTGGAGCTATTGATGAAGTGCGTGTTTTTGATGCTGCCTTAACTGAATCCCAAATTCAGCGATCAGTATATCAGCAAATAGAACAAAATGGTGTGAATGTAAAAGGATCTATTATTGATAAAAACATATTGGACATTACAACTGAAAATACGGTGCCATGGTCAAATTTGGTAACCTATTATAATATGTCTGATATTGCAGATGGAAAGGTTATTGATAAATCATCATTTACTAAAGATGCACAACTCTTCAATATTACAACCATTCTACCTCAATCGGCACCTATGCCATATGAAACGGTAGCAGATGGGCCTTGGACAGCACAAGCCACATGGCTTCATGGAAATGTCTGGGACATTGAGGATATACCAAATAATAAAGACTGGAGTATTGTCCATATACATGACAGTATAACAACAACAGCATCACACAAACATTTGGGATTATTAGTTGATGCTGGAAAGACCTTAGTGGTTGGTGATACCGCTTTAGATGATCAGGACTTTGAAGTAAACAATACCTGGTATTTAGAATTAAATGGAACACTGGATCTGCAGGACGATTCTCAGTTAATTCAGGGAACGAGCAGTGATCTGGTAACAGGTGTGAATGGAAAAATTCTAAGAAGACAGGAAGGAACGTCTAATAAATTCTGGTATAACTACTGGGCTTCACCGGTTGGTAGTTTAGGAGCCACAACGCTTACAGATAATAATGGCCCAACAAACAACACGAACAATACACCATTTAATCTGGATATGATCAAAGATGGTAGCTGGACTGGACATAGAATTTACAACAGCTTATGACGAAACAGGAAGGATAAGCACCTATTGGTTATATACATTCCAGAATGGGATAACCTATTACAACTGGCAACGATTCGCTCCAGCGGATGACTATTCCTCCGGGATTTGGATACACCCAGAAAGGAACAGGAAATGGAGGAACCAAACAGCAGTATACTTTTGAAGGCAAACCCAATAATGGAACTATTCTGATAGCAGCGGATGATGTGGCTGGATGATTCTGCAAATGAAAGCGAAGCAAGGTGTGACCTTAACATCAACCTCTGGTTGGGAATCCATACCCAAGTGCATTAGATGCCATTCAGTTTATTGACGACAATATACCTGCGGCAGGAGGTATTACCAATGGCACGATCCGTTTATGGGAACAGTGGGCCGCCAATACGCATTATCTTGGCATATTATGAAGGTGGTTATGGTTTCATAAATAAAATAGGAACAGTACGAGCCTATCAAGATGATAATATACCAATTGATGGTGGTGGTGGAGAAGGCATCAAAAGGCCGACCAACTATATTCCAGTTGGACAAAGTTTCTTTGTGGAAGTGATTGCGGACGGAGATATAGAATTTAATAATGGTCAGCGTGTATTTATTAAAGAAAGTGATGTAATGACAGATCAAAATGACTTAGATTATGCCGATAACGGGTCTGCATTCTTCAGAACTTCCAATACAGAAAATACAGAATCCGGCACAGAAGAAACGGCAGCTGAAACTCAGATTCTTCGTATGGAGTTTGGAGTCTCCAGTGGCGCCAGCAGGAGTTTTGTAATAGGATTCACTGAAGACTCTACAGATGCTTATGACAATGGACTGGATGGTGGTTTGATACAAGACCCGCCTGATGATGATATGGGAAGTTTACTCAATGGTCAGCAATACGTCATACAAGCCTTAGCACCTTATACTCCTGATAAAGAAATAGACCTTGTCTTACATGCCTCAGGTAATTTTACCTATACACTTAAGTCAACAGAGATCTCCAATTTTCCTGAAGATCAGGAACTGTTCTTAAAAGATAATTTAACCGGTCAATCGTATGACTTAAGAAACACTAGTGGATATAATTTTACATCTGATGCCGGGTCTTTTACAGAAAGGTTCCAGGTGATTTTTCAAGATCCAGCGGCACTTTCAACAGAAGAATTCTTAACTGACAACACATTGATTTATGTGAACCAGCCGGAATCCAAGTTGTATGTAAAACAATTGACAGAACAGGCTAAAGAACTGTCTATTTCGAACATGCTTGGTCAAAGGATCAAGATCTTCAACTCGATAAACAATCAGACATTAGAGAATGGCATTGATATTTCTGGTCATAAGCAGTGGCGTATACATTGTGAGTATAAAGACAAATAACGATCGATCGATTGATAAAAAAATTATTATTAATTAATATTTAGATCCTTAACTAAAATTAAAAAACGCACCTTCTGATGGTTATCGGGATGGTGCGTTTTTTTGTTTTATAGGTTATTATTAGGGAGCCGGATTTGGATTCACAGCATGAACCGCATTTATTTTGGCCAATATATCTTTATCCAATTCTATATTTATACTATCAATATTTTCCTTGAGTTGTTCCAAACTTGAGGCTCCAATTATATTGCTGGTTACAAATGGTTGCTGAGTGACAAATGCCAGGGACATTTGAGCTAAACTCATATTATGAGACTCCGCAATTTTCAAATATTCTTTAGTGGCATTGGTTGCCTGTTCACTGCTATATCTTGCAAATCTTGGAAATAATTTTAGTCGTGAATTTTCTGAAGCTGTTCCTTTTATATATTTTCCTGACAAGACACCAAAGGCCATTGGTGAATACGCTAATAAACCAATATTTTCCCGTATGGCTATTTCTGCCATGTCACCTTCAAAAACACGATTAAGTAAGGAGTAGGCATTTTGAATAGTGATCATTCTTGGCAGATCATGTTTTTTTGATTCTTCAAGATATCGCATTGTTCCCCATGCTTTTTCGTTGGATATTCCAACGTGACGAATTTTACCTTTTTTAATAATTTCATCCAGATTTTGCAGAATTTCATTGAAATTATCTTGCCATTTGTCTTTAGGATCATGTTTATAATCTCTAACACCAAACATGTTGGTTTGTCGCTCCGGCCAATGCAGTTGGAATAGATCGATATAATCGGTTTGTAGTCTTTTCAATTCAGAATTAACAGCTTCATTTAGGGCTTCTTTGCTAAAACCAGTCGTTCTGATATGAGCTGTATAATCTCCCGGTCCGGCAATTTTTGATGCCAGAATTATTTTATCTCGATTCCCGGTCTTTTTAAACCATTTACCTATGATCTCACTGGTTTTTCCATAGCGTTCTGCGGTGGCAGGAACCGGATATAATTCGGCTGTATCAAAAAAATTAATGCCTTGATCCAAGGCGTAGTCCATTTGTGCATGACCTTCGGCTTCTGTATTCTGGTTTCCCCAGTTCATGGTGCCAAGGCAAATTTTACTGACTTTTATATTGGTGTTTGGTAAGTTGGTGTATTTCATAAGTTTGCGTTAGCGATTGAACGGTCTGTTTGAGTTCTTAAAACATTTTGCAAAGATATTTCGAAAACACTTCGACAAGCTCAGTGTGACATCTCAATATGACAAAATGTTTTAAAACGAGTAGTGAAAGCGCGACCCTGAACTTGTTTCAGGGAAACGCCCCAATACTAAATATCATTCAATAGTTTAGTGATCTCGTCAAGTTTAGGAGTTAATATGACTTCAATTCTTCTGTTCTTGGCTTTTCCTTCAGGTGTATCGTTGGAGGCAACAGGAGCATATTCACCACGTCCGGCAGCGGTTAAATTTTCAGGATTTATAGATGAATTCTCTCTTAGAATATTGACGATAGCAGTGGCTCGTTTTGTTGACAGATCCCAGTTCCCGCTTAATTGTCCGCTTCCTGCATAAGGAACATTATCAGTATGTCCTTCAATCAGGATTGCAATGTCCGGATTATTTGCCAATACGCTTCCTAATTGGTTCACTGCTTTTTTACCTTCTGAGCCAACAGCCCAACTACCTGATTCAAATAATAATTTGTTTTCCATAGAAACATAAACCTTTCCATCTCGTTGTTCGACGGTTAGACCTTTACCTTCAAAATTGGTCAGGGCTTTGGAAATGGCATCTTTAAGCTGATTCATTTTTGCATCTTTGGCAGCTATGACATTTTCCAGTTCGGCGACTCTATTGGAGCGCGCTTCCAGTTCTTTCTTTAAGTTCTTCAAACGCTCATTTTCGGTTGCCAGGGCCTGTTCTTTAGCTTCCAGTTGAGCCAATAGTTCTCTGTTCTTTTGTGAGTTCTTAGCAATTTCTGATGAGCTGTTTTGTTCCAGGGCATCATAAGAAGCCTTAAGATTATCTAAACTGGATTTAGTGGCATTATAATCACTTTGTAATTTATCACGTTGGGCAAGAGCCTCATCATATTGCTTTTGCAATTTATTTAAACTGTTTTGTGCTTCATTTTTAGAATTTAATAAGGCTTCATAATCTTCTGAAAGATTTTTATTTTCTCTCTTTAGGTCTGCATATTTATCCTCCAGGTCCTTATAAACTTTAGGCGAGACACAATTTGTAAGTAAAAAAGTTGCGAATAAGAATATTAAAATTCTGTTTTTCATAATTGATTTAATTTTTTAATGTTAAAGTCTTAAGTTATCAGTACACAGTCTTCAGTAGATTAATTAACTGCCAACTGCGACTGAACCCGATATCTAGCGGTACTGCCATCTAATTTTTTTCTAGTTCTAATAAAATTGGACAATGGTCACTATGTACTGCTCCAGTCAGTATAACGGCTCTTTTTATTTTTTCTTGTAAAGGTTTTGAAACCATGGCATAATCCAGGCGCCAGCCTTTGTTATTGGCCCTTGCATTAGCCCTGTAACTCCACCAGCTATATTCTTGTCTTTCAGGATGTAAGTGCCTGAAAGAATCTATAAATCCACTGTTGATAAATTTTCCCAGCCACTCACGTTCTTCAGGTAAAAACCCTGACACACCTTTCATTTTAGGGTTATGAATATCGATTTCTTCATGACAAATATTATAATCCCCACAAACAATTAGGTTTGGAATTTCTTTTCTTAGGTCGTTTAAATAATCATGGATCATATCCATATAATCAAATTTATGCTGTAATCTTTCATCGTTTGTACCTGAAGGTAAATACATGCTCATAACAGAAGTACCATTAAAGTCGGCACGAAGATTTCTTCCTTCAAAATCCATCGAGTCTATTCCTGTTCCAAACTCAACGTGATCCGGTTTGGTCTTGCTTAAAATAGCAACGCCACTGTACCCTTTTTTTTGAGCACTGAACCAGTAATTATGTTTATATCCTGCCTCATCGAACATATCCAGATCAAGTTGCTCTTCCATGGCTTTGATCTCTTGGAGGCACACCACATCTGGATTGGCACTTTTTAACCAATCTATAAATCCTTTATTTATGGCAGCTCTTATGCCATTGACATTGTAGGAGATGATTTTCATGTATTCAATTTTAAAAGGATGAGAACCTGATCTTCATCAGGAATACTCAATTTGTTTTGCAAACCCGGTTAATTTCGGCTAAATTAAATAATGCTTTACATTTACACCACTAAATTATGGGAGTTTTAACTATTTCTATTAACAAAATAATATTGCTTGTTTGAAGTTTATTGTAATAGATGAAATATAAGATTTCTCTTTTTTTCCTGCTGATCTGTTCTTGTGTTGTTGCGCAGGACAAAACATCAACTTATATTACTAAATCAGTTGCGGTAAAGGATTCTGTTTATGTAGATAGTGTAAGCATAAATCCAAGCAGATTTATTATAAAGACTAGAGACCAAAAAGTTATCGATTCTTCCTTTTATAAAGTGGATTTTGGTAAAGCACTTTTAACTTTTAAAAAACCAATTGAAACTGACTCTATATTCATTGAATATTTACGATATCCCGATTTTTTAACTAAAAAGTATTTTCAGTTAGATGAAAGTATCATTGTTGAAAGCACGGGAAATATGCAGCAGTTCTACAAATTATCAGAAAGCAATATAGAGGACAAGTTTATTCCATTTGATGGTTTAATGACCTCGGGAAGCATATCAAGAGGAGTGACCGTGGGTAATAATCAGAATTCTGTTTTGAATAGCGAGTTAGATCTGCAGGTTTCAGGGAAATTGAATGATAAGGTCTCGCTTCGTGCCTCTATACAAGATGCTAATATTCCCTTACAGGAAAGCGGTTATTCTCAAAGGCTGGACGAATTTGATCAGGTTTTTATAGAACTATTCAGCGATAACTGGAATATTAGAGCAGGAGATATTGATCTGCAAAACGATCAATCCTATTTTGGAGAATTCTCTAAACGAGTACAAGGATTGAGTTTGAATGCTAACCTGTCCAGGTCAGAAAATAAATCCAATGTATTTGCAGCAGGAGCATTGGTGAGAGGTCAGTTCACTACCAGTCAGTTTACTGCCCAGGAAGGAAATCAGGGGCCTTACAAATTGCAAGGGCCAAATAATGAGCTTTTTGTTTTGATAGTTTCAGGAAGTGAAACGGTTTATGTTAATGGTGTGCCTGTGGAACGCGGGGAAAATAAAGATTACATAATTGATTATAATGCGGGCGAACTAATTTTTAATTCCACATTTCCCGTTACTTCTGAAATGAGAATTACAGTTGATTATCAATATAGTGAACGAAACTATTCCAGGATCGTTGCCTATGGTGGTGGGAATTACCAAGGCGAAAAGTTTAGTATAGGAGCCTCTATTTATTCTGAAAATGATGTTAAGAATCAACCATTGCAACAAAATTTGTCATCAGATCAGGCTCAGGTTTTGGCTGATGCCGGAGACGATCGAACTCAGATGGTCGCTCCTTCAGAAGTGTCGGAAGCATTCAACGAAAAACAGGATCTTATATAAAAAGAGTTGATAAATGGCGTTGAAGCATTTGTGTTTTCCATTGATCCTGATGATGAATTATTCAACGTTCGGTTTTCATTAGTTGGTGATAATCAGGGGAATTATATCTCTTACCAATTCAAGCGCGATCAATAACATTTTTGAATATATGGAACCTGTTTCGGGAATTCCTCAGGGGAATTATGAGCCAATGGTCCAGTTAATTGCGCCAACTAAATTGCAGATGGCGGTTATAAACGGGAGCTACTATCCTTCGGAAAAAACCAATATCTATTTTGAAGCAGCCGGGAGCAAAACGATCTCCAACTTGTTTTCGTATTTAGATGATGAAGATAATGACGGACTTGCGGGAAAATTAAGCATTAAACAAAGTATCATAAAAAATGACAGTTTATGGAATTTAGAAGTATTGGCTGATGCGACATTAATCCAGGAAAATTTCAAAACCATTCAAACGCCTGAACAAAAGAGCAGAGTTCAATCGAGACTGGAATCTGGAACAGACCAATGTATCACAAAACGCTGTTGGATTTGGAGATCAATCCTTGCTTTCCACAGGAATTGAGCTGTATCATTCTGTCAAAGGAATGACCAGGTATGAATTTGAGCATTTAAATTATTCAAACAATTTTAATGGTAACAGGCATATTATTTTTGCCAATCTAAGTCTTAATAATTGGAATATATTTTCTAATAGTAGCATACTAAATGCCAATTCTACTATTAGTACTTCCGATTTTGTACGTTCATTTAACCGTGTGACTTATAATTTTAATAAGCAATGGGTAGGTACAAAAATAGCTTTGGAGAATAATGAACAGACCAATTCTGCAACTCAGGAATTAACTCCTTTAAGTCAGAAATTCACTTCGTACGAGGTTTTTTATGGTATAGGAGACAGTTCTAATGTGTTTGCAGAAATAGGTTTTAAAAACAGAGTTAATGACAGTATAAGGAATAATGAATTAGTAAAAGTCAACACCTCAAACACCTATTACTTAGAATCAAAGCTATTAGATAACAAACATACAAACCTGTCTGTTTACTTGAATTATAGGAAATTGAAAAATGAAGATGAATCGATCCCTGGATGAGAATTCCTTGAATTCAAGGATACAATACAATCAAAAACTATTTGATCAATTGATTAATTGGAATACGGTTTTTGAAACGAATTCAGGAGTTCTGCCTCAACAGGATTTTACCTATGTTGAGGTGGATGAAGGACAGGGAGCATACACTTGGATCGATTATAATGAAAATGGAATTCAGGAATTGGAGGAATTTGAAATAGCACAATTCCAGGATCAGGGAATCTATGTTCGTGTACTTTTACCAAATCGGGTATTCATTAAGACCCATCAAAACAGGTTAAGTCAACTGTTAACGATCAATCCGCAAATGTTAACTTCAAAGGATACCATTACAAACAGATTTTGGTCTCATTTGTATAATCAGACATCATATTTGATCGACAAGAAAATAAGACGAAACAATGATAATTTTGATATTAACCCTTTTAAAGATTTTGGCGATGAACAATTAGGCTTGAATTTAAGTTTCAGAAATGTATTGTTCTATAACAGAGGTAAGCAGCGTTATACAACTTCCTACACATATCTGTCAAATCGCTCTAAAAATCTCTTGAGTGTTGGATCAATTGAGAATAACATTGAAAGTCATCAATTCAATTTCGTACATAAATTTGCTACAAGCTGGCTATTGAATACCTTTTTCATTTTAGGGAACAGAAAAAGTGTCAGTGAAAATTTTATAAGCAAGAATTACACTATTGATGAAATTAGCTTTAACCCGAAATTATCCTATTTATTTAATAATAATTCCAGATTTGATGTATTCTATCAATACGCCAATAAGGATAATACTATTGGAAATTTAGAATCCTTAAAGCAGCAAAAATATGGGGTGTCCTTTTCATTTTCAAAGAATCAGAAGTCGGCTATCAATGGAGAATTCAATTATTTTTCTAACAAATTCAATGGCAATCAAAACTCTCCTGTTGCCTATCAAATGATGGAGGGCTTGCAGCCCTAAGAATTTCACCTGGAGTTTGCTGGCTCAAAAGAAACTGACAAAATTCCTGGATCTGAACTTGAATTACTTCGGTAGGAAAACGGAAACAAGCAAGTCCATTCATACAGGTACAATACAACTTAAAGCTTATTTTTAAAGGGCTTGTAACTATTATTACATATTGAACATTATTTTTTACTAATTTAGCGTGTGCTATGAGTAAACTGTTTGCCATATTCTTTTCTACTTTGATAATGATTCAAAGTACTAACATTAGTTTTGAGGACATTTCAAAACTGAATGTGCTATTGGAACATGCCGATTACCATCATGAAATGTACGGAGACAGTTTTTTTGATTTTTTGACTGAACATTACGGGTCAGATATGCAACAACATCAAAACGATCACAAACAACATCAGGAACTGCCATTCAAGCATCACCAGGATCGTACTCATATAGTTTTTGATTTTACAATAGGTTCTAAATTCAATCTTGAAGATAAGAGCCAAAGAGGTATTGAGGCACCGCTTAATTTTTACTATAAAGAATCTTCTTCTTCCTTCGAAAAACGGTCCGTTTTCCAACCTCCCAAATCATCATAATTCATTATAAAAAACATTGGTTGAGCTGTACAAATTAAAAATTATGCAGTACTTAATGATTATAATTACTATGAATTATGTTAGAAAAAATTATACGATTTAGCTTAAAGAACAAGCTTATCATTTTACTTTTTATTGCATCCGTTATTGGTTTTGGTATATTCTCCCTGACCAGAATTTCTATTGGTGCTGTTCCTGATATTACCAATAACCAGGTTCAGGTAATTACAACTTCCAGAAACCTTTCCGACTCAGGATGTCGAGCAATTCATAACGTATCCTATTGAGCTTGAAATCGCCAATCTGCCGGGCGTTAAAGAGATCAGGTCTATATCTAAATTTGGTTTATCTGTTGTGACTATTGTTTTTGATGACGACATGGGCACCTATTTACCAAGGC
>CAVRNW010000016.1:0-17146 GCA_963722665.1 uncultured Flavobacteriaceae bacterium
AGTTTAGTTTTAAAAATGGAAAAAATAATAACCAAACTTATTACGGTTAGAAATAATACAAATTCTATATTTTTAGCTATAAGAATATTTTTCCATTCGTTTTTTAATATAATGCCCTAAAATAAAGACCCATGGTAATCCAATAAAAGGAACAGTAACTATATAGAACCAAAATGGTTTCGCTCTGTTATATGATTCAGAAGCTATTCTGTTAACAATTTGATCCTTAAAGAAATAGTCCCAGAGCTTTACATTTTCAGTAACCACAAGAATGTACCAAGCAGATGCGACAACAAGAAATACTAGGATTCCGAGAATATGATGAATCTTTATTTTGATGGTTTCTTTATTTACCAGCCTATAGATTAAGATAAATATGAGTGGGAAAAGAAGTGAAACCGGTCCTTTTATTTCAAAACTAATTCCCAAGCATATATAAAATAAGTACAGAAATAATGGTTTATGACTTTTGATTTTCCAGTTTAACCATGAATAGATAGCTGCTAAAATAAATGTGTTCAAATAAGCATCAGTTGTTAAATTTCTTGAAGAAATTAATACGATGGGTAATGAAAAATAGATCAAGGAAGCAGTTAAAGCAATGTCTTTATTCTTGAACAGAACAATAGAAATTTTATAAATAAGAAACAGCTGTATTATTAAGGCTAATTGCAAGAAAAAACGAGCACCAAATTCATTGATACCAAAAATTTTATAGCCTAAAGCAGTAATTTGATAGGTAATAGGTGGTTTATGATAATGGTGGATTCCTAAAAGTTTAGGATGAATGTAATCTCCATTTTCAACCATTTCTTTGCTTATTTCGGCATATCTGGCTTCACTGGTTTCCATTATTCCCCATTTCCCCAGATTAAAGTTTAGGAGTATAAATGCTGTGGAGAGTAATAAAACTAGTTTATAATTCATTCAAAAAAATACTATGGTCTATGTTATCGATAATGATAATTTGTCAATCGGAATCCAATTAATACTGAGCAAAAATATTCTTTTTTATCTAATTCAATGGTGTCTTAATTACTATAAAAATTGTTAATTTGTTTAATAATTTAAGTTTAAATGAAAATACTTGTTACAGGAGCGGTTGGTTTTATTGGTTCTCATACTTCAGAGAGATTGAAAAGCCTCGGTCATGAAGTATTTGGAGTAGATAATTTTTCCCCGTATTATAGTAAAAAACTAAAGAAGTTGAACGAAAAGGCCTTAATTGAAAAAGGTGTTGAAATAATTGAATACGATCTAAGGCAACCCAATTTGGCTAAAGTTCTGCCGAAGGACATTAACTACATTTTTCATTATGCAGCTCAACCTGGAATATCAAGTACTTCAACTTTTGAAGACTATTTTGAAAATAATATAATAGCCACAAAGAATCTTATTGATTACGCTTTAGGCCTGCCAGATTTAAAATTATTTGTAAATATTGGAACCTCTTCAATTTATGGACTAGAGGCAACTTATCCAGAAGATATAGCACCAAAACCGGCATCTTATTATGGTGTGACAAAGTTGGCTGCAGAGCAACTGGTATTGCAAAAAAGTCGTGAAAAACAAATGAAATCTTGTTCGTTGAGGCTGTATTCGGTAATAGGTCCGCGTGAACGTCCCGAAAAAATGTATACAAAACTAATTGACCTGGGATTAAAAGGGGAAGCATTCCCTCTTTTTGAAGGTAGCAACAAACATTTACGAAGTTTTACTGATGTAGATGATATAGTTGATGGAGTAGTAAGTGTAATAGGCAAGGAGGAAGTTGTTAATGGAGAAGTCATCAATTTGGGGACAGAAGTAGAACATACAACTAAGGAAGGAATTGAAGCTGTTGAAAAAGTTCTTGGTAAAAAGATTAAAATGAATGTTATACCCAAACGGGCAGGTGACCAATTAAGGACAAAAGCTAACATTGATAAAGCAGGAAAGTTACTAAATTATAATCCTCAGACAACTCTCTTGGAAGCTGTTGAAAAGCAGGTTAAATGGTATAAGGAGAACTTCCTATAGATCTTTTTTTAACTGAATTAAATGATCTGCTGCTGCAAACGGGGTAGTTCTGTTAGTTTGAATTAAATCCAGTTGTTTTTTTAATTCAATTTTGATTTTTGGATCATTAAAAAATTCATTCTTTAGCTGTTCCTCAATAGTTTGGAGCAACCAAAATTTATTTTGATTTTGACGTTTTTTCTGAAAAAAATTATTTTTTTTCGTCAGGTCTATGTACTCCAAATCATACTCCAGATCTCATCAATTCCGGTCTTTTTTATTGCACTGCAAAGCATTACTTTAGGCTTCCATTCCGATTCTTTATCAGGGTATAAGTGAAGTGCTCTGTTAAACTCTAATTTAGCTAAATTCGCTCGTTTAAGATTATCACCATCAGCTTTATTAATGGCTATTGCATCGGCCATTTCAATAATACCCCGTTTGATTCCCTGTAATTCATCTCCCGCACCAGCCAATTTTAAAAGTAAAAAAAAGTCCACCATACTATGGACGGCAGTTTCACTTTGACCAACACCAACAGTTTCAATTATAATTGTATCAAAACCGGCAGCTTCGCAAAGAATTATGGTTTCACGAGTTTTTCTTGCAACACCGCCAAGTGATTCCCCTGATGGAGAAGGCCGAATGAATGCATTTTTTTCTTTAACCAGATCTTCCATTCTGGTTTTGTCTCCAAGAATACTTCCCTTGCTAATCCCACTACTCGGATCAACAGCAAGAACTGCTACTTTTTTCCCATTGTCTGTTAATAGTTTTCCAAATGATTCAATAAAAGTGCTTTTACCAACTCCGGGAACGCCTGTAATTCCTATTCGAATCGATTTATTAGCATGCGGCAAACATTTTTTTATAACTTGATTTGCCTTTTCCATATGATCCGGATTCTTACTTTCTACTAAAGTAATGGCTCGGCTCAACGCTGTAATATCTCCGGCTAGAATTGCATGGACTAATTCATCAGCTGAAGGCTGAACTTTTCTTTTTTTCTGAATATTTGATATGGAAGACTTGTTAGTTTTTTCAGGATCTTCAACTCCATCAACATTTTGCAGTGTGGTTTTGTATGTTTTGTGTTTAGCCAATCTAATAAATGAATTAGTTACTAAAAGTAATAAATTCCTTTATTTACTTATGAATTTTGATTGAACTATATTTTTTGCAATGAAAAAGGCCATAATTACACCTAATAGATCAAGAATAATGAACCAAATTGGTGAAGGGATCATAACTAAGTTTGTTATGGTTGCCAGAATCATTAATCCACCTACAATATATGATGGGATTAAGGATTTTTTAGAGATGAAACCAGCCAGGATCATTCCGGAAAAAGTTCCAATTGCATGGGCAAGTATTACAAAAATCATGCTTCCCTTTGGTATCAGATCTATATTTTGCTTTAAGGATTCTGCATCCATAGGATTAATGGTGTCAGGCAATGGGAAGAATTTCCACCCTATTTGTTCTATTAAGTAAACAATTAAGCTTGCAGCTATAAAACCTGCAATGGTTGCTAATACGTTTTTCATGATATTAAGTAATTAGTTAGTTACTAAATATAATAAAATATTTGTCATTCCACCGAAGGTAGAAATCCATTTTGAGGTTTGAGTTTATTACTTATCAACTTTCGAGCACGTTTCAATTGCAGATCAACGAAGCCTGTCTTGAGCCTGTTGAAAGACTCAGTGTAACATATTCAATGGGAGAAATTTAGTAAGAATATGTATTGATAAAAAAAACCTGAAGTGTTAACTTCAGGTTTGTAATCTATAATTTATGAGATACCTTCTCGATAAGCATCAAGATGCAAAGGCATTCGGTTATTCATCAATTAGAACCCAATCACCCTTGTTAATTAGAGGTTCCGCTTGTTTATACTTCAATGTTCTATTTTCACCACTCATCACATGCTTTATGGTTACACGGTCATTTCTTCCAATTTTCGGTCTATCACGCACTATAGTTTCAATTACTTGCTGTTGTCTTTGAGTGTTTCCTGCAGCTCTACTTTGAGAAGAGCGCTCATCCATATTTGGAATTTCTTCTTTTTTAGTTTCTAATTTCTCTCTTTTTCTAGCTCTTGCTTCCTTAATTGTATCCTGAGTTTCCTGAGGTAACTCACCTTTGAATAAGAATGAGATCACATCTTTATTTACTTCTTCAATAATACTTTTAAATAATTCAAAAGCCTCGAATTTATAGATCAACAGTGGATCTTTTTGTTCGTGAACTGCTAGTTGTACTGATTGTTTTAGTTCATCCATCTTACGTAAATGGGTTTTCCAAGCATCATCAAGAATTGCCAGAGTGATGTTCTTTTCAAAATCTGTTATTAACTGCTTACCTTTAGATTCATAGGCCTTTTCAAGGTCAGTTATTACTTGAAGTGTTTTTACACCATCTGTAAATGGCACTACTATACGTTTGTATTGATTACCTTGTTTTTCATAAACATTTTTAACAACAGGATAAGCTAACTCGGCATTGCGTTCCATTTTTTCAACATAATGGTCAAAAGCTGCATGATAGATCTTTCCTGCAATTTCCTGAACTGTAAGTTTAGAAAATTCATTTACTGAAATGGGTGAGCTCATTGAGAAGTATCGAATCAATTCAAATTCGAAATTCTTAAAGTCGTTTGCGTCTTTATTCCTTTCAACTATTATTTCAGAAGTGTCATAGATCATATTTGCGATGTCTACCCTTAATCGCTCTCCAAATAATGCATGGTAGCGACGTTTATAAACCACTTCTCTTTGTGCGTTCATAACATCATCATATTCCAATAATCTTTTACGAACACCATAGTTGTTTTCTTCAACTTTTTTCTGAGCACGTTCTATTGATTTTGAGATCATGGAATGTTGTATGACTTCGCCTTCCTTTAATCCCATTCTATCCATCATTTTAGCAATTCGTTCACTTCCAAACAATCGCATTAAGTTATCTTCAAGTGATACATAGAACTGTGAACTTCCCGGATCTCCTTGTCGACCGGCACGACCTCGTAATTGCCTGTCCACACGTCTTGAATCATGACGCTCAGTACCAACAATGGCCAATCCACCTGCTTCTTTTACTTTATCAGATAATTTAATATCAGTACCACGACCTGCCATGTTGGTAGCAATAGTCACCTGACCGGATTGACCGGCTTCGGCAACAATATCTGCTTCTTTTTTATGCAGTTTTGCATTTAATACATTATGGGGAACTTTTCTTATGCTAAGCATTTTACTTAACAGTTCACTTATCTCTACTGATGTCGTACCAATAAGAATTGGTCGCCCTGCCTGTGATAGTTTAGTAACCTCATCTATTACAGCGTTATATTTTTCACGTTTTGTTTTGTAAACAAGGTCCTCTCGGTCATCTCTGGCGACAGGTCTGTTAGTTGGTATTTCAACGACATCCAACTTATAAATTTCCCAAAATTCACCAGCTTCTGTTACTGCTGTACCAGTCATTCCGGAAAGTTTGCGATACATACGGAAATAGTTTTGAAGAGTAATTGTTGCATAAGTTTGAGTAGCATCTTCAATTTTTACATTTTCTTTTGCTTCAATTGCCTGATGCAAACCATCACTATAACGTCGGCCATCCATGATACGACCAGTTTGCTCATCAACGATCATGACTTTATTCTCAATAACAACGTATTGAATATCTTTTTCAAAAAGGGCATAAGCCTTTAAAAGTTGATTTAATGTATGAATTCGTTCAGATTTTACTCCAAAGTCTTTAAATAATTCTTCCTTAAGTTCAGCTTCTTTTTCCAAGGGTAGATCCTGAGCTTCAATTTTGCCAATTTCAATCCCAATTTCCGGCATTACAAAAAAGTCCGGATCGTCTTTACCGGATAGATATTCAACTCCTTTATCTGATAATTCAATTTGATTATTCTTTTCATCGATAACATAGTATAGCTCCGCATCAACTTTCGGCATTTCCCTGTTGTTATCCTGCATATAAAAGTTTTCTGTTTTTTGGAGTAATTGCTTGACTCCTTCTTCACTTAAAAACTTAATTAATGCCTTGTTTTTTGGAATTCCTCTGAAAACCCTTAATAATTGAAAACCTCCTTCTTTTTCATCACCTTCTGCAATAAGTTTTTTAGCTTCTGCCAAAACTCCGGTTAGATATTTGCGCTGCACATTGACTATATCATCGACTTTTGGTTTCAGTTCGTTGAATTCATGTCTGTCACCTTCAGGAATTTGACCTGAGATTATTAAAGGTGTTCTCGCATCATCTACCAGAACTGAATCCACTTCATCCACAATTGCATAATGATGAGGTTTCTGCACAAGATCGTCGATAGAGTTGGCCATATTATCCCTTAAATAATCAAAACCAAACTCATTATTGGTTCCATATGTAATATCTGCATTATAGGCTTTTTTACGAGCGGCAGAATTAGGTTGGTGATAGTCAATACAATCCACAGTTAATCCATGAAATTCAAAAATTGGAGCCATCCATGCACTATCACGTTTTGCAAGATAATCGTTAACTGTTACCAGGTGAACACCTTCTCCTGACAGAGCATTTAAATACATGGGAAGTGTTGCCACTAATGTTTTTCCTTCACCCGTTTGCATTTCCGCTATTTTTCCCTGATGCAAGGCAGCACCACCTATCAATTGAACATCATAGGGTATCATATCCCATACTATAGGTTTTCCAGCGGCATCCCAGGAATTTGACCATATGGCATGGTCATTATCTAAGGTAACATATTCTTTAGTGCCTGATAGTTCTCTATCAAATGTGCTTGCTTTTACCTTTATAGTTGCATTTTCTTTAAAACGTTTTGTTGTTTCCTTTACAACTGCAAAGGCTTCGGCCATTATTTCGTTAAGTGTGTCTTCAGTTACTTTATATGACTGATCCTTAATTTTATCAATTTCATTATAGATATCTTCTCTTTTATCTATATCTTCAGTAGATTCTGCCTCTTGAAGGAATTCAGTAATACTGTCCTGATATTCTTTTCTTGCATCTTCGATTCTTTGTTTAAATTCTGTTGTTTTCGCTCTTAATTCATCATGTGATAAGGCTTCAAACGCAGTTTCGAATGCTTTTACTTGGTTTATTATTGGTGAAAGGGCTTTGACATCTTGTTTAGATTTGTCGCCCACAAACACTTTTAATACTGAATTTAAAAAACTCATGTGTTTTTAATTTTATGTTTAAAATCAGTTTAGACTGATTGATTTTATTATGCTATGTTTTGCTTTTAAAGTGATTCAAAGATACATTTTGTGATGTGGTAATTGAAATAAAAGCATATAAAAAAAGTCTCAAACATGAGACTTTTAACTTAATTTTAATACTAATTAATATTCGTCCTCATTCCAGAGGTAGTCTTCATCGGTTGGATAATCTGACCAGATCTCTTCAATAGAATCGTAAGAATCTCCTTCATCCTCAATTGCTTGTAAGTTTTCAACAACTTCTAGAGGAGCTCCAGTCCTAATTGCATAGTCTATTAATTCATCTTTTGTTGCCGGCCAGGGTGCATCACTTAAATATGATGCTAGTTCTAATGTCCAATACATTTATAATTCATTTAATTTTTTGCAAAAATAATTTTTTAGTTTGTATAAGCAAGAAAAAATTGAATTATTTAAATTAATAATTTTAAGAACGTATAAGTTTCAAGGAAACTTGCCTAGGCAAATATATTTTGCGTTGTTAATAATATAGATTCAGTTTAATTTATTCCAGTTTTTTCGGAATCCATTTAACTTCATCTGCTTGAAGGTCATATGACAACTTTCGTGCCAAGACAAATAAGTAATCAGAAAGACGATTGAGATAGGTAAGTGTTTCTGGTTGGAAAGGAGCAATTTCGTTCAAGGCAACAGCCAATCGTTCTGCTCTTCTGCAAACTCCTCTAGCAATATGACAGAATGACACCGTTTGGTGTCCTCCAGGAAGAATGAAGTTGGTCATTGGCGGTAAACTTTCGTTCATTGCATCAATTTCCTTTTCTAGCAATTCAATGTCGTCATTTGAAATTTTTGGAATATTCAACCGTTCTTTACCACTCTTCAATATCGCTTTTTTTGGGTCTGTTGCTAAGATAGAGCCAACAGTGAATAGTTTGTCTTGAATATTAATTAAGACGTCTTTATAATGAGTATTTATGTTTTGATCTCTAACAAGGCCTATATGTGAATTAAGCTCATCTACCGTTCCATAGCTTTCAATTCTTATATGATGTTTGGGCACTCTTGTTCCGCCAAATAATGCTGTGGTTCCTTTGTCACCTGTCTTAGTGTAGATCTTCATCCTTTTCTTTCTGTTTCCTTTTTTCTAAATAACTGTCTCGGAATTTTTTGTGTTTTCTGTTTCTATAAGATCCATGACTCTTTTTATAATTGATAATGACAAAAACAGCTGCAATACTAATAAGAATTATGTAAATGACTACTTCTTTCATTTATTTCTTTGGTCACTGTCTACCATTCCATCAATTAAACGGATAACCCTATGAGCTCGGGCAGCGATGTCTTCCTCGTGAGTTACTACTATTACCGTATTACCGTTCTGATGGATTTCATCTAACAGATCCATAATTTCCTTGGATGTTTTAGAATCCAGGTTTCCGGTTGGTTCATCTGCAAGAATTATTGAAGGTTTATTGACCAATGCTCTTCCAACCGCCACACGCTGTCTTTGTCCACCAGATAGTTGATTTGGTTTATGGTCCATTCTGTCAGCTAAACCAACATCAGTTAAAACTTCTTCTGCACGTTTAGTTCTGTCTTTTTTTGAAATACCCGCATAAACCATTGGCAGTGCAACATTTTCCAGAGCAGTTGTACGAGGTAACAAATTAAAAGTTTGAAATACAAAGCCTATTTCATGATTCCTTATTTCGGCTAGATCGTCATCACTCATTTTGCTTACATCTTTTCCATTAAGGATGTAACTTCCGGAAGTTGGAGTATCCAAACAACCTAAAAGATTCATAAGAGTAGACTTACCCGATCCGGAAGGCCCCATTATTGCAATGTAGTCACCGCGTTCTATGTCAAGATCGATTCCTTTTAAAACATGAACAGTTTCTTGGCCAAGTGGAAAATCTCTAATAATATTTCTTATTTCAATAACATTGCTCATTTTTCAGCTCGTAATTTTAAGTATGCAAGATACAGGATTTTTATATTTTATATGACGTTATAAATGTAATCTTGTTACAGTCTGATTGTAAAATGTTGCTTTTCTTGTTCCTTCCTAAAAAAAACAAATCCCCAATAAAAAGTATCAATGGTCAAAGTGACATTTGGATCCTGTTTAATGGTTTCCCAGGCTTCGGTCATCCCTTTTGACCAGTGAATATCATCAAAGATCATCAAGGAGTCATTATGTACCGATTTTAAAAGAGTATTGAAATAGTTGATCGTAGCTTCCTTTTGATGGTTTCCATCTATATAAATGAAATCGAATTTTTTACTTTTCAAACTATTCAACTCGTTTTCAAATTCATTTACGATCAGATTAATATTGTTCAGTTTATATAATTTGAATTGTTCTTTTGCGATTGCTGATGTCTCAGGACAACCTTCAATTGTAGTAATTTTAGCTTTAGGATTACCTAAACTTAAAGCGCAGGTTGACATTCCAAGTGATGTGCCTAATTCAAGAATTGAATTTGGTTTAAAATACTTTGAAATTCTAAATAGTAATTGAGCTCTTTTTTTAGTTATTCCGGCATTTTTCGAAATATCAGACACTTTTCTGGATTCCGTTTTAAATACCTTACTCCCAGCACCAAAATCTTTTACAGTATATGACCGATTTGTTTTTATTTAGAATGTTGCGGTAATCTTTTATTATTTTATATTCTTTATAAAATTTGGTATCATAAAAACATTTTGTAACCAAATTATACACGAAAGGTGAATGAATCCCATGCTTATTAGTTGAGAATAAAAGAAATTTTATATATTCAAGTACTGTATATAACACTAATCTTCAAGTTTTGCAGTAAGTTCAAACCAACGCTCTTCTTTTTCTTCAATTTCATTAATTATTGATTGAAGTTTGTTGGAGAGTTCATTTATTTCTTCTTGGGTCAATTCGGCATTATTGAACTGCCCTTCAAAATTCTTTTTATCGAGTTCTAAAGATCTTAATTTACTTTCAATGTTTTTGTATTCTTTTTGTTCATTGTAAGAAAGTTGAATGTTACTATCCTTTTTCCAGTTCTTTTTTTCGTTTGATTTTAATTCAGATTTGAATTCCGGCGGTTTGCTATCTTCATAAATTCTGTAATCAGAATAATTTCCCGGAAAATCCTCAATAATACCATCTCCTTTAAAAACCAGCAAATGATCTACAATTTTATCCATGAAATAACGGTCATGAGATACGACTATAATACAGCCTGGAAAATCTAGTAGAAATTGCTCCAAAACATTTAGAGTTACAATATCTAAGTCGTTGGTAGGCTCATCAAGAAATAAAAAGTTAGGATTTTGAATTAAGACGGTACATAAGTACAACCGTTTAAGTTCACCACCACTTAATTTTTCAACAAAATCATATTGCTTTTTTCTGTCAAACAGAAAGCGTTCCAGTAGTTGTTGGGCACTTATTTGTCTCCCTTTTTTAAGAGGAATATAATCTCCATATTCTCTTATTACATCTATTACCTTTTGACCGGGTTTTATCTTAATTCCATCTTGAGTATAATACCCAAGTTTAACAGTTTCACCGATAACAATTTTTCCTGAGTCTGGCTGAAGACTTCCTGTTAATAAATTAAGAAAGGTGGATTTTCCGGAACCATTTTTACCTATAATTCCGACTCTTTCTCCCTTTTTAAAACCATAATCAAACTTATTTAAAATGACATTGTTGCCAAAAGACTTACTTAAATTATGCAGCTCAATGATCTTGTTACCAAGTCGTTCCATATTTATCTCTAATTGAATAACATGCTCTTTTCTTCTTTGATGGGCGCGATGTTTTATATCCTGAAAATCATCGATCCTGGATTTGGATTTGGTTGTTCTGGCTTTGGGTTGTCTTCTCATCCAGTCAAGTTCTTTGTTATATAATTGTTTTGCTTTATCAACTTCAGATGGATTCTTGAGCAAGTCTTTCTTCTTTTTTATTTAGATAATATGAGTAATTTCCTTTGTAGGTATATAATTGTCCATTATCTAGTTCAATGATCTCATTACAAACTCTTTCCAGGAAATATCTGTCATGTGTAACCATGAAAAGAGTTATTTTTTCCTTTTTAAAAAATTCTTCAAGCCATTCGATCATTTCCAGATCAAGATGGTTGGTAGGTTCATCAAGAATTAATAGATCAGGATTATTTAACAGCGTATTTACTAATGCCAGACGTTTCTTTTGTCCTCCGGAAAGGGTACTGACCTTGTCCTGTAAATTTTCAAGTTTAAATTTAAAAAGAAGTTGCTTGTATAATGTTTCAAAAGACCAGGCATTATTAATTTCCATTTGCTCAAATGCTTTTTGGTAAACTTTAGAATTGCCTGGATTTAAAAGTGCATCTTCATACGTTTTTATAACTTTTAGGATATGGTTATCATTATCAAAAATGGTTTGTTCAACTGTCAATTCTTGATTTAATTCCGGTTCCTGAGATAAATAGGAAATTTTTAATCCATTTCTGTAAACTATACTTCCAGTATCAGGTTCATCATTTCCTGTTAAAATATTAAGTAGTGACGTTTTTCCGGTACCATTTTTTGCAACAAATGCAATTTTTTCGTCTTTGTGAATGCTGAAAGAGATGTTCTTAAAAAGATTTAGTTCTCCATAGCTTTTAGCAATATTTTCAACGGTAAGGTAATTCATTCCTCGGTTTTTGCAAATAACGGATAAAAAACCAAAAAATCCGATAAAAGTTTTATTATTCACGATGAAAAGCTATATTTGTGACTTAAGAATATGCCTCATTATGAAAAAATTATGCTTTGCTATTGGTTTAATTTTTGTTTTTTTTGCTTCATCCTGCATAACCAGTAAACGAGTAGTATACCTGCAAGATAAGGGAACCATAATTAATGATTCACTGATCATTACGTCTTTGGTACAACCTTACCGGGTGCAGACCAATGATATGTTAAGCATTACTGTAAAAGCTCTTGACCCTGAATTGACAGCAATCTTTAACCCGGTTGGAGAAAGTTTGAGCTCATCTGGAGGAAATTTGTATTTTAATGGTTTTACAGTAGATGATCATGGCAATATCAAATTTCCAATATTGGGCAGTATTTCAGTACTTGGATTAACAATTGAGGAAATTGAGGAAAAAGTAAAAGAAGAGTTGCTAAAACAATATTTCAAGGAAACCGCACAACTATATGTAACTGTTAAGCTTGCCGGTCTTCGCTTTACAGTTCTGGGAGAAGTTGGTGGAGCAGGTACTAAAACCTTGTTTCAGGATAAGGTGAATATTATAGAAGCCCTGGCTAATTCCGGAGATATAAAATCAACAGGAAACAGAAAGGATGTTCTAATTATCAGACAGTATCCACAAGGTCAAAAAATTCATCATATTGATCTAACTGATATTGCAGCGATCAGATCACCATATTATTATGTTCAGCCTAATGACATGATCTATGTCAGGCCTTTAAAACGCAAATTTATTGGCGTAGGCGAAACTTTTACCCAAACCTTAGGAACTGTTGCTTCTATTTTTTCAGTTGTAGTTTCTACTTATTTTTTAGTTAAAAATCTCTAATGTTTATTTTATGAATGAAGAATTTGAATTTTTAGAGAAACAAAATATATTTGATTTCAAGGCTTTTTTATTCAGGGCATTAAGCTACTGGAAGCTATTTGTTCTTTGTATAGGAATAGGATTGGTCATTGCCTATCAGCTCAACATCAGGAAACAAAAGAGTTATAGATTAAGTACCCAAATATCTATTCAGGATGATAAGAACCCATTGTTTACATCTAATACCAGTTTAACCTTTAACTGGGGAGGTGTAACAGGCAAGGTGCAAACTGTGGTAGTTTCCCTGAAATCCAGGTCTCATAATGAAAAGGTGGTCGAAAGGCTTAAGTTTTATATGCAATATTTAAAGCAAGGAAGATTTAGGATGGAAGATGTATACAAATCAACGCCTTTTGTATTTAACCCTACTGAAGATTTTGGACAATTACTTTATAAACCAATAAAAATTCTTTTTTTAAATAGTAATGAATTTAAGTTAGAAGTAGATTTTCCTGGTACTAAAGCAGCAACACTAAATTATTTTGATAAAAAAAGATCCGTTGTTGATGTTGATCAGGGGTTATTCTCAAAGATATACAAACTAGGGGATTCAATAAACCTTCCTTTTTTGAAAGGTAAAATTACTTCAGCTGAAAACCGTACAGCGAAAGCTGGAGAGGAATACTTTATAAGATTCAATAATTTTGATGGTATTGTAGCATCATACAACGGCAGATTAAGTGTTCAGAATACAACAGGATCATCAATTTTGAATATAAGTTTAGTTGATGTTAATAAAGCCAAGATCGTAGATTACTTGAATATGACGGTTCAAGTCTTGAGTGAGGATCAATTGAACAGAAAAAATCAATTTGCAACTAATACCATAAATTTCATTGAAAATCAGATGGTGAAAGTTAGAAGTGAATTAATAGAAAATGCTGATGAATTAAACGCCTATAGAAAGAAGAATAAGATCTACAATATAAGTGATGAAAGTAGTCTGCTTACTGGAAAATTGTCAAAATATGATCAGGAAAAAGAATCTTTAAACAGAAAACTTTCTTACTATGCTATTTTAAAGAATTATTTATTGAATAGCAAGACCTTTACCGATATCCCGGCTCCGTCAATTGCCGGGATAGACGAAGGTAACATTGTTGGTAATATTGGAAAAATTAATGAACTTTCAGTTCAGAGATCTCAACTTGAATATTCTGTCAGAAAAGATGCCTCAATTTTTGATGATCTGGACAGGCAAATAGAAGGAATTAAAGCTGTGCTTCTAGAAAACATCAGTGCAGCAGATAATGTGACCAAATCACAATTAAAGGATATCAATAATAAATTATCTCAAGCAGAATCTCAGTTTTTAAAACTACCTGAGGACCAGCAAAGGTTGCTTACCATTCAAAGGCAATATAATTTAAGTGAGCAAACTTATAATGTATTTTTAGCAAAACTCGGTGAAGCAGGCATTGTAAAAGCTTCAAATATCTCTGATATTTTGGTTATAGATCCTGCAAAGGATATTGGAGGCGGAGTGTTAGGTACAAATAATAATGCCAATTATTTTATTGCCATTTTTGCCGGATTATTATTACCATTATTACTGGCATTTATTGTTACAATTACTGATAAGAATATTCATGGCCCTCAGGATGTCGAATCCTTGTCCTCAATTCCAATAATTGGAGTAATTGGCAAAAACAAAGCATCCAATAATCTTGCAGTTTATGAAAAACCAAAATCTGCAGTGGCAGAAGGGTTTAGAGCTATCAGATCAAGTCTTCAATATATGTATAAAAAGCATAGTGTCGAGGGTAGTAAAACAGTCATGGTGACTTCTTCAGTTAGTGGTGAAGGAAAAACTTTTGTTTCTATAAATGTTGCAACGGTATTTGCATTAAGTGAAAAGAAAACCGTTTTGGTAGGATTGGATTTACGAAAGCCAAAAATATTTGGTGATTTTAACATCCATAATGATATCGGTGTTGTTAATTACCTCATCGATGACAAAACAATGAGCGATGTTATACAAAAAACCAAAATTCCATATTTAGATGTTATTACTTCCGGGCCGGTACCTCCTAATCCTTCAGAGCTATTAATGAATGATAATATGGATAAACTGATTTCCGATCTTAAAAAATCCTACGATTATATTATTCTGGACACACCTCCGATAGGTCTGGTTTCCGATGCCATTGAATTGGTTCAATATGTGGATGCCACTTTGTATTTGATAAGACAGGACTATACTAAAAAAGGAATGCTCAATTTGATAAATGAAAAACACAAAAAAGGAGAAGTCAGGAATTTAAGTTTTGTTTATAATGACTTTGATGTTAAAGCTAAATACGGATATGGCTATGGATATGGTTACGGCTATGGCTATGGATATGGTTACGGCTATGGTGGTTATAGCAAAGGATATCACGAAGATGATAAGGAGAAATCCAGATTAAGAAAATTCTTAAAAATATTTAAAAGAAAACGATAAGTTAGACATCACAAATAATTAAATTTACGCCTCAAAAAAAAGAAGAAAATAATGAATAGAAATTATAAGATTGCAACAATTGGACTCGGCTATGTAGGATTACCTTTGGCCGTTGAATTTGCTAAAAAATTTCATACCGTCGGTTTTGATATCGATACTAAAAGGATAAATGAGCTTAATTCAGGGATCGATAGAACACTGGAAGTAGAAAATGATAATTTAAAAAGTGTCCTAATAAAGGATTTAAATAAAACCAAAGGTCTTTTTGTTACCGATAAACTTGAAGACATTTCGGGTTCAAATATTTATATTATTACGGTTCCTACTCCTACGGATGAATTGAACAAACCAATTTTCACCCCTTTAATTAAGGCCAGTGAAACAGTTGGTAAAGTATTAAAGAAAAACGACATAGTTATTTATGAATCAACAGTATATCCGGGTGCAACAGAGGATATATGTGTTCCAATTTTAGAACAGATATCAGGATTAAAATTTAATTCAGATTTTTTTGTCGGGTATTCACCTGAAAGGATCAATCCTGGAGATAAAAAACATACAGTCACTAAAATTTTAAAAGTGACCTCAGGTTCAACTCCTGAAATAGCTAAGATTGTTGATGATCTATACAAGTCTATCATTACTGCCGGAACACATATGGCACCTTCAATAAAAGTAGCGGAGGCCGCCAAAGTCATAGAAAATTCACAGAGAGATATTAACATAGCTTTTGTTAATGAACTTTCAAAGATCTTCAGGATCCTTGATCTTGATACGAAAGCCGTTTTAGAAGCTGCAGGAACAAAATGGAATTTTATAAATTTTACACCGGGATTAGTAGGAGGCCATTGTATTGGGGTTGACCCATATTATTTAGCGCAAAAAGCTATTGAATCAGGATATAATCCAGAGATTATTTTAGCCGGAAGAAAGATGAATGACAGTATGGGAAGTTATGTCGCCCAGGAAACGGTCAAAATGATGATCAAAAAAGGGGCTACTATTAAAAATTCAAATGCTCTTGTTCTGGGAATTACATTTAAGGAGAATTGTCCTGATATAAGAAACTCAAGAGTGATTGATATTAGTTGAAGAATTTGAATCATATGACGTCAATGTAGATGTATATGATCCATGGGCCTCACCCGAAGAAGTGAAGCATGAATATGGTGTTGATCTGATCACAACTACGAAATTCTTTAAAAGATCAATATGATGCCATCATATTAGCAGTTTCGCACAAAGAATTTTTAGAATTGGATCTAGCCAAAATGAAATCTAAGCATGCTGTAATTTTTGATGTAAAATCCTTATTTCCTAAACACTTAGTTGACGCCAGATTATAATGTATACAAATAAATATCACGAAACAGACCTCAAAGATCACAGTTTTTTAATTACTGGTGGAGCAGGTTTTATAGGATCAAATTTAGTAGAATATCTGCTTAAATATAATGCCAAAAAAGTAAGAGTATTGGATAATTTTTCTAATGGTTATAAAGAAAATTTAGAAGAATTTAAAAATAATCCTGCTTTTGAACTCATTGAAGGCGATATAAGAGACCTTCAAACCTGTAAAGATGCCATGGAAGGAATAGATTATGTAAGCCATCAGGCTGCATTAGGGTCTGTTCCAAGGTCAATACAAGATCCTGCAACAACTAATGAAGTTAATATTACTGGATTTTTAAACATGATGATTGCTTTAAAAGACAGTAAATCAGTCAAGAGAATGGTTTATGCAGCTTCCAGTTCTACTTATGGAGATAGTAAGGAACTTCCTAAGGTTGAAGATAATATTGGCAAACCATTATCTCCTTATGCAGTAACCAAATATGTAAATGAATTATATGCTGATGTATTTGCAACAACTTATAAAACAGATACTATAGGATTACGATACTTTAATA
>CAVRNW010000017.1:0-62355 GCA_963722665.1 uncultured Flavobacteriaceae bacterium
GAGAAGGGAAGACCTTTGTGAGTTTGAATCTGTCTCTGGCATTGGCGAGTTTAAATAAGAAGGTTCTATTAATTGGTGCAGATCTTAGAAATCCGCAGTTGCATAATTATATCAATAAAGACAAGAACGAAATTGGGCTTGTCCAATTATTTATATGATGTCAAAGTGGACTGGAAAAAGATCCTGATAAAAGGTTTTGAAAAGCATCCAAGTCATGATATCCTTATTTCGGGAAGCTTACCGCCAAATCCGGCGCATCTCTTGACCAACGGCCGGTTTGAGACCTTGCTGGAAGAAGCTAAATCGCTTTATGATTATATCATTGTGGATACGGCACCAACCATTCTGGTAACAGATACCCTGTTGATCTCACAATTCGCAGATGCAACCTTATATATCACGCGAGCCAATTTCACCGAGAAGAATCTGCTGGATCATGCCATTGAACTGCATAAGAACAAAAAGATCAAGAATCTGGCCTTTGTGATCAATTCTGTAGGTAGCATCTAACCGTTCCTATGGCTATAACTATGGTTATGGTTATGGTTATGGAGAAGAAGAGAGTTAGTTTATCGTGAATCAGTGAATTCGTAAATCGTAAATCGTGAATCAGTAAATTGTGAATCGTGAATTCAAGTCAAATTCGTGAATCGTAAATCGTGAATTGTAATTCGTAAATCAGTGAATTGTGAAACGTGAATCAGTGAATGCAGTGAATCGTAAATGTAGTGAATCAATCGTTAATCGTAATTCGTGAATCCGTAACTCGTGAATCAGTAATCAGTGAATTCGTGAATCAGTGAATCAGTGAATCGTAATCGTAACTCGTCAATCGTGAAGGGTGAATGAGTGAATCAGTGAATCAGTGAATCAGTGAAGCAGTGAAAAGTGAAACAGTAAAGTAAAGAGTGAAAGGTAAAAGTTAAATTGTTATTCGTAAATTGTCAATCGCTCAATCTGATCGTAAATCTCAAATCCCAAATCGTCAATCGTAATTCGAACTGAAACGGTGAATCGTAAAAGTTAAATTGTTATTCGTAAATCGTAATTCGTCAATCGTCAATTCGTAAATCGTCAATCGTGAATGCGTGAATTGTCAATCAGTAAATTCGTGAATCAGTAAAACGTAAATCGTGAAACGTAATGTAGTGAATCAGTGAATTGTAATTCGAATCAGTGAATTCGTGAATTAGTGAATCGTGAATCGTAAATCGTGATCCAAATCGTAATTCAAATCGAAATTCTGAAACGATGTAACTATAATCGTTATCTTGAAACAATCATAAAACTTGATGTGAAATAGTGAATTATCTGCGAACTAAATGGTCGAAAACCCTCAATTCGCAGATGACGAGCAAAAACTCTGTAAGGCAGTGAACTCGTTCAATCGCGAAGTGTAATCGAGTGGTTTTTCAGATTGTCTGAAAAAATTCACTTGGCTTCGTCATATTTAGGTTCGTTTTGAATCGAAGTCAAAATGACATGAATCGTAAATTATTCTCATAGACTTCTAAACTTGTATCACAAGGTACTCGTCAATTGAAAATATATTGTCATCGATTGTCAGCTAGTGCTCGAATGACATCGAAGACAAAATTCAGTCGAGAAGCAATAGTTAGCTTAGCTATTTGCTAATGATTTTAAATCCTTGATGGTTTTTGCAGGATCACTGCTCTTAAACACAAAACTGCCTGCTACCAATACATCGGCTCCGGTCTGAGCCAGTTTCTTCGCATTTTTATCGGTCACACCACCATCTATTTCTATAAGTGTGGAAGCGCCTTTTTTCTTGATAAGGGCTTTTAACTGTTCTATCTTACTATAAGTATTCTCAATAAAACTTTGTCCGCCAAATCCGGGATTCACACTCATGATCAACACCAGGTCAATATCCTGAATGGTATCTTCCAGTAAACTTACATTGGTATGCGGGTTCAGGGAAACCCCTGCTTTCATGCCTTCGGCCTTGATAGCCTGAAGGGTACGATGCAAATGGGTACAGGCTTCATAATGCACGGTAAGGATATCACTCCCCAGATCGGCAAAGGTCTTGATATATCGGTCAGGATCCACGATCATAAGGTGCACATCCAGTGGTTTTTTAGCATGCTTTGGCAATGGCTTTAAGCACAGGCATTCCGAAGGAAATATTGGGCACAAAGACACCATCCATAATATCGATATGTATCCAGTCGGCCTCACTGTTGTTGACCATTTCAATATCGCGCTGTAAATTCCCGAAATCGGCCGCCAGAATGGAAGGAGCAATTAATTTTGAAGACATGTATGTTGAGTTGTAAGTTTTGACAAATATAAGTAAAAAGGTTGGGTGTGAATTGGTGAATGAGTGAGTAAGTGAATTAGTGAATCAGTGAATCAGTGAATCGTAATCGTGAACCGTGAATATCGTGAATCGAGTGCAATCAGTTAGTAATTCAGAAAAGTCGAATCGTAAATCGTAACTCGTCAATCGTGAATCGGGTGAATGAGTGAATGAGTGAATCAGTGAAGCAGTAATCGTAAATCGTCAATCGTAATTCGCAATTCGTAAATCGTAAATCGTCAATCGTAATTCGTAATCAGTGAATCGTAACATCGTAAAGTTCGTAATTCGTCAATCGTAACTCGTAATTCGCAAACGCAATAGTTTCGAAGCATTAAGATAAAAGTCATGTAATAAAGTTTCGTAATCCCTTATGGGAAGACGGAAGATGGGTAAAAAAAATCGTGAAGCATCGTGAAACAGTGTCAATCGTAATTCCGTAATCAGTTAATCGTCAATTCGTTAATCGTAATTCGAATAAAATCGTCAATCCCGAATCCCAAATCCCAAATCGTCAATCGTAATTCGTAACTCGTCAACGGTGAAAGGTAAGTTAAATTGTTATTCGTAAATCTCAATTCTCAATTCTCAATTCTCAAATCTAATCCTAAATCACAATCAATCATAATTCCTTAACATCAGGATTCACCAATAAAGTTTTCTACTACCCTGATGACCTTATCAACATTTTTGATCTCAGCCTCTTTAAGCCAGCCGATGTAATTATGCAGCTCATTTCTTCTTTTAGGGTCTTCAAAATGGATGAATCCGCTTTCATAATCATGAAAGATGCGTTCGTCAAGAGGATTATCAATGAGAGGAATAAGGTTTCTGTGCCGCGGATCGCGGGTGATCTTCTTAAAAAGGGACTTTACCATGTTTTCCTCTCCTTCCAGGATCTGAAGGAAATTCCCGTTATTATAGATAAGGATACCCGAAACATTGTGTTCCGTATTATTACGCTTGTTCACTAGAAACAGATGTTCAAGGTCTTTTACAGTCAAGGTGTCTTTACAACTACTTACGTAACAGAGGGTGTGGAGCATTTATTATTGCTGGTTTAGGATTACTTAATTCTTAAATATAGGAATTTATTAAGTGAGAGAGTAAAAAAGTGGGAAAAAAGTGAAACAGTGATTCGTGAACTGCGTAAGTAGTGAATAAGTGAATCGTAAATCGTGAATCGTAAATCGTAAATCGTAATCGTAAATCGTGAATTCGAACGTGAAGTAGTAAGGAATCAGAATGAATTTCTCCTTAGTGAATGGTAAGTGAATCAGTGAATAAGTGAATCAGTGAATCAGTGAATCAGTGAATCGTAAATCGTAAATCGTAAATTGTAATTCGTAACTCGTAAATTCAAACCAAAGTTAAGAAGTATTAAGGAAAACCAGAATAAAGTTTCTTCCCTTAGGGAAGACGGAAGATGGGATAAAAAAGTGAATCAGTGAATCAGTAGTGTCAGGTCAAGTAGTGATTAGAAGATTCTAAATCTGAAATTCGTAAAGTAATGAGATTCGAAACCGTTTGAATGAATTCAGATGTAATCGGAAGAAATAGTGAATTTTCAGTCGGAAATAGATTAGCAACTAGTTAGTCTCGATTTTGATTCGTGATCAGGAAATGAACAAAATAAGAATTCTTTTTAAATGATAATCAAGAAAATTCGTAATTCGTAAATCACCAAGTTAAGAAGTATTAAGGAAAACCAGAATAAAGTTTCTTCCCGATTATCATTCCATTAAAAAGATCGCGTCATTCAACACGATTAGTTCAACTAAATGGTTTGATAGCTCAAACCAAAGTTTCACTTTTCGATTCACTTCAAAAGATCGCGTCATTCAACGCGATTAGTTCAACTAGTTGGTTTGATGGCTCAAACCAAAGTTTCACTAAAAGAGTGAACCCCCGGTAATCAGCCAAGGGTTCTTTCATCAATCAAAAAACGAACAGTTATGATTAACTGTTTGTTACTGTGAAATTCCGGTTATCAAATTTCAAATCCCGGATTGATCAGTTGGAATTTGTTTTTTGAGCTTTGGAATTTAAACTTACCCAAGGTAAGTTTTTAATATCTTGCTTCTGGATGTATGTTTTAATCTCCGAATTGCTTTTTCTTTTATTTGACGTACACGCTCACGAGTCAGATCAAAGGTTTCCCCAATTTCTTCCAAAGTCATAGGATGCTGGTTTCCTAAGTCCAAAATACAAACGGATCACGTCTGCTTCTCTGGGAGTCAGCGTTTCCAAAGCACGCTCGATCTCTGTACGCAACGATTCGTGCAACAGGTCTCTGTCCGGATTTGGTGATTCCCCACTGTTCAATACATCATACAGGTTGGAATCTTCACCTTCAACCAAAGGCGCATCCATACTTACGTGACGGCCTGAATTCTTCATGGACTCTTTCACATCATTGATGGTCATATCCAGTTCTTTGGCGATCTCTTCGGCACTTGGCGGACGTTCATGTGATTGCTCAAGAAAAGCAAAGGTCTTATTGATCTTATTGATGGAACCGATCTTGTTCAAAGGCAAACGCACGATACGTGACTGCTCGGCCAATGCCTGTAAAATGGATTGACGAATCCACCATACCGCATAGGAAATGAACTTGAATCCACGCGTTTCATCAAAACGCTGAGCCGCTTTGATAAGTCCTAAATTACCTTCATTGATAAGATCCGGTAATGTTAGTCCCTGATTCTGGTATTGTTTTGCTACCGATACAACGAAACGTAAATTAGCTTTGGTCAGTTTCTCTAAAGCCAGCTGATCGCCTGCCTTGATACGTTGTGCTAATTCGACTTCTTCATCTGCTGTGATCAGATCTACTTTACCAATTTCTTGCAAATATTTATCCAGCGAAGCGGTTTCTCTGTTAGTTACCTGCTTCGTAATTTTGAGTTGTCTCATTTAATGGTCTCCTGTGATATTTTAAGTGAATAATAGGTTCTAAGTAGTTATACGAAGAATCGTTACAAAATGTTACAAAAATTTAAAAAAAATTAAATCTTTAGTGTTTTAACAGTATCTAAATGTATGGCCTCCTTGGTCTCATCAGAGAATTTGTAGTGCCCCCTTAGAGTGATCAATTGAAACCGATACGATTTTAATTGACTCAAGGTGTTTAAGAACAACCATTTGGATTTTAATAACCTCGGCTTCTCAGATTTCAGGCTGAGGTCGAAAATATGCATTCTGCCATCTTTTTCTGCCATGATATCCGGTGTTATGGAAATTTTACTCCCTTTCTTAAGATAAGATTTAGGTGTGTCGAAGCCTTCCATATCGGCCTGAATGTTCGTATATCCTAAGTTTTCCAGGTAACTTATGGATTTAGTCAATTCGTTTGTGTATTTGATTTTGTCTTGTTTGATCATAACTAGTAAGATACAAAATATATTTTGAAATACCAAATCGTATTCTTGCTGTCTTTTTAGGGCTGTAAATAAGGATTTTAATAGCTAACCGACTCAACTTAAAAAGTGTCATTCGAAGGTAAAAGGATCATCTGTTTCTATTCGCAAGCGCAGTTTATTGATCTTCTGATGCATTTTATAAATTATACTTGCATATTTTGAAAATTACAAGTCCAGATAAGAACTAGATTTGTATAATATGCAAAAAATACTTTATAAATATGTCATTTTCTTAATACGGTTATCAAATATTACAAAGTAGTTTTAATAAAAAATTCGAGTCATGTTAATTTTATTAATGCTGCATATCATCAACCGGTTCAAAAAACAGGGAGAACGATCCGCTCGATCTTAAAAGTATATTAAACAGATTGGTATTAGGATTGAAATATGGCATTCCGTTTTTACTCATCTCATTTACAGGGGGTGAAGCAGTGATAAATGAATCAGAGACCATTCGGTTTGATATTGTTAAGAAGGAAAAGGTCTTGGGTTTTATAGATCTGCAATTAATAAAGAACGACCAAACAACAAAGTTTGTTATCAATAGCGAGGTCAATACAAAACTGCTTTTCAACTTTCAGGCTAAGAGTACGGAAACCTACATCTATAACAAGGACACACTCGTATATTCTTCTATTTACAGAACCATCAATGACCATGTAAAAGTGGATCAGTCCATATCGTTAAATAAAGGGAAATATTATTTAAGCAATAAAAAGGGAGATGAACTGTTGGATATTGGAGCGATCCAATGTAACTTGGTCAGGCTTTTCTTTGAAGAACCTGTGAACATGGAAAAAGTGTATTGTGATAAGCTTAATGTATATGTCAGTATAATTAGAGTCAATGCAAATACATACAAAGTGATGTTCCCAAACAAGAGTTATAATGTGTTCCATTACCGTAATGGGAAATGCCGTTTAGTCGAAGCCGTTGGAACTTTTTATAAAGTGGAACTGATACCGAACCACAGGACAACGGACCTGTAGGAATGAAATCGACATTATGATTAAAATCATATTATAGAAATAATTTAAGAATTAACTTAAAAGTTAGAAAAAATGGAAACTGCTGCCAATTTATATTATGTAATTGCTGCTGGTTTTATAGTTTACTTCATTATAAGCTATGCTTATAAGGTTTTAAAATTTCGAAATATTGAAGAAGCCTTATTAACTGGTAAAGGACTGCTTTTTTTAAACTTAAAGCATTTTATTGGCATCGTTCTGTTTGGCCTGCTATTCTTTTTGATCGTTCCGGAATATAGATTCCTGGTCTTGTCTTTTGAGAATTTGGATTTCATAGTGCTGGTTTGGATCCTTCCCGTATTGATCTTATCAGCAGTATTAGCTTATAGCTCAGTTAAAAAGCGTTTAAAGGTTGTAACAGAAAGATCAATTTTACAATTTGATCAGGCCTGGAGTTATTTTGGTATTAGAGCACTATTCCTGCTTTCTTACGAATTCTTTTTCAGAGGTATCATCTTCTTTTCCTGTTTGGAAGTGTTCGATCTTACCATTGCCATTGCAATTACAACCGGCTTATATGTTCTGATCCACAGCTTCGATTCCCGGAATGAAATATTAGGAGCCATACCTTTTGGTATTGTTCTGTGTCTGTTCAGCTACTATACAAACAGTATATGGCCGGCATTTTTGATCCATCTGACACTTTCAGGTGTTTATGAATTTACCATGTTCAGACAACTAACTCTTAAAACAATAAGATCATGAAAGCTTTATTAACAGGAGCAACAGGATATATTGGTCATCAACTGGCCGTGAAACTGGCAGAGCGTAATTTTGAAGTGCATGCCCTGGTAAGGGATCTAAATTCTGATAAGATTCCGGTGCATGATAATATAAAACCCTTTAAAGGTGATATATGTGATCCGGAATCTATCCAAAAAGCCATAGTAGATTGCGATTATGTGTTTCATGCGGCGGCTTTTACCGATATGAAAAGCAACAGGATAAGCAGTTTTTATAATACAAATGTGACGGGTACTACCAATGTTTTAAAGGCCTCACTGGATGAAAAGATCAAAAAGGTGATCTATACCAGTACACTTTCGGTCTTTGGCCCTTCCCTGTATCATGTACCTATTACCGAGGAACAACCACGGTTAGCCTCCTATGCCAATGATTATGAACTGACCAAAAAAATGTCGGAAGAGGAAGTAATAAAATTTGTAGAAAAGGGATTGAATTGTACCATATTGAATGTGTCCAGAGTTTACGGTCCGGGATTAAAAACCTTCTCCAATGGCGTGAATACCATCATATCAAAGATCATGAATGATAAAGTGCTGTATGTACCTTCCAAACTGGATGTGGAAGCCAACTATGTCTATATAGATGATGTGGTCAATGCCGAAATACTGGCGATGGAAAACGGGAAAACCGGCGAGAAATATATCATTGGCGGTGAAAACATCGATTATGAAGGATTATTCCGGAAGATAAAAACTTTATCAAATAGTGACATTTCTATTATAGAACTAAACTATAGTTTTATTAAGAGTGCCATCGGATTTATTTCAAACCTGAACAGGCTTTTAGGACTCGATCCGCCGTTGACACCTAAGGTTCTGGATTCCCTGTTCACCAACAGAAGTGCGTCATCCCAAAAGGCAATTACAAATCTTAATTATCAAATAACTTCGCTTAATAGAGGGCTGGAACAAACTATTTTGCACCTAAAATAAATATTATGAAAAGCTATTTTACACTTATAACAGGAGCGAGTAAAGGATTTGGGAAGGCGATGTCTTTGGAACTGGCCGGCAGAGGCGAGAATCTGGTGCTGATCGCTTTACCCAATTCCGGATTACAGGAATTAAGCAGATTCATCAAAAACAATTATGCAGTCGAGGTCTGTTATCTGGAAAAGGATCTAAGTCTTACTAAAAGTTATTATGAAGTCTATGATTTTATAGAGTCCAATGCTCTTAATATTAGATACCTGATAAATAACGCGGGTATTTTAAGCCGAGGCATGTTTGAGGACCTGGATAACCGATTCATAATGGACCAGATAGAAGTGAATGTGATGGCGCCAACCATGCTAATAAAGCTGTTGCTGCCAAATCTTAAACAAAATGCACCTGCAGGAATTTTGAATATAAGCAGTATGGCTGGCTTTTTTGCTCTGCCTAAAAAACAGGTTTATGGAGGTACCAAGGCCTATTTAGTATCCTTTTCCAATAGCATAAGAAAAGAATTAAAAAAAGACAATGTTTCAGTCACAACCATCTGTCCGGGCGGATTGAACACCACAACAAAATTATGCTACCAAAACCGAATAATGGGGTTTATGGCCAGGGAATCGACCTTAACACCCGAAATGGCCGCCAAAATATCGATAGATGCAATGCTGGCAGGAAAAAAACAGGTTGTTCCGGGATTTATAAACAAATGTTTTATGGTTCTTGATAAACTGCTGCCTGAATTTATTCAGGATAAACTGACCAATGGAGAGATCAAAAAATTAGAGACCATTGATTAAAAAAGCAGACAATCAAAAATTAAGGTTTAAAAGAATATGATTGGAAAATGGAAACTATAAAGGAGTACTAAAGAAAAGAATCCCCGGTAGTATTAGATCCCAATCACAAATTGAGCATAATAGAAAAGGATAGGTAAATGTCGCACTATACCTTATTGGTTTGGCTCGATGCGTATTCTCACCAAAAGCCCACTGCTGCTCACGTTAATCCAGCTTACTCAAAATCAAAAGACTTACTGGTTTGAATAATATCTCTTAATTTATCAATTTTTTGATGCATTCTTTTAAAGAACAAAGACCTGTCTTTTTCACCTGCGTTAACCAATAATTTTGAACTACTCATTTGTTTCTCAAAAAACTCATACATAAGTTCGCAGGTAGGCTGATGTTCAATTTTAAAATAACTTATTACTGTAAAGGGTGTAAAAAACACTTTTTGAAAAGGTGTTACTACCATAATGATATTCGTCATTGTGTGAATGTCGTTTTCATATAAGTTGTAAATAGCTTTGTTTTTTGATCCGATTATACATTGGTTTATTGCTTGCTCTTCAACATGGTATATAACTTCTTCAATGTCTTTACAAATTTTCAAAGCAAGGGTTTTTGAAAGCGCTCCTGATTCAAAATAGTACAGGACTTGTTGTAAAGTACCATTAACGGTTGTGTTGTTCCAAATCTCAGTTATATTGATGTCTTTATAGACTTCTCCTAATTTGAAGGCACTTTCCAATAAACTTTCAGGAATGGTCTTAACAAAGTCATCAAAAGTAACTTTGTCTGTGGTCATGCTTAAGTCCACATCTTTTAACCAAACATAAATTTTATAGCGTGATAAATAGGAATCTTTAAGGGTATGAAAAATAGGAATATCTTTTGCGGAATACACAATTGAGGCACTTTTTAATTTTGTAAGTGGTAAAACGTTATTAAGCGATTGCTTAAAATACAGTTCTAATCCTTCTTTATTATTTATTGGTGGCGATAATTCTGTCAGGATGGAATTTTGGCTACCTACTTCAAATAATTTATTGAGTGAGATTTTATAGTGTCTGGCAAGTTTAACCCCTTCTTCAAGTGTTAAACTTGTCTTGGAATTGATGCGCCTGTAAGCGGCGTCATAACCTATGTCTAAAACATCGGCAATTTCATCAACAAATGAGGTGGTATTCTGTGATTTTGTCTTTAGATATTTTATAAACTCCTCTTGCATTATTTGAGAGTTTGCAAGTAGGTTTCCGGAAGACTTTGTGAAATTTAAGAAAAATAATTCTAATAATAAGCATATTGGTCAAACGATTATCAAATATTACAAAGTACATTTCAACTACAAACCAACCATGTAGTTTTATAGACATAAAAATGCATGATTTCAAATACTTATAATGATGAAAACAATTGTAAAACAGATCAAAGTAATAGCCTTGTTGAGTGTTTTGATATTCAGCCTGAATATGACAGCTCAAGATGAAACTGAAAATTCCGGAATGTTTATTCGGGTCTATAATATGGACGGTAAAAAAATTAGTAAAGGAAATTTTACCTTTATTAATGATAGTGTTCTTGGAATAAAGCGTGACAATAAATTAGTTCAAATACAGATCACTGATATTGGATCAATAAAAACAAAACGATCTGCAGGTCATAATGTACTTCTTGGCTCGGCTATTGGTGGAGGTTCTATGGCTATATTAGGTGCAGCTTCGGCAGATCCGGACTCTTTTTTAGGTTGGTCGGCAGGCGAGGGCATAGCAGCCGGAATTATTTTAGGAGCTCCTGTTGGAGCGGCTATAGGTGGGATAACGGTCCTTTTTAAGAACCCAAATACTTATGTTATTGAAGGGGATATTGTGAAATTGAAATTATTTGCAGATAGTATTAAAAACAAGTAAACAGCATAAAAAAACCTCTCAATTGAAATTGAGAGGTTTTTATCTATTTAATTAAAGAGAATTAATCTTCTTTTTTATCTTCTCTTGGGCGTCTGTCATCACGACGATCATCACGTCTGTTATCACGTCCGCGATTGTCTCTTCCTCTGTTGTCTCGTCCGCCACGATTATCTCTTGGAGGTCTTTCAACGAAACCTTCCGGTTTAGGTAGTATTGCTTTACGAGATACTTTTTCTTTTCGGGTTCGTTTATCAACTCCAAAGTATTTCACATCAAAGACATCTCCCATATTTACCACATCCGATACATTTTCTGTACGTTCCCATGCCAGTTCACTTACGTGTAATAACACTTCGTTCCCCGGAGCTTCAATATATTCCACAACAGCACCAAAATCTAACATCTTGATCACTTTTACTTCATATACTTTTCCTACTTCCGGTTTGAACATCAATGACTCGATCTTGGCAAGTACAGCATCAATACCAGTCTGGTCGGTACCCAGGATCTCAACAATGCCTTCCTCTGTTACAGGATCTTCATTGATAACTATGGTTGTTTTGGTTTCTTTTTGTAATTCCTGAATAACTTTTCCACCAGGTCCAATTAGAGCTCCAATAAATTCATTAGGAATCGTTCTTGTTACCATTTTTGGAGCGTGAGGTTTCACGTCTGCATTTGGTTTAACAATAGTTTCAGCAATTTTGTCTAAAATATGTAAACGACCAGCACGAGCTTGTTTTAGTGCATTCACTAAAATTTCATAAGGCAAGCCTTTAATTTTAATGTCCATTTGACATGCTGTAATTCCTTCTGTAGTTCCTGTAACTTTAAAGTCCATATCTCCTAAATGATCTTCATCACCTAAAATATCAGACAGTACCGCATAACGATCACCATCAGAAATTAATCCCATAGCAATACCGGAAACTGGTCTAATCATTTGAACTCCAGCGTCCATTAATGCCATTGTACCAGCACAGACAGTTGCCATGGAAGAAGAACCATTTGATTCTAATACTTCAGATACAATTCTTACAGTATAAGGGCAATCTTCAGGAATCATTCCTTTTAACCCACGTTGTGCTAAGTTTCCATGACCAACTTCTCTACGAGACGTTCCTCTTAGTGGTCTTGCTTCACCCGTACAAAAAGGAGGGAAGTTATAATGTAAATAGAAGTTTTCTTCACCTTCATACGATGGCATATCTATTTTGTTTGAGTCTCTGGAAGTTCCTAAAGTAACGGTTGCTAATGCTTGCGTTTCTCCACGAGTAAAGACTGCAGAACCATGTACAGACGGTAAATAATCTATTTCAGACCAAATTGGTCTGATCTCATCAGTTTTTCTACCATCTAATCGTAAACCTTCACTTAAAGTTAATTCACGAACCGCTTCTTTTTCAGCTTTGCTGTAATAACCTCCAACAAGATGACCAAATTCTTCCATCTCTTCTTCTGTAAATGAGGCTATAATTTCTTCTTTTACTTCAGCGAATGCCTCACTGCGTTCTGCTTTAGAAGTTCCCTTCTTTGCAATAGCGTAACATTTATCGTAAGCTAAATCGTGTATTTTCTTTTCTAAGTCTTCGTTTTTTTCTGCAGTTTCGTATTCGCGAACCTCTTTTTTTCCAAAAGCTTCTGCTAAACGTAATTGAGCAGCAATTTGTATTTTAATAGCTTCGTGAGCAAACTTAATGGCATCTGCCATTTCTTCTTCAGAAATTTCGTCCATTTGACCTTCAACCATCATAACAGAATCGGCTGAAGCACCTATCATCATATCGATATCAGATTCTTCTAATTGAGTACGTGTTGGGTTAATAATAAATTCGCCATTAATACGACCAACTCTGGTTTCAGAAATTGCACATTCAAATGGGAAATCTGATAATTGAATTGCTGCAGATGCTGCTAATCCTGCCATTGCTTCTGGCATAACATCATCATCATGAGACATTAACTGAATCATGACCTGTGTTTCAGAATGGTAATCTTTTGGAAATAGCGGGCGTAAAACACGGTCTACTAAACGCATTGTTAAAACTTCACCGTCACTAGGTCTTGCTTCTCTTTTAAAGAAACCACCCGGATAACGACCGGCAGCAGCAAATTTCTCTCGATAGTCTAAGGTTAAAGGTAAAAAATCAACGTCTGATTGTTTGTAATTGGAAACAACTGTACATAATAACATACATTTTCCAGATTGTACTACTACCGAACCATGGGCTTGTTTAGCCAATTTTCCGGTTTCAATGGAAATTTCTCGTCCATCACCGAGGTCAATGACCTCTTTAAAAACTTTTGGAATCATAATTTTTTTTTAATTCTAATTAAACAATGGTCGTTGTGTTGTTGTGGAGTAGTTGTTGTTGTGTGACCAATGAAAAACTGTAATTAGCTTCTTCTTTATCCTGTCCCGATAATTATCGGGATTGTTTCAGGATCTTTATAAAATTAAGTTTCAGTTAAAAATAAAAACCACGCTTCAAAGCGTGGTTTTTTATGAATTATTTTCTTAAACCTAATTCTTTTACTATTGCACGATATCTTAAGATATCTTTCTTAGTCAGGTAATCAAGCAATGATCGTCTTTTACCAACTAATTTTACTAATGAACGCTCTGTATTATAATCTTTACGATTGTTTTTTAAGTGTTCAGTCAGGTGATTGATTCTGTGTGTAAATAACGCGATCTGTCCTTCTGCAGAACCAGTGTTCTTTGCGTCTTTACCATGTGTTTTAAAAAGCTTCTCTTTTTCTTTCTTGTCTAAATACATGCCAATATTATTGTAAATAATTTTTATGTAGCGATACGTCTTTCATATCAAGGCGCAAAGATAATGATTTTTAATGATTTACAAGTAAATGGTAAAATGTTTTATTTTTTTTAGACTTTTTAAACTTTTTTGACGTTTTAGTGTCTTAAGAATATATTAACATTAAAAAGAACAATGATGAAAACATTTAATTTAACAAATAAAGTAGTAATGGCAACAATGGTTTTTAGCTTGCTGTTTACTGCCTGTACAGATTTAGATTCTGATATTCCAGAGGTACAAACAACAGAATACTCCGAATTGGTTCTGTCTTCAGATGCCGATAATGCAATAGCTGTGATGGACGATATAGCTTTTGATGTATATAATGTACAGGAAAGTAGTGAATCCAGCAGAATGAGTTCAAGTTTTAATAACCTTCCAGATTGCGTAACATTTACACTTCTGGCCGAGCAAAATTCCAGAGAACTTACTTTAGATTTTGGTACTGATGGCTGTATGGTACATGGTAATGTTTTAAAAGGAATAATGATGTTATCCTGGGAAAGAGATCCTGAAGCTATGGAAGTTCTTATTACCCAGACCCTGGAGAATTTTTATTTCAATGAAAAGAATATTTTAGGAGGAAAAACAATTTTAAGAGAATTATCAAATGAAAATGAGAATCCTCAGGCTACACATACTATTGATTATACAATTATTTGGCCTAATGGGGCTGAAGCATCCAGAGGAGGCGTTGTAGTTAGAGAATGGGTTGAAGGATTTGGAAGCGGGGTTTGGAACGATAATGTATTTGAGATTACAGGAAACTGGACAACGAATTTTGTAAATGGCAATACTCATAATTATGAAGTGATCATACCATTAAGACGAGAGGTAATATGCTATTATTTTGTAAGCGGTTCTGTTGATATTGAATGGACTAACATCGCCGGTGTATTAGATTATGGTGAAGGTCCCTGCGATGACTTAGCGACTTTCACATTTTTTAGTGGCGAAGTAATAGATATAAACCTTAATTAGAAAAGAATTTATAAAAATAAAAAAAGCGATCTGGTCACTGAGCGTAGTCGAAGTGGGGTCGCTTTTTTTAATGTCTTAAAGGTCTGTTCAGGATCAAATCCAGATACAGGTTAATTCTTACCTTAAGATCTTTTCTGTGGGTAATAAAATCTAAAAAGCCGTGTTCCATAACAAATTCGGCCGTTTGGAATCCTTCAGGTAATTCTTTTCCTGTTGTATCCCTTACGACTCTGGGACCTGCAAACCCGATCAAAGCTCCCGGTTCGCTGATATTGATATCACCAAGCATAGCAAAGGATGCTGTTGTTCCACCCGTTGTAGGGTCTGTACATAATGATATATAAGGAACTTTGGCGTCTGCCAGTTGAGCCAGTTTAGCCGATGTTTTAGCCAGTTGCATCAAGGAATAGGCAGCTTCCATCATTCGTGCTCCTCCCGATTTTGAAATGATCATAAACGGAATTTTCTTTTTAAGAGCATAATCAGCTGCGCGGGCAATTTTTTCTCCCACTACACTGCCCATAGAACCGCCAATGAATGAAAAATCCATACAGGCTATTACTATGTCCTCTCCCATTGATTTCCCCACTGCTGTTCTGACAGCATCTTTCAATTTTGTCTTTTCCTGAGCCTGTTTCAATCGGTCAGGATATTTTTTGGTGTCAACAAACTTTAAAGGATCCTTAGATTCCAGCTTGGCATCCAATTCCTTGAATTTATTGTCGTCAAAAAGGATCTGAAAATATTCCACGCTTCCTATCCTAACGTGGTATCCATCTTCCGGACTTACGTAATAGTTTTTTTCAAGCTCTTTGGAATCGACTACCTTTCCTGTTGGAGACTTATACCAAAGCCCTTTAGGAATATCTTTCTTTTGTTCCGTTGCCGTTTGAATTCCTTTTTGTGTTCGTTTAAACCAAGCCATATTGGATCAATTTTAGTTGATTTACAGAAAAAAGCCGAATACTATTTAAAGATCCAGACTCGTTTTTCCGATTAAGATTTCTGATCAGAGGCAAAAGATATAAAAAATCTAAGGTCAAAATTAATAACCAGACATATAATTTTGACCTTAGAGCTAAGAAATTTATAAAGTATTGACGTTGTTTAGATCCTCAAAAGCCTTTTTAAGTCTTGCCACAAAGGAATCTTCGCCTTTTCTAAGCCATACTCTCGGATCGTAATATTTTTTATTTGGAGAATCAGCTCCGTCAGGGTTGCCGATTTGAGATTTTAGATAGTCTGCCTTTTCATTCATGTAATCTCTTACACCGGCCATAAACGCATATTGCATATCTGTGTCAATATTCATTTTAATGACACCATAGCCAATAGCTTCTCTTATTTCCTCAACTGTAGATCCCGATCCGCCATGGAATACAAAGTCTATATGGTTATGTTCCACACCATATTTCTTGGTGACGTAATCCTGAGAATTTCTAAGAATTTTTGGTGTTAATTTTACATTTCCAGGCTTATAAACACCATGAACATTACCAAATGCAGCTGCAATGGTAAACTGATCACTCACTTTGCTCAACTCCTCATAAGCATAGGCTACTTCTTCCGGTTGTGTATATAATTTAGACTCGTCGGCATCGGTATTATCCACACCATCTTCTTCACCTCCTGTAATACCAAGTTCAATTTCAAGCGTCATGCCCATTTTACTCATTCTGCTAAGGTATTTTTTACAGATCGCGATATTTTCCTCTATTGGTTCTTCAGAAAGATCGATCATATGAGAGCTGTAAAGCGGTTTTCCGGTTTCCTTATAATGCTGTTCACTAGCATCTAAAAGACCATCTATCCATGGTAATAATTTTTTAGCGCAATGGTCTGTATGTAAGATGACAGGTACGCCATAAGCTTTTGACAATAAATGGATATGTTTGGCCCCGGCAACGCTGCCTGCAATGGCTGCCTTCTGGTTTTCATTACTTAAGCTTTTACCGGCATTAAAAACACCTCCACCATTTGAGAATTGTATGATTACCGGAGCATTCAATGCTTTTGCAGTTTCCAGAACTCCATTGATAGAATTGGAGCCTATTACATTCACTGCCGGTAGGGCGAATCCCTTTTGCTTTGCAAGTTTGAAAATTTCCTGAACTTCTCTTCCTGTAGCGACTCCTGGTTTAATTTTATGTGCCATTTTATTGATTTTTTTATTAGTGTCTGTTAAATACCAAAAGTAATCATTTTTTAGCTAAAAAAAATGTGATTTTTTTCTTTTGTTTAATCGAAAAGCCTACGAAAACGTTATAGGGTTATAAGTGTTTTGAAATATTTAGAATGGATAGTTTATTCCTATATTATATACCGCGTTATTGAAATTAAAGTCGTTGAACCATTTGTTTGAGCTATTATAGGACGGATCATGAGCCTTAAAGCCAATATCAAATCTTAAAATGAAAAAACTGAAATCATATCGCAAGCCAAATCCTGCTCCAACAGCTGCATCTTTAAGCGACTCTAAGCCGGTAAAAATGGCGTCAGGGTCTTCACTATCATCCAAAGCATTCCAAATATTTCCGGCATCTACAAAAAAAGCACCATTCAGGTTTTGAAATATATTATACCTGTACTCCATACTAAAGGCTATCTTAAGATTGGCCTCATTGAATTCATTATTGCTGCTTGTGCTTCCGGGACCCAGATTATAGGCAGTCCATGCTCTGTTGTCGTTAGCACCTCCAGCAAAGAAACTTTTCGCAAACGGAATACTGGATGAATTCCCATACGGTATGGCAAATCCAATAAAACTCCGAATTGCAAATTCATTCTTTCCTCCTAAATTCCAGTGCCTTATATAGTCTATTTCCGTTTTTATGTATTGTGAATAGGCCACATTGAACAATTCATGTCTGTTATCCCCGTTTTTTTCAAGTTCCAGCAGTCTGGAAACGGTTGAAAATAAATTTCCTGCAGATTCCAGTTTAAACCTGAATATCGAGAAGTCTCTGTCGAATAGATTATCTCGTTTGTCTTTTACAAAACTATAATTGGAGGCCAGAATTAAGTTGTCTTCTGTCAATCGATTCTTTCGTTCATTAATGATATTGACCGATTGTATTTGTTCTGAAGAAATATTGTCAGGAGGAGAAGTGCTTAACACCTCACTTATAAAACTATTGGCACCATCAGGAATTGATAAGGTTTCGTCATCTAAATTATAACCTATATCGGTGGCAATACTATTAAGCAGGGCGTACGAATTCTGATAGACACCAAAATAGTTGGAAGCATTCAAATTCTTTACAAATTGGATATTGAACAGATCCATCCTGTTGGTAATACGCTGTGAAGAATTCCACTTATAATTAAAGACCCCATTTACGGTTTGTTTGTCCAGTCCTATATTCCTTTGGCTCGTAGCGCCAATACTTACTCGGGTTGTAGGGGACATATATTTCGGTATGATCTTCTCTGTATTGAAAGGAGAGAACAATCGCGGGATCGTCAATTTTAGACTGGCACCTATTTCATTGATATCAAAGAATTGATCCTTGGAATCGGATGCATCCTTTGAAGCACCTATGGATCCTATGGCAGACATTTCAAGGGTCTCGGCTCCTTTAAAAATATTTCTTGCCAGAATTGAGGAACTAAAAGAAAATCCTATTGTTTGGATATTGCTTTGGGTGACATCAAAATCAAATCCGACGGAATATTTTTTTCGTGGCTTTAAAAAAACATTAGCTATCAAACTGGTGCTGTCTGCCTCAATATATTCAATATTAGGGTACCTAAAGGTTCGCAAATTACTGATATGCCTGTACGTATTGGTCCTGTCTCTATCCCTGAATATGTCATTGGGATTTATAAAAACGGCATCGGTTAAGGCCTTTGGCTTATATCTTATCTTGTCATAGCTGTACAGATGATAGCCATTATAAAAAGTTGAATCCCGGATCACCTTATCCCTGTTGTCATAAGTGTCATCAGTATAGATATTTACCGCTTTGATCTTATAGAGTTTAAATGGTTTTCTGATGACAGAATCCTCATTCCTGAAGATCCTGTTTTGGATCTGTACTTCAACATTAACCTTTTTATTGGTGCCAATGGTATCTACTTCAAAGAACACATAATCCTGATTAAAATTATAGAAGCCTGAATTTCTTAAATTAGTGGTTATCCGATCCTGTTCAAGTTCAAAATTAGTTGTTCGGTATTGTTCGCCATTATTAACAAAAGGCTTGTCTTTAAATGTCTTGTATATGGAATCGATTTGTGGGGAAGCTATTTTTCTTGTTATGGTGCCAATTAAATAGGCATCTCCGGTATTGACTTTGTAATCAACACTTGCTTTGAGACTATCCTCTTCCTTAAGAGCATAGCTGGTCTTAGCATTGAACCATCCATTATTTATGAAATAGCCTTTGAGTCGATCCACGGACTTATCGCTTTTATACTCATCGTAAATAGTAGGTGGCTCCCCCGTATTCCTTAACCAGTTGTGGAATCCCTTTTTATAATTGTTCCATTCTGCCATCTGCTTTTTGGAATACAGTTTCTCGGCAAAAGGTTTTTCACTTAATTTATTTTGAAGTTTATAATTTAATATGGAATCTGAATTTGGTTTAGCCCAATTATAAATATACAGCCTGAGAGGAACACCAAACAATTTACTGTTTGGCTTTTGATAGAGTAAATTTTTAACGATCTCTGTATTATTCTTTTTACCATTGACGAAAATGTTATTATCCGTTAGTAAATATTCATTTTCACCGACTCTTTTTACAGAGTTGCAGGAAACCAAAAACAGGGCAGTTAATATAATTAATGATATTTTTGTGACAGATTGTTTCAAGCAGTAATTAAAAATAAATTATACCGTCCAAATTTACAGTTTTTATAGGGTAAGACACAAACTATACCATAAATAATAAATACCTTTAGAAATATAAAAAAATATTTGCATGTTAAGCAAAAATCAGATAAAACTAATAACGAGCTTAGATAAAAAAAAGTACCGGACCAAACATCAGCTTTTTGTTGTTGAAGGGGTAAAATCCATTCAGGAGTTTTTAAACTCTGATTTTGAACTCAACGAGTTGTTTGCGGTAGAGGACAGGTTTCAGGCGGCCGGTTCAAAAACGAATCTTATCACGGAAACCGAACTCAAAAAAATCAGTTTTTTATCCACTCCAAATAAGGCATTAGCTACTTTCAGGATCCCGAATCCAAAACCGATAAGTAATGTAGGGCTTAACCTTGCTCTCGATAATATAAATGATCCCGGAAATCTGGGAACCATCATAAGGCTGTGTGACTGGTTTGGTATAAAGGATATGATATGTAACTTGAAGACCGTTGATTGTTATAATCCCAAGGTAGTACAGGCGTCAATGGGAAGCCTGACCAGAGTTAATATCACCTATTTAGATCTGTATGACTATTTAAAAGACGGCAAAATCAGTCCTTTATATGGCGCTTTTATGAATGGTGATTCGGTGTATACATCAGAAATAGAAAATAAAGGAATCTTGATACTGGGCAATGAAGCCAATGGAATTAATTCCACTATTGAAGAATTTGTCACTCACAGAATATCCATACCTCAGTTTAACCAGTCTAAAAAAACCGAAAGTTTAAATGTGGCTACAGCAACGGCCATTATGTTAAGTGAGTTCAGACGACGAACTATTGAAATGTAAAATTAATAAAAACACCTCTGGTCTTCATGGATGTAATATTTCCCGTCCACGGACTGTTGGGATCTTCATCACGCACAAGTTCATCATTTAAAGCAAATACACCGCGAATGGATGGTGTGAATTTAAACCAGTACAAATAGAAGTCAATGCCAAAACCCAGTTCATAGAAATACATATTTGACTTGGTTCTAAACTCGCCATTATCATTATCATCAAGATTCTTTTCATTACTGGACAGGTTCAAGGCAGTTGAAATCCCGCCTACAATAAAAGGTTTGAAGTTGTTGAGCCGCTTTGTAGAGACTTTAATTAGCAATGGTACATGAATGTATGTGGAATTAACCTCTCTTAATAGATCAGAATTATTGAATTCCAAGCCGTCAAAATAACTTTCATCATAAGTTAAATTCCTCTTAGCAACATACAGGCCGGGTTCCAGACGAAGGTCAAAATATTCATTGATACGCAGATTACCTATTAATCCAACACTAAAACCAAAACTCGTTTCCACCAAAATATCTTTCTTGTCTTCGTTGTAGTCAAAATTGAAATCGTAACTGTTGAGACCTAAAAAATAACCCCATGATAAAAATTGCTTATCAAAATTTTCAAGGTTCTTTATCTTCTCTTTATTGAATAACTGAGCAAAGGAAGAATGTGAAATTATAAGCAGGGTTAATAAAACAAAAAGTTTTTTCATTTCTTAATATCTGTTTTTTAAAAAGTCAGATGCAATACCTACAATCATTTTGTTTGTATTCATCTCCAGATCAAGGCATTTCATAAACTTATTTTGTAGCAGTATAAATTGTAGCCACTCCAAATGTTTGAGGGTGATCTTTCACATCTATAAACCCAATTTGCCTTAAAATATTGTTTAATTCTTCTCCAAAAGGAAATAAAGATGCCGATTCGCTTAGATAGGCATAAGCCGAGCGGTCTTTGGAAAATAATTTACCTATGGCAGGAAGTATGAATTTTGTATAGAATTTATATCCTTGCTTAAAAGGTGTTTTGGTTGGAACCGAGGTTTCCAGTATCACGAATATGCCATTAGGTTTGAGCACACGCAGGATCTCTGATAATCCTTTTTCCAGATGTTCAAAATTGCGAACTCCAAAAGCGACAGTTATGGCATCGAAAGTATTGGATTCAAAAGGTAAGTTCTCAGAGTCTCCCAATATCATCTCTATGGTTGAATCCAGTTCCTTTTTGGTGATCTTTTTTCTGCCTACTTCCAGCATGCCATCACTTATATCCAGGCCAATGATCTTTTTTGCTTTTGTCTTGGCAAGGCTAATCGCAAGATCTCCTGTACCGGTTGCAATATCAAGGATCATTTCAGGCATGGTTGTTTTTACGAGATCCACGACCTTGTTTCGCCATTTAACATCAATTCCAAAGGAGATCACACGATTCAGACGGTCGTATTCCTTAGAAATGGTATCGAACATTTCCGTTACCTGTTCTTTTTTAGTGGAATCACTGTTTTTATATGGCTTTACTTTGCTCAAAAGGGATTTATTTAATGATTAAAAATGACACTTATGTCTTCTAAATTGCTGCAAAGAAATGAAAAAATTAAATAATCAATGTTGAATTTTGCAGTATATTTGTTCTGCTTTAATGGAATTTGGGTGAGTGCCGAGAACCTATTTAGGAGTTTTATTTTTAATTAATTTTGGCGAATTTCATTCAGATAAAAAAAAACAACTACATTAACAAATGAAGATAATTATTGCCGGAGCGGGTGAAGTAGGATTTCATTTAGCAAAATTATTGTCTTACGAGTCTCAGGAGATAACTTTAATTGATACGGATAAAGACAGTTTAAGTTACGCTGATAATCATTTGGACATTCGGGTTATTAGAGGTGATGCTACTTCAATTTCAGTTTTAAAGGATGCACGTATTGAAAGTGCCGATCTTTTAATAGCTGTAACATCTTCTGAAACTACCAATATCACTACTTGTGTGATAGGCAAGCAATTAGGTGCCAAGCGCACCATTGCCAGAATATCAAATACCGAGTTTATTCAACATAAGGAAGAGGTGGAGTTCACTAAGTTAGGTATTGATGAGCTTATTTCACCGGAATCCCTTGCCGCAAAAGAAATAGAACTTTTACTGAACCAGTCAGGATTTAATGATACCTATCAGTTTGAAGATGGAGCCTTGACCTTAGTTGGGCTCATACTATCAAAAACAGCTTCATTTGTAGGGAAAACTGTAAAAGAAGCTGGAACTTTATTACCGGAAATACATTTTATTCCTATAGCCATTCAGCGTTATGGCACGCAATTTACCATTATACCACGTGGTGATACGGTCTTTGAGGAGCGGGATCAGGTTTATTTTATAACATCGCATGGTGGTGTTGATGAACTTTACAAGATCTCCGGAATGGTTAGGGAAAACATTAAGAATGTTATGATCCTTGGTGGCAGTAAAATTGGCTATAAAACAACCCGGGATCTGTGCATGAGTAATTTCAATGTCAAATTGATAGAAAAGGATAAGGATCGCGCTCTGGATTTGGCCGATGATCTTCCAAATGCACTTATCATTAGCGGAGATGGGCGAAATGTGGAGCTTCTGGAAGAGGAGGCTATTGGTGAAATGGATGCCTTTATAGCGGTTACCGGCAATTCCGAGACCAACATTATGTCTTGTCTGGTAGCAAAGTCAAAAGGCGTAAAAAGGACCATTGCTTTAGTTGAGAACATGGATTATTTTGAATTGTCCCATTCCATTGGGATCGATACTTTGATAAATAAAAAACTTCTGGCGGCCAATAACATTTTCAGATATGTGCGAAAAGGCGAGGTTGTTGCCATGACCAAGCTCAATAATATGAACGTTGAGATATTGGAATTTGAAGTGAAATCATCGTCGAAGATATGTAACCAGTTTATAAAAAATATAGATTTTCCGCGTTCGGCGATAATTGGTGGAGTGATAAGAAATGATGAAGGCCTTATTGCCCTGGGTGATTTTAAAGTAAAACCTTTAGACAAAGTTGTTGTTTGCTGCCTGCCTAAATCCATTAAAAGTGTGGAAAAGCTGTTTTTCTGATATAATTAAGTGAGACTTAACTACAAAATAATATTTTATCTTTTCGGGTTGTTGCTCCTGTTCAATGGAGGCTTCATGTTAATAGCTGCCATTGTAAGCTATGCTTATGATGACGGGGTAACGCTCAACATGCTTTTAGCCGGAATATCAACATTGATCATTGGTGTGGCAATGATGTTCGTCACTCGTGAGCACGACAGAGAATTGAACAAAAGAGACGGCTATATTGTAGTAACCGTTGGATGGATCGTGATGGCCTTGTCAGGTACTTTACCTTATGTTTTTTCGGGAAGTATTCCAAGTTTTACAAATGCCTTTTTTGAAACTATGTCGGGTTATACGACAACCGGAGCCTCCATTTTGAATGACATTGAATCCATACCAAAAGGAGTCTTGTTTTGGCGTAGTTTGACCCACTGGATTGGTGGTATGGGAATAATTGTTTTGGCAATCGCCATTCTGCCTTTGCTGGGTATTGGAGGTATGCAGTTGTTTGCTGCTGAAGCACCCGGTCCGGGCGCCGACAAGCTCCATCCAAGAATAACAGATACTGCAAAAAGACTTTGGCTGATTTATTTTGGGTATACTGCCGCTGAAACTATTTTATTGAATATTGCCGGAATGACTTTTTTCGATGCGATCAACCACGCCATGAGTACCTTATCAACAGGTGGTTTCTCCACCAAAAATGCAAGTGTCGCTTATTGGAATGGCCAGCCAATTATACAGTATATCATCATGTTATTTATGTTTTTGGCAGGAACCAATTTTGTTTTAAGTTATTTCGCCTTTAAAGGCAAAGTGCAAAAAGTCATTCATGACGAAGAGTTTAAATTATATTTCAAGTTCATTGTCATTTTTACAATTATCGCGGCTGTAATAATTTATTTCAGGGCAGATATCAGCAGCTCATCCATTGATCATCCCATGGTCTGGGGTCGCGCAGAAAGTTCATTTAGGCATGCCTTGTTTCAGGTCCTGACTGTCATTACTACAACAGGATTCATCTCGGCCGATTATACCATGTGGACTCCGTTTTTATTGGTGTTCTTTTTTGGATTAATGTTTCTTGGAGGTTCGGCAGGCAGTACGGCCGGTGGCGTGAAAGTGGTCAGGCATTTGATCATGATAAAAACAGGATTTACCGAATTTAAAAAAACCTTGCATCCAAACGCAATTTTGCCTGTTCGATACAATAAGAATTCTATACCCAAGAAAATTATATACAACATAATGGCCTTTTTTATTCTTTATATGTTGTCCTTTATTGTAGGAAGTTTAGTGTTTTCAATATTTGATATCGATTTTGAATCATCTGTAGGATTAGCGGCTTCAAGTTTAGGTAACGTGGGTCCGGCATTGGGGAATTTTGGTCCGGTAAATAATTATTCGGCATTGCCTAATCCCGCAAAATGGTGGAGTGCATTTCTTATGCTAATAGGAAGACTGGAAATCTTTACAGTGCTTATATTATTGACTCCATTCTTCTGGAGGAATAGAAACTTTATTATCATTCAAAAAATAGAATATTCAAAACATCTCCTTTTAAATACAGAATTAAATTTAACCGAAATAGCATTTAAACTTAATTATTCCAGTGTTGCTCATTTAAGTACACAGTTTAAAAACACAACCGGTATTACACCTTCTGCTTTTCAAAGGATTATTTTTAAAAGAAGGGAAATTGCACAACAAAAAACTAACTAGTCAATAATAATTCATGAAAAACGATTACATACATATAATTCTTGCAGATGATGATGAAGATGACATTCTTTTTTTTACGGATGCTTTTGAAGAATTGAAAATTAATACAAAAGTCCATACTTTCAAAGATGGTGAGGCGCTTATGGATTATTTAAATAATGAAGGAGCTCTTATGCCTAACGTACTTTTCCTGGATTTAAACATGCCAAAAAAATCAGGAATAGAATGTTTGACAGAAATTAAAGCCAGTCAAAAAATGTCTGGAATTGCCATTGCCATTTATTCTACTTCAGCTTCAGAAGAAGATATAGAAAAAACCTTTGTGCTGGGGGCAAATATGTATATTAAAAAACCAAGCGACTTTAAAAAACTCAAAAAAGTACTTTCGGAAGCTGTATCTATGAATTGGCAATATCACACTAACAGTTTAAATAAGGATAACTTTTTATTGCGGCTCTAATGAAAAAGAAGTATTTGTTTCAGTCAACATCATTTTTAAGGGTCATTCTTGTATTGAGTTTGTTTGTTATTCTTGTAATTGGTGGATTTACATACAGGCATATTTCTAATTTGACAAATTCTACAGAAATAGTTGTAAAAACCTATAAAGTTAATGTTGAATTAGAGCAAATAATCTCTGATTTAAGAGATGCTGAAAGCGGATATAGAAATTATATAGCAACAAAAGATACTTTTTATTTAGAGCCTTATTTGAATGCTAAAGAAAATGTCAATAATTCTTTTATAAAATTAAAGGACCTGATACAAGTAAATTCTGAGCAACAGGAAAACTTGTAACTAGTATTTGCTATTTCTGTATAAAAAAAGCCACCTTAAAAAGTGGCTTTGATGAGTTTTATACAGTATAATTTAATTAACAACTTCCTTAATTCGCTTCATGGCTTCAATAATCTTCTCCTGGCTTGCTGCGTAAGAGATCCGGATACAATTAGGACTGCCAAATGCATCGCCTGTTACAGTTGCTACAAGAGCCTCTTCAAGAAGATATAAAGAAAGATCGGTTGCATTATTGATCGTCTTTCCCCTTAATGTTTTTCCGAAGAAATAAGAGACATTAGGGAACACATAAAACGCACCTTCCGGAACATTGGTGTCGAATCCTTTAATGTCCTTTAACAAGTTTAGCATCAGATCCCGACGTTTTTTAAATTCGTCGATCATATACTGAACCCGGGATGCTGGTTCGTTCAAAGCCGTAATAACAGCCCGTTGAGCAATACAGTTAGCTCCACTTGTAATTTGTCCCTGCATTTTATTACATGCACGAGCGATCCAGTCTGGAGCGCCTATATAACCAATTCTCCAGCCTGTCATTGCGAAGGCCTTTGAAACACCATTAACTGTAACGGTCCTGTCATACATGTCGTCAAATTGAGCCATGCTTTCATGACCTCCTACATAATTTATGTGCTCGTAAATTTCATCGGAAACCACATAGATATTAGGATGTTTTTGCAGAACATCAGCTAAGGAACGAAGTTCTTCTTTACTATATACAGAACCACTTGGGTTGCAGGGTGAACTATACCAGATCATTTTGGTTTTTGGTGTGATGGCTGCTTCCAGTTGTTCAGCCGTCATTTTAAAATCAGTATCGATACTAGTATGAACTTCAACCGGAACACCATCATTAAGTTTTACAATGTCAGCATAGCTTACCCAGTATGGACATGGTAAAATAACCTCATCTCCCTTGTTAAGCATTACGGCAGCAACATTGGCTAACGATTGCTTAGCACCGGTTGATACCACGATCTGTGGCAGTTTATATGATAAGTTGTTATCTCGTTTGAATTTATTGATAATGGCTTCCTTTAATTCCACATAGCCATCAACAGGCGAGTAGGAATTATAGTTGTCATGTATTGCCTGAATGGCCGCATCTTTAATAAAGTCTGGTGTGTTAAAATCCGGCTCACCAAGACTTAATCCTATAATATCTTTTCCTTCTGCTCTTAATTCTCTTGCTTTAGCAGCCATTGCTAAAGTTGCAGATGTGGACATGTTTTGGACTCTTTCTGATAGTTGATTCATAATTTAAGTTGGTATTCTAAAGTAATTAAAAAGGCGAAAGAAACATCTTTCACCTTTTTAATTATAATTAATACTATTAAGCCATACTAGGTTCCTTACCTAAGGCTTTTAGTTGATGATAATGTTCTATGATTGCTTTTCGCATCGTCTTATATTCATTATAAGGTAATTTAAATTCTAAAGCAGTTTCTTTTACAATTTTAGATATTTTCTTGTAATGAATATGACTTATGTTCGTGTATAAATGATGCTCTACCTGATGGTTTAATCCTCCTGTAAAGAAATCAACCAACTTGTTTTTAGGTGCAAAATTTGATGTTGTATATAATTGATGAATAGCCCAGGTGTTTTCCATGTTTCCTTCAGCGTCCGGCAAAGGCATTTCAGTGTTAGGCATAACATGTGCCAACTGAAAGACTACACTTAAAATTAAACCTGCTGTATAGTGCATAATTAAAAAGCCAATAAGCACTTGCCACCATGCGTAACCGGAAATTAGAGGTAAGGCAATCCAAAGTGCATAATAAATTATTTTTCCAATAATAAGCTTCGTCCATTGAGTCGCCGGATGTGGCATTTTACCATAGGATAATTGTCTTTTTAAATATTGATAGGTTTGCTTAAAATCTGTTGTAATTGCCCAGTTTAGAGTTAGCAATCCGTAAAGGAAAAACGAATAATATTTTTGGTATTTATGAATTTTATACCATTTGGCATGTTCTGAAAAGCGAATTATTCTGCCAGCATCAATATCTTCATCATGACCTTGAATGTTTGTGTAGGTATGGTGTAAAACATTATGCTGTACTTTCCAGTTATAATCATTTCCGGCAAGTATATAAATACTGCTTCCCATAAGTTTGTTTACCCATTTTTTACTTGAAAAAACTTCGTGATTGGCATCATGCATGACATTCATTCCAACTCCGGCCATTCCAATTCCAATAACAATCATAGAAAGAATTAATGCCCAGGCAGGTAAATCTAAAGTTAATACCATTACTAAAGGAGCAAGTAATAAGGTAAACATTACTATTGTTTTAATATATAATTTCCAGTTACCTGTACGTTTTATATTATTTTCTTTAAAATAAGAGTTGACTCGTTTATTAAGTGTTCTAAAGAACTTTGCAGAATCTGATCTTGAAAAGGATAGAGTTTTGTTTAACATAAAATAATTTTTCGCATAATAACAAATTAATTGTCATTATTACATAAGTTGCAAAGATAATTAATAATGGCTGGTTAATTATATAAATATATCATAAAAATTTAGGTTTTAAAATACCTATTTTTGCTGAAAAAGTAATTTAATGCAACTTATTTTAAAATACTTTCCAAATCTCACTGAAGCTCAAATAAAACAATTCGAGGCCTTGGAGGATTTATACCAGGATTGGAACTTAAAAATTAATGTTGTTTCAAGAAAGGACATCGATGAGTTATACCTGCGTCATGTGTTGCATTCTCTGGCAATTGCAAAGATCATTGATTTTAAAAGTGGTTCCCGAATTTTGGATGTTGGTACAGGAGGCGGATTTCCTGGAATTCCTTTAGCTATTTTATTTCCTGAATGTCAGTTTCATTTAGTGGACAGTATTGCAAAAAAAATAAAAGTTGTAGACGAAGTAAAGCATGGTTTGGGATTGACCAATGTAAAAACATCTCATAGCAGAGTAGAAGATGTTAAGGGTAATTATGATTTTATTGTGAGTCGTGCAGTAGCAGCAATGCCAACTTTTGTCCACTGGGTAAAAGGCAAGATCGCCAAAAAACAAAATAACTCATTTAAGAAATGGCATTATTTATTTAAAAGGTGGTGATCTTGAAGAGGAGTTGAAGAACTATAAGACTGCTAAGGTCTATAATATTTCTGATTTTTTTGAAGAGGCCTTTTTTGATACTAAGAAAATTGTGTATTTGCCTTTAAAATATTCAGGAAAATGAATGATGTTAATTGACTAAAAAGCTGTAGATAGATTTATTGACAAACCTGTATTTTCAGGAACAAATCTGCATACTCCACCAACACAGATCAATCCACCTCGTTGACGACCATAATTTAATGCAATACGAGTCGCTCCTTTTGAATAACTTCCTCCTAAATTATAGTAGTGAATTTGGTCATCTTCAACATCATTGCCGTAATTATAAATATCAGTCACGTAAAATGACAGTGTTCTGCCGGCATTATATTCTAAAGTGCCACCTGCCCAATTTTTTTGATCGTCCTTAGTCCATAAATGTTGTCCTTCAATTCTAAAAGATCTACCGTTACTCAATTTATGCGTTAAATCGGCTATAACAATATTAGAATTAATATTTCCCTGGACACCCAGAGGTCCACCCTGGACAACTCCTTTGTCAACAATGGTATTAATAAAAGTGAAAATACCGCTCCATGACTGAGACATTTTTTTTCTTATTTCAAAATTAAAATCTCGGTTTAGTCTGCTTCCGAATTTTAAAAATTCAGTTCTGTAATTTGATTGTGATTGATCGAATTCAGCATCTATTAGTGACCAATATGAAAAATTAGAGGTAAATTTTGTTCCATATTTACCACCAAACAGAGTTCCTTTTTTAAAATTATAAAACAGATCGAACTGTCCTCCAATTTCACCCGCTTGCCCTGCAAAGTCCTGAAGATACAAGAAAGGTTGAGGTTGATAAATGTAGATATTGGCCAATGAATAGTCTTGCTGCTTGGTTAAAGCAGGCCAGTAATTAATACTTGACATTATAAACTGGTTGCCACCGGGAACGGCAAAATCCCTTTCTGAAAAGAAGGCCATGTTTTCAAGTCTTCTGAATGTTCCGGAAAGTCCAAAACCTTTTTTTGTATAACCGGTTGTAAGCAATAAGGCATTCCCGTTAAAGTAATTTCCCTGAATAATTTCCGGCAATCCAATTGATGGTGGCGTATAAGCGACATCTTTGCCTTTAATGGAATACTCGGCATTTATATATAATTTTCCGAGATCAATATCGATTCTTGAAGAAAATGAATTGACCATTTCAGGAAAATCTGTGGTGTCAAAACCATCATCTCGGGGTTTGAAGTCTTCTTGTTTACCGACATAACTTAATCCGAAATTAAAACTATTTAGGCTTTCAATATTTAAGGCATTTGCAAGATCTATATTGGTATCAAATCCAAAAACGTTTCCTTTTGATACGTCATAAGCAATTCTGTTTTGTCCATACAGTGCCGTGAAATTTAAAAAATCTGTTGGGTTATATTTAATACGACCTCCTCTTAAAGCATTGTTAATTCCTAATTGACGCTCTTCATATGCACGAAGCAATAGTCCACTTCCAAATTGTTCATAGAAATAGCCGGCAGTAATATCTAATTTGTCATTTCTAAAATTAGCATAGTAAGTAGCGATGTTTGTTTCATTATAGCCAGAATAATAATTAAACGGAGCGGTTGGTTCATAACTTTCAATCTGTAATCCAACTGTAAATCTTTTTAAAAAACCATAGTCCAGTCTTAAATACGAATTCTCTCTAACTTGCTTATCTTCAGGAAAATCACCTAATTTTTTGTCGTTAACATACCACTGTGCGTTACTTTCAAAACTTCCGGTTAAATTATTTAAAAATTGATTAAAGGCACTTTGTTCACCGGAGTCCTGTTGTTGTCCTAAAAGTAGAAAAGGTATTACAAATACAAAGCAGAGAATGATTCTTTTCATCAGTTCAAATTAATTTTGGTTGGAATTGAATGCTTTAAGAATGTTTTTTGATTTCCATATACAGGTCTTCCTCAGATCCCGGAGCATATCCCGAATGTCTATAAACAATTTCACCATTTTTAATAATTAATGTCAAAGGTATCGTAGAAGAACCCAGGGCTCGTTTAAGATCATTGTTGGTGTCTAAGAGCACTACATAATCCCAGTCTTTTCCATTAATTAGTGGTTTAACCCTTTTAACCGTTCTTGAGTCATCCACCGAAATTGCATAAAGAATAACATTGGTCTCTTGCTGCCATTCACTGTATACCTCGCTTATAGCATCCAATTCGTTTTTACAAGGTACACACCAGGTTGCCCACAGCGAAACTACGATAAGGTCATTATTATTAGAGATCTCCTGCAAATTGGTTGTTTCTCCATTTAAAGTTTTTAATGGAGTATTTGGAATGCTGTTTTGGCTGGTTAAGACATTACAAAAAAGAATGCTTAGTAGTATTACGAATTTTTTCATTTTTTTAATTTAATTGAAAGGAAGGCTCAATATTAGTAATTATTTAGTCAAAAATTGTTCCTTTTTTAATGATTTTGCATATTTTTGACTCATTATTGAATTATTCAGAATTCCATTTACCGAATGATCATATTCCTGCATTTATATAAATAAAATCAAATCATTAAATGAAAAGTCAAAGCCTTCTAAAGTCAGCAATACTGTTAGTGTTTTTAATTTTGGTTAATTCCTGCAGTAAATCTTCGGATAATGAACCAAATAATCCTGATACGAATCAACTTACGGCTATCACAATTTCCACAAGTACTAGTTCTATAATTTTAGAATCACAAGGTTATTTCACTTTGACTGTCTTAGGTAACGATAATGCAAATTATTCTACCAATTCAACAGTTTACGTGAACGGTAATGTGATTTCCGGGAATACTTTTACTCCTAATGAAATAGGTGTTTTAGAAATATATGCAAAAAAAGGTGATTTAACCAGTAATACAGTTACGGTTGAAGTGATAAGTGGCGTAGAAGGAATAAGTGTTAGTTTAAGTGCTCAAAGTGTTAAAGTCAATGGAACTGTAGAATTTACCGCATCAGACAATTACAATACTGATGTGACTTCTGAATCGGTCTTTTATGTAGATGGAGTGGCCATTACAGGAAATACATTCAGTACTGATGAATTTGGGCCACACGGAGTTTATGCGAAATATAACAGTGTCAACGGAGAATTGCAGTCTCCCCCTGTTAACTTGAATGTTTACCGATTTACAAAAAAAGTTTTGGTAGAGGATTACACAGGATCCTGGTGTGGATATTGCCCAAGACTGGCTTATAGTTTGGATCAGGCAGAACAAGAAGATGAGGCTGTTATAGGAGTCGGTATTCATAGGGAATATAATGGCGATCCGGGATATCCGATGCATTTTGATGAAGTTTTTGATATGCTAAATCAATATGGGATAACCGGTTTTCCTTCTGGCAGAATTAACAGAAACACAGTCTGGAATGAGTCCGTAAGCCAGATTTTAAGCTACCTGGGGTCGAACCCGGGCCTGGGATTGGCAATAAACTCTACGTTGGCAGGAAATGATATTGACGTAGAGATTAAAATAGGATACGATGTTCCGGCTTCCAATAATAAAATTGTTGTCTATTTAATGGAGGATGGGTTGATTTATCCGCAAGTCAATTACTATAATAATGATCCTAATAGTACATGGTATCAAACCGGAGATCCAATTCAAAATTTTGTTCATAACAATGTATTAAGAAAGGCTTTCACAAATATTTTTGGAGACGCCATACCAGATGCGGCTGTTGGAGATGAGTATATCAATTATTTCAACCTTACAGTTCCGGCATCTGTGCAAAACACTTCTAATCTGGAAATAGTGGCGTTTGTCTTGAATACTACTACAGGATCGGTTGTTAATGTTCAACATGCTCCTTTAGGTGTACAACAGGATTTTGATTAAAAGCAGCAAAAACGAGTAAGAAAATAATTGATAACAAAAACAAAAAACAGATCATGAGTCAAGCCAAAGAATGCCTAGTGTGTAAAAAACCATCTTCAGAAATACCGGTGACAAAATTTTATTATAAGGAAAGCGAATTTTATATATGTCCGCAGCATATGCCAACAATAATCCATAATCCTCAGGAATTAATAGGATTACTGGATGGAGCAGATAAATTTAAAGGAGTTTAATATAAAACAAAGAAGCGCCAATTGGCGCTTCTTTTATAATTTATAGTAATTCTTATTTCTTAAATTTGGTAGACAGATCTTTACCAAATTCCTTTAACTTTTCGATTGCACTTTCAACTTCTTTTTCCACAGTTTCTATGGTGCTTTTTTCTAAAAACGGATAACGATAATCTGTTGGAGGGACAAATGTTTCTTTGATAGTCCTATTATTAACCCATCGCAATAAATTCCAAACCGATCCGGCTTTATCATTTGTTCCGGAACCTCTAGCTCCTCCAAATGGCTGTTGTCCAACAACTGCTCCGGTTGGTTTGTCGTTGATATAAAAGTTTCCTGCTGCATTCTCCAGTTTGTTTGTAGCAATATCGATCACATATCTGTCACCGCTAAAAATAGCTCCGGTTAAGGCATATTCACTTGTATTATCCACAAGATCCAGTGCTTCCTCCCATTTATTGTCTTCATAAACATATACGGTCAAAATGGGACCGAATAATTCAGTACACATGGTTTTGTATTTTGGATCTGTTGTAACTATTACTGTTGGTTCAATGAAATATCCCTCAGAATCGTCATAATTACCGCCAATAATAACATCAGCTTTTGCATCTGCCTTCGCCTGATCAATATAACTTGATAATTTTTTAAATGCTCTATCGTCTATAACGGCATTGATGAAATTAGAGGTGTCTTCAGGAGATCCCATTTTAAAAGATTTCAGGTCTTTTTCAACCGCTTTCTTAACATCACTCCACAAACTTTTCGGAATGTACGCACGAGAGGCCGCTGAACATTTTTGACCTTGAAATTCAAAGGCACCTCTGGAAATAGCAGTAGCAATTTCCTGAGCATTTGCAGAAGGATGTGCCCAGATAAAATCCTTTCCTCCTGTTTCTCCTACAATTCTGGGGTACGATTTATATTTGCCTACGTTTTTCCCAATGGTTTCCCAAAAACTGTTGAATACAGGTGTTGACCCTGTAAAATGAACTCCCGCAAAATCCGGACTGTTCAAAAGTACATCAGTAATTGTTGCGGAGTTCCCTGTGACCATATTTATGACACCATCCGGTAATCCGGCAGCTTTAAACAGCTCCATAATGACATAAGCTGAATATACCTGAGATCGTGCAGGTTTCCAAATGACAACATTACCCATTAATGCCGGAGCAGCTGGTAAATTACCTGCTATGGATGTGAAGTTAAAAGGCGTGATAGCATAGACAAAACCTTCCAAAGGTCTGTATTCCATTCTATTCCATATTCCGGCGGCAGATTCAGGCTGGTTGCTGTAGATCTCTGTCATGAATTGGACATTAAAACGGAAGAAATCAATTAGCTCACATGCAGCGTCTATCTCAGCCTGAAAGACGTTTTTGGACTGTGCGATCATGGTAGCGGCATTTATCCTATTTCGGAATGGCCCTGCTAAGAGATCAGCAGCTTTTAAGAATATGGCGGCGCGATGCTCCCAGCTTGTTGCAGCCCATTTTACACGTGCTTTAGCAGCCTCTTTTACAGCTAATTCAATATGTTTTTTCTCTGCAGTATGGTACTGTCCAACAATGTGCTTATGATCATGTGGTGGACAAATATCCACGGTCTTTCCTGTTCTATATTCCTTACCGCCAATATAAAAAGGAATGTCCACATGCTCTTTATACATCTTTTTGTATGTATTTATTAACGCTTCTCTTTGAGAAGTGCCTGGAGCATAAGAATTTATTGGTTCATTTACTGCTTTAGGTACTTTATAAAATCCTGTAGCCATAGTTCTTATTTAGTTTTTATTGTGTTGATTTTTTGAGTTGCAAAGATAGAATATTTTACGGATTCTATTGGTTATCAAGGTTACTTAAAGACCTAAAAAAATAAATAATTTTTTGTAAGTTGCTCCTCTCATTCGAGACCATAAAAACATATGTGCACAGTAACATTATACCACAGTGAGAATAATGATTTTATTCTTACTTCAAACAGAGATGAAGCACCCGATAGGAAATCGGTTCCTCCTAAAATTTATAATGAAGGATCGGTTAAGATGCTATATCCAAAAGACAGAGCAGCCGGCGGGACCTGGATAGGGATAAGCGATAAAAACAGATTGCTGTGCTTACTTAATGGAGGCTTTCAAGGACATGTGAGGAGGTCTGACTACAGACTAAGCAGAGGTGTGATCCTCAAAGACTTACTCAAATCAAATGATCTGGAATCCACAATAAAGAATTATGATCTTAAAGGAATTGAACCTTTTACAATTGTGGTGGCCGACTGGCAATTCGGCCTGAAGTTCTTTGAACTGGTCTGGGATGGAAAAGAATCACACTTTAAGAACATTCCATTAGATACCCACATCTGGTCATCATCAACATTATATTCCGATAAAATGAAAAAAGAAAGACATCAATGGTTTTCCAATTACAGATCGGTCAATAATCTAAATTCCAGGTCAATCCTTAAGTTTCACTCAGATATATCTGGAAATAAGGAATATGGAATTGTAATGGATAGAGGGTATGTGAAGACCACAAGCATAACACAGGTAGTAAAGAACGGGAATGATTTAAAAATGAGTTTTATTGATCTGGATTCAAATCTGAATTCCGTAGTTAATTTCAAAACTCCAGAAGTTAACTATGAATAATACTGGTTTGATGGTAGTAATGGCTTATCCGGATACCGTGGTTATGGTAGCCGATGAGTGGTATTCTCCTCTGCTTCAGTTTATTGGAGTAGGAAAAAAGAACTATGTAAAAGCCGGTCATGCAGCTCTGGTCTTAATTGATAAGGAGACCGGATTTTTGGAGTATCATGATTTTGGGAGATATATTACGCCGGAACCAAACGGACGAGTCCGAGGGTTGCAAACGGATCATGAATTGGATTTTCCTTTTAAGGCTGAATTGGAAGGTGATACCATTAAAAATCTGGATAAGATCTTGTTGTATTTGGCCAATAATCCTAAAAAAACACATGGGGATGGTAAATTGATTGCTTCAGTTTGTACTAAGATCGATTATCAAAAAGCAAAGGACCATATTATTAAACTTATGCAAAAAGGATCTTTCAGGTATGCAGCCTTTAAAAAGGAATCCTCAAACTGTGCAAGATTTGTGACCTCCACATTAATAGAATCGGTTACCGATAAAAAAATATTAAAGTCATTGAATAATTCACTTCTGTTCACTCCCAGTACAGTGGGGAACGTCGTAAGAACAAATACACATGATCAGGTTTTTGAAGTAATAGGAGATTCTATCTTTGAGTTTAATTCAACAGTTTTTAAGGAAAATTTCAGGTGTTTCCTGGACAAGATCCCAGATCATGAATATCATGTAATCGGAACTTTAATACCTAAACAAGTAGAAGGATTAAAAGATAACGCGCAGTGGCTTAGCGGGATTGCTGCAGGAGCCTGGTTTGAAATAAGTAAAGCGGAAATCTATATTGAAGATCATTATAGAATAAGACGCATATCACCACATGGAAATATTGATGTGGATGGTCTTTATAAAGTGGATTGTTTGACCTTCAATTTAGATGAGGTTTTTGAATTTGTCCACGATTCAAATTGCCATTATTGCCATGTTGTGCAAAATGAAACTCTATATAAATTTGAATTTATTAAGAAGCTTGAGACTTAGTTAAGTGCAAAAGGAGCACTCAACTTAAAAGTAGGAATGACTACCTGAAAGTTTTTGGCTGAAGTGAAATTTACCATGTTATAGTATCCTTCCATGGCTCCAAAAGGTGATGTTAACAAGCATCCGGAATTATAAGTATGAAACTCTCCAGGTTTTAAGACAGGTTTTTTTCCTATCACACCTTCTCCTTCAACTATTTCTATATTATTTAAAGCATCAAAAATTCTCCAATGTCTGGAATTTAACTGCACGGAATCTTTACTTTGATTTTCTATGGTGACCCGATAGCCAAAGGCAAACTGCACTTTATAGTTCTTATAAAATGTGCCTTCAAAGGTTGTTTCAACCGAAATTTTTATTCCTTTTGTAACTTGTTGTACCATAAAAATTTAACTCAAATTGTCCGCTAATACGGTTAATTTGTCGCATTGTGACTACAAAAATAACAAATTAATTGATTCAATATACATTTTTAATGCCTGTAAGCACTTGAATTAACTCAAATAACACTTTTTAATTGGAGATATTTACAGAATTTGCATTACCAACACCAACTATTCTGTCATACCTTGCACCAAGTTCCCGATAATATACCAGGACTTTATAATCATTTTCTGTCTGGTAAAAATTACCACTTATTGCACCTTCATTAAGAACTCCTTTGTTATCCACGATCACATACTTATAATTGTAGAACCCCTGTTTTAATAATAAAGGCACGCTGTAAATATTCCTTAACTCATCAAAATACATTTTTGTACTCTCATCTATTGCGTAATTATTAAAGCTGCCATAGATATGTACACTTTTATCTCCAAATATTTCCTCCATTTGTAAGCTAAAATGGATCCAGGCATAATCCGCTTCAAATTCCGGGTTATCACGATCTATGGCCGTTATCAGATAATTTCCATTTATATCCGGATTGTAAGTATAAGGTCTGTTAGCCCTTACCAGGTTAGTATATAAATAATTGTGATAGAGTTCCTTTAATTCAATCGAGCGCGTTCCCAAAGTAGCCACTCTCAAATCTTTAGTATCAAAGAACAAATATTCATTTCCTGCCCAAAAACTGGTTTCTGTATCATATTTGTAGATCAATTGCCGGCCTATAGTGTAAAGAGGTTTTAATCCGGTGATCGCTGTATTTAAATTGTTATTTTGAATGATCAAGGTGCTGACAGTTTCTTTAGGATTATTAAAACTCATTGAGTTAGGTGAAATGATAATATCAACAGATTGTTTTTGGTTAACAACTCTTACATCTCTTGAACGCTTAATTTCAACTCCAACACTGGCTTTGTTTTCATAGATCATAAATTTCCTTGAAAAAATAAGTTGGTCATCATTATCAAAAACTTTGATCATGTAATTACCAGATACCAAAAGTCCGCGTGTCTGGTTATTGGGAATTTGCAAAATATAATGGCTGTAAATTTGAAAGGTGTTGAATGAATTTTCATAATCAAGAATTCTTTGATTGTCAAAACCATTCAAATATTCCGATTTAACCAAAACTGATGGTGTCCAGTCATAATTAAAATGTTCTATTTTATAATAGAAGTCAGCTTCATCGCCATTCAAAGCATCAAATTCTAAAATCAATTTATCTCCAAGTTTAATAACAGGTAATTGGCTTTCGGGAGTATTACCTCTGAAATTTATCGTTTTAATATAGTCAGGTGGATTAACTTCAAATTGAATTTGTCCTAAAACACCGGTGCATACAAGCAAAAAAATGAAACTGGTATAATACTTTATCATACTTTGTTTTTTATTACATCAAGTAAAGATAATCAAAATTCATACCTAAAAAGAAAGGTTGATTTCTAACTGAAATTAATACTTAATTTATTATGAAATCTGTATTTAAAATTTGTAAATTTGCTGCAATTTTTGAGTTACCAAGAAAAATTATTCAATAGCAATAGCAATTGTTAACAATAACTAATTAAAGATTTTAAACATATGTCAAACGACATTAAGATTAAAAAAGGTCTGGACATTAAATTAGATGGTGAAGCTGAAAAAGTTTCAGAAAGTGCAGTAAAAAGCAACTATTACACCATTAGACCTGAAGATTTCCACGGTAAAACTCCCAAACTTATTGCAAAAGAAGGTTCTAAGGTAAAAGCAGGAGAACCAATTTTTTATGATAAATCTAATGAAGCAGTAAAATTTGTTTCTCCAGTATCAGGTGAGATTATCGAAATTAACAGAGGAGAGAAACGTAAGATTTTATCCATTAAAATTCAGGCAGATAAGGACCAAAAATTTGTGGATCATGGTATTTTTAAGTTAGCATCTGCAAAACCTGAGGAGGTTAAATCACATTTGCTTTCTTCAGGATGTTGGCCATTTATCAAGCAACGTCCTTATGATGTTATTGCAAATCCTGATAAATCTCCAAAAGCAATTTTTATTTCAGCATATGCAAGTGCACCTTTAGCAGCCGATTATAGATTTTGTTTTAAAAGGAAAAGAAGCAGAATTACAAGCTGCAGTTACAGCTTTAGGTAAATTAACTGAAGGTAAAGTTCATGTTGGCGTTGGAAAAAGATGAATATTCAATTTTTAATGGATTAGATGGAATCGATCTTCATAAAGTTTCTGGACCACATCCATCAGGAAATGTTGGAACACTTATCAATAAAATTGATCCTGTTAATAAAGGAGAAGTGGTTTGGACAGTTAATCCACAAGATCTTGTTATTATTGGTGAATTTTTATTAACTGGTAAATTCAATGCAGAACGTATTGTTGCTTTAGTTGGTTCTTCAGTAAAAAAACCAAGATATTTTGAAACAAAATTAGGAGCTGAAGTTGCTACAATGATTTATGATAAAGGTGTTGAAAAGGATGCAAATGTCAGAATTATTTCTGGAAATGTATTAACTGGAAAACAAGTAAAACCAGATGGTTATTTAGATTATTACAGTAATACAATTACTGTAATTCCTGAAGGAGATGATTATGAATTCTTTGGTTGGACAAAACCAGTTTTTAATAAAATATCTACTTCAAGAGCCTTAACTTTTTCTTGGTTAATTCCAAAGAAAAAATATGATTTAAATACAAATACAAATGGTGAACATCGAGCATTTGTAACTACTGGAACTTACGAAGAAGTATTTCCTTTAGATATTTATCCAATGCAAATTTTAAAAGCTTGTATGTATAAAGATTTAGATGAAATGGAAGCTTTAGGAATGTATGAAGTTGCTCCTGAAGATTTTGCTTTAACAGAATTTGTTTGTGTGTCTAAACAACCACATCAAAAAATTATTAGAGAAGGTTTAGACTTAATGCTTAAAGAAATAGGATAAGGTTATGGGATTAAAAGAGTAATTTACATAATATAAGAAAAAGTATAAAGGAACAAAAATGGCACCTGCATTTAATGCAATCCATACCCTTTTTTATACTTGCCTAAATGAAACAACCCATACTGGAACTCATATTAAAGTAGCTGATGATTTAAAACGTACAATGAATAGTGTTATTTTGCCATTAATACCATGTTTAATTTTTGGTATGTTTAATGCAGGTTATCAGCATCAATGCGGCAGTTAATGGTTTTACGGAGAACATGTCTTTTTTTAGTACAGATTTCTGGAACTTGGGATAACTTTTGGATAGGGTTTTTGAAAAGTAATACCATTAGTAATTGTTTCTTATGTGTTGGTTTAGCTATTGAATTTATTTTTGCAATTATTAAAAAACACGAAGTAGAAGAAGGATACTTTAGTAACAGGAATGTTAGTGCCATTAATTGTTCCAATTGATATTCCATTATGGATGTTAGCTGTAGCAGTTATTTTTGGAGTTGTAATTGGTAAAGAAGTTTTTGGAGGTACAGGAATGAATATTTTAAATCCAGCTTTAACAATTAGAGCATTTTTATTCTTTGCTTATCCAACATGGATGACTGGAGATAAAGTTTGGGTACATGGTGCTGTTGAAAGAGAAATGAAATATCTGCAGGTGCAAATTTAGATGCTATTTCTGGAGAAACTATTTTAGGAAGTTTAGCTCAAGGAAATGAATATGTTTATTCAATTTGGGATATGTTTTATGGATTTATACCAGGTTCAGTTGGAGAAACATCAACACTCTTAATATTATTAGGAGGTTTTTATTTATTTTTACTAAAATTGGAAGCTGGAGAATTATGTTATCATCAGTTATAGGTGCATTGGTAATGGGACTTAATTTTTAATGGTGTTGTAGATGCTGGTTGGATAAATGAAGGAAGTAAATTTTACGGCTTAATGAGTACCGTATTTTGGCATCATTTATTAATTGGTGGTTTTGCATTTGGAGTTGTATTTATGGCAACAGATCCTGTAACGGCATCACAAACAAATAAAGGAAAATGGATTTACGGATTTTTAATAGGATTTATTTCAATTTTAATTCGTGTATTCAATCCAGCATATCCAGAAGGTGTAATGCTGGCAATTCTATTAATGAATGTATTTGCACCAACTATTGATCATTATGTGGTTCAAGGAAATGTAAAAAAAAGAATGAAACGTCTAAAAGTTAAAACAGCATAATTATGAGTAAAGAGAACAGATAAAAATTTATATACTATACTTTTTGCCATAGGTATGGTAATAGTTGTTGGTTCATTATTAGCTTTTGCAGCTTCAGGTTTAAAAGAAACAATTACAGAAAACAAACGTATAGAAAAACAACAAAATATTCTGTATGCAATGGGAGTAAATGAAAATGAAGGAAACAGTGCAAACTTTGTATCAACAGATAAAGTAGGAGTTGAGTTTACTAAATATATTAAAAAGCAAATTGTTATTCAAGATGGAAAGGAAGCTGAAGACGATAAAGCTTATTTAATCGATATTAAAAAAGAAAAAGACCAGGCAAAAGCTAAAGATTATAGCCGACGGTTACCATTATTTATTGGAGAGAAAGATGGTAAAACATTTTACATCGCTCCAATTAGAGGTAAAGGACTTTGGGATGCTATTTGGGCTTATGTTGCAATGGATAAGGATATGGTTGTTCAAGGTGCATATTTTGATCATAAAGGAGAAACACCTGGTTTAGGAGCTAACATTAAACAACGTTTCTTTATGGATGATTTTATTGGTGAGAATTTAATGTCTGATGGAACTTTTAAAGGAATTACAGTTTCTAAAGGTAATGCGGATCCTAAAAATGAAGATAAAACAGATAATGAGGTAGATGCTATTGCAGGAGCAACAATTACAGGTGATGGTGTTACTGCAATGATTAGAAGCGATCTAAAGTTATATGTACCTTATTTTAAAAACTTAAACAATTAATTTATGGGACTTTTATCAAAAAAAGACAGCAAATTAATATTAGATCCATTAGCAGATAATAACCCAATTACTATTCAGGTATTAGGTATTTGTTCTGCTTTGGCAATTACAGCGCAATTAAAAGCTTCTATTGTAATGTCAATTTCGGTATTGTTTGTTTTGGGTGTAGGTAACGTTGTTATCTCATTAATGAGAAATATTATTCCTTCAAAAATTAGAATTATTGTTCAATTAATTGTTGTTGCTGCTTTAGTAATTATTGTGGATCAAGTTCTAAAAGCCTTTGCTTATGAATTAAGTAAAGAACTTTCAGTATTTGTTGGATTGATTATTACAAACTGTATTATTATGGGACGTTTTGAAGCTTTTGCTTTAGCAAACGGACCATGGCGATCATTTCTTGATGGAATTGGAAATGCTGCAGGATATGCAATTATACTTAATTATTGTCGGATTCTTTAGAGAATTATTAGGTTCAGGAACTTTATTAGGATTTCCAGTTTTAGGAGATCCAATTGAAAAAACAGGTATTTATGCTATTGGATATGAAAATAACGGATTTATGTTATTATCACCAATGGCATTAATAGTTGTTGGACTTAATTATTTGGGTACAACGTAGTAGAAATAAAGCATTAATTGAAGATCATTAAAAGAAATTGTTATGTTAGAACATATAGAATTATTTTTTAAATCAATATTTATAGATAACATGGTATTTGCAACATTCCTGGGAATGTGTTCATACCTGGCAGTATCTAAAAAAGTATCTACAGCAGTTGGTTTAGGAGCAGCAGTAATTTTTGTATTGGCAATTACAGTGCCTTTAAACTGGTTGTTAGATCAATATATATTAAAAGAAGGTGCATTAGCTTGGTTAGGTCCAGAATATGCAGATTACGATTTAAGTTTCTTATCATTTATCATGTTTATTGCAACTATTGCAACCATGGTACAATTGGTAGAAATAGTTGTTGAAAAATTTTCACCTTCATTATATAATTCACTTGGTATTTTCTTACCACTTATTGCTGTAAACTGTGCCATTTTAGGTGGTTCATTATTTATGCAATCTCGTGAAATTGCAACTTTAGGATTGGCTTTTAACTATGGTGTTGTCTTCAGGAATTGGTTGGTTTTTAGCAATTTTAGCTATTGCAGCAATTAGAGAAAAAATTAGATATTCAAATGTTCCTGCTACCTTTAAGAGGATTAGGAATTACATTTATTATTACAGGATTAATGGCAATTGGTTTTATGAGTTTTGGAGGAATGTTAACTGGAGGAGATGAATGAAGTTAAAGAAGATAAAACAGTTAAAGTTGAGGCTGAAAGAAGAAACCAAGGAAGATAAAATAAGCTGTTAGCTAACAACACAAAAGTAATCGAGTAACATGATATTAGCCGCAAGTACATTAGGAACCATAGTAGCAACAGTTGTAGCTTTTTTAGTTGTAACATTGTTATTAGTAGCATTGTTATTATTTGTAAAACAAAAATTATCACCATCAGGTCCTGTAAAGATTACGATTAATGGTGAAAGAGAAATTGAAGTAGCTTCAGGAGATAGTTTATTAACTACCTTAGGAGCTCAAAAAATATTCTTACCATCTGCATGTGGTGGTGGTGGAACATGTATTCAATGTGAATGTCATGTATTATCTGGAGGAGGAGAAGCACTTCCAACCGAAACACCTCATTTTACACGAAAAGAATTACAACATGGAGCACGTTTAGCTTGTCAGGTAAAAGTGAAGCAAGACATGGAAATTACTATTCCTGAAGAAGTTTTCGGAATTAAAAAATGGGAAGCAACTGTTGTTCGTAATTATAATGTAGCATCATTTATTAAGGAATTTGTTGTTGAGATTCCAGAAGATATGGGTTACAAAGCAGGAGGATATATTCAAATTGAAATTCCACCATGTGAAGTAAAATATTCTGATATGGATATTACAGCACATCCTGAAGAGCATGAAACTCCAGATAAGTTTAAAGCAGAATGGGATAAATTTGGATTATGGCCTTTAGTGATGAAAAATAATGAAACGGTTGAAAGAGCTTATTCTATGGCTTCTTATCCTGCTGAAGGACGTGAGATTATGTTGAATGTTCGTATTGCAACACCACCATGGGATCGTGCTAAAGAATGGATGGATGGATGTAAATCCAGGAATTGCATCTTCTTATATTTTCAATCAAAAACCAGGTGATAAAGTAACTATTTCTGGACCTTATGGTGAATTCTTTATTAATGAGTCTGATGCTGAAATGTTATATGTTGGTGGTGGAGCAGGAATGGCACCAATGCGTTCACATTTATATCACTTATTCAGAACATTAAAAACAGGTCGAAAAGTAACTTATTGGTATGGTGGACGTTCTAAAGCGAGAATTATTCTATATAGATCATTTTAGAAATCTTAGAAAAAGATTTTCCAAACTTTAAATTCTATTTAGCTTTATCTGAACCAATGGAAGAAGATAATTGGAAAGTAAAAAAAGATATAAATGATGAAGAAGGTGATGGATTTGTTGGATTTATTCACAACTGTGTAATCGATAATTATTTAAATCATCATGAATCACCAGAAGATATCGAATTATACTTCTGTGGACCACCATTAATGAACCAAGCCGTTCAGAAAATGGGAGAAGATTTTGGAATTCCGGATGAGAATATCAGATTTGATGACTTTGGAGGATGATGTATTAGCATCATTCTGAACTTGTTTCAGAACCTGATTATATATTTAAAAACCCAACAAACTGTGTTGGGTTTTTTTATTTTTGCATTATGAGCAGACCACTTACAGAACAGGAATTGCATAATTTGGCAATGAACCATGTTGGCAAGGAGCTGGAGAAAAGAGGATTTGAATTTATTGCAGTGAACAGTAAATTAAAAAAACATCCTCAATTTGTATGTATTGACAAGAACAGTCAATACTATTTTGTTATTGTAAAAACGGTCATACTTCCGGAAAACCCAAATAATTATGATATGGTCTGGATGGAAACCTTTAAAAGGCACGCCCGGGAAAAGGATGCGAAAGTATTGTATGCCGGAGTTGGTTTGGCTAACCCTGATGGAGAAAATTTACCAATTTATTTGAATGAGGAATATTTAATAGAGTATAATGGAATTCAATTTATAGAAACAAATCTTAATTAGATATAAGATGCAAGAATCAAGAATCAAGACTTTTTGTCTGGTCGAGCGCTCCCGAAGTTATGGGAGAGACCTGTTATTTACACTATTAACCATCTTACTTGTGGTATCATGTAAAAAAGAAGTTGTTGAGAATACGAAAATTTCTGGTTCTGTATTTGGAACTACTTATTCAGTATTATATCATTCCGTTAATAATAATGGTTATGGAAAACAGTTTGATAGTATTTTTTATGTGATTAACAAGTCGATGTCAACCTATCAAACAAACTCAATTATTTCCAAAGTAAACAGAAATGAAGCAGTAGCATTAGATGGTCATTTTATAAAAGTATTCGATGCATCTAAAACCATCCACCAATTAACTAAAGGTGTTTTTGATCCCACTATAGGTGTTTTGGTTAATGCATGGGATTTTGGCCCCGAAGGCGATGTCAAGAATTTAGATAGCCTTAAGATTAAAGCGTTAATGGAAAGTGTTGATCTTAATAAAGTGAAACGATTTGAGGACAGGTTAATAAAGGAAAACCAAAATACGTACCTAGACTTTAATGCTATTGCAAAAGGCTATGCTGTTGATGTCATTGCTGAGTTTTTAGAAAAAAATAACATAGCTAATTATCTGGTGGAAATTGGTGGAGAAGTAAGAGCTAAAGGCTCAAATATTGAAAAACAAAAGGATTGGAAAATTGGAGTTGAAGATCCAAATTTTGATGGCACCCAATCCATCTTAAAAGCAATTAGTTTAAGAGATGCTGCAATGGCAACGTCGGGAACATACAGAAAGTTTAAAGTGGACACTCTTGGAAATCGATATGCTCATATAATTGATACTAAAACAGGTTATCCAAGTAAAACCAATGTCCTTAGTGTTTCTGTAATTGCGAACGACTGCATGATAGCTGATGCCTATGCAACTGCATTTAAAGCCATGGGAATTGAGAATGTAGAATTGTTCTTAAAAGAGCATCCTGAGCTTAAGGTTTTTTTGATATTTGAAAATGATCAAAACGAATTGGAAACTTTGTCTTTAAATAATTTCCCAGAGAATTAAACGTCATTACAAATGTCATGCCGTCCCGATATTTATCGGGATTGTCGAAGCATCTAAAAGAGATTCTTCACTTGGTTCTGAATGACAAATCACTTAGTTACAACAGGAATAATCTCACCTTTTGCCAAACAATATTTCGTAATTTCTTCTTTTGATAAGTTTGTTGTATAATCAACTTCTTTAACTTTAAACCCTACACTTCTCAATTTGTCAAAATAATCCCTTCCATAGATCCTGACATGATCATATTGTCCAAAGATCTTGGCTCGCTCCTTTTTATCTGTTATACTGTCATCCTCAAAGGTTTTCTCTCGAGAAAGATCCTGTGGAATTTGGAAAACCCCCATTCCACCGGGCTTTAAGACCCGATATAACTCCTTCATTGCTTTAGCATCATCAGGAATATGCTCGAGAACATGATTACATAATATCACGTCAAATTCATCATCATAAAAGGGTAAATGGCATATATCTGCCTCTACTTCGGCTATGGGGGAATTTAGATCTGTAGTCAAATAATCCAAATTCTTCATGTTTTTAAATCGCTTATAAAATGCCTGTTCTGGTGCAAAATGCAAGACTTTTTTTCTATGACCTGAATTTATTTCAGGTTCTGTAAAAAAATTGGTCTTATTTCTTAAATAAAGCCAGAGTAATCTGTGCCTTTCAAGAGATAGTGTAGAAGGAGAGAGTACATTATCCCGCTGATTCCCATATCCGTAAGGTAAAAAAGTTCTAAAACTTTTGCCATCAATGGGATCCGTAAATTTATTTCCTTTTAAAACAAAGGCCAAAACCGGACTGATAATATAACTAAGGCGGATAAGCGCAGGGCGAGGAATGATGTTCAGGAAATATTTAAAGATCTTTTTCACTACTTGTAATCTTCTCTAACAGGGCAAAATACATCTGATAATTTACAGTCAGTTATAGCCATTCCACCGTGAATTACATTTGATGGAATTGCCACTAACATTCCCGGTTTATAAATTTTAGTCAAATTACCTACGGTCATTTCAAATTCACCTTCAATAACCTGAGTGGTTTGCTCATGTGCATGTTCATGCATAGGGATTGAAGCACCGGCTTTAACCTCCCAAAAACCCAGCGTGAAGGACTTCATATGTACAAAACGGCCATGGTATCCTTTAATTATCTCTTTTGGTTCTATTTCTGAAATCTTCATAGCTATTTTTTTAAAGTTTTTTGTCTAAACTCGGTTTCTTCATCACTATTAATGCCTAAAGCATCATAAATATATGCGAATGTTGATAATAATTCTGGTTTACCATCTACAATGGCAACATTATGTTCAAAATGTGCACTTGGTTTATTGTCCAAAGTAGTGATCGTCCAACCATCCTTATGTTGTTTTATTCTGTGAGTCCCCATATTTATCATGGGTTCAATTGCAACAACCTGACCTTCAACAAATTTCTTACCACGACCTCTTTTTCCGTAATTTGGCATTTCAGGATCTTCGTGCATTTCCCTTCCTAAACCGTGCCCTACCAGCTCACGAACAATTCCGTAACCATGAACTTCACAATATTTTTGAATAGCATAGCCTACATCCCCAACGCGATTACCTAACTTAAATTCCCGTATGCCAACATACAACGACTCTTTTGTAACCTCCAGTAATTTTTTAGTTTCCGGGTCAATTTCTCCAACTTCAAAGGTATAAGCATGGTCTCCATAAAATTCGTTTTTTATGGCGCCACAGTCAATCGAAATAATATCGCCTTCAACCAGCGGTTTATTATTTGGAATTCCGTGAACTACCTGCTCGTTTGGACTCATGCAGAGCGTATTAGGAAAATCATATAAACCCAAAAACCCAGGAACAGCTCCTTGTTCTCGAATATGATCTTCAGCAAGTTTATCCAAAAATAAAGTTGTAACTCCTGGTTTCACTTCTTTTGCAAGCATACCCAGAGTCTTGGATACAATGAGTGCGCTCTCTCGCATCAATTCTATTTCTTCTCTCGATTTTACTATGATCATTTGTCTAAAAATAATGGCAAAGATACTTAAATTTAAAATGTTATTTTTTTAATGATATATGACTTTTAACAGTTTTTTAGAGCACCAGAATTGATATTTTTGTCTTCTAAATTCTTGGAAATGTATAAAGCAGTAAGTGCCGAAGAGGCAGTAAAAGTTATAAGATCAAACGATAGGGTTTATATTCAAGCGGCTGCTGCAGCACCTCAGGTGTTAATCAATGCCATGACTGCCCGCCATGAAGAATTGAGGAATGTAGAAGTTTGCCATCTTCATATCGAGGCGGAAGCTCCTTATGCCAATCCGGAATTAAGAAAGAGTTTTCATGTAAACTCATTCTTTATCGGGCCAAATGTAAGACATACTTTAGCAGCAGGAAACGGCTCTTATACACCTGTATTCTTAAGTGAACTGCCTTTACTTTTCAAAAGAAATATTGTTCCACTGGATGTCACTTTGATACATGTTTCTATACCTGACAGGCATGGATATTGTTCTTTGGGAGTATCAGTTGAAGCTAGCCTGGCTGCCATAGATAATGCAAATTTTGTTATTGCACAGGTTAATAAACAAATGCCAAGAACTCATGGTGATGGTATTATTCATATTTCTGAAATAAATTTATTCGTGGAATGTGATGAACCAATACCCTTAGCAAAGTATACCGAACCAACTAAAATTGAACATCAGATAGGGGATAACGTAGCAAGTTTGATCGAGGATAGAAGTACCTTGCAAATGGGTATAGGAAATATCCCGAATGCAGTCCTTACAAAATTGACCAATCACAAGGATCTTGGATTGCACACAGAAATGTTCTCTGATGGTGTTATTGATCTCATATTAAGTAATGTAATCAATGGCAACTATAAAACGATCATTCCAGGCAGAGCCTTAACTACTTTTTTAATGGGCTCAAAAAGGTTATATGATTATGTTGATGATAATCCATTTGTGGAAATGAGGTCCTGTGATTATGTAAACGATGTGGACATCATAAAACAAAATCCTAAAATGGTAGCCATCAACTCGGCTATCGAAGTTGATGTAACCGGACAAGTTTGCGCAGATTCAATTGGATCTAAAATGTATTCCGGTGTTGGTGGTCAAATGGATTTTATCAGAGCAGCCTCATTAAGTGAAGGTGGTAAGGCTATTATTGCATTGCCTTCAACTACCAAAAAAGGTATAAGTAGAATAGTTCCTTGCTTAAAACCAGGAGCTGGAGTGGTTACTACACGAGCGCATGTACATTATATAATTACGGAATATGGCATAGCCAACTTGTATGGAAAGACCATTAAGGAGCGTGTAAAAGCCTTAGTAAATATTGCCCATCCCGATCACAGAGAGTCTATTGAAAGAGGTTATTACGAATTGATATAACTACTTTTTCAGGAAGGAAAAGAACCCTTTCTTAGGTGGCTCCTTGATGTCCGGTTTCATGTTTGTAAGCATTTGGTAGATTTCTCCCCAACCAAAAACACCACCTATATTCCTGTCATCAATAAAAAGATCGGCCATTATTTTTCGGCTTACGTCACCATTGAAATCCTCCTCCGGGAAGCTTTTATTAACAGCATAGAATTCTATACCTTGCAATCGGCAAAACTCCACAGCTTCATCCAGTTTATGGTTGCATCTGTAAGTCCATAGTATAAGTCTGTGACCATCCTTTTGGAGGCGCTTTAAAGTTTCAAAAGCAAATATCCTGGGCTCACCTATTCCCGGATAGGCGTCCTCTACAATGGTGCCATCGAAGTCTACTGCAATAATAAGTGTGTCCCTAGAGATCATTTGGATTTAAATTTGGTGCTAAAATAAGGATTTATTAATTATTCAACATAAGCATGTTTATAGTCCTTGCCTTGTAGGATATTCAGCATATCTTTTTCCAGTGATTCAATTGGATATTCTACAATTCTGTTTATTTCTTGTCCATCTTTATAAAAGATAAAAGTAGGTACATTTGTTATGTTTAGCCCTTGTTCTGTTTGCTTCGGAGTCGTTTTCTCTCGGCTTACTGCATAGATCTTTTGATTTTTTCCTTTGAAACCGATGCTATCCAATATTTTTAAAAAGGCCGGAGTTTCACGTTGACTGTCGCTGCACCAGGTTCCCATAAAAGTAACAATTTCTATGCCTTTAGTCAAAGAACTCAACTCTTCCATAGCCTCTTTATCAACCTTATATTCGTCATAATTAGGTTTAAACCATTCATTAAAAGGTTCCTTGCTAAATCCATCTTTATTTACAGGACCAAGTAGTATTACCGATTCATTATATGGAACAGTCTTGTTCATCCCTCTTTCAGTTTTGCATGAAATAAAGGCCAACAGAATAAAAAATAAAATACTGTTTCTCATTTTCTTAAAATTAGATAAGTGAATGTTGTGTCATCTCCTTTGGTTGATCAATACCCATCAAATCTAATATTGTTGGAGCAAGATCTCCTAAAATACCGTCTTTTATATTTTTAAGGTCCTTATCGATTAAAATGATAGGAACCGGATTGGTAGTATGGGCCGTATTAGGACTCCCGTCTGGATTGATCATCGTTTCACAATTACCATGATCGGCTATCAATATTGTTGTATAGTTATTTTCCAATGCAGTTGTCACAACATCTTTAACACAAGCATCAACCGCTTCACAGGCTTTAATCGCTGCTTGCATAACTCCTGTATGACCAACCATATCACCATTTGCAAAATTAAGACACACAAAATCGACCTCACCTTTTTTCAATTCAGGTATCAAAGCATCTCTGAGCTCATAGGCACTCATTTCCGGTTTAAGATCGTAAGTCGCAACTTTTGGTGAGTTCTTTAAAATTCTTTTTTCCCCCTTAAAAGGTTTCTCGCGACCTCCGGAAAAGAAAAAAGTAACGTGGGGATATTTTTCAGTTTCTGCAATACGAATTTGTTTCTTGCGATTGGTTTCTAATACTTCTCCCAAGGTTTGGTTAAGATTATCCTTATTGAAAATAACATGGATATTTTTAAAATTGTCATCATAATTGGTCATGGTCACATAATACAGATTTAATTTATGCATATTATGTTCATGGAAATCATTTTGAGTGAGTGCTTCTGTAAGTTGTCTGCCACGATCCGTCCTGAAATTAAAGAATATAACCACATCGCCGTCTTTTATGGTAGCAATTGGTTTTTTGTTATCATCAACCATTACAATTGGTTTTATGAATTCGTCAGTGATATCATCATCATAACTTTTCCTGATGGTGGCTGTGGCACTAGTTGATCTTTCCCCAATACCGTTCACCATAGCATCATAAGCCAGTTTGACTCGTTCCCAACGTTTATCTCTGTCCATCGCATAATAACGCCCTGTAATTGTCGCTAACTTGCCATTGGTCTTATTAAGATGATCCTGAAGATCAGTAATAAATCCAAAACCTGATTTTGGATCAACATCTCTGCCATCCGTAAAGGCATGCACATAAGTTTTTGTCAAACCATAATTATTGGCGGCATTTAAAAGTCCTTTAATATGATTTATATGAGAATGTACACCTCCATCGCTTAAGAGTCCTAAAAAATGAACATCCTTATTATTTTCTTTGGCATATTTGAAGGCATCCTGCAATACAGTTTCATTGCCAAGGGTGCCGTTTTTTACTGCTAAATTAATTTTAACCAGATCTTGATAAACAATGCGTCCAGCTCCAAGGTTCATATGTCCTACTTCACTATTTCCCATTTGCCCTTCAGGTAATCCAACATGTAATCCATCTGTTCTTAAACTTGCATTAGGATATTTATTGTAAAGTGAATCTATAAAAGGTGTGTTAGCATTATCTATTGCTGATACTTTTGGATCGGGAGATTTCCCCCAACCATCTAAAATCATTAAAATTACTTTCTTATTCATTGTTTTTAATTTAAGCGACAAAGATAAAAACAAAAGTCCTGTTTAGGCAGGACTTTAAGATGAATTTACGATATCGATTTAGTAGCCTCTATACTTTTTTATTGCTTCTTGTATTTTTTCTATTCTATTATCAGGATCTGGGTGTGTACTTTGGAATTCAGGAACTCTGCTTGGTCCAGCAGCAGCTTTAAGGATTTGCATAACGCCTATCATTTCCTCCGGATTATATCCTGCTTTTAACATGAAGCGTACTCCAAGGTCGTCACTCTCCAGCTCGTCGTCTCTTCCATTTGTCAATAAGGTTTGTTGCCCAATACCACTTACTAGTCCTCCCATATCTGCTCCTACTGATGCACCGGTGGAAACCGTTTTCCAGAATTCGGTTTCACCAATTCTTTCTGCAGAATGTTTGCCGAGAACATGACCGATCTCATGGCCCAAAACCCCTGCAAGCTGATCCTCATTCTCCAGTTTTGAAAGAAGTGCATAGGTAATGAATACCTGACCTCCGGGTAATGCAAAAGCATTGATGGTATTTTGATCGGACAATAAATGAAATTCATACTTATATGGCGTTTCCTTTGCAATACTTGCATTAATAAGTTTGTTGCCAACCTGATCAACTAAGGCCTGCGCCTGCGCATCAGGATGTAATCCACCATATTGCTCTGCCATTTGAGGTAAACTTTGAAGCCCTATAGCTATTTCCTGATCCGGAGTCATAGTTATGGTTTGTTTTCTTCCGGTGTAAGGATTCACTTCTTGCTGACTACATTTTTGAATAAAAGCAAATGCCACAATAGCTATTCCTATTAAAAGACGTATTTTAAATTTGTTACTTCTCATATTCAGTAGTTTAAGCGTCTAAATTTACAAAAGTTATGATAATAGTTCAGGATTGATATCTAAAATATTATTCTTAATGTAACTATTAAAGAAGTCGTCGGAAAAATTCTCTTTTCCAATTATACTTTCTTTTTTCAATAAATCCAGGATGTCCAGCTCTAAGTATTCTTTTATATATATTTTACTCAGTGGCTTATAGGAATAATGCCAGGGTTCATATTTAAATCCTTGTCGTTGATCATTATCGGTATAAACCAGATAAAACCCAAAGGAGTTGGCATGTATATCCATCCAGTCTTTTAATTTAGCAAATGGTCCTTCTCCTTCAAAATGCTTTGTAAGAAGAACATTTTTTGGTTGATCAGGGTTGCCATCTATGATGTCTATGTCTGTGCCCCAGTGATGTCTGGATGTTCCGGGTATGGTTGAATATTCTATTATTTTCCGGATTGCTTCCAAGGGTGATAAGCCTCGTTTTATATATGACTTGTACTTTCGGCTCCAAATCCTGTTTTGATGATCAAAGTCTCTGTAACTGGAAACCACTTTAATCTCAATTGTGTCCATGAGAGCTGCAGATCTCATTGCTAAAAAAGATTCATATGCATCTTTTCTTAATTTGAAGTGGTTACCAAATAGTTGAGGTGTACCTTTTCCAATAAGTTCTTCAGGTATTTATTCCGGGAAAGTTAAATGCAAAATGGGGTATAGCTGAAATTACTAAACCTGTTATTGAGCTCACTTTAATAAAAGTTCTTCTGTTCATAGGGATTTATGCATCACGTAATGTAAACCTATTTTAGGAATAACAAAAGGTTTGCCAATTATTTCAAAACCGTTCTTTTTATAAAAATTCACTGCAATTTCTCTGGCATTACACCATACTTTGTCGACATTTTTTTGTTTTAGGATATCTTCTCCTTTTTCAATCAGCAAATTACCAAACCCTCTTTTTTGATAGCTCTTTAAAACAGCCATTCCGCGCAATTGATATTGTGATCCTTTTAAATCGGGATATTTATTTTTAATATACGTAACAACTGCCAGGATTTCATTATCAATAAATAATCCCAGATGAAATGTTTCCGGGTCATCATCATTTGCAAAGACACAGTCCTCAATTGGTCTTCCTTCCCTTAAAACAGGATGTCTTACTGAATGGGTTTCTTTTGATGTAATTGTTCTAATACTAATATATGGGTTATCAATTTTATAGAGATTCGCAGGCATCCCATCATAATCAAACTGTTTTATGAATCTTAATCCACATTTGTCTATAACATTAATTGAATTGATATTATTAATATGAGAATGGGCGTAGATCTCCCGTAATTTTAATATTTTAAATCCGTATTCTATACTGGCTAAGGCCGATTCTGTTGCATAGCCTTTATTCCAGTTTTTTTTGTAAAACCTGAATCCAACTTCGGACATATTTTCCTTAGGATGAAATTTAAGACCACACCAGCCCAGGAACTCATCAGTTTCCTTTATACAAACTGCCCACCGGCCCATCTTATTTGTTTCATATTCCTTATAGTTTAAAAGGAAATTTGAGGCTTCTTCAAGGGTTTTAAAGGGTTTATCACCCGTATGGATGACAACTTCCGGATCATTATTCATTTGAAAAAAATGATACGCATCCATTTCAATGAATTCTCTTAAATACAGTCTTTCGGTTTGGGTTATTATTTTCATCTATCAAACTTAATTATTTTTACTATCGAAATAAAATTTAATTAACTTCACTTAAAAAAGGATGGCATATATTTTTAAGATCCTGGATAAAAAAGAAATAAGATCTATTATCCCTTTAGTACAGGAGTTGTCGGGGCACAAGGTCTCTGATGCTATATTAGAAGTTCGATTTGCCGAAATGGTCAATCAAAATTATGAATGTGCGGTTGCTTACAGTGACGAAAAATTGATTGGTATTACAGGTCTTTGGTTCTGTACACGCCATTATTCGGGGAAAAGTGTGGAATTAGACCATGTAATTATCGATAAACGTTATAGAAATAAAGGACTTGGAAAAGACTTTATGGAGTGGATCGAAAATTATGTTCGAGCCAAGGGATACGAAGCTATTGAACTTAATACCTATGTTCAAAATTACCCATCACATAAATTCTATTATAATCAAGGTTTTGAAATTTTGGGCTATCACTTTTTAAAAAAACTGTAATTTTTAGTTTAAAAAATTAAACTCAGTATCAGGATCAACTTCATAAGGATCTTTGTCATGTTCAAAAATTCTGGCAGGTAGTGTTCCTTTTAGTAATATTGAATCATTCTTAATTTTTAACCAGCTTCCTTCCCGAATTCCTATTACAGGTTGGGTATTGAATTTATGAAACTCTTTAATTCTGGTTTCACGGGTTTCTCCCATATGTTTGCTGGTAGGATCGGGATCCAGATAATGAGGGTTGATATTAAATGGGACAAATCCTAAGGTTTTAAAACTGGGTGGGTAAACGATTGGCATATCGTTAGTTGTATTCATTGTCAACCCACCAATATTACTACCTGCACTGGTGCCAAAATAAGGAGTTCCGTTTTTTACGACGTCCCTTAAAATGCTCATCAATTTGTGCTTATAGAGCTCATTTACAAGCACAAAAGTATTGCCCCCTCCTGTAAAAATCCCTTTTGCATTCTCGATGGCATCTTTTGGGTCATCAAATTCATGAATGCCCTTAACAGAAATATCAATTTTAGAAAAGGCTTTTTTTACAAGTGAGGTATATTCTTTATGACTAATTCCGCCAGGTCTGGCATAAGGGATGAATAATATTTCGTTAACATCCTTGAAAAACATTTTTAATTCGTCTAAAATATATTCTAAATATCCACTACCATGAACTGTCGATGTACTTGCGAGAATTATGTTTTTCATATCGTCATATTTTTAGTAAATTTATGTAAATACTGCTTTTAACAAAAGTTTAATTGGTATTTAAATTTTAATTAAGAGAATAAATAGTTACTTTATTGATAAAATCAGGCACTATGAAAAACTTACTTTTATTTATGACAATTTTTATGATCTCCATGGATATAGAAGCACAGATAATTCAAAGGATCGAAGTAAATGGAAGGATAATTGTGAGTGCCAATGATGTTGAAGGGGTCACTGTTTTTAATACATCATCTAATAAAGGGACCATAACCAGTGAAAAAGGAGAATTTCAACTGGAGGTCCGGTTAAACGACGTAGTTGAGTTTTCTGCATTGCAGTTTGAAAAATTTACTGTAACTATTGATGATAAAATATTGAACAATCGCTTTTTTACAGTTTATTTGGTAGAGCGTATTAACAAACTTGATGAGATCATTATTACTCCTTATGATATGCTAACGGGTAACATTATTGCCGATGTTAAAAGCGTTGAGACCTTCAATCCGCATTTGGATGCTATATATTTTGGAGTCAACGATCTTTATGGATATGATTTTACGGCCGATTATAAATCTGGAGTCGTCAATATAGCTATGACTCCACGACAATTTGAATATAGTCCGGATTTGGTAAAGATCCTTGGAGGATTATTAAATCCTGTTTTCAAAACTGATAGGAACCGAATGGAGAAAAAGAGAAAAGATATTTCTCAATTGGATTTAACCGATTTGTACGGTAAGGAATTCCTCATAAGAAGTTTTAATATTCCGGAAGATAGAATTGAGGAATTTGTAGCATTTGTAGAAGCCAATCAATTTGATTTTAACTTTCTGGATAAAGGAAATGAATTGCTGCTTATAGACCATTTATATGCCAAGAGTAAGCAATTTTTGAAAATTGATAATGCCAAAAATTAGACAATCCTTTATAGGTTTTTTCTTCTGTGCATTAATCCCCTTTTTAACATTTTCTCAAATAGTTGAATTCAAAGGTCAAGTTGAGGCAAATTCTGATTTGGAAGGTATTCATGTATTAAATATTACTTCAAAGTATTATTCAATTACCGATGAAAATGGAGAATTCCACATTGAAGGTAAATTAAACGACACCTTGGTAATTTCATCTGTTCAGTATAAAATAGTTTCCCTTATAATTTCTGATGAAGATATATGGAACTCATACTTGCAAATTGAACTGGAAGATTATGTTAATGTGTTAAATGAAGTATTTATTGGAAATACTTTATCTGGAAATTTGGTAGATGATATTTCAAGTGTAAAAGGAAAACCAGATATTAACTTTTATGATGTCGGCATTCCCGGATATACCGGAAAGCCAAAAACAAAAAGAGAAAGACAACTTTTTGAAGCTGACCATGGCAAATTTTTCTATTATTATGGAATCGGTTTTTCCATTAATGTGAATAAGATTTTAAATAGGGTTACAGGCAGAACCAAAATGCTTAAAAACAGAGTGCGACTTGAAAAACGGGATGAGTTAATGTATAGGCTGAAAGCTAAGTTCTCCAAATCTCTTTTTAACGCCATTTCATTATCTCCTGAAGAACAAATTGAATTTTTTTACTTTTGTTCTGAGCATGAAGATTTTATAAAAAAAGCTTCAAATCCAAGTGATTTATTCGTATATGCATATTTGCAAGAATTACTTTCTATATACAGTGAAAATGGAGCTATTAGGGATTAATTATCTTTTGGAATGTTTTTTGCCTACATTAAAATAAATTACATTTATACTAGATGCCAAAACTAAAAACACTCTTATTTTTTATATTTCTACCTTTGCTATCGTTTACGGCCCTCCATAAATATTATGTTAGTTTAACAGAAATTGAATATGTTAAGGAAGAGCAGTCTGTTCAGATCATTACACGTATTTTTATCGATGACTTTGAGTCTGCCTTAAGGAATCGATATGATGTGAATTTGACCTTACAAACTAAAAATGAAAACCTTGAAACCGAATATTATATTGAAAAATATTTAAAAGATAAGTTGAAGATTACTATCAATGATAAGCTTTTACCGTTCAATTTCCTTGGCAAAGAATATGAAGATGATATGGTGCTTTGTTATATGGAAATACCAAATATTGAAAGTGTTTCATCAATTGAAGTTGTCAATAAAATCCTTTATGATTTGTTTCCAGATCAAAAAAATATCGTGCGTATTAAAATCAACACAATAAATAAGAGCATTTTGTTAATTAAGGAAAACGATAAAGGTTTGTTAAATTTTGAAAACACAAAAGAATTACCTTAAAAATCCTTAATTTCACATGCTTTTTTATTCATACAATAATCAAATGAAGACTTTAAAATATTTGTTATTTTCCTTTTTCTTTGTAGCGTTCACAGCTTTTGCACAAGAAGATCAACCCAAAGAACGAGAGTTAGGCCATACAAACAACAACAAGTTCAAACAATTGTATGATGAATTCTCTACACCAAATATGTTTAGGTCTGCATCCGGTGCACCAGGACCTGCATATTATCAGCAAAAAGCAGATTATAATATGGATATTGAATTGGATGATGAAAACGCCAGGATCTATGGGTTTGAAACTATTACCTATACAAATAATTCACCCGATGTACTAGAATATCTTTGGGTGCAGTTAGATCAGAATAAAAGAGCAAAAGATTCTAAATCGCCGTTAATTGAAAGTGACGGAGTGTCTACAACAAACCGTGCTTCCGGGTTTGTGGATAAATTTATGGGAAAGTCTTTTGATGGAGGATTTAAGATACAAGAAGTTAAAGATATAAGCGGTAAATCACTTCCATATGTCATTAACAGAACCATGATGCGGGTTGATATGCCAAAACCATTGGCTTCAGGTTCAACCTTTTCTTTCTCTATAAAATGGTGGTACAATATCAACGACCATGTCAACCAAGGTGGAAGGTCGGGTTATGAATATTTTCCAAAAGATGGCAACAGAGCTTATGTTATAGCTCAATTTTTTCCAAGGATGGCTGTTTATAGTGATGTTGAAGGATGGCAGAATTCCCAATTCTGGGGACGGGATGAGTTTGCATTGCCTTTTGGTGACTATGAAGTGAATATAACAGTTCCTGCAGATCATATTCTTGATGCAACCGGACGATTGATAAATAGAAAAGAAGTTTTCACCAAGGAAATGATGAAGCGTTATGAAAAAGCAAAAAAATCCTATGATGAACCTGTAGTTATTGTTACGCAGGAAGAGGCAGAAATTGCTGAAAGATCAAAAAGCACTGGTAAGAAAACCTGGAAACTAAAAGCGGAAAATGTTCGTGATTTTGGCTTTGCAACCTCCAGAAAATTTATCTGGGATATGATGGCTGTTAAAATTGGCGGAAAAGATGTGATGGCTGTATCCTTATATCCTAAAGAAGGAAACCCATTATGGGAAGACTGGTCAACCAAGGCAGTTGCAAGTACCTTAAGATCTTACTCAAGAATGACATTTGATTATCCATATCATAAGGCTATTTCCGTTCATGCCAGAAGTCAGGGAATGGAGTATCCTATGATTTGTTGGAATTATGGCAGACCAGATGAAAATGGCAATTATTCTGACAGAACAAAATTTGGAATGATGAGTGTGATAATTCATGAAGTAGGTCATAATTTTTTCCCAATGATCATAAATAGTGATGAACGACAATGGACATGGATGGATGAAGGTTTAAATACTTTTGTGCAATATATCGCTGAACAGGATTTTGGGGAATGGTATCCTGGTGCGTTGTCTCCGGGACAAGAAAAATATCCGTCCAGAAGAGGTCCGGCTTCAAAGATAATTCCTTACATGAGTGGTGATCAGGATTTTATTGCACCAATCATGACAAAAGGATTGAATACTTATCAGTTTGGGAGCAATGCCTACAGCAAGCCTGCAACAGGACTAAATATGTTACGTGAAACAATAATGGGTAGGGAGTTATTTGATTATGCCTTTAAAACTTATGCCCAACGCTGGATATTCAAGCATCCAACTCCTGAAGATTTTTTCAGAACCATGGAAGATGCTTCAGCTTTGGATCTTGATTGGTTTTGGAGAGGATGGTTTTATACGACCGATTATACGGATATTGGCGTAAAAGAGGTAAAGAAATATTTTGTTTCAAGTGAGCCTAACAAGCAAATCAAAGAAATGATGACCAGAAGAGGGATGAAACTTTCAGATCTGCCACCTTTTGTATATCTGGTTGAAGAGGGTAGTGAAGATTTTACTGAAAACCTTCGAGATCAGGATATCATTGAAAATAATCCGACATTAAAGGAATATTTAATGGATAATTTCACACCAGAAGAAAGGGCAAATATGAAAACTCCAAAATATTTCTATAAAGTAACATTTGACAAACCTGGAGGTTTGGTAATGCCTATAATTGCAGAATATGAATATGCCGATGGAACTAAAGAACGAATAACATATCCGGCTCAAATATGGAGATTTAACGATAAAGAAGTGAGTAAAGCAATTGCTTCCACTTCTGAATTAGTGAAGATTACAGTTGACCCCGATTTGGAAACAGCCGATATTGATACATCAAATAATTCCTGGCCAAAAGAAATAAAACAGAGTAAATTCGATCAGTTTAAGAATCAACTTAAAAATTAGTAGAACAGAAAATAATTATTTTAGTTGTCTTTTTAAAATCTATTCAATCATCTCCTTATATTTGTATTGTGATACAATTAGTAACATTATTATTTATTAGCGGCGCTGAAATAGCTTTTATTCTATTTATAGTCGTTATGGTATTTGGTTCTGATAAGATCCCTGATATTGCACGTGGTCTGGGCAAAGGCATGAGAACCCTAAAGGATGCTACTAACGATATCAAGCATGAGATAACAAAAAGTGCTAAAGATCAAGGTATTGATACTGATATTGTTAAAGATGTTAATAAGGAGATATCAAAGGTCAAGGACAATATCGATGAATTCACAGGTTCTGTAAAGCGCAAATTATAGTTCTTTCTCAATAAATAAATTACTTCTTAATTTAAAAATGATCACTAATCTTTTTTTGATTTTATATTAATTGTTGATATATAAATTCCAATTAAGAGTGAAGTTCCTATGAATAATAGTGAAAACCATTCAGGAATTTCAATCAAGCTTGCGGTCATTAGTTTAAGGGAAACAAATACAAGTATTGCAAAAACACTATACTTCAAATAAACGAATTTCTCTAGCATATTTGATAGGAAGAAGTATAGTGACCTCAAACCCATCACTGCAAAAATATTTGAGCTAAATACAATAAAAGGATCTGTCGTAACTGCAAAAATTGCTGGAATACTATCTAATGCAAAAAGTAAGTCAGTAAATTCTATTGTTATCAATGCACCAAAAAGGGCAGTAAAAACTCTTTTTCCATTAACTATAGTAATGTATTTTCCTCCATGTAATTCATTGCTAAATCGAAACAATTTCAAAATTCCTTTAGGCTCTTTAATTTCTTTATGTTCAACTTCTTTTTTCAACATTTTGAGGGCAGTAAACAAAAGAAATAGCCCAAAAACTATGTTCATTCCGTGGATTTTATTTATTAAAATAAGACCAACGCTTATTAGAATTGCGCGAAATACAATTGCTCCGAGAATTCCAAGAAAAAGTAAATTGTGCTGATATTGTTTTGGAATTTTAAATGAAGTAAAAATGATTGCAATTACGAATAGATTATCAACACTTAAGGTTAGCTCAATAATGTAACCTGTCAGGTATTTCACTACTGCTTGAGTTGGTTCTAGGTTATTAATATTGTTGACTAAAGAATTATCATAAAACCAATAAATAAAACCGGAGAATATTAAAGCATTGGTAATAAAGAAAATAGTTTCAAAAATAGCTCGACTTACCGATGTTTCTCGATTCTTTTTGTGTAAAATAAAAAAATCAATTGACAGAAGTATAAGGACGTAGGTTATTAGAATAACCCAGGGCTTAATATTTTCCATATTTCTTTAAGTGTTCTTTTTTGTATTTGTAATAATATAAGTTTAGGTTGGCTGTTTTATAGAAGAATTGATCGCATTTATAATATTCCTAATATAAAAACCTATATTTTTCTGCTAATTGTCAATCCATCACGAATTGGTAGTAAAACAGATTCAATTCTTGTATCTTCTTTAAGTAATTTGTTA
>CAVRNW010000018.1:0-178945 GCA_963722665.1 uncultured Flavobacteriaceae bacterium
CACAACAACTGCTGTATCACATAAGGCCGGGTTGCCGTTGTCACAGATCGTGTATTCAAAACTGTCATCGCCAGTAAAGCCTGCCGGTGGTGTGTAAACATACTCTCCTGTATTAGGATCGATAGTCACAACAACACCTTCTGCCGTAGTTACTGTAGTAGTGGTCACTACTATTGGATCGCCATCTGGATCAAAATCATTCGACAGTACATTACCTGTTACAGGTGTGTCCTGCTCTGTGCCTGCTGTATCCGCATTGGCTATCGGTGCTTCATTTTCCGGTCCGCCTATCGGTAGTACCTCAATATAAACCGTAGCTGTATCACAAGCCTGTGGATTACCATCATCACATACTGTATATTCAAAACTGTCCTCGCCTACATAACCCGCTGGTGGTGTGTATTCATACTCACCTGTGTTTGGATCTATCGTTACAACGACACCTTGTGCTGTAGTTACCGTAGTAGTGGTCACTGTCTGTGTATCACCTTCTGCATCACTGTCATTTGTCAGTACATTACCAGATACGGATGTATCGGCAAAAGTATTGTTGATGTCATTCTCTGCATCGGTCGTGTTTCCTGTGCCGCCTACTGTGATGTAAACCGTAGCCTGATCGCATGCCTGTGGCGTGCCATCATCACATACACTGTATACAAAACTATCTGTCCCAATAAAGCCATCATTTGGTACATAACTGAAGGTACCATCTGCATTCAATACAAGGGTTCCGTTATCTACATCATCAACCGGAGTCGTATTGACTGTCTGCATATCGCCTTCTGGATCTGAATCATTATCCAATACATTTCCTGATACCGTTGCTCCCGGTGTGCCGTTATAAGCATCGTCATTGGCAATTGTTATATTTCCATTGTCCGGTGTAACCGTGATCACAACAACTGCTGTATCACATAAGGCCGGATTGCCGTTGTCACAGATCGTGTATTCAAAACTGTCATCGCCAGTAAAGCCTGCCGGTGGTGTGTAAACATACTCTCCTGTATTAGGATCGATAGTCACAACAACACCTTCTGCCGTAGTTACCGTAGTAGTGGTCACTACTATTGGATCGCCATCAGGATCAAAATCATTCGACAATACATTACCCGTTACAGGTGTGTCCTGCTCTGTGCCTGCTGTATCCGCATTGGCTATCGGTGCTTCATTATCCGGTCCGCCTATCGGTAGTACCTCAATATAAACCGTAGCTGTATCACAAGCCTGTGGATTACCATCATCACATACTGTATATTCAAAACTGTCCTCGCCTACATAACCCGCTGGTGGTGTGTATTCATACTCACCTGTGTTTGGATCTATCGTTACAACGACACCTTGTGCTGTAGTTACCGTAGTAGTGGTCACTGTCTGTGTATCACCTTCTGCATCACTGTCATTTGTCAGTACATTACCAGATACGGATGTATCGGCAAAAGTATTGTTGATGTCATTCTCTGCATCGGTCGTATTTCCTGTGCCGCCTACTGTGATGTAAACCGTAGCCTGATCACATGCCTGTGGCGTGCCATCATCACATACACTGTATACAAAACTGTCTGTACCAATGAAGCCGTCATTTGGTACATAACTGAAGGTACCATCTGCATTCAATACAAGGGTTCCGTTATCTACATCATCAACCGGTGTCGTATTGACTGTCTGCATATCGCCTTCAGGATCTGAATCATTATCCAATACATTGCCTGATACCGTTGCTCCCGGTGTGCCATTATAAGCATCGTCATTGGCAACTGTTATATTTCCATTGTCCGGTGTAACCGTGATCACAACAACTGCTGTATCACATAAGGCCGGATTGCCGTTGTCACAGATCGTGTATTCAAAACTGTCATCGCCTGTAAAGCCTGCCGGTGGTGTGTAAACATACTCTCCTGTATTAGGATCGATAGTCACAACAACACCTTCTGCCGTAGTTACCGTAGTAGTGGTCACTACTATTGGATCGCCATCAGGATCAAAATCATTCGACAATACATTACCCGTTACAGGTGTGTCCTGCTCTGTGCCTGCTGTATCCGCATTGGCTATCGGTGCTTCATTTTCCGGTCCGCCTATCGGTAGTACCTCAATATAAACCGTAGCTGTATCACAAGCCTGTGGATTACCATCATCACATACTGTATATTCAAAACTGTCCTCGCCTACATAACCCGCTGGTGGTGTGTATTCATACTCACCTGTGTTTGGATCTATCGTTACAACGACACCTTGTGCTGTAGTTACCGTAGTAGTGGTCACTGTCTGTGTATCACCTTCTGCATCACTGTCATTTGTCAGTACATTACCAGATACGGCTGTATCGACAAAAGTATTGTTGATGTCGTTCTCTGCATCGGTTGTATTTCCTGTGCCGCCTACTGTGATGTAAACCGTAGCCTGATCGCATGCCTGTGGCGTGCCATCATCACATACGCTGTATACAAAACTATCTGTCCCTGTAAAGCCGTCATTTGGTACATAACTGAAGCTGCCATCTGCATTCAATACAAGTGTTCCGTTATCTACATCATCAACCGGAGTCGTATTAACTGTCTGCATATCGCCTTCTGGATCTGAATCATTATCCAATACATTCCCTGATACCGTTGCTCCCGGTGTGCCATTATAAGCATCATCATTGGCTATTGTTATATTTCCATTATCCGGTGTAACCGTGATCACAACAACTGCTGTATCACATAAGGCCGGATTGCCGTTGTCACAGATCGTGTATTCAAAACTGTCATCGCCAGTAAAGCCTGCCGGTGGTGTGTAAACATACTCTCCTGTATTAGGATCGATAGTCACAACAACACCTTCTGCCGTAGTTACCGTAGTAGTGGTCACTACTATTGGATCGCCATCAGGATCAAAATCATTCGATAATACATTACCTGTTACAGGTGTGTCCTGCTCTGTGCCTGCTGTATCCGCATTGGCTATCGGTGCTTCATTTTCCGGTCCGCCTATCGGTAGTACCTCAATATAAACCGTAGCTGTATCACAAGCCTGTGGATTACCATCATCACATACTGTATATTCAAAACTGTCCTCGCCTACATAACCCGCTGGTGGTGTGTATTCATACTCACCTGTGTTTGGATCTATCGTTACAACGACACCTTGTGCTGTAGTTACCGTAGTAGTGGTCACTGTCTGTGTATCACCTTCTGCATCACTGTCATTTGTCAGTACATTACCAGATACGGATGTATCGGCAAAAGTATTGTTGATGTCGTTCTCTGCATCGGTCGTGTTTCCTGTGCCGCCTACTGTGATGTAAACCGTAGCCTGATCGCATGCCTGTGGCGTGCCATCATCACATACGCTGTATACAAAACTATCTGTCCCAATAAAGCCGTCATTTGGTACATAACTGAAGGTACCATCTGCATTCAATACAAGTGTTCCGTTATCTACATCATCAACCGGAGTCGTATTAACTGTCTGCATATCGCCTTCAGGATCTGAATCATTATCCAATACATTACCTGATACCGTTGCTCCTGGTGTGCCGTTATAAGCATCATCATTGGCTATTGTTATATTTCCATTATCCGGTGTAACCGTGATCACAACAACTGCTGTATCACATAAGGCCGGATTGCCGTTGTCACAGATCGTGTATTCAAAACTGTCATCGCCAGTAAAGCCTGCCGGTGGTGTGTAAACATACTCTCCTGTATTAGGATCGATAGTCACAACAACACCTTCTGCCGTAGTTACCGTAGTAGTGGTCACTACTATTGGATCGCCATCAGGATCAAAATCATTCGATAATACATTACCTGTTACAGGTGTGTCCTGCTCTGTGCCTGCTGTATCCGCATTGGCTATCGGTGCTTCATTTTCCGGTCCGCCTATCGGTAGTACCTCAATATAAACCGTAGCTGTATCACAAGCCTGTGGATTACCATCATCACATACTGTATATTCAAAACTGTCCTCGCCTACATAACCCGCTGGTGGTGTGTATTCATACTCACCTGTGTTTGGATCTATCGTTACAACGACACCTTGTGCTGTAGTTACCGTAGTAGTGGTCACTGTCTGTGTATCACCTTCTGCATCACTGTCATTTGTCAGTACATTACCAGATACGGATGTATCGGCAAAAGTATTGTTGATGTCGTTCTCTGCATCGGTACAATTAGTTAAAATTGTAATTGCAATCGATTCATTACACCCATTTGCGTCTATTATATTTATTGTATATGTCCCTGCTTGTAAATCGGGAAAAAGACCTGTATTTTGGACAGCACCTCCATCTAAATTAAATAAATAAGGTGATGTTCCTCCACTAGCATCTATTAGAACAGAACCTAAACTTATATCACAAATGATATCAGTTTGAGATGTTATATCTACAATTAAACTACCTGATGGCTGCACAATAGTTGCCGTATCTGTAGTAACACAACCATTGACATCTGTAATAGTTACAGTATATGTTCCTGCTGCAAGATTATTTATATCTTCTGTGGTTGCTCCATTATCCCATGCAAAAGTATATGGAAACGTACCTCCTGATACCGTCAGATCTAAAGATCCTGTCTCTTCTCCAAAACATAATACATTTGATATGGCAATACCTGATGATAATTCATTTGGCTCATTAATTGTAGCTGTAGCCTGCACTGTACATAGTGTTACAGTATCTGTGATCGTAATTACATAGGCTCCTGCTGCAAGACCCGTAATGGTCTGAGTAGTTGCGCCTCCAGGACTCCATGAATAGGTAAATGATCCTGAACCTCCTGTTACATTTGCTGTAGCTGTTCCATCACTGTCTCCATTACATGTCGCCGATGTAGCTGTGGCTGTAACTGACAGATTCTGACAACTTCCAGGATTAACCAGTGGTGGTCGTTACTGCTGTACATCCATTGGCATCCGTTACTGTGACTGTATAATCTCCTGCACTTAATCCAGTTATTCCTTCTGTGGTTTCTCCTCCCGGACTCCATGAATACGTATATGGCGGTGTTCCTCCTGTTGCAATAGCTGTAGCCGTACCATCTCCTGTAGACTGGACCACTCTCATCTGTCGCTGTAGCAGAAACATTTAAAGCATTTGCCGGTTCTACTATAGTCACACTCTCTTCTACCGGAAGACATACTGTACCATCTATGGTAACACTAACTGTGTAAATACCTGCAGTTAATCCTGTAAGAGTACTTGAAGTAACTCCTGAATCTACTTGAGGTGGTGTTGTGTTCCATGTAAATGTAAAGGTCCTTGTTGAATCATATCCTGAACTCGCACTTACCGTAGTACTTCCTGTATTATCTCCTGTACATAAAACATCTGTAACAGAATCAATGGCAACTATCTGATCACATGTATTGGAACAATCTATTACTACTCCTTGTATAAGGACACAACCATTCGCATCGGTAATAGTCACTGTATGTGTTCCGTCAGGTAAATTAGTGGCTGTTTCTGTTGTTTGATCTCCTGCACTTGCACTCCATAAATAAGTATATGGCGCTGTTCCGCCTCCTACTGTGGCTGTAGCCTCTCCATTTTGACAGCCCTGGTCTGTCGTTGCATTCTCCTTGGTTATATTGACGCTTAATGGATTAACCGGTTCATTCACCACGATTCCATTTTGGTTTAATTGACAACCACTGGCATCTGTAATAATAACATTATATGAACCAGCGGGAAGATTAGAAATATCTTCTGTTGATTCACCATTATTCCATGCATAAAAATAAGGTGGTGTACCTCCGGTTACAGTCAAATCAATAGATCCCGTAGAATCTCCTGTGCAAAGCACATCAACTACTGTAGTAGTCAATGCCATTCCATCATTAGGCTGCATAACAGTTGCAGTATCTGTAGTAACACAACCATTGACATCTGTAATAGTTACAGTATATGTTCCTGCTGCGAGATTGTTTATATCTTCTGTGGTGGCTCCATTATCCCATGCAAAAGTATATGGAAACGTACCTCCTGATACCGTCAGATCTAAAGATCCTGTCTCTTCTCCAAAACATAACACATTTGATATGGCAATACCTGATGATAATTCATTTGGCTCATTAATTGTAGCTGTAGCCTGCACTGTACATAGTGTTACAGTATCTGTGATCGTAATTACATAGGCTCCTGCTGCAAGACCCGTAATGGTCTGAGTAGTTGCTCCTCCTGGACTCCATGAATAGGTAAATGATCCTGAACCTCCTGTTACATTTGCTGTAGCTGTGCCATCACTGTCTCCATTACATGTCGCCGATGTAGCTGTTGCTGTAACTGACAGATTCTGACAACTTCCCGGATTAACCATGGTGGTCGTTACCGCTGTACATCCATTGGCATCCGTTACTGTAACCGTATAATCTCCTGCACTTAATCCAGTTATTCCTTCTGTGGTTTCTCCTCCCGGACTCCATGAATATGTATATGGAGGTGTTCCTCCTGTTGCAATTGCTGTAGCTGTACCATCTCCCGTAGCTGGTCCACTCTCATCTGTCGCTGTAGCAGAAACATTTAAAGCATTTGCCGGTTCTACTATAGTCACACTCTCTTCTACCGGAAGACATACTGTACCATCAATGGTAACACTAACTGTGTAAATACCTGCAGTTAATCCTGTAAGAGTACTTGAAGTTACTCCTGAATCTACTTGAGGTGGTGTTGTGTTCCATGTAAATGTAAAGGTCCTTGTTGAATCATATCCTGAACTCGCACTTACCGTAGTACTTCCTGTATTATCTCCTGTACATAAAACATCTGTAACAGAATCAATGGCAACTATCTGATCACATGTATTGGAACAATCTATTACTACTCCTTGTATAAGGACACAACCATTCGCATCGGTAATAGTCACTGTATGTGTTCCGTCTGGTAAATTAGTGGCTGTTTCTGTTGTTTGATCTCCTGCACTTGCACTCCATAAATATGTATATGGAGCCGTGCCGCCTCCTACTGTGGCTGTAGCCTCTCCATTTTGACAGCCCTGGTCTGTCGTTGCATTCTCCTTGGTTATATTGACGCTTAATGCTTCAGGCTCCAATAAAGTTACACTTGCAGAAGCCGAATTTCCGAGAGAATCTATTAATTCAATGGTGTAATACACCTGCAGGTAAATCATTAAATACCGGACTGGATTGCGCGGGTACCTCCATTTGCACTGAATTGATAAGGCGGAACACCTCCACTGGCTGAAACGTTAATTTCTCCAGTAGACTCTCCATTACATAATATATCTGTTTTATCATCAATGGTTATAGTTGGTTCAACTCCATCAACAAAGTCATTCCCGCAAGTCGACATTAAATTAATGGTACGCGTAATTAAATTATCATTAGCTCCATCAACATCTGAAACTGAGATATAACCGTCAGGATCATTTTCACGAATTTCATATATAACATCTACTAAAGCCTCAGGTATAGTGGCTGTTGCTTTATAATTACCTGATGCATCAGTTGTTAAGGATTGAGCACTACCATCAGAGCCTGTTATATTAACATTAACTCCTGCAAGAGGATTGTTATCAATATCTTTCACCTGTCCACAAATAACCGGATAGGTTACTAAAACAGAATTCGGATTAAGATAATTCGCACTATCCATATCTAATGAATAATAGCGATCACTATTACCTCCTATTTTTCCAATTCTATAGGTAAGAGATGACTTATTTTCAAAATAGTTACTATAAGTATACTTAGGATCCAATGAAACATCACCTCCTGGAGCTGTTGTTGTGTTGATAGCCTGACCTCGAACTAATGTCGCAGTTTGCGTAAGATTTAACACGGTATTATTAGAAACAAAATAAGCATCAGGTAAACTAATTTCGGCATATTCTCTGGTATTGGCTCCATCACCATCAATATCATAAGGAGAAGCAAAATAAGATATGACTACTTCATCTCCATAATTACCCCCACCTTCTACAAAAGTGATACTGAAAAGAACACTCTGATCGTTATTGTTTGTGCTATTAATTCTTGGTTGAAATGCTTCTTGTAAACCGGAAGATGTTACATCAATATTTAAAAGAGAAGCGCCTCCATTAAACTGTTCAACTTTAACTAAAGCATCAACTGTTGTACCATAAGGATTATTTGGGAAGACATTAGCGAAACGATATACAGCACCAACAGATAATGCAGAGCCTGTAATTAACTGTGGATTTGCAAAATTTGAATTATCATAGAAAGGTGAACAATCACATGACCTTGGTGTTGGTTCTGGAATGTAAGGCATTATCCTTATTAACCAAGATTTAAATGAAATTCTACCACATGAATCAGTGACTTTTACACGCACATTACAATCTTGGGTTGTTGAAATAAAACCCGCAGTAAAAACAGGATTTCTTATGGACGAATCACTAAAACTACCGGAAGGGCAAGTCGAAGACCATTCATAAGATACAATGTTGTTGTTTGTTGCGGTACTTGTTACATCAAATTGTATTGATTCACCGCTTACAACCAATGATGGTATAGATCCATTATCTAAAATCACAGGTGCTTTTTCCGCAGGAGCTTCAAATGAAAAATTGAAAAATACTCTTTGAGCAGCTACATTTTCTGCTTCAGAACCATTCTTTAATTCATGTCCGCCTTCATATAGCACCATCCCTCTGCTAGAGTCACCAAATGCTCGTCCATAAGCAATCAATGCAGCTTTACCAGGAGAATCTCCTTCAAGAACATTTTCTTGATTTGGATCCCAAACTGCCACTTTTGTTGTACTTCTCCAATTCCCTGTTGGATATGGCATATATATTTGTTCAGATCCGCCTTTATGAGCTTTATCTGTTCTTCCTATAAACTGCATCATTGGGTCGGTTGGAAAATCATTTAAATAGGGTGTAAGCCCGGATGCATCTTTATGATCGCCATGATCTATTAATCCATAACCATCGAATTCACCAGGATAAATTGTTGGGTTTTCAGCTAAAAAATTTGTTCTGATATTTGTATTAGTCGGATCAAAATCTCCCTCTAAATTGGAAACCGCTTGACAACCGGCCCAAATCCAGCCAGAGTTCCCTCCATTTGCAATAGACTCATTCCAATCCAAAAGGGGATTTCCAAAACCTTCCCAATCAGGATCTGCATGAGGTATAATAAAAATATCCTCACATGAGGTTAGACCACTAGGCAAGGAAGTATAATAATCAGAAACTGGGATTTCTGCATTCTGCAGATATTTCTTAGCGATACCATCGTTAATTTCATTAAGAACCCATGTAACTCCAAAGGTTAATTCCCTGTAAACCGGAACAGAAACTGAAGATTGGGTTGTATAGGTTACAACACCTTTTGCCTTCCATGTATTTATTACCGAAATAATATCATTGCTCAGATACTCCTTTGAAATAATAAATGGCCCGCCTCTAAAATTTCTACCATCAACGGTAAAATCTATTCCGTCTTTAACTTTTAAAGGATTAATAGACCAGATCACGGGTGTACTGTAATATTTTAATAAAGAATGAACCAATCCATATGGTTTGATCCCATTATTTATGGTTTGTGGAACAACCCCCATATCAATTATTATCGAACCTTCTGGTAGATTAATGTTCTCTGTTTGAAAAGAAACAGAATTGGAAATGTTATTAGGAATTGGATCTAATCCGTAAACCAACGTTGAAAAGACCATTAGTATATATATACTTATTGTTGATATAGATCTTTTTAACAGGCTTGTTAAAGTAATAGTTTTCATATGCCCTATATTTATTCAATGGATTAATAAAGTTTAAACCAATACATATCCTAAGGCGGAAACATTGACAAGCAACGCAGCAGATTAAATTATGAAATAGATCTGAGGGAATTATTTCTTAGGAATCTGGATTCCTTTTAATTTATATATTTTGACAAATATTACTCTTTTTTTGTTTTTATTACAATTCTATTACTACTCATTAATTCTCAATAGTTTCATTTCCGTTTAAAGGAAAATTATGTCTGTTAATTTACTAAAATGTAGGTTTTTTCTTAATATTCTATTCAGTTTTTGAATGAATAACACTTGGTTATATTAAAAACCCAAAACCATAAAACAAGCAACTATTTCACTATAGATCAGGGCACATCAGTTGTAATTATAGGGGAAACCTAACATAATGTTTTCGAATTGTCAAATATATGTGCCGAATCAAGTGAATTATTCGTTGAAATGATAGAATGAGTCTAAATAATCGCCGAACAACTTACAAATATTAATTAATTATTCGTGGTATTTAAACCAAAATGACAGACCGTAAATGGTTAAATATTAACAACCTATAACTTATATCGTTATCATTTTTTTGGAATTGTACATTTAAAAATAATTGTTGAAATCACATTACTAAATAGTTTTATTTTCCAATCCTGAAATAGGTTAGTTTAGACCAGAAAATAATCCTTTTTAAATTCATTGATAATTAACCGCTATAAAATGCATAAAATTATCTTAGGCTGTATTTGGTAATCAAATATATAATTGTAAATTTGCAAACTCTTTTAAAGAGAGGAATGTTTAATAAGAAAAAATATTTAATGTGGACACATTAAGCTACAAAACAATTTCAGCCAATAAAGCTACTGTTAATAAGGAGTGGGTTTTAGTAGATGCTGCAGAACAACCATTAGGGCGTTTAGCCTCTAAAGTTGCTAAACTTTTAAGAGGAAAGCATAAACCTAATTTTACACCACACGTTGATTGCGGAGACAATGTAATTGTTATAAATGCAGAAAAGATCAGCTTATCCGGTAATAAATGGAATGATAAATCCTATATTCGTCATACAGGGTATCCAGGTGGTCAAAAAAGTTTATCTGCTAAAGAAATGTTTGGTAAGGATCCAGCAAGAATGGTCGAAAAATCAGTTAAAGGTATGCTGCCAAAAAATAAATTAGGTGCTGATCTTTTCCGGAATTTGAATGTTGTTGTTGGTTCAGAACATTCTCATGAAGCTCAAAAGCCAAAAACAATAAACTTAAACGAATTTAAATAGGATGGAAGTAATTCACAAAATTGGCCGAAGAAAAACGGCAGTTGCCCGTGTATACCTTTCAAAAGGAAAAGGAAAATTCACAGTAAACAAAAAAGATCTGGATACGTACTTTCCAACTGCAACATTACAATATAAAGTAAATCAGCCATTAGCAATGACTAATAATGAGAAAAGCTTTGATATAAGTGTAAATGTATTTGGTGGCGGAATTACTGGTCAGGCCGAAGCTATCCGTTTAGCGTTATCAAGAGCAATGTGCGAATTGGATGAAGAAAACAGAAGCATCTTAAAACCTGAGGGACTGTTAACAAGAGACCCTAGAATGGTTGAACGTAAAAAATTCGGACAGAAGAAAGCTCGTAAGAAATTCCAGTTCTCTAAACGTTAGAATTCTGAATTCGATTCAATGTCTGTTTTTCAGATATCTAAATCGGATTCTTATAAAAAGTTCATTATTTAATAAACCAGTTATTGTTATCTATGACCTTCCCAGTAGATTTCGGAAGATCAAGATTTAGTTTAGCATCTAAATGGTTAAGGCCTTAATTATTAAGCCACTTGATCATTGCTAATCAACAGAACGTAAACTATCACAAAAATGGAAAAAAACGAAGTAAAAGAATTACTTGACGCAGGTGTACATTTTGGACACTTAACGCGTAAATGGGATCCAAACATGGCTCCTTACATTTATATGGAGCGCAACGGTATCCATATAATCAACCTCTACAAAACAGCTGCTAAAATTGAAGAAGCTTCAAAAGCCTTAAGTAAAATTGCGGCTTCAGGAAGAAAAATTTTATTTGTAGCTACTAAAAAACAAGCTAAGGACATTGTAGCTGAGAAGGCAGGAAATGTAAACATGCCTTACATTACAGAAAGATGGCCTGGAGGAATGCTTACAAACTTTGTAACTATCAGAAAAGCTGTTAAAAAAATGGCATCCATCGATAGAATGAAAAAAGATGGAACCTTCTTAACACTTTCAAAAAAAGAACGTCTGCAGGTAGATCGTTTAAGAGCAAAATTAGAAAAGAACCTTGGTTCTATTTCTGATATGACTCGCCTACCCGGTGCTTTATTCGTGGTAGATATCAAACGTGAACATATCGCAATAAAAGAAGCACAAAAATTAAACATTCCAATTTTCGCAATGGTAGATACAAACTCAGACCCTAGACAGGTTGATTATGTTATTCCTGCAAATGACGATGCTTCAAAATCTATCCATAAAATACTTAGTGATGTAACCGACGCTATTTCTCGAGGTTTATCAGAAAGAAAAGCTGAAAAGGAAGGTGCTGATGAAACATCAAATGAAGTCGTCAAAAAACCGGCTGCTTCCAAAGAAGAAAAGCCAGTTGCTTCAAAAGAAAAAAAACCAGTTACTTCCAAAAAAGAAGAACCAGCTGCTTCCAAAGAAGAAGAATAGAATTAAATAAATTAATACAAATTGAAGTCGTTTAATTCTTTTCAATAGGAAAATTGATTAAACGACTTTTTTTAACTTATAAAGATTAAAGATCATGGTGAAAATAACAGCCGCAGAAGTAAATAAATTAAGAAAAACAACCGGAGCAGGAATGATGGATTGTAAAAAGGCCCTCGTTGAATCTGAAGGTGATTTTGAAAAAGCAATTGAAATTCTACGTAAAAAAGGTCAGAAAGTTGCTGCTAACAGAGCAGATAGAGACTCTACTGAAGGAGCAGCCATAACTAAGGTGAATGATTCTAAAACCGTTGGCGTAGCTATCGTTTTGGGATGTGAAACTGATTTTGTGGGCAAAAACGAAAATTTTGTTGCTTTTGCACATGAATTGGCAGAAGTTGCTTTGAATTATTCTAATAAAGAGGAGTTTTTAGCCGCAAAGATGAATGGTTCAACTGTTTCAGAAAAATTAATTGAACAAACGGGTGTAATTGGTGAGAAATTGGATATCAATGCCTTTGAAAAGATTGAGGCTCCTTTTGTAGGATCTTATATTCATGCAGGAAATAAAATAGCAACTTTAGTTGGGCTTTCGGCCAAGGTCGATGGTGCAGATGTAGCTGCCAAAGATGTAGCAATGCAAGTTGCTGCCATGAATCCTATTGCTTTGGATGAAAAAAATGTAGATTCTGCTATAGTTGAGAAAGAAATTGAGATAGCTAAAGATCAGTTAAGAGCAGAAGGTAAACCAGAAGCAATGCTTGACAATATAGCCAAAGGTAAATTAAAACGTTTCTTTAAGGATAACACTTTGGTAAATCAGGATTTTATTAAAGACAGCAAAGTGAGTGTTGGAGATTATGTAAAAACATATGGCGACGTTCATGTTGTAAAATTCAAAAGAGTTACTCTTGGGTAATTCATTTACCTAAATAATTCAAAAGCCTTGACCTATAATCAAGGCTTTTTTTATACCCTTAATCATAATCGAGAAATTATGAGATTCATTATATTTGCTAAACTTTCAAACAAAATACATTAAATGAAATACAAAAGAGTTCTTTTAAAATTATCTGGTGAAGCTTTATTGGGAGAACGTCAATATGGTATTGATCCTAAAAGATTAGCAGAATACGCTCAAGACATTAAAGCAGTTACTGATAAGGGTGTAGAAGTTGCTATAGTCATTGGTGGAGGTAATATTTTTAGAGGTGTGTCTGCTGCTAGCAATGGAATGGACCGAGTACAAGCTGACCACATGGGAATGCTGGCTACTGTCATAAATGGTTTGGCTTTACAAAGTGCATTGGAAGATGCGGGAATTCCGACTAGATTGCAAAGTGCCATAAAGATCAACGAAGTTGCTGAGCCTTTTATTAGAAGGAGAGCGATGAGACATTTGGAAAAAGGGCGAGTCGTTATTTTTGGAGGCGGAACCGGAAATCCTTATTTTACAACTGATTCTGCTGCTGTATTAAGAGCTATTGAAATAGAGGCAGATGTAATTTTAAAAGGAACACGTGTAGATGGCATCTATAATGCCGATCCGGAGAAAGATACCAGCGCAATAAAATTTGATCGGATTTCTTTTGATGAAGTTTTACGAAAAGGGTTGAAAGTTATGGACACAACAGCATTTACTTTGAGTCAGGAAAATGAGTTACCGATAATTGTCTTTGATATGAACAAAAAAGGCAATTTATTAAAGGTCATTTTAGGAGAAAATATTGGAACAAAAGTTAACCTATAATTTAGATTTTTATTAATTTAATAGACTAAAAGTTTATTATTTGGCGTAGTTTTTGAATAATTTAAAGAAATTTAAAAAATGGAAGAAATTAATTTCATTCTGGAAGCAACTAAAGAAGAAATGGAAAATGCCATTTTACATCTTGAAAAGCAATTTGTAAATATAAGAGCCGGAAAAGCGTCTCCATCAATGCTTGGCAGTGTTATGGTTGAGTATTACGGATCTCTTACACCTTTACCACAGGTTTCTAATGTGAATACTCCCGATGGACGTACTATTACTGTCCAGCCTTGGGAAAAAAGCATGCTTCAGGAAATAGAACGTTCAATTATGGCTGCAAATTTAGGATTCAATCCTATGAATAATGGTGAATCCATCATCATAAATGTTCCGCCTTTAACGGAAGAACGTAGACATCAATTAGCTAAACAAGCAAAAGCCGAATCTGAAGATGCAAAAGTTGGCGTAAGAAATCATAGAAAAGATGCTAACAGCAATCTTAAAAAAATAGAAAATATTTCGGAGGATGCTTTAAAGAATGCCGAACTGGATGTTCAGGATCTGACAGATGAGTATATTAATAAAATTGATCAGATTTTTGCCGTAAAAGAAAAAGAGATCATGACTGTATAATAAAAAAGCGACTTTTAGGTCGCTTTTTTATTTAATAGACACTTCAGTAAGCAATAATTCCCTTATATTAAACTCTTATAAGTTCTTATTTTCTAACTTTGCGCATTCGTAAAAAATAAATGAATAAATTATTTTCCGTTGGGTTTTGGGAAGGTGTTGCAAGAATTATTCTTCGTAATCGAATAATTATTCTTATTATTTTTTTAGGGCTTACCATATTTTTTGCAAATCAATGGCAGAACATGCGCTTCACCTATACAGAAGCCAACCTGCTTCCAGATGATCATCCCATAAATATAGAATACAATGAATTTCTTGAAAAATTCGGAGAAGAAGGAAATCTAATTGTAATTGGCGTTAAAGATCCAAATCTGTTTACGGTAAAAAATCTAAATGCCTGGAACAGACTGTCTGATGAATTAAAAAAATACAAAGAAGTCGAGTCAGTCGTTTCAATTTATGATCTGCAAAAATTGATCAGGGATGATAAAAATAACCGATTCGAATTAGAACCCTTTATAAAAGATTCCATCGCAAATATTGATCAAATCAACACGCTAAAAGATCAGTTATTCAACCAATATCCTTTTTACGATAACTTCTTATTCAATAAAGAAACAGAAACCGTTCGCACTGCGATCTATTTAAATAAAGATATCGTCAATACACCTGCGAGAAAAGATTTTATTTTTGATGATTTTTTAACGCTGATCGATTCTTTTGAAAAGAAATCCAAATTAGATGTTAGGATTTCCGGAATGCCTTATATAAGGACATTGAATTCTCAAAATATTATTGATGAAATTGGCAAATTCATTACGGCGGCGTTATTAGTCACATCAGTTATTTTCTTTTTCTTCTTCAGGTCCTTCAGAGCTACTTTCATATCAATGATCGTGGTGCTAATAGGTGTAATGTGGACTTTTGGTATTCTGGGATTATTGCAATATGAAATAACGGTTTTAACAGCTTTAATTCCGCCATTAATAATTGTAATTGGGATACCTAATTGCATCTTTTTAATTAATAAATATCAACACGAAGTTAAAAAACATGGGAATAAGGCAAAGTCCTTACAGCGGGTAATAACCAAAGTAGGAAATGCTACACTAATGACCAACGTGACAACGGCTTCGGGATTTGCAACTTTCATAATCACACAAAGCAAATTACTTGTAGAATTTGGCACAGTAGCTTCATTGAGTATTCTGGCAATTTTCCTGCTTTGCCTTTTTATTATACCCATTATTTACAGCTTTATGCCATCACCAAAAGACAGACATTTAGAGCACTTGAATAAACGCTGGATTGGTGGTTTTGTTAATTGGATTGAGCATATGGTGAAATACAAAAAGATCACCATATATGTGACAGCTCTTGTTCTTTTAATATTGAGTTTTATTGGTATTTACCAAATAAAGATCTCAGGAAGTCTAATTGAGGATATGCCCCAAAAAACGGAGTTTTTTAAGGACATTCGGTTTTTTGAAGAAGAATTCAATGGTATTTTGCCTTTAGAGATCATGGTTGATACAAAACGGAAAAAGGGAGTGATGAAATTATCCACATTAAATCGGATGAATGAGTTGGAAGAATTAATTGACGAGACTCCGGAGTTATCAAAACCAATATCAGTTGTTGGCTTGGTAAAATATTCAAAACAGGCATATTATAATGGGAACCCAAAATTCTATCAAATTCCAACAAGTCAGGAAAATAGCTTTATCCTGTCTTACGCTAAAAACTCTAATACTGAAGCTGATCTGCTAAAAAACTTTGTCGATAGTACCGGGCAATATGCTCGTATAACAACATTTATGAAAGATATTGGCACTGATAGAATTGAGCGAATTGAAGAAAACATGCAAAACAAGATCAATAAGGTCTTTCCAAAAGATAGTTACACTGTGACACTGACAGGTAAAGCAAGAGTTTTCCAAAAGGGAACCAGATATTTGGTCAACAACCTGATCTTATCCTTATCGTTAGCCATATTCCTTATTTCATTATTCATGGCCTACTTATTCAGGTCGTTCAGGATGATCATTATATCATTAATTCCTAATCTTTTACCATTGTTGGTTACAGCCGGATTAATGGGCTATCTAGGAGTTCCTATTAAACCATCGACAATTTTGGTGTTTAGTATTGCTTTTGGAATATCGGTTGATGATACCATCCATTTTCTGGCAAAATACAGACAAGAATTGCAAGCCAATCATTGGAAGATCAAGAAATCTGTTTATGCAGCCCTGCGTGAAACAGGAATCAGTATGTTCTATACATCGATTGTCCTGTTTTTTGGCTTTTCAGTATTTATCATTTCAAATTTTGGCGGAACAGTAGCTTTGGGTGGTTTGGTTTCTATTACTTTACTTTTTGCTATGTTGGCCAACTTACTTTTGTTACCTTCACTTTTACTGTCACTTGAAAGAAATATAGCCAATAAAGAAGTGTTGAAAGAACCTAGCATCAATATCATCCCGGAGGAAGTGCAATCAAAGGATGAGTTTTAATATTCTTATTTTTTTGTGTCGTTTGACCAGTTAACGATAAATCTCATTTTTTTAGGTTCACTTTTTATTAAAAATTTATCTTTACACTTTAAAATTTTACTTATGAAATTAAGCACTGTTTCAGAATTATTATCCAAAGCTCCATCAATGGATGAAATAGCAATTAAAGGTTGGGTAAGAACATTTAGAGCTAATAGATTTATAGCCTTAAATGACGGCTCAACTATTAATAACATTCAATGTGTAGTTGATTTCGATGAGATGGACGAAACCCTATTAAAAAGGATTACTACTGGAGCATCTGTTCATATAAAAGGAGAATTGGTTGAAAGTCTTGGAAAAGGGCAGAATGTTGAAATAAAAGTAAATTCTATAGTTGTTTTAGGAGATTGTAATCCAGATGAATATCCAATACAACCTAAAAAACATTCATTTGAATTTTTAAGAGAAAATGCTCATTTAAGGGCCAGAACAAGCACATTTAGTGCTGTAATGCGAATAAGATCTACATTGTCTTTCGCTATTCATAAATATTTTATTGAAAATGGGTTTTACTATATGCACACACCAATAATTACTGGAAGTGATGCTGAAGGAGCGGGAGATATGTTTCGGGTATCAGCATTAGATCCTGAAAATCTACCAAAAACTGAAGAAGGTAAAATTGATTATTCGAAAGATTTCTTCGGAAAAGAAACCAACTTAACGGTTTCCGGTCAGTTAGAAGCCGAAACCTATGCCATGTCCCTTGGTAAAGTATACACATTTGGACCAACCTTTAGAGCAGAGAATTCAAACACTTCACGACATCTTGCAGAATTCTGGATGATTGAACCGGAAGTGGCATTTATGGATCTGGCAGGAAATATGGATTTGGCAGAGGACTTTTTAAAATCAGTATTAAAATATACTCTTGACAATAATCGTGAAGATCTGGAGTTTCTTGAAAAGCGATTGCTTGATGAAGAGAAATCGAGACCTCAAATCGAAAGAAGCGAAATGAGTTTAATTGAAAAATTAAAATTCGTAATAGATAACAATTTTAAAAGAGTCAGTTATACTGAAGCGATCGATATTCTCAGAGATAGCAAACCGAATAAAAAGAAAAAATTCAAATATCTTATAGATGACTGGGGGTCAGATCTACAAAGTGAACACGAACGCTATTTGGTAGAAAAACATTTTAAATGTCCAGTCATACTTTTTGATTATCCTGCAACAATAAAGGCCTTTTACATGCGATTAAATGAAGACGGTAAAACAGTTAGAGCGATGGATATTCTTTTCCCGGGAATTGGAGAAATTGTAGGAGGATCTCAGAGAGAAGAACGTTTGGAAGTATTAAAAGAAAAAATGGCTGCCTTAGATATACCTGAAGAAGAATTATGGTGGTATTTAGATTTACGCAAATATGGCACAGCTGTTCACTCAGGTTTTGGTCTTGGATTTGAAAGACTCGTTATGTTCACAACAGGGATGAATAATATTAGAGACGTTATTCCTTACCCACGGACACCTCAAAATGCAGAATTTTAAGTATCTTAAAATAGATAAAAATATAAAATATGCTTAAACAGCATCTACAATTCAAATTATCACAAAAATTATCTCCGCAACAAATTCAATTAATGAAATTGATACAGTTGCCTACTCAAGCTTTTGAACAGCGACTTAAGCAGGAAATGGAGGAAAATCCGGCACTTGAAAGCGGCAAGGAGACTGCAGATGAATTTGAAGATACCTTTGATAATTCTACTGATGACTACCAGGACAACGATTCCATAAATGCAGATGATATCAACGTTGATGACTATTTAAGCGATGATGAAGTACCGGATTATAGAACCAAGACAAGTAATTATAGTGCAGATGATGAAGAGAAAAATGTCCCTTATGCTTCCGGGACATCTTTTACTCAACATTTAAAAACCCAGTTAAGCACATTTAGTTTAAAGGAGGACGAACAGGAAATAGCAGATTTTTTAGTTGGCAGCGTGGATGAAAGTGGTTATATCAGGAGATCATTATCCGATATTATGGATGACCTGGCCTTTACTCAAAATATTTATACTACAGAAGAAAAGATCAATGGCGTATTGAAAATTGTTCATCAATTGGATCCCGCAGGTGTTGGTGCAAGAAATCTGCAGGAATGTCTTTTGATACAACTACAAAGAAAAAATCAAAATCCTAAGGTTGAACTTGCAACTGAAATTATTGATAAAGCCTTTGAACAGTTCAGTAAAAAGCACTATAAAAAGTTACTTCAAAAATTTGATATTTCTGAGAATCAACTCAAAGATGCCATTAAGCTAATTGAACATCTCAACCCCAAACCAGGTGGTACCTATTCGGGTAATACAAGGATCGTTGAACAAGTTGTACCCGACTTTGCAATTAGAATCGTAGATGGTGAACTGGAATTGACCCTTAATGGCAGAAATGCGCCTGAATTGCATGTTTCGGGAGAGTACAGTAACATGTTAAAGGGTTATAAGGAGAGTAAAGAGAAATCCAGAGCCCAGAAAGACGCTGTACTTTTTATTAAACAAAAATTAGATGCAGCCAAGTGGTTCATTGATGCGATCAAACAACGCCAGCAAACTTTATTTGTTACAATGAGTTCCATTATGCATTATCAAAAAAAATACTTTTTAACAGGTGATGAGCGAAAACTGCGACCAATGATCTTAAAGGATATTGCCGATGAGATTGAAATGGATGTTTCAACGGTTTCCAGAGTAGCTAATAGTAAATATGTAGATACGCCGTATGGAACAAAGCTTATCAAAGAATTTTTTAGTGAATCCATGAAGAATGACCAAGGAGAAGATGTTTCTACAAGAGAGATCAAAAAAATACTGGAGACAGTCATTGAAGAGGAAAATAAAAAGAAACCTTTAACTGACGAAAAATTAGCTTTACTGTTGAAGGAAAAAGGCTATCCAATAGCAAGACGTACTGTTGCAAAATACAGGGAACAGTTGGATATCCCTGTAGCAAGATTACGCAAAAAGATATAACAGTGAATTACCCATTCAGAGTTCTATCGTTTATTTTCCACCCCATAATAATGCCACTTATGGGAGTTATCTTTTATTTTTCAAAAGCTCCCAGATACATTCCTTATCCCATTATAAAAGCTAAAATATTTTCGTTATTCATCTTAACTGTAATTTTACCTGTTTTACTTTATTTTCTGCTTAAAACTATAAAACAGGTTGATTCCATTTACCTAGAAAATGTCAAACACCGCATTATTCCATTGATCCTGAATTGCTTTATCGCCATTTTGATCATTATTAAAATACTACCACCTAAAGAATTCGTTGAGTTATATTTCTTTTTTGTTGGAATCTTATTGTCTACAATAACCTGTTTAATTTTAGCTGTTTTAAGTTTTAAAGCCAGTATTCATATGATCGCTACAGGAGGTCTGCTCATGTTCTTCATAGCACTAAGCATCCATTTCAATATTAATCTAAGTGGTTCAATTGCTTTAATGTTCCTGATTACTGGAGCCGTTGGTTCATCAAGGCTGTATTTAAAAGCTCACGATAAGAATGAATTGATAATAGGGCTTTTAATAGGAATAATTCCCCAATTAATTCTATTGAATTATTGGTTATAAAATATAAAAGATCAATCCTATTTTAATGGCATTCATTTCCATGGGATTATTATTTAATAAAGCATTGGAATCAAAAATAGGATTAAGAGCATAATACAAATAAAAATTCCAGGTGTTGTACCCCACACTAAGAGTTAATCCATACTGAAAATCATTGAAGTCCCTAATATTTTTATAATTTTCATTTTGCGGACTACCATTATACTTTGACGAATTAAACACTACATAACTCGTCTTAAATCCGGTATAAATTCGCCAGAATTTATACTCTGTTGTTGTTGAAGACCTCCACCTGAATTCGAAAGGAATTTCTACTAAATGCTGAGAGAATTTATTTTTAGAATATGCAATACTATTATCAATTATGCTGTAGATGTATTTATTATTGGTTCCTTCAGAAATCTGCAAATTCTGATTAAATGAATTGCCTGAATAGCCTATTCCCAATCCTAATGCTAGATTCCGTCTTTTATTAATTGGCATATCCCGAATAAACCCCAAATGAAATCCACTCGAGAAACCACTTTGAGATATTCCAGATGGTAGATTACCCAATAAATTATATGTAAATCCAGCGTAGAATTGGTCTTCTCGGTATAAAGAGTCTACTTCTACAACTAGATCTTGTGCTAAAGTAAATTGGCAGATTAGAAATAAAGGTAAAGTAAAAAGTAGTTTCCTCATTGGACAAATCATTAAACAAATATAACTTTTATTGCACAAAATTTGTTGTATAAAAAAAGCATTCCACTATTGGAATGCTCTTTTAACTATTATATTAGATCAAGCTATTGCGCTTTTTTCACATTTGTTATATACATTATTTTAAGAGCATTTATCTCTCTAAGTTTTTGCTTAATATCAGAAACTAAACCTGCATTTGTATTTTCGTCTACTTTTAAGGCTACTACCAATCTATCTTGCAATTCCGGTCTTAAACCAGCTCTGGCTTCCTGTACAGCAGGCTGCACATTCTCTAGAGCCGCAAACTTATCATTTATCTGCAATCTGGCTTCGGTTCCAAAATTTTTATACTGGGCACTAGGCTTTCCTGCATAAATAAACATAGATCTATCTTTTTCCAGTTTTTCAACCTGATCAGCAGATGGTAATTTATTTTCTATCATCAAGCTAGTATCCCTCATTACAGTAGCAACCATAAAAAAGAATAATAACATGAAAACTATATCCGGTAAAGATGCTGTTGAAATTGGTGGTAAAGCACCACTCGTTTTCTTTTTAAATTTTGACATTCTTTCTTTTCGTTAAAATTAATTACTCTTTGGTTCTGCTTCAGATAATTTAAGAGGATATAATTTTTTAATTACCTCTATTCTCTCCTTGAGTTTTTCCACATCTCCTTGATAGTATACATCATCTTTATCAGCTAACATTTTAGTAAATGTCGTGTTGTAAAGCCTTTTAGCTTCTCTATTCCTTAAAACACTGTAAGCTCCCACGAGTTCATTTTGAACTTCGATATATTTACCATAAGAGGTTTCCCTGTCATGTTGTAATGTGATAATGGCCTTATCAGGATGATCCGAAGAAGAAGGACTTTTAGCTCCTTGACAATAATCACAATTATTCCCATTGGCATCTGTTCCTCCTCCATTATCTAAAAATTCTATAGCAGCCTTTCTTAAATCTTTTACTTTCATTTGTTCATCTTCAACAAGTAATTGATCATTTTTATTTAAAAGTACTGTAAATAGATTTTTTTGTTTGATAATAACAGGTTCATCAGACGGTGGCTCAATTGGTGGCAAACTCCTTAAGATACCCTTGTCTTTTTCAATAGTTGTTGTAACTAAGAAAAAAATTAAGAGCAAGAAGGCAATATCTGCCATAGAGCCTGCATTTACTTCTGGTGCTGATCGTTTTGCCATAATTATTTACCTATTTTTGTTAAGCCTGAAGACAACATCGACAAAATAGCTAAAACGCCTAAAGCATAAAATGTATACAATCCAGCTCCTACTTTCTTTGAAGTAGCTTCAGTCACATCCTGACCTTTATCTATAAAAGGTTGTAGATCCAAATCATTCCCAGATGACATTAAGTAAGATATAATAATAATCCCAAAGAATACTCCAAGAGATAATATTGTTTTCTTAATGTTTCCGGCAAATACTCCTTTAATGACGTAAAATAACACAAGTACTAAAACAATGGCTAGTATCACATATGCTACATACATCATATTATCAATCATACCCTCAGACCCGCCAGCTACCATGAGCGCAAATGCAACTCCAATGAGTGACAGAATCAAGGCTACAATTCTTAATACTTTATATAAACCCATAATTTTTTTTCTTTAAACTATTACTTGTGTATTTTATTTAAAATCAACATGTCAACCAATGATATGGAAGCATCTTCCATATCGTTAACAATACTGTCAATTTTCGCAATGATATAGTTATAGAAAATTTGAAGTATAATAGCTACAATTAGTCCAAATACGGTAGTAAGAAGTGCTACTTTAATACCTCCTGCCACAAGTGACGGCTGCATGTCTCCGGCTGCTTCAATTTTATCGAATGCCTGTATCATACCAATTACCGTTCCCATGAACCCAAGCATTGGAGCTAAGGCTATAAATAAAGATATCCAGGATACGTTCTTTTCAAGTTGTCCCATTTGAACACCTCCATAAGCAACAACTGCTTTCTCAGCAGCGTCTAAACCTTCAGTTTCTATTCTATCTAATCCCTGATAAAAAATGGATGCCACTGGGCCTCTTCTGTTGCGGCAAACTTCTTTTGCTGCATCAACACCACCCGACTTTAAAGCTTCTTCCACGTCTTGGGTTAATTTTTTGGTGTTTGTTGAAGATAAGTTTAAAAAGATAATTCTTTCAATAGCAATTGCTAATCCAAGAATTAAACATAGTAATACAATTCCCATAAATCCAGGGCCTCCTTCAATAAATCTCTTTTTCAGTTCTTGATGGAACCCTACTGATTCTGCTGGCGCAGCTTCTGAATCATCATCTTGAATTGTTGTTGCAACTGTGCTTGCAACTGCAGATGTGTTTGCGATTGTTGTCGCGTTTACACTTCCGAATGCCATAATACTAGCAATAGCTAGAATAGAAAATAATCTTTTCATCGTTCTTGATCTTATTTTAATTAGTTAATATGTTAAAGATATAAAAAAAATGTAATTAAACTCAAAAATAATGCAGAGAGGAAGGGATTCGAACCCTCGATACGCTTTTGGCGTATACACACTTTCCAGGCGTGCGCCTTCGACCACTCGGCCACCTCTCTGTAAATCTATCTTAAAATAAATTACAGGAGTTCAAATAACAAAAAAAACTTTAAACCATAAAATATTTTGCGTTTAATTTAAGTTATTTCTCCTCTTAATGATGTTTCAAATATCGTTTTCAATGTTTTTGGCGTAACTTTTAGCCCTAATAAATACATCAATTTAGTTACAGCTGCTTCGGTTGTGATATCTTTCCCGGAGATAACACCTAACTTTTTTAATTCAACACTAGACTCATACCGACCGAGCAAAACACTCCCTCCCGGGCATTGTGTCACATTTATAATTGGAATACCTCTTTCTATCGCTAATTTTATAATGTTTAAAAACGATTCACTGGTCGATGTGTTGCCAGCTCCAAAGGTTTCTAAAATAACCCCTTTAAGATCAGGTGTTTTTAAAATCGTTTCTATCACACTATCAGAAATTCCCGGAAATAATTTAATAAGTGCGATATTATTACACATTTCTCTATGTACCTGGAACTTCTTCTTTGAATTAGGCTGAAGTAAATATTGTTTATTAACCTTTAAATGTACGCCGGATTCCATTAGTTCGGGATAGTTCAATGACGAAAATGCCTTAAAATGTTCAGCATTGATCTTAGTAGTTCTGTTACCACGATATAACTTATATTCAAAGTACAAACAAACTTCTTTTATAACCGGTTTGCCTTTTTCCATCAAAGAGGCTATTTGTATGGCTGTAATCAGGTTTTCCTTCGCATCAGTGCGCAGATCACCTATTGGAAGTTGAGAGCCGGTAAACACAACAGGTTTGGTTAAATTTTCAAGCATGAAACTTAAAGCAGAAGCAGAATAGCTCATGGTATCACTGCCATGAAGGACTACGAATCCATCATTGTCATCGTAATTATCCTCTATAATTTCTGCTATTTGTACCCAATAATCCGGATTCATTTCACTGGAATCAATTGAAACCTTAAATGAAATGGTCTCAATATTACAATCCAATAATTTAAGCTCAGGAATTTTATCAACTAGATGATTAAAATCGAATGCTTTTAAAGTTCCCGTTTCCGGGTCTTTTATCATACCAATGGTTCCACCGGTATAAATCAATATTATATTAGCCTTTTTTGACATAATTAAATTGAAAATATTTCTTTACTGTTTTTGGTTGTGATTTTAGCGATCATTTCTTCTGAAACACCATATATTTCTGAAACTTTTTTTAATACATTCATAATATAAGCACTTTCATTCCGCTTTCCTCTATAAGGACTTGGCGACAGGTAAGGTGCATCGGTTTCTAAAACAATATGCTCTAAACCTATTTCATTTAAAAACTGATCTATTTTTCCATTTTTGAAGGTTACCACTCCACCTATTCCAAGTTTCATATTATAAGATATGGCTTTTTTAGCTTGCGCGATCGTTCCTGTAAAACAATGAAAAATTCCGAATAGATCACTTCCTTTTTCATCTTCAAGTATTTCAAATATTTCATTAAAAGAGTCTCTGCAATGAATAACTATTGGCAATTCATGTTTTTTTGCTAACCTGATCTGATATCTGAATGCTTCCTGTTGAATACCAAGTGTTGATTTATCCCAGTACAGATCAATACCTGTTTCACCAACCGCATAAAATTTGTGCTGATTAAGCATGTCTTCAACATGCTTTAGTTCATCTCTATAATTCTCTTTTACATGAGTAGGATGCAAACCCATCATTAAAAAGATATTGTCGGGATACTCTTTTTGTAATAGTAACATCGAATCGGTATACGTTGAATCGATTGCAGGAATAAAAAATCGAGAGACATCAGCATTTAATGCTCTCTTGATCATTTCGGTTCTATCTTCATCAAAAGCTTCACTATACAAATGCGTGTGAGTGTCTGTTATAACCATATTGCAAAAATAGATTATTTAGTCCTTATATTAGCAAAAAATTAAGCACATGAACACTTTGCATTCGTTCCTAACTGAAAGGGGTTATACCAGAACAAAATTACATTTGACAATAACGAATCACTTCGAAATACGAGCAACAATAAATGGTGTTAAAGGGCTATTTATATTGGATACCGGAGCCTCTAACTCTTGTGTTGGTTTTGAATCAATAGAACTTTTTAAGTTAGATACTGAAGAATCAGAAGTAAAAGCTGCAGGTGCAGGTGCAACAGACATGGAAACTAAATTATCGGAGAAAAATAAAATAAAAATAGGAAAATGGAGGAATGATAAGTTGGCCTTGATCTTATTTAATCTTACTCACGTCAATACTGCTTTGGTCAATCATAAATCCAAACCCGTACATGGAATAATTGGCGCAGATATTCTAAAAAAAGGGAAAGCTATAATTGATTATAATAAGAAATATTTGTACTTGAAATTAAATTAATAGTATGACCGATATCATTTATTATTCCATTTATACTTATTACTTTAATCAAGTTATTAATCAGTAATTCATGGCGTCATGGAAGAGTGTGGTGATATTATCTTTTTTTAGGATTTCTACTTTTGTAATAACACTTAATAATTAAGTTACATATTTTTCCATGACAAAATAAGAAAAGCGCAACTTAAGACGTTGCGCTTTTCAATTTATAAGGTATTTCTGTTTAAAGCTCTAAAGCTTTTTTCACTTCGTTATTCATTAACAGTTCAATAGGATTTTCCAGTGCTTCTTTAACTGCCACTAAAAACCCAACGCTCTCTTTACCGTCAATTATTCTATGGTCATATGATAACGCAACATACATAATAGGTCTAATTTCAACTTTCCCATTAATTGCAACTGGTCTTTCAACAATGTTGTGCATACCTAGGATTCCACTTTGTGGCGGATTGATAATAGGTGTAGATAACATACTTCCAAAAACACCACCATTAGAAATAGTAAAGGTTCCTCCTGTCATTTCATCTACTGTAATTTGACCGTCCCGTGCACGAATAGCTAATCTTTTTACTTCCGATTCTACACCTTTGAATGTCAATTTTTCAGCATTTCTTATAACAGGAACCATCAATCCTTTAGGGCCTGAAACAGCTATACTTATATCACAGAATTCATAGGTCATCATTTCTTTTCCATCGATCATAGAATTTACGGCAGGATACTCTTTTAATGCTCTAACTATGGCTAAAGTAAAAAAGGACATGAATCCCAAACTAACACCATGCTTTTCCTTGAATGTTTCTTTATATTCTTTTCTTAATGCAAATATTGGTGACATATCCACTTCGTTAAAAGTAGTGAGCATTGCAGTAGTATTTTTAGCCTCAACCAATCGTTCTGCCACTTTACGACGTAAAAGGGATAATTTTGATCGTTTGACACCTCTGCCTTCAACATTTATTGCCTGACCCATTGATGGTACTGCATTTATTGCGTCTTCTTTTGTTATTCGACCATCTTTACCTGAGCCTTCAATCTTATCTGCTTCAATACCTTTTTCTGTTAATATTTTTTTAGCTGCAGGGCTAGTACTTCCTGTTGCATAGGTTGTGGCTTCCTGCGACTTTTCAACTGTTCTTGAAGTGACAGATTCTGTCTTCGAAGCTTCTCCTTTATTAACTTCTTTAGCTCGAGTTAGTCCTTCCGGTTTTTCTGCACTTGTATCAATTAAACATACTACCGCACCTACCTCAACCGCATCACCTTCTTCTGCTTTTAATGTAATTATCCCACTTGCCTCAGCAGGAAGTTCAAGGGTTGCCTTGTCACTATCCACTTCAGCTATAGTTTGATCTTTTTCTACATAATCTCCATCCTGAACTAACCATTCTGCTATTTCAACTTCTGTGATGGATTCTCCCGGTGAAGGAACTTTCATTTCTAAAATCATGCTCTTTATATTTTAGTATTCTTTTATTTACGTTGGTTGTTTTTTGTTTTGTCAAAAACATAATCAATGACTTCCTTATGTCGCCTTTTGGATCTGGTAGAACTTCCTGCAGCGGGAGCACCGTAAGGTCTTCGTGACGCTATCCTGAAATTTATAACTTCATCCAAGTTCATTAGCAAATAACTATAGGCACCCATATTCTTTGGTTCTTCCTGTGCCCAAATAACATCCTCTGCTTGATCATATTTGTTTAAAATACTTCTGATTTCTTCTGTGGGAAGCGGAAATAATTGCTCTAACCTTACCAAAGCTACATCATCCCGATTCAGGCTTTCTCTTTCTTCCATTAGGTCATAATAGAATTTACCCGACACAAAAACAAGTGTTTTAATTTTATTTACATTTATAGTTTGGTCATCAATAACTGTTTGAAAATGCCCATTCGCAAATTCATTTACTGCAGAAACCGCTTTAGGATGTCTTAATAAACTTTTTGGCGTAAATATAATAAGTGGCTTACGATAAGTTGATCTCATCTGTCTTCTTAGAATATGGAACATATTGGCCGGCGTAGTACAATTTGCAATGAACATATTGTCAACAGCACACAATTGTAAATATCTCTCCATTCTTGCCGAGGAATGCTCTGCTCCTTGCCCTTCATAGCCGTGAGGTAATAACATAACCAATCCGTTTTGAGTTTTCCATTTGTCCTCACCAGCAGAAATGTATTGGTCAATCATAATTTGAGCACCATTGCTAAAATCTCCAAATTGGGCTTCCCAGATGGTCAGCACATTTGGATTTGCCATCGCATAACCATAATCAAAACCCACAACACCATATTCAGACAATAAGGAATTGTAAATGGAGAATTTTCCTTGATTTGAACTTATATGATCTAAAAGTATAACCTCTTCTTCACTATCCTCAACTTTTACCACTGCATGTCTGTGCGAAAAGGTTCCTCTCTCTACATCCTGACCTGAGATCCGAATATCAAATCCTTCTTCAAGCAATGTTCCATAGGCCAAATGTTCACCCATGGACCAATCCAATTTATCTTCATCAAACATGATCTTTCTTGATTCAACCAATCGTTCTATTTTACGGATGAATTTTTTATCCTTTGGTAAACTTGAAATTATTTCTGTTATATTCTTAAGCTTCTCTATTGGGTAAGTTGTATCAACAGGAATCATCATTTCCAACTGTTTAGCACGATTGAAAGCGGTCCATTCTCCCTGCATAAACGGAGTAATTATGGTTTTATCAACTTTTCTTGAATCCTCTAATTCTTCCTCTAATGTAGATTTGTATTCTTCTTCCAATTTGGGAACATACGTATCATCAATAAGACCTTCCTTTATTAACCTTTCAGCATAAATATCTCTTGGATTTCTGTGTTTTGCAATGACCTTATACAATACGGGCTGTGTAAATCTTGGCTCATCACCTTCATTATGCCCATATTTTCTATAGCCAAGCAAATCAATAAACACATCACGCTGGAATTGCATTCTAAAGTCTAATGCAAACAATACGGCATGAATAACAGCTTCGGCATCATCTGCGTTGACATGCATTACCGGAGATAAAGTAACTTTTCCAACATCGGTACAATAGGTACTGGAACGCGCATCCAGGTAATTTGTAGTAAACCCAATTTGGTTGTTTACAACGATATGAATAGTGCCATTTGTTTTATACCCATCCAATTTTGCCATTTGTACTACCTCATAAACAACGCCTTGTCCTGCAATGGCGGCATCTCCATGTACAATTATCGGCAGTACTTTGCTAAAATCGTTTGGATAGTATTTATCTTGTTTTGCTCGAGTAATACCTTCTACAACTGCTCCAACAGTCTCCAGGTGTGATGGGTTTGGTGCAATATTCAGGTTGATCTGGTTTCCATTGTCAGTGACACGATTACTTGTCCACCCTAAATGATATTTAACATCCCCATCAAATTCTTCCAGTTCATAATCCTTTCCATCAAACTCGCTAAATATATCTTTAGCTGATTTCCCAAAAATATTTGTAAGTGTATTTAATCTCCCCCTATGTGCCATTCCCATGACAAATTCCTTAACTCCATAGTGGCCAGCTGCACGCTCAATAACTGCATCTATTGCAGGAATTAAAGTCTCTCCTCCTTCCAGCGAAAACCGTTTTTGTCCAACGTACTTTGTATGCAGAAAATTTTCGAATGAAACCGCTTCATTCAATTTTTTTAAAATATGCTTTTTTTGTTCAGCTGTGAAAGTTGGGTGATTATCATTTTTATTCAATCTGTCCTGAATCCATTGTCTTTCATCAGGCTTTCTTATATACATATATTCTGCACCAATGGCATCACAATAAATATTCTCTAAATGTTTCCTAATCTCTTCCAGAGTTTGAGGACCAATCCCTAAAATTTCACCTGCATTAAAAACAGTATTTAGGTCCTCATTTGATAATCCGAAATTTTCCAAATCCAGAGAAGGTTCATATTTTCTTCTATTCCTTACAGGATTTGTCTTTGTGAATAAATGTCCTCTAGTTCTGTAACCATCAATCAAATTGATAACCTGAAATTCTTTAAGAACATGTTCCGGAATCTGAGTACTTACACCTTCTGCGATCTCGCCATCCAATCCATAGTTATCAGTTCCAAAATCGTAACCCTGGAAAAATGCTCTCCAACTTGGTTCAACTGAATCTGGATCTTGAAGGTATTGGTCATACAATTCGGCAAAATATGACGTATGTGCGGCGTTTAAAAAAGAATACTTATCCATCGATTATAAATAGAAAATCCGGTTTTTTTAAAAATTGATCAAAAATACAACATTTGCAAATATTGAAATGTATATTTATATTTTTATAAACAATTTTAATTTAATTATGAATATTAGTAAAATAATTCCTTTAATCCATGTTAAACTTGTAGTTTTTACCATTTTATTCGCATTATTTATTAGTTCAGCAACAGCTCAAGTTAAAAAAAATAGGCAAACTACTGACTTTTGGAGTCATGTAAGATTTGGAGGTGGAATTGGATTAAACTTTGGTGAAGGATATTTTAGTGGTACATTGCACCAAGTGCTATTTATCAGTTCAATCTAAATTTGGTTTAGGCCTAGGTTGAGTGCAGCTCATTTTACAAAGAAAAAAACGATTATAAATCTACTGTTTTGGGAGGTAGTATTATCGGATTATTTAATCCTATTAGAGAAATTCAGATTTCTTCAGAATTTGAACAACTACATGTTAATAGAAATTATTGATAAGTCAATAGAACTCCAGATGACAAAATTATTGGTATCCAGCATTATTTTTAGGCGCAGGTTACAGAAGCGGTAATTTTACTATTGGTATTCGTTATGATGTACTTTACGATGAAGACAAAAGTATTTATGCAGACCCATGGATGCCTTTTATGAGGGTTTATTTTTAAATTAAAGCGGAAAAAAAGCCTTTCCTTCTCGAACATCATTAGCCAGATCACAAATAGATTTATTCTCCAGACTATCTAATAGCTCTTTTCTTAAAGGCGCAGCCATATTATGAAGCGGACAAGGTTTTTCATCATTACAGTTCTCTAAACTTAACAAACAGGAATTTAATCCTTTTTTCGCCATCAATAACCTGTACAATTCTTTTAAGTGGCTTTTTTTTATCTTCATCACTTAAGATAAAACCCTCCTTTAGGCCCTCTTGTCGACGATATTACATTTTGTCTGGAAAGTTCTTGTAATAATTTTGCAATATATGCTTGCGGCACATTGATAGGATTGGCTATATCCTTAACCATGATCTTTTTGTCTTCGTTACTGTTCAAGGCAAGGAACAGCACTGCTTTTATAGCATATTTAGAGGAATTTGAGAACATTTTCTTTCTTTTAAAAGGCTTAAAAATAGAAAATAAAATTGTATTTTTATTATGTGATATTTAAGTATTCAATGATAAAAAGATATTTTTGTCTTAAATATGACAATTATCATATTTTATAACTCCTTTAGAATATATTTTTGATCCGTAAATAAAATCATAATCTTTTAATAAAAAACTAATGAAATCAATATTTAAAGTCTCATCTCTTTTAATCATTTTACTATTAATAAGCTGCGGTGGCGGTGATGAGAAGAAAAAAGAATCTAAAAAGATCAAAATAGGCAGTCAGCCAATCGAAAAAAAAGCGACTCCTGTAAAATCTACAACAAAACCCTCAGAAACCATAGACCTCACCAATAAAGGAATTGGTCCTATTAAATCATTAACCCTTCCTGCAGAAATAGATCAGGCAATGGCAGCAAAGGGTGATGAAATCTATAAAAAAATGTGTACGGCTTGTCACAGACCAGATAAAAAATTCATTGGTCCTGCTCCAAAAGGCGTATTGGAGCGTCGTACTCCTGAATGGATAATGAATATGATACTTGATCCGGAAGGCATGGTACAAAAGGATCCTCTTGCCAAAGATTTGTTAATGGAGTTTAATGGTGCACCAATGGCAAATCAAAACCTGACAGAAGAAGAAGCCAGAGCCGTATTGGAATACTTTAGAACTTTATAAACAATAATATATGAAACCTAACCTTAAAATTTTATTTACGGCTATCCTTGTTTTATTCTTATTTAATTGCAAGAATAAAGAAGGACAAGCTGAAGAGAAAACTGTTACAGATCAAACTGAAGAAAGAACAGGTCAAGCCTTTATTGAGGATGATGAAAGTACAACTGTTTTAAGTATCGCTATTGGCTCTAAAGACCATACTACTTTAGTTGCTGCAGTGCAAGCTGCGCAACTAGAAAATGTCTTAGTAAATGCAGGACCCTTAATGGTTTTTGCACCAACCAACGAAGCTTTTGCGGCATTACCCGAAGGGACAGTTGAAAACTTGTTAAAACCAGAAAATAAAGACGCTTTGGCCAATATATTAAAGTATCATGTTACTCCAGGAAACTACTCCAAAGACTTTTTAATGAAGTTTAAAAAATTAGGGCAAGCAAACAATCAATATGTAAAAGTAGAGGTTGTTGATGGCGAGCCAGTAATTGGTGGTGCAAAAATTATAGCCAGTATAACTGCGGGAAATGGAATTGTACATGTAATTGATAAAGTTTTATTACCTCCAACCGAAGAATAAAAAACACTAACTAAAATCACATTAAAATGAAAAAAATAATAACATCAGCTTTAGCAATATTAACTATTCTTGTTGCATTTACAAGTTGTAATAATTCAGGTAAGTCTAATAGCAATGGTGCTTTATCAGGCAATAATGCTGAAAAAGTATATGTAGCACCAGGAGAACACGATTCGCATTATGCATTTATCTCTGGAGGATATAGTGGTAACCTTACGGTTTATGGTTTGCCATCTGGAAGAATGTTTAAAGAAATTCCTGTATTCTCTCAATTCCCAACAAATGGTTATGGGTATTCTGAAGAAACTAAACCTATGTTAGAAACCTCTTATGGTTTTATACCATGGGATGATTCACATCACCCAGACATTTCTCAAACTAATGGAGAATTAGATGGTCGTTGGATTTTTATTAACGGAAACAATACACCACGTATTGCAAGAATTAGTTTAACAACTTTTGAAACTGAAGAAATTATTGAAGTTCCAAATAGTGCTGGTAACCACAGTTCATCTTTTATTACAGAAAATACAGAGTATGTAGTAGCTGGAACACGTTTTTCTGTTCCAGTTCCACAAAAAGATATGCGCTATTAAAGACTATAAAGGAAACTTTAAAGGTGCTTTATCTTTTATCTCTGTAGATCCAGAACATGGTCATATGGATATTAAATTCCAAGTACTAATGCCAGGTTTTAACTATGATTTATCACATCCTGGACGAGGAAAATCTCATGGTTGGTTCTTCTTTACTACTTATAATACAGAAGAAGCAAACTCACTTTTAGAAGTTAATGCTTCTCAAAATGATAAAGATTTTATTGCTGCAATAAACTGGAAAAAAATTGAAGAATATGTAAATAATGGTGGTGGTACAATGATGCCAGCTAATTATGCGCATAATGTATATAATGATGATACACATACTGCAACTTCTACTATGAAAAAAGAAGTACGTGTCGTTAATCCTGCAGAAGTTCCTGGAGCAGTTTATTTATTACCAACACCAAAATCACCTCATGGTTGTGATGTAGATCCAACTGGTGAATATATTGTTGGTAATGGTAAATTATCAGCCAACTTAACAGTACACTCATTTACAAAAATGTTAGATGCTATTGAGAATGAAAAATTTGCTGGTGATGCTTATGGTATTCCAATTTTAAAATTCGAAGATGTATTAGCAGGTTCTGTAGAACAACCAGGTTTAGGACCATTACATACAGAATTTGATGGTAAAGGAAATGCTTATACTACATTCTTTATTTCTTCTGAAGTTGTAAAATGGAAATTAGGAACTTGGGAAGTTATTGATAGAAAACCAACTTACTATTCTGTTGGTCACTTAATGATTCCTGGAGGAAACTCTGCAAAACCATTTGGTAAATACATGTTCGCAATGAACAAAATAACTAAAGATAGATATTTGCCAACTGGTCCAGAAATGGAGCACTCAGCTCAATTATATGATATTTCTGGAGATAAAATGGAATTACTTTTAGATTTCCCTACACATGGTGAACCTCACTATGCAGCAGCAATTCCTGCCGAAATTATTAAAAATAACTCACTAAAAATCTTATAAGTTATCAGAAAATGAACACCCTTACAAAGCATTAAGCGATGCAGATACTAAAGTGGTTAGAGATGGTAAAAAAGTTCATGTTTATATGACTATGATACGTAGTCACTTCTCACCGGATAATATTGAAGGTGTAAAAGTTGGAGACAAAGTATTCTTCCATATTACCAACTTAGAACAAGATTTTGATGTACCTCATGGTTTTGCTATGATTGGTGCTAGAAATGCTGAGTTGTTAATTATACCAGGACAGACAAAAACATTAACTTGGGAACCAGAAACAAGTAGGTGTTTGGCCATTCTATTGTACAGATTTCTGTTCTGCATTACACCAAGAAATGCAAGGTTATGTTCGTGTATCTCCAGCAAATTCAGACATTAAATTGTCTTGGTCATTAGGTGAATAATAATTTAATACACATTTAAGCTTAGGAAGATTTTGTTTTAGTGTTTATTTTCCTTCTATAAGGCGAGAGTTGATTTATCGCTCTCGCCTTTTTTTAAAACACTTTCAATAAATAAACAAATAAATATATTATGAAGAAGGCTGGAATTATCATGGTATTTGGTTCCTTATTATTGTTAGGGCTTTTTAAATTCCCTTTATGGAACATTATGCTTGGTGCTCCGCAATATCCAGATCCTTTAGGTATGAACATCTACATTCAAGGCATAGAAGGAGTAAATGAATTCGATTTACAAAATATAGATGGCCTAAACCATTATATTGGTATGAAAACAATTCCGAAAGCAGAAGACATGTGGGAGTTTTCGGTTTTTCCTAAAGTTATCATTGGTATGGTAATATTAGGTGTAATCGTTGGCTCGTTAGGTTATTTTGAAAAATTAAGTTACAAATACTTTTTAGGATGGTTTTTATTAATGTCTATATTGGGTATTTTAGGTATGTACGACTTTAACAACTGGTTAATTGACTATGGTAGCAACTTAGATCCACATGCCATAATAAAAGTAACTAATCCAGATGGTACACCAATGTCTTACAAACCACCTTTATTAGGTTTTCAAAAACTATTGAATTTTGATGTAACTTCAATGCCACATATTGGAGGATACCTTATGTTTGTAGGTATGTCATTGACACTTGTAGCTTTTTGGTTGGGAAGAAAAGCAAGTTTAAAGAAAACAACATCATAAAATCCAAAATTACTAATCACTAAAAACATGCAAACACTAAAACACTATTCAGCTTTAGCATTATTACTGTTGTTTTTCAGTTGTAATGTTGGTCCAAAACCAATAAATTATGGAAGTGATGGTTGTCATTTTTGTAAAATGACGATTGTAGATAAAGTTCATGCAGCAGAAATTGTAACCAAAAAAGGTAAAGTTTACATGTTTGATGCCACAGAATGTATGATTCATTTTATGGAGGATTTTGACACTTCTGAAATTAAACTCTATTTATCTAATAACTACACAGAGCCAGAAACTTTAATCGATGCCACAAAAGCCACGTTTTTAATCAGCGAGAACATTCCGAGTCCTATGGGTGCATTTCTTTCTGCTTTTAAAAACAAAGCAGATGCCGAAAAATTTCAAGCAGAAAAAGGAGGCGAATTATACATTTGGGAAGAACTATTGGTAAAATTTAAGGACTAGTTTCATGAAACTGCTATTGGTTTTTCTAAGCGTCATTTTAATGGCTCAATCAAGTATTGCACAAACTGTTGAAGTTTGTAAAACCTGTCCTATTTCAACATTAAAGGAAGGCATTACACAGGCAAAAGATTTAGATACCATTGTAATTAAAAAAGGCACTTACAAGGAAAATAATATTGTAGTTGACAAACCACTTACTATTATTGGTGAAAATTACCCTATAATTGATGGCGAATTAAAAGGTGAAATAATCACGATTACTTCTGATAATGTCACAGTAGATGGCTTATTCATTATAAATGTTGGTAACAGCTATACCGAAGACTATGCGGCTATTCGTGTTAAAAACAGCAAAAATTTTGTAATTCAGAATTTAGTTTTAGAAAAATTGTTCTTCGGAATTTATATCGAAAAATCAAGAGACGGAAAAGTGTTTCACAATAAAATTGTGGGTGAAGCTGTAGAAGAATACAATTCGGGAAACGGTATTCAACTTTGGTACAGTAAAAATGTTCAAATCGAACATAATTTTGTGCAACATGTTCGTGATGGTATTTATTTAGAATTTTCTGATGATTGCACTATTAAAAATAATGTGAGCGCTTTAAATGTGCGTTACGGATTGCACTTTATGTTCTCTAACAACGACAGTTACGAAGACAATACGTTTGAAAATAATGGAGCTGGTGTTGCTGTTATGTTTTCAAAACAAATTAAAATGTACAACAACATTTTTAAGGAAAATTGGGGAACAGCATCTTATGGTTTGTTGCTTAAAGAAATTAATGATGCCGAAATTGAACGAAATACCTTTGAAGACAATACCATAGGTATTAATGTTGAGGGTTCTAACCGAATTAATTATAAACACAACAATTTTATAAATAATGGTTGGGCAATTAAAGTAAAAGGTGCTTGTTACACCAATATATTTACAGAAAATAATTTTTTATACAACTCCTTTGATATTGCCTACAACAGCAAGGTAAATGACAATGAATTTGACAGAAATTATTGGAGTAGTTACACAGGTTACGATCTCGATAAAGATGGCATTGGAGATATACCTTACAGACCTGTTAAACTGTTTTCATACATCGTAAACCGTACACCAGAAACTATCATTCTATTACGCAGTATGTTTATAGATATAATTGATTTTTCTGAAAAAGTATCACCTGTTTTTACTCCAAATGATTTACTGGACAACAATCCACAAATAAAAAAACTAACATGGTAATTATTGAGAACTTACATAAAAAATTTGGAAAGAACCAAGTGTTAAGTGGTGTTGATTTAACATATTAATGAAGGTGGAATTTTTGCAGTGCTAGGACCTAATGGTTCAGGTAAAACTACATTGATAAAATCTGTTCTAGGTATGGTTATCCCTAACAAAGGAAATATTACTGTTTTAGGCGAAAACATTAAAAAGAATTCAGATTACAGACATAAAATTGACTATTTGCCACAAATTGCCAACTTCCCTAGTAATCTTAAAGTAAAAGAATTAATCACAATGATTAAAGATTTACGCAAGCAAACCAATGAAGACGAACGCTTAATACAACTTTTTAAACTTGAACCTTTTTTAGATAAAAAACTAGGCACCCTTTCAGGAGGAACTAAACAAAAAGTAAACCTTGTTTTAACCTTTATGTTTAATAGTCCATTGATCATTTTGGACGAACCAACAACAGGATTAGATCCAATTTCATTATTGAGATTAAAAAAATTAATTCAAGCATGAAAAAGCAAAAGGAAAAACCATTTTAATAACATCTCATATCATGAGTTTTGTTGAAGAAGTATCGGATGAAATCGTCTTTCTTTTGGAAGGAAAAATATATTTCAAAGGCAGCACTAACGAACTTAAAACAAAGACCAATCAACCAGATTTTGAACATGCCATTGCATCAATACTAACAGAAAACCATGCTTAAAATATTAAAATATAGCTTTTATGATTTGATGCGCAGTCGCTGGAGCTACGTGTATTTTGCATTCTATCTTTTACTTGGGATTGTCCTTTTGTTTCTTAACAATGATCTGTCAAAAGCAGTGATCACGCTTATGAATGTTATTATTGTACTCGTACCATTAATTGGAACCATTTTTGGAGTCATGTACTATTATAATTCCAAAGAGTTTACTGAGTTATTGTTAGCCCAACCATTAAAAAGATCATCCATTTTTTTGGGACAATATTTGGGTGTTGCATTATCCTTAACAATGAGTTTGATCCTTGGGTTAGGCATCCCTTTTATTTTTTATGGATTATTTAAATCTAGTGTAATTTGGGATTTTTCATTACTCTTAATAACCGGAACATTCCTAACCTTTATTTTTACGGCCTTAGCTTTTAATATTGCTTTATCAAACGAAAACAGAATAAAAGGATTTGGGTATGCAATACTAGTTTGGTTGTTCCTTGCAGTAATATATGATGGATTATTCCTGATGTCTTTGATTATTTTCGAAGAATATCCTTTGGATAAAATATCCCTTTTCGGCACGATGTTAAACCCAATTGATTTGTCTAGGACTTTAATACTTTTAAAACTTGATATATCAGCCTTGTTAGGTTATACAGGAGCTGTTTTTAAAAAGTTTTTTGGTACTGACTTTGGTTTGTTCGTGTCCATAATTATGCTCTCTTTTTGGGTTGTTATGCCTGTATGGAGGATAGTATTTAAATCAAAAAAGAAAGATTTTTAAATTATTATCCTATTCCAAATACTAAGTTTCATAAGAAATGTGTTATATGATATAAATCACCTTTTAGGCCAACAATTAACCATATTATTGGCACTTAAAAATTGAATATGAATAAAGGCCACTCATTTCACATTCCCGTCATGGGAATTGGATATACCATAGATTCTCCATTAAAGGTTGCCCATTTCGGTATGGATTCTGTAATTTCTCTGGTAGATGATATTCTCCTTGAGAAGATAAGGAAAATGTATAGTGATAAATTCCAGATCCCTTACAAAGAGATCACAGATAAGATTGAAGATTTTAGAGCAAAAAGAATTACATCTTATTTAAATTTAATAAACGATTTGGTCGATAAGAAGTTTGAAGACTTAAAACATATTTCTATTGAGAAAAAAAACGAACTTTCAGAGTATTTTAATATGCTTCCAAATAGTTCAGCAATAAAGTGTGAATTTAAAAAATTATCAGGGAAAAACTTTAATATTAACGAGATTAAAAATTGGATAAACAATAATTTATCCAAAGGAGCTATAGATGTTAATATAATGACTAAAATTGATAAAGAGAACTTTAAAAACAACGAAAAACTCCCGTCAGAATACAATGATGCTCATGCTGCCGTTAGAGGATTTGCTAATAGTGATTTAAGATCCACTTTAATCCTTTCTGCTGGAATGAACCCAAGACTTTACAGTTATTTGGAACAGTTTGATGATTTTTACCCAGATGAAAACGGTATCATAAAAAAGAAAATAGCCCTAAAAGTAAGTGACTACAGATCTGCTTTAATACAAGGGAAGTTTTTAGCTAAAAAAGGCATTTGGGTTTCAGAATATAGAATTGAATCCGGGCTAAACTGCGGGGGACATGCTTTTGCAACCGAAGGATACCTCCTAGGCCCAATACTTGAAGAGTTTAAGAATAATAGAATAGAAATGGTTCAAATCATTCAAGAAATAGTAATTAAATCATTATCTGAAAAAAACAGAACCATACCAAAATCAGAATTAACAGTAAAAATATCAGCACAAGGTGGAGTTGGCACTTCTGAAGAACATCAATTTTTAATTGATCAATATCAGATTGATTCTGTAGGTTGGGGCAGCCCATTTTTATTGGTTCCGGAAGCAACCTCAGTTGATGAAGCCACTATAAAAAAACTTGCTGATGCCAATGAAGATGACTTGTATTTAAGTGGTATCTCACCCTTAGGTGTTCCTTTTAATAATCTTAAGGGTAATACTAAAGACTTAGAGAAAGATGTGTTAATAGCCAAGAAAAGACCTGGAAGTTCTTGTCCTAAAAAATATGTAGCTTTAAATAAAGAATTTACAGAAAATGGTATTTGTTCTGCTTCAAGACAATATCAGCATTTAAAGATCCAACAACTTGATCAAGAACAGCTTTCATCCGAAGATTATAAAAAACAATATGATAAAATTGTCGAAAAATCATGTATATGCGTTGGCTTAGGAACATCTGCATTACTAGCTCATGACATGGAGACAAAAAGAGAAGGTGAAGGTGTGGCTGTATGCCCAGGACCAAATATGGCTTATTTTTCTAAAACAATGGCTTTGAAGGATATAACGAATCATATCTATGGAAGATCAAACATGATCTCCAAAACAGATAGGCCTCATATGTTTATAAAAGAACTTAATATTTATATTGATTATCTAAAAACTCAGATAGAAGAGACCCAAATTTCTATAACACAAAAGCAGGAAAAATACTTAAAAGCATTCGCCGAAAATTTACAAGGGGGAATTGATTATTATCACAGTATGTTCAATGATTTAAAGGATCGTTTTCAAGATACAAAAACCGCTATTTTTAGCGAATTGAATTTTAGCAAAAAAAGATTGCTTCTCTTAGAAATAAAAATAAACCATCTGAGCAATAATTAAACATCTATTTCCCTGATATGCGTCACAATCTTTTTGCATTTTTATTGATTTTTGCTTTTGTTTTTGCTTGTAAAAACAAATCGGAAAAATTAATTCCAATATCATCAAATAATGAAAATATTAGTCTTTTAGACACATTAACTTTAAGACTCAACAATGGTGAAAAATGGATTGTGAATAATGCAACTCAGGTTGGAATTTTAAAAATGGATTCTATAATTACATCATATAGATCAAACAAAGAAGATGACTTTCTAGAATTAGGCCAAAACTTATCCAAACAAACAAGTTTTATAATAAAAAGTTGTGACATGACAGGTGAAGCCCATGACCAATTACATGTTGTTTTAGTGCCCATGCTTGATGAAATTTCAATTTTAAAGGAATCGGAAAATGCAGAAGAAAGCAAAAAAGCCTTAGTCGAATTAGAATCGCTAATTGAAGCTTATTTTAACCATTTTGAGAATTAGTGCCGACTTCTATACCACACTTTTTGCCATTCACGCTGAAGAACTAAAAAAGTAACTTGTTCTGACAACAAAACAATATCAGATCCATCCAGTCCCTTTAACCTTTTTTTCCTGAACATCAATTATATAAAGCAAGTTGAGATAATCCGCAAATTTTTCCTGAATTAGTTTATAGATAGTTTCATGAAGAAGCAATTTTAGACTTGTGGGTAATACTTCTTCGTCAAATTCCAAATTGATATTAGCATACAAAAGGTCCTTATTTAACTGCCTGATTAAGTTTTGGTATAAATTATTTTGATGTGCTTCTAAAATTAAATCATCAAAAGTAACAGGTAGTTTCATTAAACGTTCCTTTTCATTAACTCTTCGCCAAATTCTTTTAAAATGCTCTTTTTATCTTCAGAAATATTCAAGTCGCTTAAAACTGAAAATGCTTTTATAGTGTAGATCTCTATTTCCATTTTTGTAGCTTCGGCTGAACCGGTAGATAAAAATATTTGCTTGACTGTATTTACTTTTTCCTCATCATCTTCAGGAGAAATGCTGTATAAATGCTCTAATTGCATCATTTCGTCTGAATCACAAAAAGCCATGGCTCTAAGATATAGGAAGGTCTTTTTATTTTCTATAATATCTCCTCCAACCTGTTTTCCAAATGTCTCCGGATTACCAAATGCGTCCAGATAATCATCCTGTAATTGAAAGGCTATCCCCAAATTCTTTCCAAACTCGTATATTTTATCCTGATCGGATTTTGATGCCTCTGCAACAACGGCTCCCATTTTCATGGCAGCAGCTATGAGTACTGCGGTTTTATATTCCACCATTTTTAAATACTCACTCAAAGTAACATCATCTCTAGTTTCAAAATCAATATCATATTGCTGACCTTCACAAACCTCCAAAGCGGTTTTACTGAATAATTTTGCCAATTCCCGGAATGTATCCGGGTCGTAATTTTCAAATAATTGATAGGCCAGAATAAGCATCGCATCACCAGACAATATTCCTGTATTCAAATCCCACTTCTCATGAACTGTTTGATTACCCCTTCTTAAAGGAGCATCATCCATTATATCGTCATGAATAAGAGAGAAATTGTGAAATAATTCTACAGCCAATGCAGCATTCAAACTCTTTTTAAAATCTCCTCCAAATATTTCAGTCGTTAACAAAGTTAAAGTTGGGCGTAAACGTTTACCGCCCAGATCTAAAATATATTCGATGGGTTTATATAAATTTTCTGGTTCTTGAAAAGATAAATAATCTTGTAAATAATTTGAAAATTCCTGTTGATATTTTTCTATTGAAAGCATGCTGCAAAAATAATGTAAATAGTTTCATTTAGAACTGACTTTGTAAGTTTTATGTTAAATAATTGTAAAACTTTGGAAACTTTTTTTGTTTTTATAGTTTCCTTGTTACTTTTGCCACTTCTTATGAAAGAAAAAATTATAAATAAATCGGCAGAAATGTTTCTTACACTTGGTTTTAAAAGTGTGACCATGGACGATATTGCCTCAGAAATGGGAATATCCAAAAAAACCATTTATGTACATTTCCCTAACAAAAATAAGCTTGTCGAAAATGTGACCATGCATATGTTCGATACTATTTCATGTGGTATTGATGGCATCTGTGCTCTGAAAAAGAATCCAATTGAAGAAATATATGACATTAAGAATCTGGTGCGTGATCATTTAAAAGGTGAAAAATCATCGCCTCAGCATCAACTTCAAAAATACTATCCTAAAATTTTTGAATCGTTAAAAGAAAAACAATTTAGGGTGATGAATGAATGTGTTATAGAAAATTTATCACGGGGCATAAAAGCTGGACTTTACAGATCTAATTTGAATATTGATTTTATTGCCCGAATATACTTCAATAATATGGTTGGTTTAAAGGACCCTAAATTATTCCCATTAAAGCATTTTTCAATGAATGAATTAATGGATAATTTTATAGAATATCATATAAGAGGTATCTGCACAGAAAAAGGAAACAAAACTTTAAACCAAGTAATGAATAACCAACTTTAATCTAATGAAATACAAATTTATTTTACTAGTTATATTTTCATACTCCATTTTTGGGCATTCCCAACAAAATGAGACTAGTTTCACACTTCAGGAAGCAATTGATTTTGCCTTGGAGAATAATAGAACAGCAAAAAATGCAGCACGAGATATTAAAGCAGCTGAAAAGCAAAAATGGGAAACTATCGCTACTGGACTTCCGCAGATAGATGCAAGTTTAGACTACCAAAATTTTCTAAAACAACAAATAGCATTGATTCCTGCAGAATTTTTTGGTGGAAATCCCGGAGAGTTCGCAGAAATTATTTTTGGGACCAAACAAACTTTGAATGCTACTGCGACGCTCAATCAAATGATTTTTGATGGCTCTTATTTAGTTGGTTTACAATCTGCCAGAGTATTTTTGGAAATATCAAAAAATGCAAAAGAAAAAACCGATCTGGAAGTTAGAAAAGCTGTTATCAATGCGTATGGCAATGTCCTATTAGCAGAAGAAAGCGTTAAAATTCTGGAGCGAAATAAAGATGTTCTGTCAAAAAACTTGAATGAAACGACTAAAATCTATGAAAATGGTTTGGAAGAGGAAGAAAGTGTTGAACAACTGCAAATCACTCTTTCTGGTGTTGAAAGCAACCTAAAAAACGTATCGAGATTAAAATCCCTGGCTTATCAAATGTTAAATATTACTCTTGGCCTTGATTTGAACACAAGTATAACTCTGTTAGATGATCTAGAAACCCTTACCGCTAAAAACATTTCTTTAGATCTTTTAACCAGCGACGAAGTCGTTGAAAATACGATTGATTATAAAATTGCCTTCAATGATAAAACTGCTAAGGAACTCTTATTAAAACTTGAAAAAAGTAAAGCCTTGCCAACATTGAATGCCTTTGTAAATGGAAGCTATACAGGAAATAGTGAAAAGTTTACATTCACTAATAATTCACAAAAATGGTTTGGAGCTTCTTTACTTGGAATGACCATGAATATTCCCATTTTTAGTTCTTTAGGGAGAAGTGCCGCAACTCAGCGAGCAAGAATTAATTTAGACAAGGCTGAAGATGACTTAACTGAAGTTGAACAACAATTGAAACTTCAAATTGCATCTGCAAAAAGTGATTATCAATTTGCCATTGAAGACTATGAGAACAAAAAACAAAATTTAAATCTGGCGGAACGAATTGAAAAGAAAAATCAAATAAAATTCTTCGAAGGAATTTCTTCAAGCTTTGAATTAAGACAGGCTCAAACACAACTATATTCAGCACAACAGGAATTTTTACAAGGTATGCTGGATGTAATTAATAAAAAGGCCGAATTAGAAACCGTACTTAATAAAACCAACTAAAATAAATAACCTTTCAATCATGAAAAAGATAATCTCAATAACATTACTTTCATTTATCATTGCTTCTTGTAGTGGTGATAAAAAACAGAGAACTGTTGAAGAAATAATTGATTCTCAAAACTTAAATGATATAATAGCCAAAAAGGATGAGATCACAAATAAACAAATCGAGTATACATCGCAATTAAAGCTATTAGATGAAGAGATATCAAAACTGGATACAGAAAAAAAAGTTCCTTTGATCACTACTTTTAAGGTTCAAGAGCAAATGTTCAATCATTATATTGAATTACAGGGAAATGTATCCACAAAAAATCTTTTAACTATAACTCCTGAGTTTAATGGCATTCTTTCTAATATTTATGTAAAAGAAGGGCAACGAGTTTCAAAAGGACAGGCATTAGCAAAAATTGACGATGGTGGCTTAGGTCAACAATTGGCGCAACTTGAAATTAATACCGATCTTGCCAAAACCACTTTTGAAAGACAGGAAAGACTATGGAACCAGAAAATTGGAAGTGAAATTCAATATTTACAAGCCAAATCTAATTTTGAAGCACAATCCAGAGCTGTAGATCAATTAAAGGAGCAGATTGCTAAAACAATTGTTAGAGCTCCTTTTTCAGGGACCATAGATGATATAATTACCGAAGAAGGCAATGTAGTTACTGCAGGGCAAACCTCTTTAATGTTATTAGTTAATCTCAACGATATGTATATTGATACAAATGTCCCTGAAAGCCATATTAACAGTGTAACTAAAAATAAAGATGTGATAGTTGAATTGCCTATTTTGGATAAAACAATAATTACAAAAATAAGACAAGTAGGAAGTTTTGTAAATCCGGCAAACAGAACTTTTAAAATAGAAGTTGCAGTCCCAAATAAGGATAAAACTATAAAACCTAACCTCACTGCAAAACTTAAGATAAACGATTATTCTAACCCGAAAGCTATTTTAATTCCTCAAAGTATAATATCTGAAAACGCTGCGGGGGAACAATATGTTTATATTGTTAATGATCGTAAAGACAACTTAGGTACTTCTGAAAGAGTTGTAATTAAAACAGGTAAAACTCAAGGAGATGTCATTGAAGTCTTGGATGGTATAGAAAATGGAACCGAGATCATCAAAGAAGGTGCTCGTACAGTTAAAAACGGACAAACTGTAGAAATAATCAATCAATAGATTAAAAATGACTAAACAACAAAAACAGGTGGATAAAGAGTTTAAATTATCCTCTCTTGCCATAGAAAATAAAACTACAATCTATGTGTTGATTGTACTCATTTTACTGCTAGGTATTGGCGCATTTTACAGTATGCCAAGAGAAAATTTTCCGGAAGTCAATGAAACAAAAATCTATGTTAGTTCAATGTATCCCGGTAATACTGCAGAGGATATTGAAAAGCTAATAACAGATCCGTTAGAAGACAAGCTAAAAACCATTAGTAATGTCGTAGAAACGACCTCAACATCTCAAGAAGACTTTTCTATGGTCATAGTTGAGTTTGACGAAGACATTAGCGTTGATGCAGCCAAGCAAAAAGTAAAGGACGAAATTGATGCCGAAACCTCATCAGAAGATTGGCCAACATTCAATGGAGCAAAAGTAGAGCCCAATGTTTTTGAATTGAATTTCTCTGAAGAAATGCCAATTTTAAACATCAATATTTCAGGAGATTATCCAGTTGAAAAGCTAAAGGAATTTGGTGAACATTTGGAAAATGAAATTGAGAATTTACCGGAAATTAAACAAGTTGATATTCGTGGTGCTCAGGAAAAAGAAGTAGAAGTTGCGGTAGACATCTATAAAATGATGGCTGCTAAAGTAAGTTTTGATGATGTGGCCAATGCAATTCAAGGAGGTAATGTGACCATGTCTGCAGGTAATTTAATCTCAAGCGGACAAAGAAGAACTATTCGTGTCTTAGGAGAGATAGATCAACCTTCTGATCTGGAAAATTTTGTAGTGAAAACCGAAGATGATAGCCCAATTTACTTAAAGGATATTGCACAGGTATCATTTAAAGAAAAAGATAGAACCACGTATGCTAGAGATTTCGGTAAGCGTGTGGTTATGCTTGATGTAAAAAAACGTGCTGGCAAAAATATGATTAGTGCAACAACACAAGTTAGAGCTATTGTTGATGATGCTATTAAAAATTACTTCCCTCAAGACTTGAAAATTTCCATTTCAAACGATCAATCATCTGTTACTATAACACAGGTGGACGATTTAGTTAACAACATAATATTTGGTATTATCCTGGTGATTACAGTGTTAATGTTCTTTTTAGGGTTTAAAAATTCACTCTTTGTAGGATTTGCAATACCAATGTCCATGTTTATGTCCATCCTAATTTTGAATACATTGGGATACACCCTTAATATCATGATCTTATTTGGACTTATAATGGGGCTTGGTATGTTGGTTGACAATGGAATAGTAGTTGTTGAAAACGTATATCGATTAATGGATGAAGAAAAAATGAACAGGGTGGAAGCAGCCAAAAAAGGTATAGGCGAAATTGCATTCCCAATCATTATCTCTACAGCGACCACAATAGCCGCTTTCATACCGCTAGGTCTATGGCCCGGAGTTATGGGAGAATTCATGATCTTATTACCAATAACTCTTTCTGTTGTACTGGGATCATCACTATTTGTTGCCATATTTTTTAATTCGGTATTGGTTTCCCAATTTATGAGTGTTAAAGATTTTGATATTCCATTCAGAAAAAGAATGATAACCACAATTTTTATGGTTGTTTTTGGCTTCTTGATTATATTTTTTGGTGGTCCCTACAGAGGAATAGGAACACTTTTACTCTTTGTTGCAGTCATGTTATGGATTTACAGATTGGTTTTAAGAGATTGGATCAAATTCTTTCAAACAAAGATTCTTTCAAAATTCGAAAACATATATGAAAATCAGTTGAGAGGAGCGTTAACCGGCTGGCGACCTTATTTAATTGTCTCAGGTACTGTTTTGCTTCTATTCATAGCTTTTGGCACATTTGGATGGTCTTTAGCATCACAACGCACAAAAGTGGAGTTTTTCCCAGATAATAAACCGAACCAAATTATTGTTTATATAGAATACCCGGAAGGTACCGATATAGAAAAAACCAATGAGATTACTTTAGCTATTGAAAAACGAGTTTACAATATTTTAAGTGATGCTGTTTATATGGATGGAGACCATAACTTCATGGTAGAAAGTGCCGTCTCGCAAGTTGGTGAAGGTGCAGGAAACCCTCAAACAGATATTGGTAACAACGAAATGCCTCATAAAGGAAAGATAACTGCTTCTATGAGGGAGTTTAAATACAGACGCGGATTAGACAGTCAGGATCTACTTGAAAAAGTGCAAAAAGATTTGGTCGGTATTTATCCAGGTGTATTAATCTCTGTTGAAAAGAATGCCGATGGTCCTCCCATTGGTCATCCTATAAATATTGAAATTGAAGGTCCAGATTATGATGAGTTAATTGCTACTGCTGAAAAAATGAGAAACTTCATAAATTCAAAAAGTATAACAGGAATTGATGAGCTTAAAATTGATGTGAATAAAGATAAACCTTCCATGGAAGTTGTTGTCGATAGAAAAAAAGCTGGTGAATTAGGAGTAAGTGCTTCTCAAGTTGGTAACCAGCTGCGTAGCTCAATTTTTGGAGTTAAGGCCGGTATTTATAAAGAAGTAGGAGAAGACTACGATGTATATGTTCGTTTTAATGAAGAGAACAGATATAATACAAGTGCTCTTTTTAATCAAAAAATAACATTTAGAGATCAATCTTCTGGAAAAATAAAAGAAATCCCCATATCTGCGGTGGCTAATCAAACTAACACCTCTGGATTTAGTTCAATTAAACACAGAGATGCAAAACGTGTTGTAACGGTTTATTCGGCTTTATCTCCTGGCGAGACAGATGCTGCAGCTGTTGTAGGCAAAATTCAACATGAAATGAGAAATTTTACCGATCTACCAAACAACATCAAAATTGATTATACAGGTCAAATAGAAGAACAAAATAAAGAAATGGCATTTTTGGTTAGTGCATTTTTCATAGGCTTTCCTTAATATTTTTCATTTTAATATTTCAGTTTAATTCCATTTCAAAACCCGGAATCATAATGCTCGCTATATTTCTGAGTTTAATAGGCGTTTTTGGTGGAATGGTTATTTTTAAACAACCATTTGTGATCATGATGACCATGATGGGAATTATTGCCCTTGCCGGAATTGTGGTGAACAACGGAGTTGTTCTACTGGATTATGCACAACTATTAATCGATAGAAAAAAAGCAGAGAAAGATCTTGATGAGAATGACTATTTAAGCCAAGAAGATCTTTTTGAAGTAATAGTTAGAGCAGGGAAAGCTCGTTTACGGCCGGTTATTTTAACCGCAATAACTACCATTTTTGGATTAGTCCCATTAGCTATAGGATTGAACATTGATTTTTTTAGTTTGATGAGCAATTTTGATCCAAAAATTTACTTTGGGGGAGATAACGTTGTATTTTGGGGACCATTAGCATGGGCAGTTATTTATGGATTATTTGTTGCCACATTCCTTACTTTAATTGTTGTTCCTGTATTATTCTATATTATTACAAGATTTAAAATGTGGTTAAGAACAAAGATTGGTTCAAAAAAATCCGATGTAGAAAATTTAGTAGCTTAAAAAAGTTAATAAAAAAGAGCCTCAATAAATGTTGAGGCTCTTTAATTATATAGCTCTAGTTATTTTAATTTAAAAGAAAGTCTGGCAAATAAGAAACGACCAGCTACTCCAAATTGCTGTGCTCTTCGAGACCAATCAAAACGTCCTCCACTTCTATTATTACCTGTTTGAGGTACACCATTAGAATCAACATAACTGATTGATTCTTTCGCTCTATCTGGGAAAACATCCAATAAGTTATTTGCGCCAATAGTAATTGTACTAGTCTCTGATAATTTATATCCTACAGATAGATCGGTTACTACTTTAGAACCAAATTCTTGTTGTAATCCTACATTGGTAGTAGCCTCAGTAACTTCTCCAAAATATACATTTCTTAAAAAGAAATTAAATTTATCCAAACTCATCATATGAGATAAATTCATCTTAGTTCTTGGAACTGCTTCTTCAAGATAAACTCTGCTATCTTCTGGGAAATAAGTGCCAACTAAACCAGCATTTTCCAGTACTTCTGATGCATTAATATCTCCAACCTGTTTGGTTTTAGACAAGGTAGCAGACAACGTGTTTTTTAATTTCGCTTTATTTGCTACAACAAGATCCCAGGTCACTACAGCATCAATTCCAACTGATTCTGTATCGATTGCATTAGCAAAAAACGATGCTGCAGACGCATTTGCTTGTGCTAATAAATTATCTAACTCTGTTCCTGTACCAGGACCACTAAATTGACCAGTATAAACAACTCTATCATCAATACCTACAAAATAACCATCTAACGAAATTGTAATATTTTCGTCTGGTAATTTAGCAGTAAAACCTACACTTAAACTTCTTGAGGTTTCTTCTTTTAGTTGCGGAATCCCAAGTAATTTAGCCGCTCTACTGTCATTAGCAAAAGTACCAACTTCAACAGGATTACCAGCTTGATCAAATATTGTTGATGTAGAATTAAAGTTTAACTGATGCAATGAGGGTGCTCTAAATCCTGTATTTAAAGCTGCTCTCAAATTTAAATTTTCCGTTGCTTTAACTAACGTTGCTAATTTAAAGTTTATGGTTGAACCAAAATCAGAATAATCTTCAAAACGAGTTGCAAAGCTTGCTAAAAACGATTCAGAAATATCTGCTTCCAAATCAAAGTATGCGGCAACACTACTTCTACCTCGAGATAATTCATTAGCAGGACTAAATCCCGGGAATACTTGAGAACCTCCTGGTCTTGAATCTCCAAAAAAGTCTTCAGAAGCACTTTGTGAATTTGAGGTAATCGCTTGTCCATCCGCAGTATATCTTGAATAAGAAGCCTCTTCTCCTGCTTCAATTTCATAATTTTCCAATCTATATTCTGCTCCAAATGCAATATTCAATCCAGATAGTACGTCCTCATGAAATTTAGAAATATCCAAATTAACTGTATTCTGCATAAAGTTAAATCCACCAGCATCAAAAACTGTTGGTGATGCATTTTGAAGTGAAGCATTAAATGTATTTCCTATTGTATATAAAAATGCATTCTTGCCATATGTATTACTAAAATCTACATTCCAATCTGAGATCATTCCTTTTATACCCATTGAAATTGATTTGTCAGTGATTTTTGAATTAATTTCAGGTAAAAATCCATTGTTATAAGCTGGAGTATAAGTCCTGCTCTGATTTGGTAATCTGTAGAATCCTGCAGAATTACCTGTTCTTGAACTCAACCCGGCAAAAGAATATAATTCAGTTCCATTGTCATCCAATGGAAGAGAGAAATTTGTAAAGAATCGTCCTCCTCGTAAAGCAGATTGTCCTACTCGCATATTAAAATCACTCCTTTCAAGACCTCTTGCTGATAATTCTGACACTGTATTATCTGCATTTAAAATACCTTGCAATTCAGCCTTTGTGGCTGTTGGACTTAATCCCAATCCGGCTTGATTTCCATAGTTAATTACATCGGTTACATCGTCATCCAATAAATTGGCAATATTGTAACCATCATCAGCTGCAAATCTTTCAACCGTATTATAAAGATTGAAAACATCACCTTCCCATTCTTTCATTCTACTATAGTCTTCTCTAAAATCAAAATCTCCAGTAAAATTTATAAAGCCTCCTTTATCTCCTAAAGCTAATCCATAATTTGCACTTACGTTAACAGTTTCTCCATCAACTCCACCAGTTTGCTCATTAGAATTCTCACTGAAATTTGCTCCAGTAGTTACATTAAAACTTAATTCATTTACCTTATCATTTAAAACAATATTGATAACACCGGCAATAGCATCAGAGCCATATTGAGCAGCTGCTCCATCTCTAAGTACCTCTAGTCGCTTTATAGAAGCAGCAGGTATGGAATTTAAATCCGTTCCTACACTCCCTCTACCAAATGTCCCATTTACATTTACTAAGGATGAATTATGTCTTCTTTTGCCATTTATTAAAACCAGTACCTGGTCAGGACCTAATCCCCTTAATGATGCAGGGTCTATATGGTCTGTACCATCCGATATTGTTTGTGTATTTGAAGTAAATGAAGGAGCTACGAAATTTAAAAGTTGATTTAAATTAACCTGAGGGGAAGCAGATGAAAGCTCCTGTATATCTATGACATCGACAGGAACAGCGCTTTCAAGAGCAGTTCTGTTAGGATTCCTGGATCCAATTAGTACAATTTCGCCTAAAGTGACCCCGCCTTTCATTTTAATATTTATCAAATTGCTGGTTACGATTTTTTCCTGTGTATTAAATCCTACATAAGAAAATACAAGGATATCACCATCATTAGCATTAATGGAATACCTACCGTCAATATCCGTTATTGTGCCCACTGTGGTATTCTTTACTATAACCGATACTCCAGGTAAGGGTTGTGATGTGTCATCTAGGACTGTACCTGAAACTTGTTGAGCTGTGATTAAATTTGATACTCCGAATATAAGTATCATTAGGATTAAGTAATTTTTGATCATAATTTTTATTTTTAAGGGTTTGTTGCAAATTAGAATTTATTTTTGAATTTTACTATTATTAATTGAATTTTACGGTCTATTTATTAAGAATATAGCAATATTTTAATATTTTTTTTAACTATTTGTTAGTTATAAATGTTTTTAAATTATTATTAATTATCGTCAAATTATAAATCTTAAATTTGCAATTCAAAAATTTAGGTATGTACAGAAGTCATAATTGTGGTGAGCTACGAGTGGCAAATATTGGCAATGAAGTAACATTGGCGGGATGGGTCCAAAAGGTTAGAGATAAAGGATTTATGGTGTGGGTTGATCTTAGGGACCGATATGGAATTACACAACTTATCTTTGATGAAGAACGGACCCCAAAAGACAATGATGGAGCAAGCTCAAAAATTAGGTCGTGAGTTTGTTATTCAGGTAAACGGGAAAGTCATTGAACGTTCTTCTAAAAATCCTAATATGCCAACAGGTGAAGTAGAGATTCTTGTTTCAGAATTAACCATTCTAAACAAAGCAAAATTACCACCCTTCACTATAGAAGATGAAACTGATGGTGGTGAAGAACTACGCATGAAATATCGCTATCTGGATATTCGGAGGAACCCGGTTAAAAATAGTTTAATCTTTAGGCATAAAGTTGCTCAGGAAGTTAGAAAGTATTTGTCCGGAGAAGGTTTTATAGAAGTGGAAACTCCTTACTTGATCAAGTCAACACCTGAAGGAGCTCGCGATTTTGTGGTTCCTTCACGAATGAATCAAGGTCAGTTTTACGCACTTCCACAGTCGCCTCAGACCTTTAAACAATTATTGATGGTTGGAGGAATGGATAAATATTTTCAACTCGTTAAGTGTTTTAGAGATGAAGATCTTCGTGCTGACAGACAACCCGAATTCACACAAATTGATTGCGAAATGGCCTTTGTGGAACAAGATGATATATTGAATGCGTTTGAAGGGTTAACACGGCATTTATTAAAAGAGATCAATGGTGTTGAAGTAGATAAATTTCCAAGAATGACATTTGATGAAGCCATGAAACGTTATGGTAACGATAAACCGGATATTCGGTTCGGGATGGAATTTGGCGAATTGAATGAGGTTGCTCAACATAAAGATTTTAATGTTTTTAATAATGCTGAATTGGTTGTTGGCATTGCTGTTCCAGGAGCAAACAGTTTCACAAGAAAAGATATCGACAAATTGGTCGACTGGATAAAACGCCCTCAAGTTGGAGCTTTAGGGATGGTTTATGTGCGTTGTAATGAAGATGGAACTTATAAATCATCAGTAGATAAATTCTATGATCAGAACGATCTGAAAATATGGGCCGAAAAAACGGATGCGAAAGCAGGTGATCTTAATTTGTATACTTTCTGGTAATACAGATAAAGTTAGATCACAATTAAGCATTTTGAGAATGGAATTGGCCGAGAGATTAGGACTTAGGAACCCTAAGGAATTTGCGCCGCTCTGGGTTGTTGACTTCCCTCTTTTGGAATGGGATGAAGACACTAAACGTTACCACGCTATGCACCATCCATTTACATCACCAAAGCCGGACCAAATAAAACTTTTAGATACGGATCCAGGAGCTGTAAAAGCAAATGCCTATGATCTGGTATTAAACGGTAACGAAATTGGCGGAGGTTCAATCAGAATACATGACAGAGCAACACAATCTTTAATGTTCGATCATCTTGGATTCACAAAAGAGGAGGCTAAATCTCAATTCGGGTTTTTAATGAATGCTTTTGAATATGGAGCGCCTCCACATGGAGGAATTGCTTTTGGATTAGACAGATTGGTCGCTATTTTAGGTGGTCAGGAAACTATCAGGGATTTTATTGCTTTTCCTAAAAATAACTCAGGAAGAGACGTCATGATTGATGCTCCTGCTCCTATTGATGAAGACCAATTGACAGAATTAAGTTTAAAATTAAATTTACGATCTTAACTATATAAGTCCTGTAAAATATGCAGGATTATATTTTAGTTTTAATGAATGCCTAATAAATTTAGATCCATACTACGAAAATTTCTTATTTGGAAATACAAACATATTTCTGAAAGGAATTTCATATATATCCTGAGCATCCTTGTTGGGTTTTTAGCCGGATTAGGAACTGTAGTATTAAAAAACTTTACTCATTACATCCAGTTACTTTTAGATTTAAATTTATTTCAAGATTATAAAAGTTCTTTATACTTCATCTTCCCAATAGTAGGTTTACTAATAGTTTATATTATAAAACAAACCTGGTTAAAAAAACACATAGGTCATGGCATATCAACAACTCTTCATGCTATTTCCAAACTAAATGGTATCATTCCAAGATATAACATTTATGCAGCTTTAATAACCGCACCAATAACCGTAGGGTTTGGTGGTTCTGTAGGATTACAAGGCCCTGCGGTAAGCGTTGGTTCTGCAATAGGGTCAAACATGGCCCGTTTGTTCCATATGAGCGCTAAAACCAGAATGTTATTAATTGGCTGTGCGGCGGCCGGCGCGATGGCATCGATGTTCAAAGCCCCTATTGCAGCTATAATTTTTGCAGTAGAAGTATTCAGTTTAGACTTAGCCTTTACATCTTTAATTCCTCTTTTATTAGCCTCTGTATCTGCCGTAATCACTTCCTACTTCTTCTTAGGAACACAGGTTCTTCTAAGATTCGCTCTGGTTGATAAATTTGAAATAAATGATATTATTTTTTATATCCTTTTAGCTCTAGTCACGGGAATAGCATCAGTATATTTTTCGAAAATGTTCTTTTTAATTACTGATTTTTTCAAAGGGATTAAAAGTAGAGCCAAAAGATTAGCCATTGGAGGAATAGCTATTGGTGCTATGTTATATGTAATACCTCCTCTATATGGTGAGGGTTATGGGGTTATTAATAATTTGCTTAAAGGTGATCATTTAGCAGCCATTGGAGAGACACCTTTCAATTTAGACCTAAATAATATCTGGATTGTTATTGCTTTACTGATTGGAATTACAATATTTAAATCTATTGCCATGACCACAACATTTGGCGCTGGTGGTGTGGGTGGCGTATTTATTCCAACTCTTGTAATGGGAAGTGCATTAGGAAATGCTCTTGCGAAAATTATTAATAATATCGGATTTGGATTTAGCGTCTCTGAATCAAATTTTACTTTAATTGGCATGACGGGATTGATGGCGGGTGTTTTACATGCCCCACTGACCGCTATCTTCTTAATTGCTGAGATAACAGGAGGATATGAGCTATTTGTGCCTCTTATGCTGGTTGCTGCTATTTCGTATGCGATAACTAAATACTACATTTCCCATTCAATATATACATTAAAATTGGCGCAAAGAGGTGAATTAATAACTCATAATAAGGATAAAAACGCCTTAATGATGTTAGATTTAGATAAAATTATTGAAACGAATTTTATTTTACTCATGCCAGATATGAAACTGGGAGAAATAGTTAATAATGCAGTTGCGAAATCGTCCCGAAATCATTTCCCTGTAGTTAATGAAGAAATGGAATTTTTAGGCATCCTTACTCTCAATGATATAAGGAGTATTATGTTTGATACAGATCTATATGACACTGTAAAAGTTGAAAGCCTAATGCATGCGGGATCTGATATTATTTATTATGAAAAAGATAATGCTGAAGACATTTTGAATAAATTTAAAAGAACCGGTGCCTGGAATTTAGTCGTTATAAAAAACGGCAAATATTTTGGTTTCATATCTAAATCGCGATTATTAACTGCTTACAGAAGGCAGCTTGTAAATTTTTCACAATAATGAAATATATCATTGGATTACTTTTTATAGCATCTGCCGGAAGTATGTTAACAGGATTTGCTTTAAAGCCAGATCCGATTTCAGAAAAACTAATTGGCTATGGTGTAATTGGTTTATTCCTATTTGTAATCCCTTTATTTACTTACCATCGTTGGAAAGACAGGAAAGTAAAGGATTATATGCTGTCAAAAGAGAATATTAAAAAAATGAAAGATTATCAGGACGATAAGAAAATTTAGTTCATCACGATAATTATCGGGTTCTTTTATTAATGAAGAATTGTTTTAACAATTTTGAGGCTTCATCTTCCATTATTCCACCCGTAATTTTGGTTTTGGGATGCAATTTAGTTTTCATAGCTCTAAAACCTCTTTTTTCATCTTTTGCAGCATAAACTATTTTCGATATCTGGCTCCAGTAAAGAGCTCCTGCACACATCTGGCATGGTTCTAAGGTTACATATAAGGTGCAATTCTGCAAATACTTCCCTCCTAGGTAATTGGCAGCAGACGTTATAGCCTGCATTTCTGCATGAGCAGTTACATCATTTAATGTTTCTGTTAAATTATGTGCTCTGGCAATCACTCTATCCTCAATAACTATTACAGCTCCAACGGGTATTTCTCCTTTTTCATAGGCAGCCTCTGCTTCCTGAAGCGCTTTTTTCATAAAATAAGCATCATCGAAAATGTTTTTCATCAGTAAATAGTCATTTTTAGAAATTTGAAGGTATTAGAATTCAAAATATATTTTTAACAGGTTATTATTATAATTCTCATTTCATTCACGTAAAAATACAATTTCAAACTCGTACTTTTGCTTCGTGCAAAAAAAATTACTTCCAAGAATAAATTACCCTAAAGATCTGCGTCAATTGCGTAAAGATCAATTACCTCAACTCGCGCAAGAAATACGAGAGTTCATTATTAATATAGTTGCCACTAAAGAAGGACATTTAGGATCCAGTTTGGGAGTTGTTGAATTAACTATTGCTCTGCATTATGTTTTTGACACGCCAAATGATCTGTTAGTTTGGGATGTCGGCCATCAGGCGTATGTTCATAAGCTATTAACCGGAAGAAGAGAATCATTTCATACAAACCGACAATTAAATGGAATAAGTGGATTCCCTAAGCGGGAAGAAAGTGAATACGATGCCTTTGGCGTAGGACATTCCTCAACATCTATATCAGCAACTTTAGGAATGGCAATCGCATCAGAATTAAAAGGTGAATTTAAAAAACATCATATTGCTGTAATTGGTGATGCTTCCATAGCGAGTGGAATGGCATTTGAAGGGCTAAATCATGCTGGCGTTACAGATGCTAATATTTTGGTTATTTTAAATGATAACGCTATTGGGATTGATCCTAGTGTTGGAGCTCTAAAACAGTATCTGACAAATGTTAAAAAAGGGACGCCATTACAGGACAATATCTTTGAAGCTTTAAATTTTGATTATTCCGGTCCAATTGATGGCCATAATGTAGATGAAATCATATCGGAATTGGAACGTCTCAAATCGATCAAAGGCCCAAAATTTCTGCATGTTTTAACAAAAAAAGGGAAAGGGCTTAAACAAGCTGAGAAAGATCAGGTTAAATATCACGCACCAGGTAAATTCAATGCAGTAACTGGAGATTTACCCGAAAAAGATACTGCCATTCAACCTCCAAAATTCCAGGATGTATTTGGTCATACCATTGTGGAACTCGCCGAAAAGAATACTAAAATTATAGGAATTACTCCAGCCATGCCTACTGGCAGCTCATTAAAATATATGATGGAAAAAATTCCGGAAAGAGCCTTTGATGTAGGTATTGCAGAACAGCATGCGGTAACCCTTTCTGCTGGAATGGCAACACAAGGATTCATTCCTTTTTGTAATATCTATTCAACATTTTTACAAAGGGCATATGACCAGGTAATTCATGATGTAGCCTTACAAAAATTACCTGTAATTTTTTGTCTTGACAGAGCTGGATTAGTTGGCGAAGATGGAGCTACACATCATGGTGTTTTTGATATGGCTTATTTAAGATGCATTCCAAACCTCATTATATTCGCACCTAGAAATGAGGTAGAGCTGAGAAACATAATGTACACAGCACAACTGGGATTAACCAATCCCATTGCAATCAGATATCCAAGAGGCAGGGGATCAATTACAAACTGGATCCAACCATTTAAAAAAACAGAGATAGGCAAAGGTGTACAATTATCAAAAGGTAAAGATCTGGCTATTATAAGTGTTGGGACGATTGCAGAAAATGTTAGTGAAGCAATTAAAAAAACTACCAGAATTAATCCGGTTGCTCACTATGATATGAGATTTATCAAGCCTTTAGATGAAAAATTATTAAATGATATCTTTAAGACTTACGATACTGTTATAACTATTGAAGATGGCGTTGTAAAAGGAGGTTTTGGAAGTGCAATTTTAGAATTTGCCGCGGAAAACAATTATAAGAATAAAATTATAGTTCTTGGAATTAAAGACGAATTCATAGATCAAGGATCCATTGAAGAATTACAAACTAAATGCGAAATCGACATTGATAGTCTATCAGAAATAATTTCTAATAATTGATCAATAATCTAATTCCTGTTTGTTATTCAAGGAAGCCAGGCCTTTCATATTGTCCTGTTGCTGAATTTTATTAATTTTTAAAGTTTCTTTATGAGGTCTATCCGAGACTTCACAAAAAACTAATAATCCAACAATTGTAATTACGAATACGCTCAAAGCGAATAATAGGTTTTTTTTCATTTTCTTTAGATTTGGAGCTAAAAAATGAGTTTTGAACTTGATCATTCAATCAATTCCCGACAAACATACATATTTTATCGATTAAATGCAAATAAATCGGAAGAAATGTAGTTAATTTCTCTATTTAGACAATAAAAATGAAAGCATTTGGGCTCTCTTTTTTTGTAATTATTACTCTACTTAATTTGCAGTGAATTGCCAGACTTGGCCTATAGTTTTCAAACCGCTATCATCCATAGTATTGACTTTCCAATAATAAGTTAAGCCTGATGATGCGGTAACATCAAAATTCTCTCTGAAAGATCTGATTGCAATAAAGGAGGATCCATAGTTTCTCCGAAGAATAATTCATAAGTCAAAATATCTCCAGTATCTGTATCGCCTCCTGTCCAACTCAAATTAACAGTACCTGCTGCTATCGATCCGGTATTTTCCGGAGCATTAAGTGCGGCAGAAAAAGGTGCGTAGTTAGAAACTCCATCACCTTCGGTGTAGAAGGCAAAAGTACTCGATGGATCAGCTTCTTCTCCCTGACTATCTCTGGCGGTAACACTCCAGTAATAGGCAACACCTCTGTCCAAAGATATCGTGATGCTTGTTGAAGAAACCGTTCGTTGTTCAACAACTTGTGTCAATAGCCTATCTGTTGCAACAACTAAAATATAACCTATCGAATCACCGTCAGCATCACTTGAGGCTCCCCATTCAAACGTCACTGTATTATCAATACATAGTAGGTCTGAAGTTGGGAAAACCAATTGTGAAACCGCGGATGGCGCAGAATTTGGAGGTGGTAGTGGATGGGCTATCATCACCTCCATCGCTCTTACTACAAGCCCCAGTAATAATAACTACAAGTAATAATGCCATATATAATTTTAATTTATTTTTCATAGGATTAATTTTTTATGATTTTAAGGACCTCTGGTTTATCTAACCCTAACCTGACAAAATAGATTCCTTTGATGAAATTGTGGAATGGAAGCTGTATAAAGTTTGAGTTTTGTATAACTACATTTTGGTCTAATATTAATTTACCTGTCAAATCGTAGATCTGAACCGGAATTACAGCTTCCAATAACATCGGGAAAAATATTTTGAGATCGTCAACAACCGGATTAGGACTAACGGATAATTTAAGAACTCCTGCATTTTCCATCACCCTGCTGATCACTCCCTCACAAGCTTTAGAAGACCTTACTTCTAAAATTCCAGGACCGTTGGTTTCAACCTCAAATGATCTCTCGCTTGATACTCGAATGACTTCTTCATTGAAGACAACAATAAATGGAGGTGTGCCTCTATTAATCAATATTGAGGTAACATCATTATTACTGTCGGAGTTATCATTTGCGATTCCAAAAATTGCTTCTAATGACTCAGCCGCATCAATATTAATTTCAAAACATTGTTCAAAGTTTCTATCATTAACAGAAATACAAATAGTATAAGCGCCTACAGCAATATTTTCAAATCTATATGAGCTAGTCTCAATTCCTTGCGTCAGGTTAACTCCACTTCCTACCAAAGTTGCTGTGTATGTTACATATGTTTCATTTAAACTAATATTTATAATTCCATTATCCTGCCCATCACAAGTTTCAGAAATGACCTCAATATTAATATTATCAGGTGATTCGTAACTGGTATCGCATATATCGCCTAAGCCGTTTCCGTTAGTGTCTTGTTGATCTACGTTGGGAATATCAATACAATTATCATTAATATCCAACACAGTATCACTATCTGTGTCTTGACATACATCACCTATGCCGTCTCCATCTGCGTCCGCTTGATCTGTGTTTGAATTATTCGGACAGTTATCGTTTATATCTAAGACCGAATCGTTATCTGTGTCTTGACAAACATCTCCAATACCATTGCCATCCGAATCAGCCTGATCTGCATTTGCCGTACTAACGCAATTATCATCTCCGTTAAGTATGCCATCTCCGTCTTCATCACCAGCCGGATCAAGTTTAAATTCTCCCGAAAACACCCCTCTTCCATAAGTCGAGGCATAAACTGCATTATCATCCCTCAGATCAAGGTCAGTTACTTTGACATTGCTCATCCCATTGAATGATGGCAACCAAGTTGGGCTCCCAGATGAGAAATCAGTTGTAAACCAAACACCTAGTTCAGTGCCAACAATTACTTCTTCCGGATCTAATGGACTTTGTAATATTGCCTTTACCGGCATATCTGGTAAGTCTCCTTCTTTCCCTTCCCAGGTGGCTCCTCCATCGTTAGTATACCATATGCTCTGTACACCATAGTTGTGTACTGTAACAAAAATTTCGTTTTCAGTTGCTCCGAATTCTATATCAGAAACACTACCAACTATTACATTATCATTTTCAATACTGGTCCAAATTGGTGAATTTCCATCGGCGCTTTCTACTTTCAAAACATCACCAAGCACAGTTCCAACCAACAAGGTTGAAGAAGTTGTTGTATGCGGAGATACAGTCAAAGCAGTAGGTCTGTTTGTAAGAAGGGCATCTGTAAGACTCGTTTTGGTTAAAGTGCCGGCTGATTTAATACCGGCATATCTTCGAACAATTAAGTCTGATCCCGACGAATAATTGGAATACAATATATCTAAATTTGAATCTAAGGCTTCTGGATTTATAAATGATCCATTGGAAGTGCTTTCATCATTAATTGTTACTTGAGTGTTATTTGCAAGGTTGAACAAATAAATAGCATTATTGTATACATAATTTGTTATGAAATATTGATCGGTTCCATCTTGGTCAAAAAAGCTATAAGCTCCATCCCCGCCAGATACATCTATAGAACCACTAATTTCAGATGGTGCATTTTCAAAAAACTGGGTGCCATTATCCTGGGCTCCGGCAAGAAAATAATCTCCTCCAGAAAATGCCCCAATAGGTCCAACACCAACCGTATAGAATTGAGTAACATTAAAACCATTATTCCTTGAATTTGTATTAATACCACCATCATCAGTAAAGTAGACACCTCCATCATTACCAAAAACCATCCTACTAGGATCTCCATTACTAAATGCTAAGGCATGTTGGTCAGCATGTACATATTGAAATCCAAAACCACCATACCAATGACTGAATTGATTCCAAGACGTACCACTATCTACAGACTTAAACAAATCAATTCCTCCTGCATATGCAATTTGATCATTGTTTGGATCTACTTCGAGCATTAGATTGTAAAACGCCTGATCTCGAGCAAAATCGTTAGCTGGAATGCCTGTATCTGCATCATTAGGTAACGTTATAGCAGATGTCCCAGTTGCAAATCCATCAGTAGTGAGCTGCATTGTAACTCCACCTGAAATTTGTGCCAAAATATATATTGTGCCTGAATTTTGCGATGATACTGCAATCTGGGTTCTATTAGCCCCTGAGACACTAAACGCCTCTGTAAAGGTAACTCCATCGTCTGAAGTGAATATTTTTCCTCCTCCATCACCAAAAATTGAACTTGCAATTGTAGACAACCAAATCTTTCCATCAGCACCAATCTCTATATCATTAGGTTCATATTTATTTCCATTGCCAGTCAAGGGCAAAGTAACTTCTGTCCAAGACAATCCGGAATCAACTGATTTAAATAAACCTAATTCAGGGCCTCCAAGGTATGTAGGAGAATTTGCTGCTGAATAAAATGATTCTCCGGCAGCCACATAAATCTCAGAAACTCCAGCATTATCCTTTATCTTTATATCATTGATATGTTGAATCCCTGGGACCAGATTCCCAGTGAAATTGCCACTTGCCGGATTTAAGGACCCATTTACTGTTCCAGATCCCAATGCATTTTCAATAAGGTCTCCATTGGCCTGTGTTATCATAACAGCTGGTATAGTAATAGTTGGATCAGAACCACCCATAGCAATTGGCTCTCCCGGATTATTGTTCATCACTATAACTGCTATAGCTCCTGCATCCTGAGCATTTTTCACTTTAGTAACAAAAGTGCACGTTCCTCTACGCACCAAAGCAATCTTACCATTAATTTCCGCTCCATTTGTCAAGGCATTGCAAGCCTCAATCGGAGCGTCAGAGCCATCATCCGCCAATACAATGTCTGCTGTAATTACAGAGCTAATGGTCGGTCCAAAATTAGTGGTTGGATACGAAGCGTAATCTCCTGCAATATCCACAGGTGTATTTATAGTTATGTTAGAGGCTGATACAAAGGTAGTTGACCCAGATATTCCGCCAAAAACTTTAGTCCATGAAACTCCTGCGTCTTCTGATTTCCACACACCATCTCCATTAACATCTCCACTAACGTAAGACTCTCCTGTGCCTATATAAAATATATTTGTGTTATTTGGATCATAAGTAATTGAATTTACAGCCAAATTAGTTGGTATATTTACCCTTGTCCAAACCGTATTAGGATCTGAGATTTTTGTGTTTTTCCAAAGCCCTCCACTTACTCCTCCAGCAAATACGGTTTCATTAGCCGGATCATTCGGGTCAAAAATTACCGCTCTTGTTCGACCACCTACATTATCAGGCCCTCTTTCAACCCAATTATTATCGATACCATCTCCAGGAACCCGATTCAATAAAGTCTGTTGTATTAAACCTCTAATCGACTTTAAATTTTCTGTTGTAGGACGGCCTAAAATAGGATTCATGGTTAACACCCATTCATCTTCATAATATTTATTGGGAGGAATCCCAAACGCCTTACGCTCCTTCTTTGTAAGTTTAAGAGTTTCAGAAAATGGATTTTTGGATAAATTCTCTTTGTGACGCTTAGCAATTTCATCATTTGAGTTAACTTCTAAGGTTACTTCATTAGTACTCTTGAAAAGAACTGTGTAAGCCAAAACCAGTCCCAGTAATAAACCAGAACCAATTAATATTTTCTTTATCATATTTATTTTTTTTAGCGCGACCTAATTTATTCCAATTAATATACTATTCCAAAAAATTAATAGGTGTTTATTCTAAATCTCAATCCCCACAATTTTTTTATATATCAAAATAGCACGGCTATCAGATAGAGAAGCAACATAATGACAGACATTTAAAAGTCTTAAATAAAGCGATTTATTTGAAAAATCAATGGTTTGAGGAAGAACCTTTAATAACAATTGGTCATAACTCGTTGGCCTGTTTTCATGACTATTGTTTACGGCAGTAATAAATCTGGATAATAGTTTTGTAATGACCTCATACCCTGTAATTTCCTTATCAATAACCTCTTTTGATTGGTAAATCTTTTCTACACTTAAAGAGATGATATCCTTAATTTGAGCTTCATATTTACACTTATCGAGTAAACCATGTGTAAATTCACCTTTTAAAATGGACTCTTCATTTTTTATAAAAATATTTGTGGCCTCCTGGATTAAGGAGTTAATTGCTAAAGCACGTAAGTAGCTGACGCGATCATTGGTATTGGTAAGAGAATTATATTTTTTGATGTTAATGGTATCACGTACAAGGTTGATCAAGTATTCTAGTGCGAATTCCTCTTGTACCAATCCCATATTTATTCCATCCTCAAAATCAATGATGGTATAGCAAATATCATCTGCCGCTTCGACTAAAAATGCCAAAGGATGCCTGCAATAACTAATTTCTTTACCTGAATCATTTCCAATTAGTCCAAGGTCTTGAGCAACGTCCTGAAACGCTTCTACTTCACTTTGAAAAACCCCGTATTTTTTATCGGAAATACTGTTTGTTGGTTTTTTTGGTAAGGATTCCTTCGGATATTTAATGAATGCTCCAAGGGTTGCATAGCTTAAACGCAAACCTCCTTCTCTACCCTTTCTGTCTTGAGTAACTATTTTAAATCCGTTTGCATTACCTTCAAAATCACACAGATCCTGATATTCTTTAGCCGTAAGGTTTTCTTTGAATTGCCTACCATTTCCAGTTTTAAAATACTCTCCAATTGCTTTTTCTCCCGAATGTCCAAAAGGCGGATTGCCAATATCATGAGCCAAAGATGCTGCCGCCACAATGGCTCCAAAATCATTTGCCTGATATCCGTGGATGGTTCTTAAATGCGGGTGCTTTTCCAATAATTTTTGACCAACAATTCTGCCTAATGATCTGCCTACAACACTTACTTCCAGGCTGTGTGTTAAACGCGTATGAACGAAATCTGTGTTGGATAGAGGAATTACCTGAGTCTTATCCTGCAGGCTTCTGAATTCTGATGAAAAGATGACTCGGTCATAATCGACTTCAAATCCTAGACGGGTTTCATCCTGTTCCTTTCTTAATCGTTTGTTGGTGTCTCCAAATCGTTTTAGTGAGAGTAGTTTTTCCCAGTTCATTGTAAATTTTTAAGTTAAGCAAGATACTTATTTTCAATAATAATCAACCCTGGTTATTTGACTTTATAATAATCATTAGGAAACATTTAGTTAACATGATTTGTGGTTATTTGCAGCATCATAAACCAAAAAATATAAAAATGAATTTAAAATTATCTCTTACGGCCTTACTAATGACTATTTCATTTTGTGCAGTGGCTCAAGAAACAAATGCACCAAAATTTGGAAAAGGTCTTTTCAATTTGGTTGGACAAGACAGCACATGGACAATGAAGGTCGCTACGCGAATGCAATTTTTGGCCATTGCTAATTTTGAAGAAGGTGAAAGTGCTGAGTCAAACTTTTTAGTAAGACGTGCGCGTTTAAAATTTGATGGTTATGCTTTTTCACCAAAACTAGAATATAAGCTAGAATTGGGTTTGTCTAATCGTGATATTTCTGGTGCTTCAGAATTTACAAGTGATGCTCCTAGATATATTTTAGATGCTGTTATCAAGTATAATTTCGCTCCTGGACTTCGAATTTTGGTTTGGGCAAACAAAACTACCGGGCAACATAGAGCGTGTAATCTCTTCAGGAAATCTCCAACAAGTGGATCGTTCTCTCTTAAACAGTCGATTTAATATTGACCGCGACATGGGTATACAACTGCGTCACAAATCAAACTTATCTGATACGTTTGTTATGAGGGAAATACTATCTGTTTCTCAGGGTGAGGGAAGAAACATTACCTCTGGAAACTTAGGTGGACATCAGTATACCGGACGTTTGGAATTCCTTCCATTAGGCGAATTTAAAAGCAATGGAGATTATTCAGGCAGTGATTTGAAGCGTGAAGAAAAACCAAAATTACTGCTTGCTGTAACTTATGATCAGAATATAGATGCTGTTAAAAACAGAAGTAACCAAGGTTCATATATGGCAAACGATGTTGGGTTTTACAAGACAGATATTAACTACACTCTTTGTTGATGCTATGTTTAAGTATGAAGGATTTTCCTTAATGGCTGAATATGCAGATAGAGAAGCCGATGATCCTTTTGCTAAAAATTCTGATGGAAGCTTAACCGGAGACGAAGTACAAGTTGGAAACGGGTTAAATATTCAAACCGGATATTTATTTCCATCTAACTGGGAAGTTTCAGGACGATATACGAATATTGAATTGGACAAAAACATTACGGGAAGAGATGCAGAAAATCAATATACCTTTGGTGTATCCAGATATATTGTTGGACACAAATTAAAAGTGCAATCTGATATTAGCCTTTTACAAGTAGAAAACAGTAATGATAACTGGATGTATAGATTACAATTTGACATCCATTTTTAAAAAAAGTAAAAAAGAAATAATCAATAAAAAGAAATGAAAAAATTATTAATCTTAATGTCCTTAGCTCTTGTATTTGCAGCTTGTAAAAAGGATAAAGAAAACAAAGCAGCAAGCACAACAGAATTATCTGGAACAATTAAAGTAGATGGTTCAAGTACAGTGTTTCCGGTAACGGAAGCGGTAGCTGAAGAATTTAGAGCAGTCCAACCTAAAGTAAAAGTTACAATTGGTGTCTCTGGAACAGGAGGAGGTTTCAAAAAATTTGCAAGAGGAGAAACGAATCTTTCTAATGCATCTCGACCAATTAAGGATAAGGAAAAAGCGGCTTGCGAAGAAAACAACATCAAGTACATAGAACTTGAAGTAGCTTATGACGGTTTAGCAGTACTAGTTAATCCAGCCAACGATTGGGTTGATAATTTTACTGTTGAAGAATTGAAGAAAATCTGGGAACCAGCTGCTCAGGGAAAAATTATGAAATGGAATCAAATTCGTCCTGAATGGCCGAACGAAGAAATTCACTTATTTGGCCCTGGAGTTGCATCTGGAACTTATGATTATTTTACTGAAGCAGTAGTTGGTAAAAGTGGGTCAAGCAGAGGTGACTTTACGGCAAGTGAAGATGACCATGTATTAGTACAAGGTATCGCTGGTGATAAATATTCTTTAGGTTTCTTCGGATTAGCCTATTATGCTGAAAACAAGGATAAACTAACTCTTATTGGAGTAAATAACGGTGAAGAAGTTGTAAAACCAACTTTAGAAACTGTAAGCAACGGAACATACAGACCATTATCTAGACCTTTATTCATCTACGTGAACAGTACATCTGTTAAATCCCCAGAAGTTGTAGAATTTGTAAACTTTTACATAGAGAATGCCGGTGATTTAGCAGAAGATGTAGGATACATTCCTCTACCCGCTGAAAACTATAAAAAGCAAGCAGAAAATTTCAAAACTTTTGTTGAAAGTAACAAATAAACAGAAGTTTGATTACGGGTAAATCAGGTATCTCTTAGTACCTGATTCCCTTTTTTTAAAAACATCATTCAATGCGTAAAATTAAAGAATTTGTAATTGAGCAATCACTTTTAACAAGTGCCTTAATTACAATTGCTGTTACATTTGGAATTGTTGCTGTTTTAGGTTTTGAAGCTGTTATTTTTTTTAGCGAGGTATCCATAGTTGAATTCTTTACAGATACTCAATGGACACCATTATTCACTGATAAACATTATGGCATTCTACCTTTATTATCCGGAACACTATTAACTTCATTTATTGCAATTTCTGTTGCACTTCCTATAGGACTATCTATTAGTATTTATTTAAGTGAATATGCACCTACAAGTTTCAGGAAAACAATTAAGCCACTATTAGAACTATTGGCTGCAGTACCGACTGTAGTATATGGTTTTTTCGCATTAATCGTTGTAACTCCATTTTTACAAAGTATTTATCCAGATCTGTCAGGTTTTAACTCGCTATCTGCCGGAATAGTTATGGGAATCATGATCATTCCTTTTGTCTCGTCCATTAGTGAAGACGCATTACACGCAGTTCCTCATTCGTTAAGAGAAGCTTCTTTTGGTATGGGTTCAACAAGATTACAAACAGCATTTAAGGTAGTTGTTCCTGCAGCATCTTCCGGTATTATAGTGTCTGTTATTTTAGCCATTTCAAGAGCAATTGGCGAAACAATGATCGTAGCCATTGCGGCTGGGCAACAACCAAGATTGACATTAGATCCAACAGTACCTATAGAAACCATTACTGCTTACATTGTCCAGGTAAGTTTAGGTGACGTACAACATGGCTCCATAGAATACAGAACCATTTTTGCCGCGGGTATAACTTTATTTGCCTTTACCTTTTTATTGAATACACTTAGTTACAGAATGAGAAAAAAATTCCAGGGACGATATGAATAGTATTCAAAAAAACAGACTTTTAGATAACGCCTTCAAATATTGGGGAATATTCTGCACTATAATTGGATTAGTATTACTTGTTGTATTCATTGGTGATATATTAATTGACGGTTTAAGTCGTATTGACTGGGGTTTTATCACGGACTTACCATCCAGAAAACCTGAAAAATCAGGAATTTATACAGCCTTGATGGGGAGTATCTGGATATTGCTATTAACCTCATTTATTGCAATTCCTATTGGTGTTGCAGCTGGAATATATTTAGAAGAATACAGTAAAAAGAATAAACTATCAGGATTATTGGAAATTAATATTTCTAACCTTGCTGGTGTGCCATCAATTATATATGGGCTTTTAGGATTGGAGGTTTTTGTTCGAATAATGAATCTAGGTGCAAGTGTACTTGCGGGAAGTTTAACTTTATCATTGTTGATACTTCCAATCATTATTGTAGCTACTCGTGAGGCCATCAAAGCAGTTCCAAAATCCATAAGTGATGCATCCTATGCATTAGGGGCTTCAAAATGGCAAACTATATGGAACCAGATATTGCCTGCATCCTCAGGAGGTATTTTAACAGGTGTTATTTTAGCACTTTCGAGAGCTGTTGGAGAAACAGCGCCATTAATAGTTGTAGGTGCTTTAGCCTATGTGCCATTTGCTCCGTCAACTCCTATGGATGAATTTTCAGTATTACCAATTCAAATATTTAATTGGATTTCGAGACCTCAACACGGATTTATCGAAAATGCTGCTGCTGCAATTATTATATTACTGCTCATCACTTTTATAATGAATGGAATCGCTGTTTATTTTAGAAATAGGTGGCAAAATAAATTGAAATAATGATGGAAACAACAACTTCAGTACAAACATTACCAATGGATAAAATAATAGATAAGTCTCTTAAGAAAACGCATACAATAGAGGTGAATGATGCAAAAGTCTGGTACGATGATTTTATGGCTATCAAGGGGATTGATATGATTATTAAGCCTAATACTGTAACTTCCTTAATTGGTCCTTCCGGTTGTGGAAAATCAACTTTTCTAAGGTTATTTAATAGAATGAATGATTACGTTGATGGTTTTAGAATGGAAGGGGAAATTAAAGTAAATGGTAAAGACATCTATAAGAAAAAAGTTAAGGTTGAGGAGTTGCGTAAAGAAATAGGAATGGTGTTCCAAAAACCAAATCCGTTTCCTAAATCTATTTTCGACAATGTTGCATACGGATTGAAAATACAAGGCATTAAGGATAAAAAGTTTATTAGTGAGCGCGTCGAAAAAGCATTAAAACAAGCCGATCTTTGGGACGACGTAAAAGACAATTTGAAAAAATCGGCATTGGCACTATCCGGGGGACAACAACAACGATTATGTATTGCCAGGACTTTGGCAGTAGAGCCATCAATAATACTTATGGATGAGCCAACTTCTGCTTTAGATCCCATTTCGACCTCAAAAATTGAAGATTTAATTTTTAGTTTAAAAGAAAAATATACAATTGTTATTGTGACTCACAATATGCAACAAGCAAGTAGAATTAGTGATTATACAGCTTTTTTCTACTTAGGTGAGCTTATTGAGTTTAACAAAACAAAGACTATTTTTACTAATCCAAAAGAGAAACAAACCGAAAACTATATTACGGGTCGTTTCGGATAAAAATCATTAAATATGCAAAATGAAGCTTACCATAGAGACAATATAAATCAAGCTGGATCTGAAATGTTATCCATGTGCAAATCGCAATTACAAAAGGCTAAAGAATCTTTTGTAACGCACGATAGTGATCTGGCAGAAGAGGTTATGCATAAAGAGTCTCGAATTAATGCTTTAGACATTAAGATTGAAAAAGATTGTGAGCGCTATTTGGCACTTTATAATCCTGTAGCATCAGATCTTCGTTTTATCATGGCTGTTCTTAAAATAAATGGAGAGCTTGAAAGAATTGCAGATCATTCCTATAATATTTCTAAATATGTTGTAGAGAATGACAATAAAATATCTCCGCAATTATTGGAGGCCATTAAATTTGAAAAAATGTATGACACTTTAATGTCAATGATGGATGACATTACAGACGCCTATGAAAATAAAGATGTTAAAAGTGCCCGAAAAGTATTTAAAAAAGACAAAATATTAGATAAAATAAACTTAAAATCATTTTCTGTTTTAGGAGCAGAAATAAAAAAAGATGATAGTATAATTGATCAGGCATTTATTTTATTTTCTGTAGTTAAAAAATTGAACGTGTAGGTGATCTTATAAAAAATATCGCTGAAGAAATAATTTTTTACATTGATGCTGAAGTTCTTAAAACATCAAAAGAAAAAATAATCTAATTCAATACTATAAAATACAACAAAATTTTTACATTTCATAACATTTTCATAACATTAAAATTTTATTTTTAAAGTACGTTTGTACCGTTACTCTCAACAAATTTTTTTATGGAAAACATATACTTATTTAATGATTATCGCCCTTGCAGTATTAGCTATTGCTGATTTGGTTGTAGGTGTTAGTAATGATGCAGTAAACTTTTTAAATTCTGCAATTGGTTCAAAAGCAATTTCTTTAAAAACAATCATGATTGTTGCCAGTCTTGGTGTTGCAGTTGGTGCTGTATTTTCTAGTGGTATGATGGAAGTTGCCCGAAAAGGAATTTTTAATCCTGGAGAATTTATGTTTAATGAGATCATGATCATCTTTATGGCAGTCATGATAACTGATATTTTACTTCTGGATTTTTTTAATACAGTTGGAATGCCAACCTCAACAACAGTTTCAATTGTATTTGAGTTATTAGGTGCTTCGGTAGCAATGGCATTTATTAAAATTGCTCATGATGGAGGCAGTTTTGGAGATGTTGTAACCTACATTAATACATCCAAGGCAACCCAAATTATATTTGGTATTTTGCTCTCGGTGGTTGTTGCCTTTTCTGTTGGTGCATTTGTACAATGGGTTTCAAGGGTCTTATTTTCATATAATTTTGAGAAAAAAGCTAAATGGGTTGGAGCTATTTTTGGGGGTGTTGCATTAACTGCAATTACATACTTTATTTTTATGAAAGGTATTAAAGGGAACGCCATATGCACAGCGAAAGATTTGATATAATTGGAGGGGCAACGATTAAAGACTTTTTAGAAAATCAAGTCTTGTCTATTATTGTTGTTAGTTTAGTTTTTTGGTCATTATTTATCATTACTTATTATAATGTATTTAAAACTAAATATCTATAAGCTTATTATTATTAGTCGGTACTTTTGCTTTGGCATTAGCATTTGCAGGAAACGATTTAGTTAATTTTATTGGTGTGCCTATCGCTGCTTAGCAGTCTTATGAAGCCTGGGTTGTTTCTGGTGTTCCGGCTACCGAATTTAGTATGGATGTTTTAGCATCTAAAGTTCCTACTCCAACCTTATTCTCTTATTTGCTGCAGGATATTATGGTTCTTACTTTATGGTTTTCAAAAAAGGCTAAAGATGTTGTTAAAACTTAAATTAGACTTGTCAAGCCAAGGAGAAACTAAAGAGAGATTTAATCCTACTGGATTATCAAGAAATTTAGTGAGATTTACAATTTCAATGTCACAAATGTCAGATTATATTTTACCGGAATCGTGGCAAAACTAAAATCGAAAGGCAATTTGAACAAACCTGAAAGCTATCTAAAAAAAATACCTAAAGAAGTAACGACCTGCATTTGATTTGGTGAGAGCGGCGGTTAACTTAATGGTTGCGGCGTGTTCTAATTTCAATTGCAACATCCTATAAGTTACCTCTATCTACAACTTATGTGACCTTTATGGTTGCAATGGGTACGTCGTTAGCTGATAGAGCTTGGGGAGCAGAAAGCGCCGTATATAGAGTTGCCGGTGTATTAAATGTTATTGGGGGTTGGTTCTTTACTGCACTTATTGCATTTACTGCTGCTGCTGTAATAGCTTACTTAATGAATTTAAATTTCCCAGTAATGGTTGCAGTATTGTTACTTTTAGCAATTTTATTATTAGTAAGAAATTATATTTCTCATAAAAAAAAGCTCAAAACAACAAAAACTGAAGATAGTTTAACGAAGGCTGAAAGTAGCTCGGTCCAGGGTGTTATCCATGAAAGTGCCAGCAATATTGCAAGGGTTGTTAAAAGAGGCAATAAAATGTATACCAATGCCATTAATGGACTTGCAAAACAAGATCTATCAATTCTTACAAAAAACAAAAAACAGGTTGTAAAATTATCTGATGAAGTTGAAGAATTACGAGATAATATTTTCTATTTTATTAAGAATCTGGACGAATCAAGTATTGGGGCAAGTAGTTTTTATATTCATATATTAAGTTACTTACAAGATATGACTCAATCATTGGAATATATTACCAAAGTGAGTTACAAACATGTTAATAATAACCATAAAAAACTAAAATTCAATCAGGTTAAAGAGCTTAAAGAAATAAATGAAGCTATTGAGAAATTATTTGCTGACACCAAGGCCGCTTTTGAATCACGATCATTTGAACAAATTGGTGTAATTCTTAAAGATAAGAAAGTTGTATATGATCTTGTAAAAGAGAAAATCCAGAAACAAGTTGAAAGAACACGGACTGAAGAATCCAGTCCTAAGAATACAACTTTGTATTTTAGTTTGCTTCTAGAAACTAAAGATTTGCTGAATGCAACCATGAATCTGTTACAGGAATATCATGATTCCCATGACAGAAGTGTGAAGCCGGCGACTATTGACAGAGAGATAGAGTCTGACGAATAATTATTTCATAATTAAGTCGATTTTGTGTCAACTTATTTTAGGACGAGACAGAATTTATAAAAAAAGCACTCCTGAAAAAGAGTGCTTTTTTATTGAATTAGATCAATATTATAAATCAGTTTTTACCTCTAATAAAGAATCTTTCCTGCTATACAATAACTCAGCCACTTCAATCAGTTTCTTTATCATGTCGTTTACATTTGTATGATCATTGAATAATGAGGAAGCCATTTCGGCGGTTATTAAATTTTTACGAATCAATTTATCAATGGATTTATTGCTTTGCCTGATATTATGTTTTGCCTCTTGCTTTAATTCTGTTAGTAGTTTTTCATATTTATTTTGGTCTTCACTTTTTCTGAACAGATAAATAACCCTTAGAACTTTTGCAACTTTCTTTCTAAATCCGTCATATTCCTTTTGAAGGTATTTGTTATTACTTGTCATGGAAAAGTTCACATTCTTATTTAATTCCCGTGAGTCTTTAATTATCTCAACCATTTTTCTGTTTGCAATTTTTATTTCTGTAACTGCTTCGTTCTGTCTTTTACTTAAGTTTAAGGTATTTTGTGCTGTAGTGGCGTATTTAATTATTTCTCCATAAATATTCTTTACCTTTTTGTAGTACAGATCTTCAACATTGATATGCATATCTTCAGTTGATTTTTTAATAACAGTTTTTAATTTCTCATCAGATTTAATATCTGCTCTATGAATGTTCAAACTATGGGCTACAATTTCAAAGATCGCATTCTTATATAAGAATTTAGATTCGTCAATTAACGATGATATGGCTGATCCTGAGAATTTCAGAACTGCCTCATTCAAGAATTTTGGTTCATCAATTGCCTTATCCTGTTCTTCTTTTATGTGCTTGAGGAGAAATTGTTCGAGCTTTTTAATAAACGGTATCATGATAATGACACCTATAACATTAAAAATAGTATGGAACAAGGCTAACTTAAGTGTATAATCTGTTGCAGCGATCGATAATACTTCGGCAAGCATATTTACCAATTTAGCCAATGGATAAATAAAAGCTAATGCCACTATTCCTGTAACAATATTAAATACAAAATGTGCTCCTGCTAATCTCTTCCCAGCGGCATTTGCACCAATTGAACCTAAAACGGCGGTAATTGTTGTCCCAACATTTGCCCCTATGGCCAAAGCCAAGGCATTTTCATATTCTATTTGCCCGGCAGATAAAGCCGCTAATATCAATGCAAGTGTTGCACTGCTGGACTGCAAAATAGTAGTTATGATTATTCCAATTATTGTGTAAATAACTATACCCAGAAAACCTGGAACTGCATATTGAGTTAAATCTATATACTGTTTGAATACTTCAAATCCTTCCTTCATGAAGTGAATTCCTAAAAAGAAGAATCCGAGTCCTGCCAGAACATTGCCTACTCCTTTTAAGGAGCTCCTTTTTTGAAAAGAAAAAATTATCCCAAATACCAGCATTGGCATTGCCAGGGTCGATATATTTATTTTTAATCCAAATCCAGCAACTAACCAGGCGGTTGCTGTTGTACCTATGTTTGCCCCAAAGATCAAACCTATTCCTCCAGACAGACTTATTAATCCGGCACTAATAAAAGATATGGTAATTATAGAAACTAAAGAACTGGATTGAATTATAGCGGTTACAAAAGCTCCGGCAGTAATACTTTTATAAAGCTTATTAGTAGCATTTTTTAAGATATTTTGGAGTGGCCCTTTAGTAAACACCCTGAATCCTTCTTCCAACAAGATCATTCCGAAAAGCAAAATTGCAACACCAGCAGAGATGGTCTTAAAATTCGGATTTAAATATAGTGCAGCCGCTAAAGCAATTAAAAACCCTACGAAAATGGACTTTTTGAACATTTAATTCTTAAGATTGGATCTGATTTTAAATAATAATTTGAAGTTAATATAAATTAAACTTATTGCAAATACAAAATGATCGAACAATTAAATAAAAAAACACCTCATAAAGAGGTGTTCTTCTAACATTTAAGTAGGTTCCTGAATAACCAGGAAAATATTTAAGAACCGCACATTAAACAATCATCACCTTCTGCTTCCTTGGCCTGTGTGATCAAAGTCTTCATTTCTTCAGCAGTCATCGGTACAACTTCTGTGGTTTCCTGAACAAATTTTGCTGCCGTTATAGCCGCTTTTTGTTGTTGTTTGTTTACTAACACTTCGGCAGTTTCATCTGCTTCTGAAACCGGTTCTTCTTTCTTTTTATTATCTAAAGTAAATTTAATTGCATCTACAGCACTCTTGGTACGCAAGTAGTACATCCCGGTTTTTAATCCGCTTTTCCAGGCATAAAAATGCATAGATGTAAGTTTTGCCATAGTTGCACCTTCTAAGAATAGGTTTAGGGATTGAGATTGATCAATGAAATAACCTCTTTGCCTTGACATATCTATGATATCCTTCATACTTAATTCCCAAACCGTTTTATACAATTCTTTGATTTCTTCAGGTATTCCATCTATATTTTGAACAGATCCATTGGCTCTCATAATTTCCTGTTTCAATCCTTCATTCCATAATCCAAGTTCAACCAGATCTTCAAGTAAATGCTTGTTTACGACAATAAATTCGCCAGAAAGCACTCTGCGAGTATAAATGTTGGAAGTATAAGGTTCGAAGCACTCATTATTTCCTAAAATCTGCGATGTGGAAGCAGTTGGCATTGGTGCAACCAATAACGAGTTTCTTACACCATGCTTTTTTACCTCTTTACGGAGTTTTTCCCAATCCCAGCGATCGCTAAAGTCTTCATCCTTTAATCCCCATAAATTGTGTTGGAACTCTCCTTTGCTAATTGGCGATCCTTTATAAGTTTGATACGGACCATCCTTCTCAGCTTCCTCCATACTTGCAGTTACTGCGGCATAGTAAAGTGTTTCAAAGATATCCTGGTTCAGTTGTTTTGCCTCGTCACAGGTAAAAGGCAACCGCAGCTTGATAAACGTATCTGCCAATCCTTGAACGCCCAGCCCAATTGGTCTATGTCTGATATTAGAGTTTTTAGCTTCCTTAACAGGATAATAATTCCTGTCAATTACTCTATTAAGGTTTTTGGTTACTCGCTTTGTAATTCTGAATAATTCTTTGTGATCGAATTCTCCGTTCTTTATGAACATAGGCAAAGCAATAGAAGCCAGATTGCATACAGCAACTTCATCTGGAGATGTATATTCTATGATCTCGGTACACAGATTTGATGAGCGAATGGTTCCTAAATTTTGCTGATTGGATTTGCTGTTAGCAGCATCTTTATATAACATGTAAGGCGTCCCTGTCTCTATTTGAGATTCAAGTATCTTCTCCCAAAGATCACGGGCTTTAATTGACTTTCTTCCTTTACCTTCTGATTCATACTTTGTATATAAGGCTTCAAATTCTTCACTGTGCATATCTGCCAATCCAGGGCATTCATTAGGACACATTAAGGTCCATTGCCCGTTATCCTGCACTCGTTTCATAAAAAGATCCGGAATCCACATCGCATAAAACAGATCTCTGGCACGCATCTCTTCTTTCCCATGGTTCTTTTTAAGCTCTAAAAATTCAAAGATATCTGCATGCCAAGGTTCAATATAAATTGCGAAACTTCCTTTGCGCTTCCCTCCTCCCTGATCTACATAACGAGCTGTATCGTTGAATACCTGAAGCATAGGCACAATTCCGTTGGAGGTTCCATTTGTACCTGCTATATAGCTTCCTGTAGCTCTTATATCATGAATAGATAACCCAATACCACCAGCCGACTGAGATATCTGCGCGGTTTGTTTAAGAGTATCATAAATACCATCGATGCTGTCCTCCTTCATTGTTAACAGAAAGCATGATGACATTTGAGGTTTTGGTGTTCCTGAGTTGAATAAGGTTGGTGTGGCATGAGTGAAATATTTTTTGGACATTAACTCATAGGTTTCAATAACGGAATCTATATCATCTAAATGAATTCCAACTGAAACACGCATCAGCATATGCTGTGGTCTTTCAGCAATTTTCCCATTTAATTTTAATAGGTATGAACGTTCTAATGTTTTAAATCCAAAAAAATCATAGCCAAAATCCCGGTTATAAATAATAGTAGAATCCAGTTTTTCTTTATTATCCATAATTACCTTATATACATCTTCAGCCAAAAGAGGTGCTTTTTTTCCTGTTCTGGGATTAACGTATGCATATAGATCCTCCATCACTTCACTAAAAGTTTTCTTGGTGTTCTTGTGTAAATTGGATACGGAAATTCTTGCGGCTAGTTTGGCATAATCAGGATGTGCAGTCGTTAATGTTGCAGCTATTTCGGCAGCAAGGTTATCCAATTCGCTCGTTGTCACGCCATCGTACAATCCTTCAATAACACGCATTGCAACCTTAACAGGATCTACAAGTTCGTTCAATCCATAACACAACTTTCTCACTCTAGCTGTGATCTTATCAAACATCATTAATTCTTTCTTGCCATCTCTTTTTACTACAAACATTTACATTAATTTTTTTAGTCAATCCTGAACTTATAGACAGAATTGTGGTTAGATTATATTTTATTAAATTCTGAATTGCTGTTTAAAATCTTGACAATTCTGTTACTACTGAATAGTATTCAACTATCAGTTAAAGTTCAATTCTTATAACTATTATGAGACCTACAGACTAAAAATCAGCATCAAAGCTGAATTTATCTTCTTCTACCTCTTTGTTCATAATTCCTGCCTTCTGATATTCTGAGACACGTTTTTCAAAGAAATTAGTCTTCCCTTGCAGAGATATCATATCCATAAAATCAAATGGATTTGTAGAGTTATAAACCTTATCGCAGCCGAATTCCACCAATAATCTATCGGTTACAAATTCTAGATATTGGGTCATGAGTTTTGCATTCATTCCAATTAAACTTACCGGTAGAGATTCTGTAATAAATCCTCTTTCAATTTCCAGTGCATTGGTAAGAATGTGTGTAATTTTTTCTTTCGGAACCTTATTTACCATGTGATTATTATGTAAATGAACCGCAAAGTCACAATGTAATCCTTCATCACGAGAGATTAATTCGTTGGAAAAAGTCAATCCAGGTAAAAGACCTCTCTTTTTTAACCAAAAAATAGAACAAAAACTACCGGAAAAGAAAATGCCCTCTACAGCTGCAAAGGCGATCAAACGCTCAGCAAAACTTGGCGATTCAATCCATTTTAAAGCCCAGTCTGCTTTTTCCTTGATAGCCGGAAAGTTTTCAATCGCATTGAATAAAACATTCTTTTCTTTCTCATCCTTCACATAAGTATCAATAAGGAGTGAATAAACCTCTGAATGAATATTTTCCATCATTATCTGAAATCCATAGAAAAATTTAGCTTCACTATACTGCACTTCACTTACAAAATTCTCCGCTAAATTTTCATTGACAATGCCGTCACTGGCAGCAAAAAAGGCCAGAATATGTTTAATAAAGTAACGTTCGTCATCATTCAGTTTTGTTGCCCAATCTGTTAGATCCTGATGCAGATCAATTTCTTCTGCAGTCCAAAAACTTGCTTGTTGTTTTTTATACCATTCCCAGATGTCATGATGTTGAATTGGAAAAATTACGAATCTGTCCTTATTTTCTTGCAATATTGGTTCAACATGTTGAGACATAGTGTATTACTTTTTTTTAAAAAATTAAACTGGTTTTTTACTCTATTTGGATTGAACAAAGATTCAAATTTGAACCTTAAAAAGAAAGGTATTTTTATAAACATTGTCCACAAGTTTTTAACAAGTGGTCTGTTTATTCTTACATTTTAGTATATTTTATAATTATTATAATAAACTCTTTATCAGGCTATTATAATAACTCATTATCGCTCGCAAGTGATAAAACAAGAGTTTCTCAAAAGTTATTTATTAAAAACTTCAATTTAGAAATTTGAAAATAATTTGGGTTTTGAATGAGATTATTTATTCATAATTTTTTTTGCTAATTACAAGTAACTATTAATTATATGAATAAAAAGAATTAGAAATTATTCTATAAATCACACGCAAAGCCAGAACCTGAATATTCTTATTTTGAAAATGAAAGTTTCAGAATTGAAAAAAGCCAGAATCCTCTGGCTTTTCAATTGATTAATAGCATTTAATCATTAAAGTGACTAATCCCACAAAGTCACAATGTTATTTTTAATTCAACAATAACTGCTAAATTTATAACGATACGAATATCTAAAAAATTAGACTAACTTGTCTACTATATTGTATAGTTGGTATAAAAATTTGTATAATTGGTAATGTTGTTTTGGAGTTAAATCTTCATACTAATTATGTAAATTGCAGGTAAATCCACACTATTTGCAGATAATATTGTGGTAAACCACTTTATTATTCTAATTTTATAAATGGAATCTTATTTATATGTTTAAAGCAGTAATTGTTGACGACGAGCCAAAGGCTATTCAAAGTTTATCATGGGAATTAACAAATTTCAATAAGGATATTGAAATAATTAAGACATTCACCAATCCAGAGGAAGCACTTCTCTTTCTGGAAGACTATACTCCTGATTGTTTGTTTCTGGATATACAAATGCCTTCTATGGATGGTTTTCAGTTTCTTGACAAACTGAACAACAGGGATATCGCAGTAGTTTTTACAACTGCCTATGACGAATATGCAATTAAAGCGATAAAAAGAGAAGCCCTCGATTATTTATTAAAACCAATAGATTCAGACGATCTTAGCGACACATTAAAAAAAATAAAAAAATTTAAATCCAAGATAATTAATAGTGATAAACTTGAAAATATATTATTGGATTTTCATTCAAAAAACAATCAAAAGAAAATCACAATTAGTACAGATGGAAAGTTGATTTTTTTAAAATTGGAAGAAATCCTGTTTGTTGAGTCAGATGGCAACTATTGCACACTGTTTTTAGTTGAAAATCAAAAATTACTTGTGACAAAAAAATTAAAAGAAATTGACAGCTTATTACCTCAAGACAGTTTTTTCAGAATACACAACTCATATATCATCAATTTGAATAAAATAAAAGAATTCCTAAAGACAGAAGGGTATGTAGTTATGGAATCAGGGCATCGCATTCCGGTAGCAAGACAGCGAAAATCAGATTTTTTAGAAAAACTGTAATCAATGCAAACTTTTTAAAATGAAAACAAAAAAGTTAAAAATAATTATTGCATTAATTCTCACATTGAGTCTTCCAAAACTTCTTGTTTTCTCAAAATGAAATTGCTCCTGATTTTAATTTTCAAGTTGATAATATACTTCGAGATCAACCAAAGAAATATTCAGAACTAGAGGATATCTTCAAAAATGACTTGAAGGATAGTTTGAGGATGAGATTTTTAGAGCAAAAAAGTAAAGAAAGTAACTATTTGGAAGGCGAGTCTTTTGCCTTATACCAATTGGGCATTTATTTTAGAGATAGATCTTTATATAATCAGGCAATTGCGTTTCATCAAAATGCCTATAATTTAGCGCTATCTGCTAAAAATATAGAGATGCAGATCATAAATTTGAATATGCTTGGAGTAGTAAAAAGAAGGACAGACGATATTAAAGAATCTCTGGATTATCATCAACAAGCACTTGAACTCGCCGAATCTCAAGCAGAGAAAACAAAAAGTTTAAAAAAGAGTATAGCGGTTTCCTATAACAGTATTGGCAATATATACTTAGCATTAGATCAAACCGACGATGCATTAGAAAATTTCAATAAAGCAATAGCTATTGAGAAAGCAATAGGAAACAAACTTGGATTAGCCATAAATTACCATAATATAGGCTATGTTCTTGAAGAAGAAGGTGAAATTGATGCCGCTTTGTTTAATTATCACAACTCATTACAATATAATGAAGAAATCAATTCTCTAATCGGTAAAGTAATTTGTTATAATAGTATTGGACAGGTCTATCTAAAAAAAGGAAATCCTGAAGATGCCATTAAAATTTTGGAAAAAAATTTGGTACTTTCGCTCGAAAGCAGAGACCTTTATTATATAACTTCTACATATATTGGGCTGGGCTGGGCTCAATATGAGTTAAATAAATTTGATGAAGCTGAATTAAATTTAATAAAAGGACTTGAAATTGCTGAAGAAATAAAAAAACCAAGCTTTATTGCCATAGCCAATATTCATTTATCAGAATTATATAAGAAAAAAGGAGATTATAAACAGGCGTTAGAAAAGTACCTAATTTCTGATAGAATAAACCACGACATAAGTAGTGATAAAAACAAAGAATATATCAATACATTAAGAATAAAATATGAAACAGAAAAACTAAACAGTGAAAACAGGGAGTATGAGCAACAATTGGCGTTAAATACTCAAAAAGAAAAAGAAAATTCTAGAAATCAACTTGTAGCCATATTTGGAATATTATTGATCGCAGGAGTTCTTTTTGTAATCAACAGACAAAGAAGACTCAAGGACGAGAAAAAGATCATAACCTTAGAGCAAGACATGTTGCGCAGCCAAATGAATCCTCATTTTATATTCAATTCATTAAATTCAATAAAGCTATATATAATAAATAATGAAAAAGAAAATGCCGTTTATTACCTTAATAAATTCTCCAAACTAATCAGGAAAATATTAATGGCTTCAAAGGAAAAGGAAATCACATTAGCTGAAGAACTGGAAACAATGGATTTATATATGAATATTGAAAATATTCGTTTTTCCAATGAAATAAACTATAATACTAAAATCTCTTCTGATATTGATCTGCAAGCCATAAAAGTGCCGTCTTTAATTCTGCAGCCTTTTTTAGAAAATGCATTGTGGCATGGACTATCCTCAAAAAAGGATAATAAAACAATAAGCCTTGATGTCACCAATGAAAGTGGTAGCTTTATCACTATAACAATTACTGATAATGGTATAGGTAGAATTGAAGCTCAAAAAATAAAAGATAGTAAAATATTAAATAGAAAATCATTAGGAATAGCAATAACTAACGAAAGATTAGCCAATTTCTACAAAGGATACAACAAAGAATATAGTATTGAAATTAAGGATCTTTATGACGAAAACAACAAAGCCATTGGGACCAAAGTCATTATTACAATTCCTATTGAAAAAAACTTTAAATTAAGAACTGCCTGAATCTACCTTTTTAAGGTTTTTGCTACTTTTTCTAATTCCATATACCAATCTTCGCCAAATTTTCTAATGAGGGCTTCTTTAACGAATTTAAAGACTGGAACCTGTAATTCCTTTCCAAGAACACAGGCATCATCACATATGTGCCAATGGTGATAATTTACAGCTGAAAACTCACTGTAATCTTTTACCCTTACTGGATATAAGTGGCAAGAAACAGGTTTTTTCCATGTTATCTCTCCTTGATTATAAGCTTCTTCAATACCACAAAGAGCAATGTTATGCTCATCAAAAAACACATAGGCACAATCACCTCCATTGATCAATGGTGTTTCTATTTCACTTTGGGCTGTTACAATAGATGTTCCTTGTTTCTCAATGGCCTTAATTCCTTCCTTTCGTAAAAAAGGTTTTACTTTAGGATATATTTTTTCTAACATTTGAGCTTCTTCCTTGTCTAAAGGCGCTCCGGCGTCTCCATCAATACAGCAAGCTCCTTTGCAAGCCGACAAATTGCAGATAAAATCCTTTTCAATGATATCCTCTGATACTATAGTCTTACCTAACTGAAACATGCGCAAATATAAATTATATTACTGCTTTTTTGCTTATAAATTTTACTGAAAAATATTATTGGAAATCCTATCGAATAAATTACTTTTGCCAAAAATTTAAAACTTTTGTAATGCAATTAAGTGTTAAGGAGATTTTTACAGCCTTTATGGTATTATTTGCTGTAATTGATGTTGTTGGAAATATTCCAATTGTTATAGACCTTCGGAAAAAAGTAGGGCACATTCAAAGTGAGAAGGCATCAATTATTGCCGGAGTCATCATGATCGTTTTTCTTTTTTTGGGGCAAAGTATACTTAAACTCATCGGAATTGGGGTCAATTCCTTTGCTGTAGCGGGTGCTTTTATCTTGTTTTTTATTGCTTTAGAAATGATATTAGGGATAACTCTTTATAAAGAAGATGAACATTCAGCAGTCACTGCTTCTGTTTTTCCGTTAGCCTTTCCATTAATTGCAGGACCAGGAAGTTTAACCACACTCCTCTCATTAAGAGCTGAATTTAGGATAGAAAATATTATTATTGCAGTAGTTTTAAATGTAATAGTTATCTATATAGTTTTGAAAACATCCAAGAAAATTGAAAAACTTATAGGCTCAACCGGAATAAACATTATACGCAAAGTGTTTGGGGTCATTTTATTGGCTATTGCGGTAAAATTGTTTACTTCTAATATCAAAGTGCTTTTAGCTTAAAATATCATGAAAATTATTATTCAAATTTTATCTTTAATTGCCTTGGCTTTAATTATTTATAATTCTTTAAAAGTAGATCTTAATTCTCCTTTTCAAGGTGAAAGCATAACAGCGGTAATTACAATCATTGCTGCTCTTTGCGCTATATTATTACTTCAGATTTTAAGAATATCAAAAATTATTGAACAAAAAAATAAGTAATATACATGTTATATGATGTCTTAATTATTGGAGGTGGTGCTGCAGGCATGTCCTGTGCATTAGTTTTGGGTTCAGCTAAAGACAAGCCTTATGCAAAAGATAAAACCATCGGGATCATAATGCATCAAAAAGCATCGGCTCTGCAAAAAGGTTTATTTAATAATGTACTCGGATTAGTACCAGGAACTACAGGTTCCGAAATTTTAACAAGCGGCAAAAACCAATTGACAAAATTGTATCCTCATGTTGATCAAATTGAAAAAGAAAAGGTGATTTCTGTAGATCAAAATGATAAAATCATAACCATTACAACTAACAAAAATACATATCAGGGAAAAACCATAGTTATAGCGGTAGGTCCGTCGAACCTGTTTAATATTGAGGGACTAATGCAATATATTGAACCTCATAAAAAATTACCACCACAGAAGGAGCGTATTCAATTGAACAATAAAGAGCATGTAGTTGCCGATAATATTTATGTTGCCGGTGTACTTGCAGGTCACAGAAGTCAGTTTGCTATTGCATGTGGCAGTGGAGCAAGTGTTGCTACCGATATATTGACTTTCTGGAATGAAGGAAACCACTCAATGGTCCACGACGAAGTGAAATGATTATTCCTGGCTTAATTTTATAACCTCATCGAGCATTAGATCATTCTTATTGATTATTTCTTCGTAGACTTCTCTTCCAAAGAGTTGTTCTGCCAAAGTCGCTTTAATGTATTGTTTTACGGTGTTGTGATAAGCAACAAATGTAATGTTGTGTTCACTTCTAATATTCAAATAATCCTGAAACCTAACAACAACATCATCACTAACTATAAAATTGTCTATAAAATCCTGCTGTGTAATTCCGTCATACACTTTTCGGTCTTTATCCAATTCTTCAAAAACAAAATAGCTGATAAATCCTCTGTTCAATAAATATGTAAGTGTCTCGTTTTGGGTACTGGTATCAATTGGAACAAATACATCGGGTATTATGCCTCCGCCTCCATAAACGATCTTCCCTTTTGGTGTAGTAAATTTTAAAGAATCGTTAACTTCAATTTTTTCTTGATCAATTAGTTCACCACTTTCTAATCGGTCAAAATACTCATCATAATAATCCCTATTTCCATTTTCATACGATCGTTGAATCGACCTGCCGGTTGGAGTGTAATACCTCGATACAGTTAGCCTTATAGCACTACCGTCACCAAGTTCCATTTCGCGCTGTACCAAGCCTTTGCCGTAAGTTCTTCGACCAACAATTGTTCCTTTATCATTGTCCTGTAATGCTCCTGCAATGATTTCGCTGGCAGATGCAGAATTTTCATTAACCAGCACATATATTTTTCCATCTTCAAAATCTCCTTTATTTGTGGCAAAACTCTTTTCTATATTGCCATTTTTATTTTTTGTGAATAAAATAAGTTTATCATCTTCTAAAAATTCATCCACTATTTGTTCTGCTATGGTTAAAAATCCACCTGGATTATCTCTTAGATCCAAAACCAATTGAGTTGCTCCTTGTTCCTGCAAGGCATCTAATCCATTCTTAAACTCCTTATATGTTGATTCAGCAAAACGATTAATTTTAATATAGCCTAATTTATCAGTCAACATATAGGAAGCATCTACGCTATTTATCGGCACATGATCTCGTTTCACAGTGAAATCCAGCAAATTGGCTTCATCTCTCCTGTAAACCTTTAAGTCAACAAGAGTATTGATCTCTCCTTTAAGTTTATTAATCACATCCGTATTACTCCACTTTTTACCATAAATGGAATCACCGTTAGCGACCACTATTCTATCACCACTTTTTATTCCGGCCTTATCACTAGGACCATCTTTTACTGCTCTTATAACCGCTATTGTGTCCCTGTATGTGTAAAAATTAATGCCAATCCCTACAAAATCGCCCTTCATATTCTCACTAACACGCTGCAGTTCACTTTTTGGTATATAGACCGAATGAGGATCGAGATGGTTTAAAATACCATTTACAGTAACATCTACAATACTGTCAGTATCGATTTCATCTACATATTCATAATCAATATAATCTATAAGTCTGTTCAGCTTGTCTTTTTTACTATTTGAAGTAAACAAGCGATCAGAATTATCAGTAAAACTTAACTTTCCACCAACAAAAACTCCTGCTGCAATAGCTGCACCAATGATCAATGGTAAATATTTTTGTTTGTAGTTATTCATTTGTTAATTCCTACTGATTTTCTCTCTCAGATTTAATTATTTAAAATTACAAATCATATTGGTTTCATTACGCTTTTAATTCTTCAATCAAAGTGATTTCAACACCTGCTTTTTCCAAAAAATCAAGTCCTGAACTATCTCTATATGCTTTATTATAAACCAATCTAACAATACCAGACTGATGTATTAGTTTACTACATTCCTTGCAAGGTGAATGGGTTAAATACAATGTTGAACCTACGCACGATTGTGTAGATGCAGCAACCTTTAAAATAGCGTTAGCCTCTGCATGCAAAACATACCATTTGGTATAACCTTCTTCATCCTCACATAAATTTTCAAATCCAGTTGGCGTCCCATTAAAGCCATCAGAAATAATCATTCTACCCTTAACAATAAGCGCGCCAACCTGCTTTCTTTTACAATAGGATAATGCGCCCCATTCCTTAGCTATCCGTAAATAAGCCTTATCATATTTAAGTTGTTTTTTCTTCGGCATACAATTCTTAAATTATTTTTAGCGTGCCCTTTCATTGCATTTCAGGTCAGGCTTTTTACTATATCTTTTTATAAATAAAAAGGATGTCGTTTCAATCCTTCACGCAATACAATATAACGAATATACTTGGTTAGTATTTTAATCACATTGCTTTGTTAGTTAAAATTTTACCAAATTTTATTGTTTAAAAGCATTGGTATGATCAACCCAACAACAATTGAAGATATAACCATGATCCAATCCCTCTTAGAAAATCTGAAAATAGTCTGAAATAAAAATCCTAAGAACAGAACGACAAACACGATAATTATTTGAGCTATTTCAATTCCAAGCGCAAACTCCAGAAGAGGTACTAATTTACTATCGGAACTTCCAACAAACATCCTAAACTCTCTTGCAAAACCCAAACCATGGATTAATCCGAAGAATAATGTTGAAATAAATAACACACCTATTTTTCTTTTTTGAGCTCCTTTACCTGATCTAAAAATATTAAATAAGGCCACAATTAAAATTGTAACAGGAATTAAAAATTCTACGAGTGCAGTGCTTACGCTTACTACTCCATAAGCTGCTAAAGTCAGTGACAAAGTATGACCAATGGTAAAAACGGAAACAAGCACAAAAACACGTTTCCAATCTTTAAACAGATAAGGAATTGTTAAAACAATTAAAAATAAAACGTGGTCATATGCATTAATGTCTAAAACATGGTTCATACCATATTCCACATTAAACCAGAAATTCTCGATCATGGTAACAGTAATATTGGGTTATACTAAAACTACAAAAATATATATTAATTAGATTAATTTTAACAGTAATCACGATTAACTACACAAGGCTAATTTTCTGAATATTGTCAATTGGTCATTTGTTTTTTAAACTTGCCTTTGCTTTTTCTAATTTTAACTGCTACCACTTTATATTCAGGACACATAGCTTCAGAGTCGTGTACATCTCCCGTTATATTATTGATCATAATATCAGGGAAATGAAAGGTTGTGCTTAATATTCCTTTTTTGACTTCATCAGTAATTCTTGCTCTTACATCTACCTTGCCTCTTGGAGATTCAATGCAAACGTAGTCACCTTCATTAATTAAATGTTCCGAAGCATCATCCGGATGGATCATTAAATAATCATCTTGCAGAATTTGCTCATTGGCTGTCCTTCGAGTCATTGCTCCGCAATTATAATGCTCGAGTTCACGATTGGTTGTTAAAATATATGGATAATCTTTAGCATGTTCTTTCAATTCTATGGTCTCCTCCCAGGCATTAAATTCAAATTTTCCCTTACCACATTTGAAATCTGTTTGATGCAAAATCTGTGTATCAGTTCCATCAGGAGCAACCGGCCATTGCAATCCGTTTTTTCCTAAACGATCCCAACGTATTCCCGCAAAGAATGGTACAATTTGAGAGATCTCTTCTAACATGCCATCAGGCGTATAATCCGGTTGATTATAACCCATCCTGTTCATAATATCAACTATTATCTGCCCATCAGGCTTTGAACCTTCTAATGGATTGACAACCTGACGTACAGCCTGTACGCGACGTTCTCCATTGGTAAAGGTTCCGTTCTTTTCCAGGAACGATGCTCCCGGAAGAATAACATCTGCATATTTTGCCGTTTCTGTCATAAATAGCTCTTGAACAATAACTAAATCAGTGGCTTCAATTGCTTTTATTACTTTTTGCGTGTTAGGATCTGTCTGAACAACATCTTCTCCTATGATCCATATGGCTTTCAGTTTTCCGTTTAACGCCGCATCAAACATTTCCGGAATTTTATAACCAATGTGTTTTGGTACTTCAACTCCGTAGAATTCGTTGTATTTTTTGTTGACCTCATCATTTGTTACATCTAAATAACCTGCTCCTTGATGTGGCTGTACTCCCATATCTGCCGATCCCTGTACATTATTCTGCCCTCTTAACGGATTGACTCCAACACCTCGTCTTCCAATATTACCAGTCATCATTGCTAAATCTGCAATTTGCATTACGGTAAATGTTCCTTGGGAATGTTCGGTAACTCCTAAACCATGAAATGACATGGCATTGGGAGCTGTTGCATAAGCAATAGCCGCTTCACGTACTTCTTTTCTATCTACTCCAGAAACTTTTTCTAATTTATCCAAATTGATGGATAGTAATTCCTTTTTAAAATCTTCGTAGCCTTCAGTTCTGTTTTGAACAAAATCATCATCTACCAAGTCTTCTTTAATTATATAGTACATCATCATGTTTAAAACCGCAACATTAGTTCCTGGTCTTAATGCTAAATGATGTGTGGCATATCTTGCTAATTCTGTTCTTCGTGGATCAATAACAATAGATACATTATCAGATTTCATCGCAAATTGCTTCAACTTTGCCCCGGTTACAGGATGTGCATCAGTTGGATTTGCTCCAATGACCATTATGCAATTCGTATCCTTTAAATCGTCAATTGAATTTGTTGCAGCTCCAGTTCCATAAGTACGTTGCATCCCTAAAGCAGTTGGTGAGTGACAAACACGCGCACAACCATCAATATTATTGGTGTTGATTACAGCTCTAAAGAATTTTTGCATTAAATAATTCTCTTCATTGGTGCATCGCGAAGACGAAATTCCTGCCATAGAATCTGGACCAAATTCTTCTTTATAGTATTTGAATTTTTCTGCTATATAGTCATAGACTTCATCCCAGCTGACTTTTTCGAATTCGCCATTTCTTTTTATCATTGGAGAATTCAAGCGGTCAGGATGGTTATAAAATTTAAAAGCGTAACGCCCTTTTAAACAGGTATGACCTTGATTAACTTCTGCATCATAAGGTGCCTGAATACTTAATATTTCACCATTATTAGTTGATACTTCCAGATTACATCCTACACCACAATACGTGCAAATAGTTCTGGTTGTATCTGTTGCCTGTATTGCTTTAGATTGAAATATATCTGAAATGGCCGATGTTGGACATGCTTGAGAACAGGCTCCACAGCTTACACAATCTGAATCCACAAAGGACTCATTCATACTCTTTATGATATGAGAATCAAATCCTCTACCTGCCATACTCAATACGAATTCACCTTGAACTTCATCACAAGCCCGCACACATCTATAACAATTGATGCATTTAGACAGATCTGAAGTCATATAGGGATGACTTAAATCCTTTGTTCTGAATAAATGATTGTCTCCTTCGGGATATCTTACCTCTCTGATACCTACTTGAGCAGCAACGGTTTGTAATTCACAATTACCATTGACTTCACAGGTTAAACAATCTAAAGGATGATCTGTTAATACTAATTCTATAATATTCTTCCGAAGTTCTTTGATGGATTGGCTGCTTGTAAAAATATGCTGCCCTTCTGAAACCGAAGTATGGCATGAAGCAACAGTTTTGACTGGTCCATTTTCCTTATTGGCAACTTCAACACTGCAAACCCTGCATGAACCAAAAGGATCTAAATTAGGCGCATCACATAAGGTTGGCACAAGCGAAGATTCTTTATATCTCCTTATAAAGGATAAAATGGTTTCTCCTTCATTGATCTTATATGCCTGATTATCGATATATGCCGTTTTCATTCTTTCCTGAATTAATTGAAGTATTGTTTTAATTCTTCATCAAAGTATTGCAATGCATTTCTTATAGGCAAAGGAATTCCACCTCCATGAGCACATAGGGATCCTTGTTCTAATGTCGTTAAAAGATCGCTAAATAATTTTCTATCAATTTTGTAGTTCGAATTCATTGCCTTTTCCGAAAGTTCTTGACCTCTTTTGGTTCCTAATCTGCATGGGAAACATTTACCACAACTTTCATAGGATGCAAAATCAAAAAGATGTTCAATAAATTTGATAATTGGAAAATCCATAGGAATACATACAAAGGATGCATGACCTAATAGAAATCCTTCCTTTGCAAAAGATTCAAAATCAATTGTCAGATCATTAATTTTTGAGACAGGTACTAACCCACCCAATGGTCCACCAATTTGAATTGCTTTTACTTTGGTCTTAAAACCTCCACCTAAATTATTTACAACTATTGATAGTGGTGTTCCCATTTCTACTTCATATAAGCCCGGATTATTGAAAAAACTATCCAGACAAACCAACTTTGTCCCTGATGAACGTTCGGTTCCAATACTTTTCCAAGCATTTCCACCATTTGAGATAATAAAATGTAATGCGGCTAAGGTCTCAACATTATTGACAACTGTTGGTTTGTTAAACAATCCTTTTTGAGCAGGATAAGGTGGTCGCACACGAACTTCCGGACGTTGTCCTTCAATAGAATTGATTAATGCGGTTTCTTCACCACATATATAAGAGCCTTGTGCTTGAATGATTTTAAAATCAAAATTAAAGTCACTTCCTTCAATATTTTTACCCAATAATCCCTTTAATCGGAGCTCATCAATCGCATTTTGAACAATTTTGACTGCTTCAGGATATTCTGCTCTAATATATACAATACCATAATTTGCATGAGTTACATAGCCTGAAATCAACATGCCAAATAAAACAGAATGTGGTTGTTTTTCCAGTAAATATCGATCTGAATAAGCTCCCGGATCACCTTCATCGGCATTGCAAATAATGAATTTGGTTTTGTTTTCTGCATTTCTACAAAATTCGAGTTTTAATCCCATAGGGAAACCTGCTCCACCTCTACCTCTTAAATTGGAAGTTTTAATCTCATCGAGAACTTGAATTGAATCCTTTTTAAGAGCTTCTAAAAATGGTTTGTAATAGTCAGATACACTTATAAACTCCTTTGTTAAAATTGGGTCGCCTGATGCCTTTACGTTATAACTATCCTGATTAAATTCTTCACCAGATTTAATAATGTCTTTAATTTTATTTAAAGCATTTCCCGAATAATTTTTGTCATCATAATGAAATGCAGAATTTTCATGACATCTGCCTAAGCAGGTCATGTGACCAATTTCATCGGCTTTAAAATAGGTCCTTAATGAATCGATCACCTTTTCCTGAGTTCCGGCACATATGCATGCTGTACCATTGCATACATATACTTTTTTACCTTTATTTTCAGGTTTAAGAAAATCGTAAAAACTGGCAGTACCAAATGCATTGGCCTTGCCAATTAAGAATTCTTCGGCTAATTTCTCCATTTCATCTTCAGAAGGAGAGCCATCAGGCGAACTTAGTTTGCCTAATTTATCAAAGAAATTATCTTCAATTCCTTTTCTTCCTAAAAGTTCACTTAAGTTATCTGACATGGGTTTAGCCTGCTTTTTTATTTGATCTGGTATTTTTTGTTCTCTGAGGATTAGCGTAACAGGTTGATCTGCCATCTCTACAAAATGCAAAAAGAGTAATACCTAATTCCTTTGCATAATCAACTGCAAGAGATGATGGTGCAGAGACAGCAGCTAAAAATGGTATTCTGGCTTTAAAACACTTTATGACTATCTCATAGGATACACGTCCGCTAACCGTAATTATTTTAGTCTGATTCAAATCCTTTTGAGAAATCAACTTTCCTACAACCTTGTCCACTGCATTATGCCTGCCAATATCTTCCATAGAACATAGTAATTTACCATCAATAGAAAAAGCTGCAGCTGCATGAGTCCCTCCCGATTGTTTAAAATCATGTTGATGTCTGTTCATTTTCCGGAATAGGCCATCTATTAAACCAATTTCAATTTTCTTATTATCGTCAATCGTTTTGCCAATAAATGCAAGGTCTCCTAACTCAGTTTTACCACAGATTCCGCAGGAAGAAATCGATAACAAGCTTCTGCTATTTGAATATCCTTCCCCAAGTTTATCCTTGGGAATTGTGACATTTACAATAGTTACAATTCCTTCTTCATTTTCTTTTCTTAAAACAATATCCGGCAGAAAATTCACATCATTGATTATTCCTTCCGAATGCAATAAGCCACGAACCAGGCTAACATCCTCTCCGGGTGTTCGCATTGTTACAGTAAAAGGTTTATCATTGATGTTGATCTGTAAAGCTTCCTCAATTGTTAAAGCATCAACAATTTTACTACTTGAATTAACCTCAAACCGCTTCCCTTCATAATTTCTATTAGCCATTATTTTAAGTTATTAAAAGACAGGAATTTCTACTAATTTAAAACAAACCAGTGATATTGCCATCGTTATCAATGTTAATGTTTTCTGATGCAGGATGAGCCGGAAGACCAGGCATTCTCATCATGTCCCCTGAGATTGGGATTAAAAATCCTGCTCCGGCGGCAATTTCAATTTCTCTTATGGTAATGATGAATCCCTTTGGTCTTCCTAACAGATTAGGATTATCTGATAATGACTTTTGAGTTTTAGCTATACAAACCGGTAATTGATCTAAACCTAGATTTGAGATCGTTTTTAAATTTCGGTTTGCCAAACCGGAATATTCAACACTATCAGCCCCATAAATCTTTGTTGCGATGGTCTCAATTTTTGCTTTTACATCCAAATTCCAGTCATACAAAGGTTTAAAATGGGAGGAGGATTCTTCTACTATTTCTATAACTTGCTTAGCAAGCTCTAAGGCTCCTTTGCCTCCTTTTTCCCATACTTCGGCTAAAGCAACCCTAATATTGTGGCTTTTTGCAAATTCTTGTATAATTTCTATCTCGTCCATGGAGTCAGTAATAAATCTATTGATAGCGATTACCGGAGTCAATTCAAACTGTTTTATATTTTCTATATGCTTTTCTAAATTTGGCAGTCCTCTTTTTAAGGCTTGAGTGTCAGGTTCGGTCAACGATTTAAGATCAACTCCACCATGATATTTTAATGCTCTTATTGTTGTTGTTATAACTACTGCTTTTGGACTTAATCCAGCACTTTGGCATTTGATATCTAAGAATTTCTCAGCGCCTAGATCAGCACCAAATCCAGCCTCTGTAACCGTATAATCGGCCAAAGTCATTCCCATTCTTGTTGCTATAACCGAATTAGTTCCCTGAGCAATGTTGGCAAAAGGTCCGCCATGGATAATAGCCGGATTGCCTTCAATAGTTTGAACTAGATTAGGCTTGATGGCATCTTTTAATAATGCTGCCATAGCTCCTTCCACTTTTAAGTCCTTTGCAAAAACCGGTGTTCTATCTTTGGTATATCCAATAAAAATATTTCCCAATCGTTTTTTAAGGTCATTTAGATCATTGGAAAGACATAAAACAGCCATAATCTCAGAAGCCGCAGTTATATCAAATCCTGTCTCCCTTGGAACTCCCGAGGTTGTTCCACCTAAGCCAATTATTATGTTTCTTAGAGATCTGTCATTCATATCCAATACCCGTTTCCAGGTAACGGTTCTAGGATCAATATCAAGTGAGTTGGTTTTACTCTGCAAGTTATTATCAATTATGGCTGACAGTAAATTATGAGCCTTTTCAATAGCCGAAAAATCTCCGGTAAAATGAAGATTGATGTCTTCCATAGGAAGAACCTGTGAATAGCCACCACCTGTAGCACCTCCTTTTATTCCAAAAACAGGCCCTAAAGAAGGCTCCCTTAATACGACTATAGATCGTTTGCCTAATTGATTCAATCCTTCAGACAAGCCTATAGACATTGTTGTTTTACCCTCTCCTGCAGGAGTTGGTGAAATTGCTGTAACTAAAATGAGGTTGCTCTTATTAGCTTTTTCTAAATCAATATTTGACAGTAAAATTTTAGCTTTGTATTTTCCATACAATTCGATCTTTTCTAGATCTAAACCTAGTTTTTCAGCTATTAAGGAGATATGTTTAAGTTTTACTTTTTTTGCTATTTGTAAGTCAGTCATTTTAAATTTTTTGAATTAGGAAAAGTCTTATCGGTAATCAATATAAATTTAGAAAAATAAAGTGAAAGAGTTTTAGTCAATCAATTTATAGATCGAATAACTTTTTCTTTCCAGATTTGTGCAATAGTACATTTACTTGTTGTGTAGTGACCAGGCATCCATATTGCATAGTTTCTAGCATTGGTTTTATTGAATCGTAAAATTTCATAATTTTATTCTCCTCATCAACTATTTGGATAAGGGTAGGTAGTTTCTCCGTTACTTCCCAGAATTTATACGAATGAATTACAGAACTGGCTCCAAAACCTACTATACCTTTTAAAACGGTTGCTCCGGCAAGTCCATCTTTTTTGGCCTTTAAAACTATATGTTCGTGTAAAACATCATGCCCTTTTTTATCTGTTGAACTGATGAATATTTGTAATAATATGGCTTTTGAATTGGTTTTCATATCATATAAGTTTAATTAGTGCACGTCCAAAAAAAACAGCGCTCAAGCCCAGAAAAAAACTAAAAGTAGCATACATGGTAAAACGGAGCCACTCTTTGTTTTGCATGAGAATAAAAGCATCGTTAGAGAAGGTTGAAAATGTTGTGAAGCCACCGCAAATTCCGATAGTAAGAAAAATTCTCCATTCGGGGGATAAAAAATCGCCTTTTTCAGAAAGACCGAAAATAACCCCAATCATCAAACTTCCAAGAATATTGACAATAAAAGTGCTCCATGGAAAAACCGAAATGTATTCAACTTGAATGTAACGGGAGATTAAAAATCGGAAGACCGTACCAATAAACCCTCCCAGACCTGCTATTAACAAAGATTTTACCATAAATTCAGAATTGTTTTCTCAGACTCAAATATTAATTGAAATCACCAACCATTAATTAATGTGGATAATGATATGCTTCACTGCTTGAAACAAAAGTAATACAATAAATTAGCAATCTTAAAATTGGTTTTATTACATTTCTCACAACAAAGAAATAGAGATAATTTAAAATAATTATATTGATTATATTGGCTTTTGAACTTTATACTATTCTTAATTTCTTTTAATCTTTTTTAAATTCTTCTGCATATTAGAATAAAACATTAATTTAGTATTTAATTAATTTAATCTAGATCTAACCCTTGGCTAAAAAAATATTAATTGTTCTATTAGTAATCATATCCTGTAAACCATCTGGAAAAATTGTAGAATTAAAAATTGACAATGCAGTGGAAAAAGTAAATGATACTATTTTAACACCAAAGATTGAAATGTCCGTAGGTCCTGATATAAAAATTGAAGATGCGGAATTAAGAGATTTTAAAGAGTTTATGGTTTGGGTAACTACAAAGAACATGGATACAATTGGTAATTGTAGATTAAAACAAGTACCTAGAATCAAAGGTTTAGATACATTACCTCACTTCTTTGTGAAGTTTCAAACACTCCCTATAGTTTACAAAATGAAAATAAAAAATAGTGAATTGGTATTTGCTGAAATTAACAAGGCCGGTACAAATTAAAAAACGACTAATATTCAGAAATTAATATTAGCCGTTCTTAGATGTTTGATGTACTCAAGGTGGGAATCGAACCCACACTCCCGAAGAAACTGGATTTTGAATCCAGCGCGTCTACCAATTCCGCCACTTGAGCAAACAGGCCCGATAGCAATCGGGATGCAAAATTATAAATAATTTGTTTAAATCCCTTAAAAATAGTAGGTATTATACTTTTTCTGTTCAAATAAATTCCTAAATTTGCACACATTTTAACAAGCAGTAGCCTAAAAAGCAGCTAAACCATTAATTAACAATGTCTTTCCAAAAACCGGAAGCTAAAATTTTTCCTTGCTCACAGAGTGCAGAACTTGCTGAAAGAATAGCTGAGTCCTATGGTACACGCCTGGGTAAAGTCATTACTTCCAGGTATAGCGATGGTGAATTTCAACCTTGTTATGAAGAATCAATTAGAGGTACCCGGATATTCATTGTTGGTTCAACCAATCCTGGTCCTGAGAATTTAATGGAAATGCTTTTAATGCTGGATGCCGCAAAAAGAGCTTCTGCAAGACATATTACAGCAGTTTTACCTTATTTTGGATGGGCGCGACAAGACAGGAAAGATAAACCCAGGGTCCCGATTGCTGCAAAGCTAGTAGCTAAAATGCTGGAAGCTGCCGGAGCAACAAGGATCATAACAATGGATTTGCATGCAGATCAAATTCAAGGCTTTTTTGAAAAACCTGTTGATCACTTATTTGCATCAACAATATTTCTGCCTCATTTAAGATCTCTAAATCTGGATAATTTGACAATTGCCTCTCCTGATATGGGTGGGTCAAAAAGAGCATATGCATACTCAAAAGCATTGGAAAGTGATGTTGTTATATGTTACAAACAGCGCTCTAAAGCCAATATCATTTCGCACATGGAATTAATAGGTGATGTACAAGGAAAAAATGTTGTTCTAGTTGATGATATGGTCGATACGGCAGGCACTTTATCAAAAGCTGCTGACCTGATGATTGAAAGAGGAGCTATAAGTGTTCGTGCAATATGTACACATCCTATTCTTTCTGGTGACGCTTATAAAAAAATAACAAATTCTAAATTAGAGGAATTAATAGTCACAGATTCTATTCCTCTTACACAGGAAAACGATAAGATAAAAGTATTGACATGTGCCGATCTATTTGCTGATGTTATGCATAGAGTACACAACAATACTTCAATCAGTTCAAAATTTATAATGTAAATAATAATTAATTAAAACTCAAAAATGAAATCAATTTCAATCAATGGATCTCAAAGAGAAAGCGTGGGCAAAAAAGCAACAAAAGCCTTACGTAATGCTGGTCAGGTTCCTTGCGTATTATACGGAGGAGATAAACCAGTGCATTTCTCAGCTAATGAAATAGCATTCTCAAAACTGGTTTATACGCCTAATGCGCATACAGTTGAGATTGCTTTAGATAATGGCGAAAAACTAAAAGCTATTCTACAAGATATTCAATTTCATCCTGTTACAGATAGAATTCTACATATAGACTTCTATCAAATATTTGATGATAAAGAAGTAATGATGGAAATCCCTGTTCAATATGTAGGTGCCTCAATAGGTGTAAAAAATGGTGGGGTTCTTCGTAAAAATCAACGTAAATTACGTATAAAGGCCATACCTGGTAATTTACCAGATTTTATCGAAGTTGATATCTCTCCCTTAAAAATTGGAAGCAAATTGTATGTTACTGATTTTGAAAATGACGCATTCAATATTATGCATCCAGAAAATACGGTAGTTTGTCAAGTTAGAACAGCAAGAGCAGCAATTGTTGAATTAATTGACCTAGAAGAAGAAGAAGAAGGAATTGAAGGAGAAGAAGGAGTTGAAGGAGAAGAAGGTGCAGAAGGCGCAACTTCAGAAGGTGATGGAGCAGCCTCTGGTGGAGATAAACCATCTGCGGAAACTTCTAAAGACTAAATTTGTCATATTATTAATATTGAAAAGCATTCTGTTTATTCAGGATGCTTTTTTATTTTTACAAAAAACCCGGCATGTGTAAGTTTTTGACCAATTTATTCAAAAGCAAAAAAACTTCATCCATACTTGAAGAGGATAAGCCAATGAAAAAATATTTAATTGTAGGCTTAGGCAATATTGGAGATAAGTATCACGAATACACGCCATAATATTGGATTTAGCATATTAGATAATTTTGCTGTAAGGAGAAGTTTAACTTTTGAAACCCAAAAATTAGGTGATATTACCACTTATAAATTTAAAGGACGTTCATTCATTTTCCTGAAACCAAGTACCTACATGAATTTAAGCGGGAAATCTGTTTTGTATTGGCTTACCAAAGAAAAAATTCCTTTGGAAAATCTATTAATCATAACCGATGACCTGAATCTTCCTTTTGGCAGTATTACGGATTAAAAAGAAAGGCAGTGATGGTGGTCATAATGGATTAAAGGACATTCAGGAAAAATTAAATACAACGCAATACAACAGGTTTAGATTTGGTATTGGTGATACTTTTAATAAAGGTCAACAAGTGGATTTTGTGCTGAGCAAGTGGAGTGATGAAGAAAAAAAATCCTTACAGGAACGACTCGATCTATGTGCCGAGGTCATTAGATCGTTTGGTACTGCCGGCATAAATAATACCATGAATAGTTATAATGGGAAGTAATAAAAAAAGGGCTGTTAAACAGCCCTTTTCCTTTTATTTTAAAAAAAATCAGTTAAAATTCAATCTGAACAAAATTTCATGTGTTCCATTACTTACACCAGAAATTTCACTTCTGGTACTTCCTTGATAAGCATAACCAATTTTTGCCCAATCGGCCAGATCAACCACAAATAAACCTGTTATTGCCTTATCAGTACTATAGGCAGCTCCAATCTCTAATTTTGAGAAGAAACGGAAACTCGCATTTATATCAACCGATAAAGGTGCTCCTCCAACATATCTTATCATCGTATATGGTAAAAATTCTACAGTATCGCTAAGCATGAAGTTATAACCTCCAGATAAGTAAACATGTGTTTTATCCGTCGCATAAGTTACTCTTCCATCTTTGTTATTTATACTTTGGCTAAGTAATAGTGTAGGCATTGATAATGATATGAAATATTTTTCATTCATTAAATAACCTCCAATCCCTACATTTGGATTAAAGCCGGTATCAATATTATCGAGAGCCGGGTCATTAGGGAAAATTGAATAATTTGACAATCTTCCACGATCTACATCGTAAGTGCTACCACCGGCTTTCAATCCTAAGAATAACTTGGTGTCATCAGAAACAGGAACCATATAAGAGAAATCAATGCTAAAGCTCGTTTGTTTTTCAATAAAAGTTTTATCATTGACCACAGAAGCCCCTATCCCTACTTTTTTTCCTAATGGAGTTGCGAAAAAGAAACTTTGAGTTTCCGGTGCATCCTGAACGTTAACCCACTGGCTTCTCAAATTAGCTGTTAAACTAGTGTTTCCATCAGCTCCTGCATAAGCCGGATTTATAACGTTCATTGAGTGTCTATATAAAGAATAGTTTGGTTCTTGTTGAGCATATAAGGTCCCAATCAATAAAAATGTAACTATTGTTAAAGTGTTTTTAAAATATTTCATTTTGTAAATTTTCATTTAGTTATTATATGCTACTAATAAGTTATGTATATCCAACCAGTCAATATAACTGTCCCATCTCCAAATTGATCTATCTGATAGAAATATGATCCTGAAGGCAGATGCGTTACCACTAGAACCTGAAGTACCATTCCAATCATTGTTATAATTAACTGCCGAGAATACTTCATTACCCCATCTGTTATATACATGTAACTTTGCATCCTGGAATCTCTCAATATTGACTACAGCCCATGTGTCATTAAAGCCATCGCTATTAGGAGTTAATACATCATTAACGATTAGGCCATCACAAACATCTCCAATTCCATTTCTATCCACATCTGATTGATTTTCATTAGGTGTTTCCGGACAATTGTCGTCATCATTCAAAATGGTATCATTATCTATATCAGGATCACAGGCATCACCTAACCCATCTTCATCAATATCTGATTGATCTGAGTTAGCATTATAAGCACAGTTGTCATCTTCAGCATTAAGAACACCATCATTATCTATATCAGGATCACAGATATCACCAATACCGTCTCCATCCACATCTGATTGATCAGGATTTACAGTATAAAGACAGTTATCATCAACATTTGGTACGCCATCTACATCCCAATCTACAGGGTTTCTTATTCCACAGACTTCCAGCGTGAATGAATTAATTGTACCACCATCAAGAGGGCCAAAGGTATCTGTTACTATTAAAGACCAGTTCCCTAGTGCATACTCACCATATAAAGCTGAAAGATCTCCTTCCGGTACAAAACTTCCAGTAAAAGGAGCTGAACCTGAAGTAATAAATGTAGAGGCTTCCTGATCAAATACAGTATTAGTATAATTATCTCCAGAACCACCATTTCCTGATGAAAGGTCAATAGTTGCTCCTCCAGGACTTCTTAAAGAAATATTCAAGTCAGAATCCCAGACATGAGAGATATTTACGGTAACATTAATATCTGATATGATCACATTCTCCATGATTTCAACAGAAGCTGTATATGATTCAGTTGCAGCAGCATCTCCAGCTATTGTTATTGGAGTATCTCCTGAGGTTGCTACCTCACACTCAACATCACAATAATCTCCTATGCCATTTCCATTCAAGTCGCCTTGATCAGGGTTAGCATTGTCAGGGCAGTTATCAGCAGTATTTAAAACACCATCACCGTCGCGATCATCATCACAAACATCACCTAAACCATCTCCATCTAAATCTGCCTGATCTGCATTGGCTATATCTACACAATTATCTGCTAAATCATTAACCCCGTCTCCATCCGTATCCTGAGCAAATTCTCCAACAACACATAACTCCAGTTCAAATAGATTTATGGCACCTCCATCACCAGTTGCTGTATCAGTAACTGTTAATGTCCAGTCGCCAGTTGTAGATTCACCAGTGAAATCAGATAAATTTCCTTCTGGCTGGAATGTTCCTGTAAATGGAGGTGTTCCTCCTGTAATTGATGTTCCTCCATCGTCATCAAAAACTGTATCTGTATAATTATCTCCACTTCCTCCATTACCTAATGTAAGATCAACTACTGTTCCGTATGGACTTTGAAGCGTGATAAATAAATCACTTATCCAAGTGTGTTCAATGTTTATTGTAACATTCACATCATCAATTGGAAGGTCATCAGCAATATTGATAACTGCTGTATAAGTAGCTCCAGCTCCTGTTCCAATTGCAACTGGAGTATCCAAAGATGTAAAACTTTGGCAATCTATATCACAAACATCACCAAATCCATCACTATCTGCATCTGCCTGATCTGCATTGGCTGTCTCAGGACAGTTATCACTTGCATTTAAAACGCCATCTCCATCGATATCATCATCACAAACATCACCTAATCCATCGCCATCTATATCCGATTGATCTGCGTTTGCAATATCAACACAATTATCTAATGTATCAATAAAGCCATCTCCATCTGTATCAGGCGTAAAATCACCATCAACACATAGCTCTAATTGAAATAAATTGATTGATCCTCCATCAAAAGCGAAGGTATCGGTGACTATTAAAGTCCAGTCACCTAAAGTCATTTCTCCATTAAAGTCTGCTAATGTTCCTTCCGGAATAAACGTACCGGTAAATGGAGGTGAGCCAGATGTAATTGCTGTTGCACCAGCGTCATCAAAAACAGTATCAGTATAGTTATCTCCACTTCCTCCGTTACCAAATGTTAAATCAACAATAGTTCCATTTGGACTTTGTAGGGAAATATTTAGGTCTGATACATATGTATGATCTATATTAATGGTAACATTAACATCATTAATGGTAAGGTCGTCTTGTATTGTAATTACAGAAGTATATGTTACACCTCCAGCTGTTGTAATAACAATAGGTGTATCATCAGCTGCGAAGGTGCCACAACTTGTTGCCGCTGTTGTAAAACTTCGACCTGCAGAATACGTACCCGTTGCACAATCATTTTTATGTAATACTCTCCAGTAATATTGGGTAGTACTCATTAAACTGCTTGCTGTATAAGAATTGGTAGATACTGTTGCACTTTCAACAATAGTTGTAAAGCCGGAATCTGAAGCAATTTCCACATCATATTCCGCAGCATTAATATCTGCAGCCCAAGTCAGGTCAGCCGTAGAAGCAACATCTGTTGCGCCGTCTGCGGGAGCTGTTAAGCTTGGTGCAGCCAAATTTGTATCATAAACATTTAAGGTTGCATTTGAAGAATTGACAGTAGTACCTGATGTACCATCAATTGTAAATGGATAATTTCCAACAGCGACGCTACCTAATCCTGAAATGGTTAAAGTAACCGTTGTTCCATCTGTATCAGTGTTTGCAGGACTAAAAACAGGAGAAGCTCCAGCTGGTAAACCTACGGCAGAAAAAGTAGTAGTTCCTGTAAAACCAGCAAACGTGTTATATGTAAAATCATAAACAGCATCTGTGGGTGCACATATATCTATTTCCGGTGCAACTAAAGCCATTTGGTAATCGAAAGGAGCCTGATTGAGAACTTCTCTGGGTCCACCAGCTTCTAGGGTTGCGCGCATCCTGCCTTTTTGACCTTCTGTAAACATGATCATACAGGCGTCATTTGTATAATCCATATAGTTCTGGTACATATAACCTGGCGCTGTAGTGGCGCAAGCATCTGTTTGAATACCGCTTGGGCACCCACCAGTAGCATTTGCTTGATTTGGTGTATCATCTACAAGATCAGATCCACTACATGCTCCACCATCATCACCCCAGATATGATATAGATTAAAATAATGACCCATTTCATGGGTTGTTGTTCTTCCTAAATTATATGGAGGACTTAAATAAAACGAGCCTCCACCAGTTGCATTCGCATTTCCAAATGTCGTTGTTGTCATAACAATTCCATCAGTTGCAGGGTTACCACCAGGGAATTGACCATACCCCAAAAGACCACCACCTAGATTACCAACCCAAAAGTTAAAATATCTGGTTGTATCCCATGCATCTTTTCCTCCTGAAGCATTAAATTTAATTTGATCATCTGTTGTCCAAGATGTAACAGAAGATTCCGTTCTGGTAATTCCATTAGTTGGATTACCATCTGGATCTACTTGTGCTAAGTAGAACTCTATTTCCATATCTGCTGCTTGTGACCAGGTACTATCCGCATCAGCGTTCAATCTCCTAAAATCTTCATAAATAACATCTATTTGGGATTGAATTTGTTCATCACTGATGTTTTCTATAGGATTACCAGTATTCCACACAACATGAACCACAACGGGCACATAAAGAATTTCTGCATTAACAGATAAATTTTGTGCATTTTGAATATAATTTTGCGTAAATGCTTCTATTTGAGCCATACGCTGTGCTAAACCGGGATCATTTTGCAACTGCATTTCTAGGACCTCCATGGTGCCGCACTTCCGCTCCTGAGCGAAAAGTGATGTGGATACCAAGAAAAATGAAACTAGTACTAAGTAAAGTTTGTTTCTCATTGTTTTGTTTTTAAATTTACCTTTTGGAAAGCTTCTTGTACAAAGGTTTTATTGCAAATTGCCTGTAATTACTACACTATTTGTTGCAAAAACCAATTAAGATCTAATTCGAAATTTCAAAATAAGAGAGAATAAAAAGGCCAATTTGAAAAGGCCTTAAAATATATTGCAGTTGAAAAGACAAAGAGTAAGCTTACCTTCATAGGCTGTTTAGTTTATTTGTTTTTTTGATTATTCTCAAATTTAAGAAAAATTTAATATTATACTAGCTATTTGATTTTTTTTTAGACCAAAAAATAAACAAGGAAGTTGTACCACTTCCTTTTCTAAATTCAGAATACTATTTTAATAGTTAATAATTATTTTTCTTGTTGATCTTTTATTGCCATCACTTACATTAATCAGGTAGATACCAGATTGTATATCCCCTAAATTTATAGTCTAATTAAAACCATAAGGGTTATTATGGGAGTTTGAAAATATGTAGCGTAAACTTATTTTCGTAGACTGATTTAATTTGATTGGCAAAACAAAAATGGTTAATTAATAAATATTTTTTACATATATTTAGTTATAAGAAATCTAAAACATTCATGAAAATTCATTTAATAACAGCACTAATTTTTTTATTGTTTATAACTGTAAGTGGGTTTAGCCAAAACCTAAATGCTTCAGATGAACAAGAAAACGAAATTGTGAGATGCTATACAGTGGAATACGAAAATAATCTTCGTAAAAAATTTCCAAATAGAGCAACTATTGAAGATTTTGAAAATTGGATAGCTCCTAAAATTGAGGAAATTAAAGCTCAAAGATTAGCAAGTCCAGATGAAACCAATGTAGTAAAAACCATACCTGTTATTTTTCATATTATTACAGACGGTGTAGGGTCTGAAAATTTATCACAAGCTGCTGTTCAGGCTCAAATTGATCAGTTAAATATAGATTATGCCAATTTAGCTGGAAGTAGTTATGGCGTTTCAGCCGATACGGAAATCCAGTTTTGTTTAGCCCAGCAAGACCCTTTTGGAAGCCCATTAACTGAAGCTGGCATTAATCGTGTGACAACCTTTGGAGATAGCACTTTTTTAAACACATATGTTGATAGTGATATTAAACCAGGAACCCAATGGGATCCAACCAAGTATATGAATGTTTGGACTGTCGGTGGATTAACTAATGGTTCCTTATCTTTATTAGGATATGCACAATTCCCTAATAGTTCTGGATTAAGTGATTTAAATACAAACAATGGCCCTGCAAATACTGATGGTGTAGTAATAATTGCCGGATCGGTTGGTTCTATAGCAAACCCCAATCCTTCTGGAGGCGGGTCATACGCATCTGGTCGAACTTTAACCCATGAAGTCGGACATTGGCTAGGACTTCGCCATATTTGGGGAGACACAGCTGCTTGTACTAATGACGATTTTTGTGCCGATACTCCTGATGCAACAGATTCTAATTATAATTGCCCAACTATTGATAGTTGCCCAGTCGACGGCCTAGGAAATGATATGGTAGAAAACTATATGGACTATACAGATGATACTTGCATGGATACATTTACGGCAGATCAAAAATTAAGAATTGATGCGGTAATGGCAAATTCACCACGACGTATGGAACTAGCTACATCTGCAGTTTGTACCGTTCCTACAATTCCAATTATTAATTTTGGATCCGTGTCACCAGGACAAATAATGGAAGGTAACGATTGTAATTATCAGGATATTAATATTGATTTAATTATTACGCTTGCAGGATCTGCAGATGCAACAGCAACGTTAGTTGCCACAGGTTCAGCAACTGAAAATTCAGATTTTGATTTATTAACTAATTCAGTAATATTTAATTCTGGATCCACAACAGCAAGTAATTCAATTACATTGAGGGTTTTTGAAGATGGGTTTATTGAAACCGATGAAATAATATCATTAAGTATTAGTGTTTCTACCTCCGGTGATGCAACTGCTTCAGCTAACACTTATAATTTAACTTTAAATAATGATGATGATGAATTATCAGAAACCACTGCAACTTCTATATTTGGTGATGATTTTTCTGATGGAGACGCTAGTGGTTGGACTGCTTTCGATAATGATGGTGAACCATTAGATGACTGGTTTCTAGCTCAAGAATCTAATTGGGATCCACCTTTTGGTATTTATACTGATTATTTCTTGGCATCTTATTCTTGGAATGGAGTTGATTATACACCTGACAACTTTTTAACATCTCCTTTGATTTCTATACCAACTGGAGCAACATCAATAAATTTAAGATACTTTTCAGGATCAGGTGCTGACCCTAATTTTTTTAGCGAAAATTATGAAGTATATGTTTCTGAAACCGCAGCTTCAGTTGCAAATATTTTAGCTGGAACTCGATTGGTAGACACTGTACTTCCATTTGTTGGGGGACAATATTATGATGTTGATATTTCTGCATTTGCAGGTCAGAATGTTTATATTTCATTTAGACACCATGATACTGTCGGTCAATGGTTATTAGGAATAGATGAAGTTTCTGTTTCATCTATTAGTGAAACACAAATACAAACAGCAATTAACATAAGTACTCCAGACGCATTTAACTTAACAGAAAGTGGTGCTGTATTTTCTGCAGATCCTACATCTGGAAATCTAGTTTTAGATATTGATAATACTGGAGGTTTCGACTTTGGATGTACAACTGTTTCTGTATCTAGAGATGCAGCAACTGCAGGTGGAGATGCTGTAATGTACAATTCACCAACGGTTTCTGATTTTGTGTTTGCAAAAACATTTGATATTTCTACATCAAATGCAAATACTAGTGACAGTTCAACTATTAATTTCTATTTTACTGATGCTGAAGTTTCTGCATGGGAAAGCGACACTGGAAATAGCAGAAGTGATATTTATGTTATAAAAGAAGGCACAGATGAAATTGTTGCGGCAACAGTTAGTGTTTTTGGAACAGAAGTTAAAGTTTCTGCTCCATTTACAACAGGATTATCTGGAACATATCTATTTGGTATTCAAAACGCCTTATCTGTTAATAGTATTGGGTTAAATGATTCAATATCAATTTATCCAAACCCTGTTAATAATAAATTGACAATAAAAGTTTCAGATAATTATTTACCTGATAATTATGAGATTTATAGTTTGATTGGACAAAAAATATCAGAAAAAATTATTTCTAATTTATCAGATTTAGAAATTAACACATCTTATCTTAGCAATGGTATGTACTTTATTAAATTGACTAAAGATAATAGTATTGTTACTTTACCTTTTATAAAAAACTAAAAAAGAATTAAACTAAAAAGGGTTGAATAATTATTCAGCCCTTTTTAGTTTAGTTACCTTAATTATTTAATTTTGCCATAAACGTCTTAGAATTGAAATCAAAAAATTCCGAACCCTCTTTACTAAAAAAAAACTCCATTGTTACCATTGGAACTTTCGACGGCGTGCATGTAGGTCATCAGGAGATACTTAAACGCTTAATTACTATTTCTGAGATCGAGGAACTGGAATCTGTAGTATTGACCTTTTTCCCTCATCCCAGAATGGTACTTCAAAAGGATTCAAAAATTAAATTGCTTAACACCATTGATGAACGCTATGACATTCTTACCGATTTAGGAATAGATAGGATCGTGATTCAAAAATTCACCAAAGAGTATTCAAGGCTTACAGCTATTGAATTTATTAGGGATATTTTAGTCAATAAACTAAAGGCTAAAATTGTTGTTGTAGGGTATGATCATCATTTTGGACGAAACAGAAGTGCAAATATTGAGGATCTAAAAGAATACGGTGAGGTCTATAATTTTAAGGTAGTTGAAATTCCGGCTCAGGATATTGCGAATGTTGCAGTTAGTTCTACCAAGATCAGGAGTGCTCTCGCCAAAGGAGATGTAGCAAGGGCGAATAAATATTTGGGATATAATTTTATGCTTACCGGCACTGTTGTTAAAGGAAATGGATTGGGTAAAACTATAAATTTCCCAACAGCCAATATTAGTATAGAAGAAGACTATAAACTTATCCCTAAAAAAGGAGTCTACATTGTCAATGCTATTTTAGAAGATAATTTGGTTTATGGTATGATGAATATTGGCAAGAAACCGACGGTTAAAGGGAAAAAGAAAACTATTGAGGTTCACTTTTTTGATTACGATAAAGATATCTACGGACAAAAATTACAGATCAATCTTCTTAAAAGAATAAGGAATGAAGAAAAATTCGATTCAATAAAATTACTGCAAGATCAATTAATTAAAGACAGGCTATTTGCCTTGGCTTTTATTGATTCAATTAAAAATGAATAATTTCTTATTCAGGAATATTGACAATTCTGCTTTAATTGTATTCAGAATTATATTTCGGATTACTTTGTTTTCTGGAATCTGTGGGAGCCATTTTTACCGGATGGGTAAAACGGACATTAATAAACCCTCAATTTACATTTTCTTTTATTGGCTTTGAATGGCTATTGCCATCAAATTTGGAATGAATAAGAGTTTAACAATCTAAACTATTTCTTACTTTTGTTCTTTAATACTGAAGTTGTTTCAGTATCCCATTAGTAAACATCTAGATATACTCAAAAGTTGCTGATATAAATTCAGCTTTAAAAAACTAAAAAATGCTGCAAGTACCTTATATAAGAGATAACAGAGATCAGGTTATCAAAAGTTTAAAAAAAAGAAATTTTGATGCGTCAAAAATAATTGCTGAAGTTTTAGAAATTGACGAGCAAAGAAGGAGCCTGCAAACTAGATTAGATAACATTTTAGCCGAATCTAATTCGCTGTCAAAAGAAATTGGAATATTATTTAAATCGGGAGAAAAAGAGAAAGCCAATCTGCTTAAAGATAAGACTTCTCATTTAAAGGAAGCTTCAAAAACGCTTTCCGAAGAATTGAATTCAAAGACCGATGCCTTAAATCAGTTATTGCATACCATCCCAAATGTTCCAAATGATCTGGTGCCAAAGGGCAATTCAGAAGAAGATAATGAGGTTGTTTTTAAAGCAGGTGAAATTCCGGCTTTATCTGATAAAGCGTTACCTCACTGGGAATTAGCAAAAAAATATGACATCATTGATTTTGAATTGGGAAACAAAATAACAGGTGCCGGTTTCCCGGTTTACAAGGGTAAAGGAGCAAGACTGCAACGAGCATTGATCTCTTATTTTCTGGATAAGAATACCAAAGCGGGTTATACAGAATATCAGCTGCCTTATCTGGTTAATGAAGCATCTGGTTTTGGAACTGGTCAGCTGCCTGACAAAGAAGGTCAAATGTATCATGTAACTGAAGACAATCTGTACCTGATTCCTACTGCCGAAGTACCTGGAACAAATATCTTTAGAGATGAGCTATTGAATGAAAGTGATCTTCCAATCTCAATAACGGGTTATACCCCTTGTTTTAGAAGAGAAGCCGGAAGTTATGGTGCTCATGTAAGAGGATTAAATCGTCTGCATCAATTTGATAAAGTTGAAATTATTAGAATAGAGCATCCGGATAATTCCTATAAGGCACTGGAAGGCATGGTAGAACATGTAAAAGGTATATTAAACGAATTGGAATTGCCTTATAGAATTCTAAGGCTTTGCGGTGGAGACCTAGGGTTTACCTCTGCCATCACCTACGATTTTGAAGTGTTTTCCACGGCTCAAGACAGGTGGTTAGAAATAAGTTCTGTTTCAAATTTTGAAACATTTCAGGCAAATCGATTAAAATTAAGATTTAAATCTAAAGATGGTAAAAAGCAATTAGCTCATACATTGAATGGAAGCTCTCTGGCCCTACCAAGGGTTTTAGCCGGAATTTTAGAAAACTATCAAACAGATGAGGGAATTGAAATTCCTAAAGTTTTAGTACCTTATACAGGTTTTAAAATCATTGATTAATGAGATCTGCCTCAAATTTTTGGATTTTTTTTCTGTTATCTTCCTTATTTTTCAACTGCGCCACATTAAAACCTGAATCAGATGACATATCCCCTACGCAAAAGGCTTACGTCTTACTTCGTACAGAAGGCAATGAAAAAGAAATTAATCGACTAACCGGTATCCTGAATTCTGATTTTGTTACCAATAAAATAACTTCCAATATAATTCATTATCCGCTTGGAATGGCATGGAACAACAATCAAATATTCTCCACTGCATATGATAATAATTTTGACTACATCATTTTGATTGATCAGATAGCTAAGTTTACAATTGATAATCAAACCCAGGTAGGAGGAAAATATCAAATTAGATCATACCCGATCAAATCTTCAAATCCTGACTGGATCGATCTGGGACAAAAAACCTGTAATATCTCTGTAAAACCTGTCCGTTGAAAAATTCAGTCAACAAATTATCAGTGAGATCGTTCCTAATTATATTTCATCGAAAGATAATATACTTGATGATAAATTTAATGCAGAAAAACAACAATCCCCATTTCCCGAAGTGGACTATAACCAGCTTAAATCCTCTGTGGAAATTGATATTGAAATTGAAGAATTGAGAAGGCAACTTAAGATTGAAAAAGAAAAAACCAAGAAAACCATTGCTGAAAGAGAGCGTTTAGAGGAGGAATATGGAACGGTTTTAAGTTCTCAAAAGAAAAAGAATCAGGTGATTTTGGAGGGGTTGGAAAATTTGAAAAAGGAGAAAGAATTAGCAGAAGTCAAACGAACAGAAGCGTTAAGATCAGAAGAAAAAAAGAAAAAGGAAGAGCAAGAAAATCTGGCTAAGACAAAAGATATAGAAAGAAAACGTCTTGAGGAAAAAAGAATATCGGAAGCCAAAAGAAAGGAAGAATCCAAGTTAATAGAAATTGAAAAGAAAGCCCAGGAAGAAAAACTTGCTGAAGCCAAAAGGATAGAGGAAAAACGTATTGAAGAAGAAAGTTTAGCAGAAGCCAAAAGAGAAGAAGAAAACAAATTAAAGAAACTTGAAAAGAAAGCCCAGGAAGAAAAACTTGCTGAGGCTAAAAGGATAGAGGAAAAGCGTATTGAAGAAGAGAGATTAGCAGAAATTAAAAGAAAGGAAGAAATCCAAGTTAATAGAAACTTGAGAAAAAAGCTCAGGAAGAAAAACTTGCTGAGGCCAAAAGGATCGAGGAAAAGCGTATTGAAGAAGATAAGTTAGCAGAAGCCAAAAGAGAGAAAGAAAACAAATTAAAGGAACTTGAGAAAAAGGAGAAAGAAGAAAAACGCTTGGCAGAAGCTATAGCACTCGAAGAAGTAAAACAAAATCGAAAGGCCTCTTCAAATAAGAAAAACAAGAACTCAAATCAAAAAGTTCTGACTGAAAAATCTAATGCCCTCATAATTATTCGAGGATCTGAAGAAGATTCAGCAGGTCTCAAAAATTTAAAGGATAATCTGGAATTCGAATTATTATTTGCTAATATTAAAGCAACAACTGAAGTCTATTCCAAAGAAATGACCTTGAACAAACAGGATGTCCTAAAATTCAATAAGCTAAATTATAAATACCTGATTTTAATTGATCAGTTGGAAGAAAATGATGAGGGTTCTGCTAAATACAACATATCAGTAGTTTCAAGTTCTTATGGCAATGATTGGCATAATCTTGATGACCAGTTCTTTGATTTAAATGATAAAAATTCACTCAAACAGTTTTCAAAAACCGTCTTGAAATTATTATAATATCACAATTTACCGTCATAATTAGTAATTAATCCACACTTTTGTTTGCAATATTATTTTTTTTCCTAAATTAGATTTCCCTTAAAATATAAATATTAGCAAAAAACCCTCAAAATGAAAAGCAGACATATCTTTTGGCTGCTCCTTATCTGTTTAATTTTTAACCTACCAATTATGCAAGCAAAGAATCTTGAATCGGATTCATCGCTAAAGAAAGTATTCATTATTTTAAGAACCGGACAGGATTCGGAAAACCTTGAAAATTTTAAATCCTTAGTATCTTCAAACCTGGAACTTAATCAAGTTTATACTCAATTTGCAACCTATAAAGTTTCTGAACAAGTACCTCAAATGAAGATTTTTAAAAGAGCTTATAAAGAAAATTTTGATTTTATTCTTTTAATAGATCAAACAGCTAACTATAACATTGACTTATCGAACAATAAAGTTAATATTGGAGGGAAATATAAAATCCAATCTTATTATTTAAAATCAACAAATCCATCCTGGAAAAATCATGGTGATGCACATTGTAATATTACCATAAAAGAGTCAATGCAAGAATTTTCAAGCAAAATTATGAATACACTTTCTATCGAAGAATTCTCCGATACAGAATATCTTCTTGCTTCTTCAACTGACATTATAAGCATAGAACAATCTAACCAAACGGATGTTGCGTTGCAGGAAATTGTTATTCCAGAATCCAAACTAAAAGAAGTACTGCTTTTAAAAACCCAAATAGAACTGGAAAAAACAAAAACAAAACGTGTTTTAAGTGAAATTGAATTGTTAATACTAAAAACAGAAAAACAACTCATTGCAGAAGCAGAAAAAAATAAGTTATTACAATTAGAAATTCAGAAATTCAGAAAGTCTGCTAGTTTGTAATTTTGTAAGAATATACATATTTTATCGATAAAGTGCATTAAATATTCGCCGTTCAACGAATATTTTGCGCTTTTCTTTGTTTTTCTGAAATAATTTTAGAAGTTAGTACTCCCAAATCTAATAACCTACTTTATGAAAAATATTCTTCGCATGTTCGTCATAGCTGCACTGGTTTTTATGGTAAGCCAAGTGGTCCAAGCACATGAGATCAAGGATAAGATCAAAACAGAAAAACCTCACCTTAAATCATCAAAAGTTTATGTTGTTCTTAAAGCGGGAGAAGTTACAAATGCATTTATGGATAGTTATGGTGAAAAAGTAAAGGAGCGTTTGGCCAAAGAAGGAATTGATGCAGAATATGCCATTCTATCAGGGAAATTGCCTAACGCCATTTACCAAATAGCCGCAAACAAAGGCGCAGATCATATTTTGTATATAAAGCAAACAAGACAATATAATATAGACGGGAAAACGAATGTAGGTGGATTTTATGAAGTGAAAGCTTTTAATCTAGGAAAATATGTTTGGAAAGACATTGATAATAATATCAAAATGAACGTTCAGTTTGATAAATCGATAAATAGTGCCAATGACAGAATAATTGAATCATTTTTAAATAAAATTTGATTAATAGCACAATTACTTATGATTGGTATGCCTGGACTTACAAGTCCAGGCATTTTTTTATAATAAGTTTAATAATAACAACCTTTTACATTTGCTATATTTGAAGCATGAGACTCGTAATTTTCTTATTACTGTTTGTTTTTTCATTAGCATCCTTTTCACAAGAAGAGTTAGCCAATGATTACTTTGACAAAGGACAATTCGATAAAGCTTTAGCTATATTTCAAAAATTAGAAGCAGAAAATCAGCGAAACACAAATTATAAAATCAAGATTGTCGAAATATACAGGCAACTTGAGCAACTTGATGAGGCCGAAACTTATTTAAAAAAAATAGTTGATCAAATCGACAATCCATTATTTTTGGTTGAATTAGGCTATAATTTTGAATTAAAGAATGATCAAATTAAAGCTGAAGAATATTATAATTTAGCAAACCAAAAATTATTCGAAAATCCCAACTACGCTTATAGTATTTCCAAAACATATGAAAATCATTCTTTGCTGGAAAATGCCATTTTTGTCTATAAGAAGGCAATGGAGCTCAATCCGGAATTGAATTTTAATATTCAACTGGCAAGAATTTATGGAGAACAAGGGGATATTGAAAAAATGTTTAACAGTTATCTGGATTTTATTCTGGAAAATAACTCCTATATCGACCATACAAAACGGGCAATTAGCGCATTTATAAGTGAAGACGGACAAAATGAAAATAATCAGTCCTTAAAAAGAATTCTTCTTAAAAAAATTCAAAAAGAACCTAATCTCCTATGGAATAAATTACTCAGCTGGCTATTCATTCAACAAAAGGATTACAAAAAATCATTTGTTCAGGAAAAAGCCATATTCAACCGCAACCCAGGGAGTCTGCAGCGTATTGTTGACCTGGCACTCATTGCCATGGAACAAAAGGACAATGAGGTTGCAAGGGAGATCTTAGATTATATCATAAATAAGTCTCAGGAGACTGATACTGTAATAAAAGCCAATAATTATTTGTTAGAACTCGAGATTCAAGAAGTGACTGACAATAATTTTGACAATATTAAAGCCAAATATAACCGGCTTTTCAATGAATATGGTCTTAATCACCTAACAATAGATTTGCAATTGTCCTATGCCCAGTTCCTGGCTTTTAATTTAGATAAACCAAACGATGCTATTTTATTTTTAAAAGAATCATTAGATCTGCCTCTGTCAGTAATTCAAGTTGCCCAGATTAAGATTAAACTAGGGGATATATTGGTGTTCCAGGAAAAATTCAATGAAGCTTTAATTTATTATACTCAAATTCAACGCAGTTTAAAGAATAGCACTATATCACAGGAAGCAAGATTCAAAGTTGCCAAAGCCAGTTACTACAAAGGTGATTTTGATTGGGCAGAATCTCAATTGAAAATATTAAAGTCTTCTACCTCACAATTAATTGCAAATGATGCCTTAGATCTGAAATTATTGATATCAGATAACAAATTTGAAGATACCACTCAAACGGCCCTAAAATTGTATGCAAAAGCAGATCTTCTCGCCTTCCAGAATAAACCAAAGGACGCCATCCTTCTTTTAGATGATATTTTAACAAATCACAAGGGTGAGACTATTGAAGATCAGGCACTGTATATGCAAGCCAAATTGTATGAAAAAAATAAACAATATCTTCAGGCGGAATCCAATTATAAAAGGATAATTGATACTTGGCGAGAAGACATACTTATAGATGATGCTATCTATATGCTAGCCGAATTGTTCATTAATCATCTTGCCCGGGAAGACGAGGCAAAAGAGTTATATGAGCAAATTATCTTTGATCATGCCGATAGTATTTACTTTGTAGAAGCCCGAAAAAAATACAGGGCTTTACGAGGAGATGTTATAAATTAGTTGGCAATACAAAAAACTTTCAAATTAAATTTCTACTTTCACCTTGACTATTTTACAGCAATTAAACTCTTAACTTAGCCAAAAATTGTGATCATGATAATTTACAACGTAACGGCAAATATAGATGAAAGTATCCATGAGGATTGGTTAAACTGGATTAAAGAACACATTCCTCAAGTGCTGGCTACCGGAAAATTTACCGAAGCAAAATTGACCAAAGTTCTGGTTGATGAAGAAATGGGAGGTATTACCTATTCAGTTCAATATAGAGCCAAATCACGTGAAGATCTGGACAACTATTATAAAAATGATGCAGACCGATTAAGAAGTGAAGGGCTAAAAAGATTTGCAGACAAAATGTTAGCTTTTAGAACCGAACTGGAAATTATAGATGAATATACCGTAACCTTTGATTAACAATGAATGTTAAAGCAAAAAAATATTTAGGCCAGCACTTTTTAAAGGATGAGAATATTGCAATGAAAATTGGAGACAGCTTAACCTTAAAGGGCTACGATCATATTTTAGAGATTGGTCCGGGAATGGGTATCCTAACAAAACATTTGCTTTCAAAAAAAACAGTCACTACCTATGTCATTGAAATCGATAAAGAAAGTGTTGAGTATTTAAAATCCAACTATCCTGAGCTAATTCCCAGAATCATTGAAAATGATTTTTTAAAATTTGATCTTTCTGAGATATTCAAGGGTAAACAGTTTGCGATCATAGGGAATTTCCCCTATAATATTTCAACACAAATTGTATTTAAGGCATTAGAATATCGGTATCAAATACCCGAATTTTCAGGCATGTTTCAAAAGGAAGTAGCCAAGCGAATTTGTCAAAAAGAAGGTAGTAAGGTCTATGGAATTCTATCAGTTCTCGTTCAGGCATTTTATGATGCAGATTATTTGTTTACAGTCCCTCCTGGTGTTTTTTATCCGCCACCTAAAGTCGATTCCGGAGTACTAAGATTAACTCGAAAGGAGAATTTTGAACTGCCTTGCGATGAAAAATTATTCTTTAAAGTAGTAAAAACAGCCTTTCAGCAAAGACGAAAAACGCTACGGAATAGTTTAAAAACACTTAATTTATCAGATAATTTAAGAGAAGATGTTATCTTTGATAAACGACCTGAACAATTAAGTGTAAAGGAATTTATAAAACTTTCTATCCTAATTCAAGACGACCTTAAAAACCAATAATTCCCTGTGGAAGAAAATAAAGATAACATACAATTTCAAATCAATGACGAGCTCATAGAAAAGGTTGAGAATTTAATTGAAGCCAAAAATGATAAAGAGTTACGTAAAATGTTGTCTGAATTTCATTATGCAGATATTGCCGAAATCCTTGAAGAGATAGATCTCGAAGAGGCCATCTATGTCATAAAACTTTTAGATTCGGAGACAACTTCTGATGTTTTAATGGAATTGGATGATGATGACAGAGAAAAAGTTTTAAAAAACCTATCTTCTAAAGAAATTGCCGAAGAAATTGAAGAACTGGATACTGATGATGCTGCTGATATTATTGCTGAACTCCCTGAGGAACGCCAAAAAAGAGTTATTTCACATATTGAAGACCAAGAGCATAAAGCCGAAATTCAGGAATTACTTGCCTATGATGAAGATTCCGCTGGTGGTTTTATGGCAAAAGAGCTGGTAAAAGTATATGAAACCTGGACAGTTGCCGGTTGTTTAAGAAGGATCCGAGGTCAAGCAGAAGAGGTAACAAGAGTACATTCCATTTATGTAGTTGATAAACAGGAAAAATTAATTGGCCGATTGTCTTTAAAAGATCTTATCGTTGCCAAAAATGAACAAAAAATATCAGACATCTACATTTCAAGTGTGGATTTTGTAAATGTCAATGACGAAATAGAGGATGTTGCCAAAATTATGCAAAAGTACGATCTGGAAGCGATTCCGGTTGTTGATGAAAATCAAACCCTATTGGGTAGAATTACGATTGACGATGTGGTTGATTTTATTAAAGAAGAGGCAGAAAAAGATTATCAGCTAGCTGCTGGTATAACGCAAACGGTTGATTCTGAAGACAGTATTTTTGATTTGACAAAAGCACGTTTGCCTTGGCTTTTTTTAGGACTTATTGGCGGTATTGGTGCGGCTTACATTATGGGTGGTTTTGAGGAAATGTTACAGCAGCATGCTATTTTATTTTTCTTTACACCTTTAATTGCAGCAATGGCCGGAAATGTAGGCGTCCAATCAAGTGCTATAATTGTACAGGGATTAGCAAATGATGATGTTAAGGGAAGTGTTAATAGCCGCTTATTAAAAGAAATGCTTTTAGCTGCTTTGAATGGCGTTATTCTGGCTATAGTACTACTTTTATTTGTATGGGTTTGGGAAGGCCAGTTTAATGTTGCTCTGGCCATATCAATGTCCCTAATAATTGTAATTGTTGTAGCTGGCTTAATAGGCACTTTCATTCCTTTATTCCTTGATAAAAGAGGTATAGATCCTGCCATTGCAACAGGCCCGTTTATTACAACAAGTAACGATATCTTCGGTATTTTAATTTACTTCACTATTGCCAAATGGATATTAAATATTTGAACAATTTTATATTGTAATCAAATTACATTGGGATTAAACTTAAATAAGTCAAAACTTTGTAACTTTATCTATATTAATCCGGACTATGAATATTCTCCACCTTGATTCAAACCATCCTTTACTAATAAATCAACTCAATGAACTGGGGTTTACAAATCATGAAGATTATTCATCATCGAAAAAAGAAGTTGAGAGAAAAATTAAAAACTATCAAGGAATTGTAATCAGAAGCAGGTTTAAAATTGACAAAACCTTTATTGATGCCGCCAGTGATTTAAAATTTATAGCTCGTGTTGGTGCCGGATTAGAAAGTATCGATTGTGAATATGCCCAAACCAAAGGAATCCATTTAATTTCTGCCCCTGAAGGTAATAGAAATGCCGTGTCTGAACACGCCTTAGGAATGCTTCTCGCTTTAATGAACAGATTACTTATTGCTGATAATGAAGTAAGACATGGCGAATGGAAACGAGAACAGAACAGAGGTGATGAGCTGGATGGGAAAACTGTTGGGATCATTGGTTATGGGAATACGGGAAAAGCATTTGCAAAAAAACTTCAAGGATTTGATGTTAAGATTGTTTTTTATGATATAAAAGATAATCTGGAAGATGAAAAGGCAAAACAAGTGACTCTCGAAACCCTAAAAAAACAAGCGGATGTATTAAGTCTTCATGTGCCATTTACTGATTTGACAAATAAAATGGTCGATAAGAAATTCATTGATAGTTTCACTAAACCGTTTTATTTATTGAACACAGCAAGAGGAAAATGTGTTGTTACAAAAGATCTCGTGGAAGCCTTAAACTCGGGCAAAATTATTGCTGCAGGACTGGATGTATTGGAATACGAACAATCCTCATTTGAAAACCTGTTCTTAGATAGTAAAATTCCAAAGGATTTTCAGGACCTGCTCAACTTAAAAAATGTGATCCTGACACCTCATATAGCTGGCTGGACTCATCAAAGCAAAGAAAAACTGTCCCAAACTATTGTTGATAAGATCAAAGCAGAATTTTGCTAATTTAACACGAACATAAATTCGGTCTGTTAATGTTTTTCTTTGAAAAACCATTGGAAATGTCGGTTATTAATGAAGACTTCCCTAAATTTATGACTATCCAATGATTACAATTATCTGAAATTCTATCCGGATAGATTATTAAACTTACCTACTGATTAATTATAATTATTATGCAGTACAAGGCAAATTCACCGGAGGATTATATCTCACAAATACCTGAAGAAAGAAAAGAGCCAATGAAAAAATTACGTCAGGTTATTTTAGATAATTTACCAAAAGGAATGGAAGAAGCCATGAGTTATGGCATGATGGGTTACGTGGTTCCACATAAAATATATCCTGCCGGCTATCACTGTACTCCTGAATTACCATTACCCTTTATGAATTTGGCATCACAAAAGAATTTTATTGCGGTTTATAGTATGGTACTCTATGCTAAAAAAGATCTCATGGAATGGTTTACTTCAGAATATTCTAAGCAATGCAAATATAAACTGGATATGGGAAAAAGCTGTATCCGGTTTAAACGAATGGATGATATCCCATTCGAACTTATTGGTCAACTAACCGCCAAAGTAAGTACCAAAGAATGGATCAATTTATATGAAGATCTGTATAAGAATAAAAAATAAGTTATGTAACAATAATTAACATTGAACTACTGATAAATTAAACGATGAAAAAAAGAGTAACAGGTTTAGGAGGTGTCTTTTTTAAAACAAAAGACCCGGAAAACACAAAGAAATGGTATAAAAAACATTTAGGATTGCCTGTGGATGATTACGGATGCACATTTTGGTGGAAAGACACAAAGGGAAACGATTGTTCTACCCAATGGTCTCCTTTTAAAGAGGATACTAAATACTTTGACCCAAGTAAAAAACAGTTCATGATGAACTTCAGGGTCGAAAATTTACATGAACTATTGGCGATACTCAAGGAAGAGGGTGTAACTGTTGTTGGTAAGGTAGAAGAATACGATTATGGAAAATTTGGATGGATCCTGGATCCGGAAGGCAATAAAATAGAACTTTGGGAACCAATAGATAGTGCGTTCCAGTAATTAGAAACCTAAAATCTAGCTTCCTATTTTACAAGTTCTAATTAAATAGTCCTTACATTGAAAAAAGTAGTCTATATTTTTATAACTTTATATAAATTAATCAATTAATAAACCATGGCAAAAGATAACAAAAAATTAAGCGATGACCTGGACGATATGTTAGGCGACGCTAAAGAAGGTGCAAAAAAGGCAGCTGGAAAAGCTAAAGAAAAAGCAAAAGAATTTGCTGAAGATGCTAAAGAGATTGCGGGAGAGGCTAAAGAAAAAGCAGCCGAATTTGCAGAAGAAGCTAAGGAAACAGCTAAGGAATTTACCGATAGTGCTAAGGAAACCTTTGATAAAGCTTCAGGAGAGAATAAAAAAATATTGGCTGGAGTTCTGGCCATTCTACTTGGTTCTTTAGGAGTTCATAAATTTATTTTAGGATACAATAAGGAAGGAATCATTATGCTGGCTGTGACATTAATTGTTGGAGTGTTTACATGCGGTATTGGAGCTTCCTTAATGGGAATCATTGGATTGATCGAAGGAATAATATACCTGACTAAATCTGATGAAGAGTTTTATAACACCTATCAAGTAGGGCAAAAACCCTGGTTCTAAAAACCATTCAAAAGCCGAAAATTACTTTTCGGCTTTTTTTATTTATCAGTGGAATTTCCATTTCCCATGAACTTACGTTCCAATTCAGCCTGAAACTCTTCCATAACAGGACGAACTGTACTTTCCGGTAAGTCTGAAATTTTAATATACATCAATCCATCTACGGCATTGTTGAATAAAGGATCGACATTGAATGCCACTAATTTTGCATTTTGTTTAATATATTTTTTTAACAGAACAGGTAATCGTAAATTACCTGGTTCTACTTCATCAATTATCTTATCAAACTTGTTTAGATCGGCTTCTGTAGCATCAAACACAAAATCTTTATCAGCGTCATTCAGTTTTACTTTAAATTCCTTTTTAGGATGCACATATTGTGCAACATAAGGATCATAGTAATGCGACTTCATAAACTCTATCATTAAAGACTTGGAAAAGTTTGAAAATTGATTGCTAATGCTAACACCTCCAATTAAATACTTATGCTCTGGAAAACGCAATGTTGTGTGAACAATTCCCTTCCACAGTAAAAATAAAGGCATCGGTTTTTGCTGATATTCTTTAATAATAAAAGCTCTTCCCATTTCTATGGATTGGCTCATCATTTTATATAATTCCGGTTCAAACCTGAAAAGGTCCTGTAGATAGAAACCATCTATTCCATATTTTTCAAATATTTTAGAGCCCAACCCCATTCTGTAAGCTCCTGCAATTAATTTACGGTCATCATCCCAAAGAAACATGTGATGGTAGTATGCATCAAATTTATCCAGATCTATAGCTTCATTGGTACCTTCACCAACTTCCCTGAATGTTATTTCACGCAATCGCCCTATTTCCTGTAAAATGTTTGGTATTTTAATGGCTGGACATAGATAGACCTCATAGTTCTTGCTCTTTAAAAGTCTGTAATCCCCATCATTAAGCTCTGACAGTTCTTTTTCCATAACTTCGGGTTTCACGGGTGTAACTATCCGCTTTGGAGTTTTAGGAACCTTTAATGTAGATGAAATCGTATTGATTATTTTTTCTTTTGGCTCAAATGAATTGGAAAGCATATACGTTTTCTTACGCATAAATTCGCAGAAACTTTCCAATGACTCGTATTCTTTTTGGTCTTTAACAGATATTGGTTTACCTATTCTAACCTTAATTATCCTGTGCTTTTGAGTGAGTAATTCCGACGGTAATTTAGCTGTCCTGAAGGTATCACTTATTTTAGATAATTTGTAAAACAATCTGCTATTCTTGGCATGAAAATAAATTGGAACAACCGGTACTTCAGCTTTTTTTACCAATTTCATGGCAGCTTCCTCCCACGGCTTATCAACCACCAGTTTGCCATCTCTATAGGTTGATACCTCACCGGCAGGAAATATTCCTAATGGGTGGCCTTCACGCAAATGCAAAATGGAATTTTTGAATCCGGAAATACTTGATTTAGCATCCTTTCGTTCCTCAAAGGGATTAACAGGCATGATATATGGCTTCAATGGTTCTATCCTGTGAAGCAGGAAATTCCCGATAATCTTAAAATCATCTCGTTGCTCTAGCATTAATTTTAATAAGAGTATACCGTCTATCCCACCTAACGGATGGTTAGAAATAGTGATATAAGCCCCGTCTTTAGGAAGTCTGTTCAGGTCTTCTTCAGGAATTTCGAATTTGATTTGAAATTCATTTAAAATGCTATTCAGAAAATTTAACTCTTTTAAATGTTTGTTTCTGTTATAAATCCTGTTAAGTGTAGAAATATTTAGCAATTTCATCAAGATCCAACCTAAAAAGGTCCCAAAAAAGCCGTACTTATCTAAATTTATCGCTTTAGAAACTTCTTTTGCGGTTACTAATCCCATAGTTGGTTTTTGATTGAGCTAATTACAAAAGTACATGAATTTTTTAATTTGTAAACTCCCAAAAAAATATGAAAAAATTCATGTACTAACGAAGTGGTTACATCTGTGAAAACATATTTTTTTAAAATGATTTAAACGAAAATATTTTTTACATTAGAAATGCAATGATTAGTTTATTGTGTTACAATTTGAACGGTTTCACCAAATATCTGCTTTAATAAAACAGTTTTGTTCTTTTCTAACTGATCTATTGAATCTGCGTCATAATGTCTAATTGTATATAATGATACCTTTTCATGGCAAGTAACTTTGAATTTGGCCTTCAAATGATGTAAAAGCTTTTCTAGATTATTATAGGTATTGTCAAAACAAACCGAAAAACTAATAGCAGAATTTTGGATAACATCAACTTTCATTTTATATAAATGCAACAAATTGAATATCTCACTGATATTCTCTTCCATGATGTATGAAAAATCTAAAGTTGAAAGTGATAACAGAACAAGATCTTGCTTTAAGATAAAACAAGGCACTTTAGGATCAATGCCCATTTCTTTCCCAACAATAGTTCCTGGTTTCTCAGGATTTAAAAAAGACTTCACATGTAAAGAAATTTCTTTACGTTGCAGTGGCTGTAAGGTTTTAGGGTGTATGACCGATGCGCCATAAAAAGCAAGTTCAATTGCTTCACGGTATGAGATCTTATTCAATAATTGGGCGTTCTCAAAATAACGAGGATCTGCATTTAACACTCCGGGGACGTCCTTCCAAATGGTCACGCTTTCGGCGTTCAAACAAAAGGCAAAAATGGCAGCTGTATAATCACTTCCTTCCCTGCCTAAGGTTGTTGTGAAATTATTAGTATCACTCCCTAAGAACCCTTGCGTTATATTTAAAACGGACTTATTGACTTTTTTGGATATAATATCCTGAGTGGCCATCCAATCTACATTAGCTCTCCTGTAATAATTATCCGTTTTAATAAATTCTCTAACATCTAACCAATTATTTTTTAGTCCTTGTTCCTCAAGATAATTACTGATTATTGTTGTAGAGATCAATTCGCCATATCCAATAACCTGATCATAGACAAAGTTATAATCGGGAGATTTATTGGTCTTAAAGTAATTGTCCAACTCAAGGAAGAGACTGTTTACTTTTGTAAAAACCTTATGATCTTCCTTATCAAAAAGATCAAGTAAGATATTATTATGAAACTTTTTTATGTCTTGCAACGAGCTTTGTAACTCTGATCTATTATTAAAATAATTATTTAGTACAACTTCCAAAGCATTGGTTGTTTTTCCCATGGCCGAAACCACTATAAGTGTATCATTGTATCCCACCTTTTTTAAAACAGATACTAAATTCTTTACACCATTGGCATCTTTTACAGATGCACCTCCAAATTTAAATACTCTCATGCTATAATTTTGCTATGTATTCTTTCATTCCTTGCTGATCCAAATGCACCACTCTCCAGTCCTCCTTTATATTCGCTCCTTTTTTATTATAAAAATCAATGGCAGGTGTATTCCAGTCAAGAACTTCCCAGCTAATTCGTTTTACTCCAATTTCATGGCCGTATACCACAATTCTATCCAGAAGTTTAGTGCCAATTCCTAAACCTCTGCTTTCTTTTTTAACTATTAGATCTTCCAAATGCAATATCACGCCTTTCCAGGTAGAATATCGTTTATAGGCCAAGGCCATACCATTAATTATATTATCTATTTCGGCAACAAAACAAATAAATTCCGGATTGTTGGCAAAGCCGTCTTTTTCCAATTCCTCAACGGTAACTTCTACGGCATCGGGTTCCTTCTCAAAAATTGCCAGTTCTTTGATTAAATTCAGTACATCCGGCAAATCTTTTTTTGTTGCTAAACGAATCTTGATATCCATTTTTTAAAATAAAATCCAAATATAGTTTAAACTGGAATATTTTATCATATTAAACTTCTGCGCAAACGTTATAGTTTATCAAAAATACCGATATTTGCAGTACAAATCTTTCAAATTATTATATGTCTTACAAAAATTTAACATTAGGAGAGTTTATTATAAAAAATCAAGCCTCCTTTAAATATTCTTCCGGAGAATTATCAAAATTATTTAATTCGATTCGATTGGCTGCAAAAGTTGTAAACCATGAAGTAAACAAAGCAGGATTAGTGGATATTATAGGAGCGGCAGGCGATACGAACATTCAAGGAGAAGACCAGCAAAAATTGGATGTTTATGCCAATGATGTTTTTATTAATGCGCTTACTAAAAGAAATATTATTTGTGGGTTAGCAAGTGAGGAAGAAGATGATTTTGTATGTATAAACAGCCAGGACGAAAACCATCAGAATAAATATGTTGTTTTAATAGACCCGTTAGATGGCTCATCTAATATAGATGTAAATGTATCGGTAGGTACTATTTTCTCGGTATTTAGGCGAGTGACTCCTGTTGGGACTCCGGTTACCATAGACGATTTCTTACAAAAGGGTGATGAACAAGTAGCCGCCGGATATATAATTTATGGCACATCTACAATGTTTGTCTTTACGACAGGCGATGGTGTAAACGGATTTACACTAAATCCGGCATTAGGCGTGTTTTATTTATCCCATCCTGATATGACATTCCCAGAGGATGGAACATTATATTCAGTAAATGAAGGAAATTATATTCACTTCCCACAAGGAATAAAAAACTATATAAAATACTGCCAATTAGAAGAAGGAGACAGACCTTATACTTCAAGATATATTGGGTCTTTGGTCTCCGATTTTCATAGAAATATGATCAAAGGAGGAATCTATATGTATCCAAAAACCTCTAAAAGCCCACAAGGAAAATTAAGATTGTTATATGAATGTAGTCCAATGGCTTTTTTGGCTGAACAAGCCAATGGCAAAGCAAGTGACGGATTTACCAGGATAATGGATATTCAACCAACAGAATTACACCAACGGGTTCCTATAATTTGCGGCAGCAAGAATATGGTAGAAAAAGCAGAGGAGTTTATGAGGAACGCACAGTAATTCAATTAAATAGGATTTAAATAGTTAATTTTTTCTATTTTTGTTAATGAAATAACTATTTACAATCAACAATTTATTATGGCTAAAGACAAAAAAGCAACTAACGTTAATAGTAATGCTGATTCAGCCTCTAAAATAGAAGTTATAAAAAATCTCATATTTGGTGAAAATATTGCCGAATATAATTCTGAATTTGAAACCCTCAAAAAAGATATAGATTCAAAACGAAAAGAACTTCATAACTATATTAATGAGACACGAGAAGAACTAATGTCTAGTATTGACAATTTAAGTACCGATATAAATATACGCATTACCGACCTGGAAAATGCCCTCGAGGATAAAGCCGATAAATTAGATGATCAAAAAGTTGATAGAAAATTGTTAGGTGATCTTCTTATTTCTTTAGGTGAGAAAATAGCCTCTAAGTAGGCACAGATTTTCTCTGTTCAAATCCTTCTAAACATAATGGAACAAAAAGATAAGCTTAAACTCTTAAAAGATATTCTTCTAACAGAAGATCGGGTTTTTGCTCAATCCATTACAAAAAAAATTGAATCGATAAACTCGGTATTAAATACTAAGGACCAGCTCTCCAAAAAAGTTGATCCTATAATTAATGAAAAACTCAATGAGTTTGTTCGGGATATACCAAAAACATTAGGGCCTACAATTACCGAAACACTTAAAGAAGAAATAAAGAATTCTCAGGATGCTGTGGTGGAAGCTTTGTACCCAATAATGGGTAAAATGATCAAAAAATATATTCAGAATGAAATTAAAATGCTTTCTGAAAACATTAATAGGCAATTGCAAAGCAGTTTCTCAATTAAAAACTGGAAACGAAAATTTAGATCCAAAGTATCTGGTGTGAGTGAAGAAGATATCATATTATCAAATCTTGTGAAACCAGAAATTGAGCAAATTTTCATTATCGAAAAAGACTCAGGAATTCTTTCCGGAAGCTATAGTAAAAAAGAAACAATTGATAAAGATTTAATTTCTGGCATGCTTACTGCTATTAAAAGTTTTGTTGAAGATGCATTTAGTGGAGGAAACCAGGATCTGGAATCAATTGAATACGAGTTGTACAATATTCATATCCAGAACTTTCACTTTTATTATATTGCGGTAGTAATCTCTGGTGCTTATAACCAGACATATAAGAACAATTTGGAAAATAAATTATTGGACTTTTCGGAACACATAATGAAAGATCATGTTGATGAGCAAGATCTATCAACAGGAACTAGAAAAATATTTTAAAAATGAGTAGCCCCAAAAAAATAGTATTATTAGGTCATTTTGGCGTTGGGAAGACCTCTTTAATGAAACGGTTTATCGATGACACGTTTTCTGAAGATTACAAAGTAACTTTAGGAGTACAAATCCAGAAAAAAGTAGTAGAATTAAAAAGCACAAAAAAAATATCTTTGATTATTTGGGATGTTGAAGGTAATACATCGGTAAAAAATACCAGATTGTCGTATTTGCTTGGATCTAATGGGTTCATTTATGTGTTTGATGCGACGAGGATCGATACATTTATTGATATAAATGATGAAATTGAGTTTTTAAAGGAAAACTATCCAAAAGCTAAAATTAAAGTTATTGGTAATAAATTAGATTTAGTAAGTAAACAATCTCTAATTGACATCCTTGCTTTAAAAGAAATCAAATTTGACTGTTTAACCAGTGCCAAAACTGGCGAAAATGTGAAAGAGATGTTCCAGGATTTAGCTCATGATCTTCAAAGCTAGCAGACTCATGATTGATAAATTAAGACAACAATACATTAAAGATAAGATCCAATTAATTGAAATTTCAAAAGATGGAGTTATCCTGGATTCTGACAATAACCTTTTTAAATTAACTAAAGGTAAAACCATTTTTGATGTACACCCGTTTTTTGAAAGCATTCAATATCACTTTGATGAAAAATCCGGAAGTGAGTTCACAATTTCTTGTATAAATCTGGAAATAGGTAATGTTACCGGAATTTTTGACCTGACCATTCATGTTCAAAAAGATAGTGTCATATTTTCTATTATAGATTTTACTGCGCATTATAAAATTTCCAACACCTTATCTCAGGAAAAGAACGAGTCACTAATCCAGTCTCAAATTCTTAAAGAAAGAGAGGAGTTCAAAAATAAATTTTTGGCAAATACAAGCCACGAGTTGAGAACGCCTTTAAATTCGATCATGGGTTTTTCCACAATATTGCAAAGATCGAACTTGAACGAAACCCAGTTGCACTATTTGGATATCATAAAACAATCAGGTGAACACTTAAGGAACTTGATAGATGACATACTGGATATCTCTAAAATTGAAATGGGCAGATTAAAGATCCAATATAACCGATTTGATTTTAAAAAGGTAATAGAGTTTTTAAACGACACATATATTGTAAAAAGTAAGTCAAAAAATATTGTTTACACTTGTGATATAGACAAAAATATTCCTCAGTTCCTGGTTGGTGACAAGATACGATTGACTCAGATCCTTACCAACATTATAGACAACTCCTTAAAATTCACACATTCTGGTCATGTGAATTTAAATGTCAGGCTTTTAGAAAGAAAAAGTAAAAATTTAAAGGTTGAATTTGAAATAAAGGACACAGGAATTGGCATTCAGGAAGACAAGATTGATTCAATATTTGAAAGTTTTACTCAAACTCATGATGTTAATACTTATAGCGGTACAGGTTTAGGATTATCTATAGTTAAAAGCCTGATCAATTTAATGAATGGTTCCTTAACCGTAAATAGTAAAGTGGATCAGGGAACGACTTTTAAATTCATTTTAAATTTTGAGTTCTCGGCCAACCAGAAAGAAGAAACTACTTTGGAGTCAAAACCCAAATCTAGTTTGGATGGAACTAAATTCAATGTTTTAATTGCTGATGACTTGGAAAGCAATCAACTCCTATTAATGAAAATTCTAGCAGATTATGGTGATTATTATGTAGATATCGTTAGTAATGGAGATCAGGTTATAGAACGATTGCATCAAAACCCTTATGATCTTATTTTAATGGATCTTAAAATGCCAAAAATGGATGGATATGAAACAACAAGATTCATCAGGCAATCGGAAATTGAAGAATTGAGAAATATACCGATTATTGCGCTTACTGCAAATGTTTCTCCTTTAGAGAAGGAAGTATGTTTGGGAATTGGAATGAACGAATATATAGCCAAGCCATTTAATGAAAAAGAATTAATAAAAAAGATGAATAATCTGTTAAATAAAAAAGTGAATTAGAGTTTGCTTTTTTATTGATTCATATTTTTTATTCCGTAAATGAATTGGTCTAGTTCGACCCCTTGCTTCACCAATTCCAATGCTTTTTTAGTAATATACTTTACATTAATTGCATGAAAACCTAAAGCAACGCAAAATTTTCTTAACAATTTAACCTCATCTTTACGGCGAATCTTGTCGGCCCAAACCATTTGAGCCAGATCATATAATCGTTCTAAGCGTTCATCATAAGAAACAGGTGCATTAATTGCACGAGATTTATAATCCTTCAAGATCTTCTTATAATCATCCTCACTAATATTCAACTTATCTGCTAACCTGTCTAAAAACTTTTGCTCGGCTTTTGTTATTATATCATCGCTCAATGCCATTCTAACAATTGATGCAAAATGATCTTTATTTCTTTTTCTGAATTCGCTGTCGAAAAGGTCTGAAATAGCCATATTTTTCTTAATTTCTATATCACAAATATAGCCTTATTAAAACTTTTTATCAATAATAGAATAAACAAAATTTCTATATTTGCACAAAATAGTTTTAGTTGAGTAAATCTCTAATCTCGCAAACTTATTTACAGTCTTTGCACATGCAAAAACTGCAAGATTCTATTGCCCATCCGGATAGTTATCGGAACAGCAAAACACATCTAAAAGGGCTTTTTGGATCCTCTTTTTCCTTTGTAATTTCCAATGTGTTTAAGCAAGGAGAAAAACCATTTCTGCTAGTTTTAAATGATAAAGAAGAGGCTGCTTATTATTTAAATGATCTGGAGCAACTACTAAATGAAAAGGACGTCCTTTTCTATCCCGGAAGTTATAGAAGACCCTACCAGATTGAGGAGACAGATAATGCAAATGTGCTTTTACGTGCAGAAGTTTTAAACCGAATCAATTCAAGGAAAAAACCTGCAATAATTGTCACATACCCGGATGCACTTTTTGAAAAGGTGGTTACGAGAAAGGAACTTGAAAAGAACACTTTAAAAATATCGGTCAATGACGAATTATCAATCGATTTTATTAATGAAGTGTTGTTTGAATATAAATTTAAACGAGTCGATTTTGTAACAGAACCGGGTGAATTTTCAGTTCGAGGTGGAATCATCGATGTGTTCTCCTTTTCAAATGACGAACCTTACAGAATAGAATTCTTTGGAGATGAAGTAGACAGCATAAGAACCTTTGATGTTGAAACACAACTATCCATTGATCAGGTTAAAAAAATTAGCATCATTCCAAATGTTGAGAATAAATTCCTAGATGAAAACCGAGAGAGTTTCTTAAAATATATTTCATCTAAAACAGTTGTTTTTTTAAAAAATCCGGACATCCTGTTCTCAAGAATTGATTCGTTGTTCAAAAAGGCGGAAGAAGTTTTTGAGACCCTGTCAAAAGACATTAAGCATACTACTCCAATTGAATCATTTTGTAATTCAGAATTACTTAAAAAGCAGTTGTTGGATTATACTTTAGTTGAGTTTGGCACATCTTCTTACTTTTGTCATTCTGAACGCAGTGAAGAATCTCAACAAACCGAAATCTTATTCAGCACCACACCACAACCTACTTTCAATAAGCAATTCAATTTATTGATTGAAAATCTAAATTCAAACCATGATAAAGGCTATACAAATTATATAGTCTGTGTCAGTGAGCAACAAGCAAAAAGATTTCATGATATTTTTGATGATTCACATCTTGATGTCAAGCAATACAAAACTATTACCCTGTCACTTCATCAAGGGTTTATTGATCATGACAACAAGATCGTTTGTTACACAGACCACGAGATATTTGAACGCTATCATAAATTCAATATTAAAAGCGGATACGCCAAAAAACAAGCGATAACCTTAAAAGAGTTGACCAAACTTGACATTGGTGATTATGTAACCCATATTGATCATGGTATTGGTAAGTTTGGTGGATTACAAAAAATAGATGTTGAGGGTAAAAAGCAGGAAGCCATAAAATTAATTTATGGAGAGCGAGATATTCTGTACTTAAGCATTCATTCTTTACATAAAATATCCAAATTTAATGGTAAGGACGGAAAGCCTCCAAAAATATATAAGTTAGGGAGTAAAGCTTGGAAAACCCTTAAACAGAAAACAAAATCAAGAGTTAAGGAAATTGCTTTTAACCTGATAAAACTCTATGCCAGGCGCAAGCTAAAAAAAGGGTTTCAGCATAACCCTGATAGTTATTTACAGTTGGAATTAGAATCTTCATTTATATATGAGGATACTCCTGATCAAATTTCCTCAACAGCCGATGTTAAAGCGGACATGGAAAGCGAACAACCAATGGACAGACTTGTCTGTGGAGACGTAGGGTTTGGCAAAACCGAAGTAGCTATTCGTGCAGCATTTAAAGCCGTTGATAATGGCAAACAAGTCGCTGTCCTAGTGCCGACAACTATATTAGCTTTTCAACATCACAGAACATTTACTGAACGGCTGAAAGATTTTCCGGTAACTGTGGACTACCTGAACAGATTTAGAACTGCTAAAGAAAAAAGAGAAACGCTTGAGAACCTTGAAAAAGGACACGTTGATATTATTATTGGCACACATCAATTGGTAAATAAGAATGTCAAATTTAAAGATCTGGGATTGCTTATAGTGGATGAAGAACAAAAATTTGGCGTTGCAGTCAAGGAAAAACTTAAGACAATCAAAGAAAATGTAGATGTATTGACCCTAACAGCAACTCCTATTCCAAGAACGCTTCAATTTAGTCTGATGGCAGCACGAGATCTTTCTGTAATTACTACACCTCCTCCAAACAGATATCCTATTGAAAGTCATGTAATCAGATTCAGCGAGGAAACCATAAGGGATGCCATAAGTTATGAGATTCAACGTGGCGGACAGATCTTTTTTATACATAACAGGATTGAAAATATCAAGGAAGTAGCAGGAATGATCCAGCGATTGGTTCCCGATGCTAAAATAGGAATTGGACATGGGCAAATGGAAGGTAAAAAACTGGAAACACTTATGTTAGCCTTTATGAATGGTGCATTTGATGTTCTTGTTAGTACAACCATTGTTGAAAGTGGTCTGGATGTACCCAATGCTAACACTATATTTATCAATAACGCAAATAATTTTGGATTGAGTGACCTGCACCAAATGCGAGGTCGTGTTGGCAGAAGCAATAAAAAAGCCTTTTGTTATTTTATCACTCCTGAGTTTTCAGCTATGACGGCTGATGCCACAAAACGCATCACAGCTTTAGAGCAGTTTACAGAATTAGGCAGCGGATTCAATATAGCCATGAAAGATTTGGAAATTCGTGGAGCAGGTGATCTGCTTGGAGGAGAGCAAAGTGGATTCATCAATGAAATTGGCTTTGACACCTACCAGAAAATATTACAAGAAGCCATTGAAGAACTAAAAGAAAAAGAATTCAAGGACTTATATAAAGAAGACTTATCAAAACCTAAACAATATGTAAAGGACATTACTATTGATACAGATTTTGAACTTCTTTTTCCTGATGATTATGTAAATAACATAACTGAAAGGCTTAATTTGTATACTCAGCTTAATACTATAAAAACCGAAGACGAATTACAACAATTTGAATTGGATATTATTGATCGTTTTGGTGACTTACCTACTCAGGCTGTCGATCTTTTAAATAGTGTGAAGGTCAAATGGATTGCAACTAAATTGGGATTGGAAAAGGTTGTTATGAAGCATAATAAATTGATTGGTTATTTTATAAGCGACCAGCAAAGTTCATTCTATCAAAGCTCAAATTTTACTAAAATTTTGAATTTTATTCAAAATAATCCGAAAGCATGTAAAATGAAAGAAAAACAAACCAGGAATGGCCTCAGATTATTGCTTACTTTTGAGAAAATTTCTACAATTGAAAAAGCATTGAATTCGCTCCAACAAATAAATTCGTTTTAATGGAATTCTTTAGAATAATAGACAAGCAGATTACACAGGAAATAATTCAGGATAAAATTAATCCAAAAAGCGTTGATGAATTTACAGAATCCATGATGTATCTCGAAGACATTAACAACGATTTTAAAGGCTTAACTCTTTGGGGAGAATTTATCATTAGCTATGATAAAATTAACGGAGGTGTCAGGTTTACCCTTGTAGATTGCCCAAACGCATTATCCTGGACCATTACCACCGGGTTTCCTCCGGAAAGAAATAAAATTGTAATTCATGCTACCATAAACCGAACTCAAAAACCAGAAGAATTTCTTGAAGAAATCAATGAATTTTTATACGAATGGGAAACGGGAATAAAATCAGTATTTTAATTAAAACCTTGTTTTGGAATATTGTTTACTTTTGAAATTCAAAAACATAAATATCCGTTTTGACCCATTAACAGGGTTTGGCTTAATTCTTGTTTTATAAAAGTAAAACTCAAAAAAATGACTAAAAAACTACTTTTTTTATTCACTCTACTCCCAAGCGTCCTATTAGCTCAATATAGTATAAAAGGAACCTTTACTCCCGCTGATGAATATAAGTGGATCATACTGTACAAAGTAACCCCAACAACTTCTGTATATATTGACAATTCTGAAATTGCAGATGATGGTCACTTTGAAATCGCCTTAGACTCTTCTGCAACAAAAGGAGTGTATAGAATTGTGTATGCTGTCCCTCAGGAAGAATTCAACTTCGATCTTATATACGATGCAAAAGAAGATGTAGAACTAAGCTTTAGACAGGAAAAAGGGGTTGATTTTAATAATTCCCTTGAAAATAAATTATTGACATCATACACAAGAAGCATGATGATGGTCAACGAGACAATCAATAGTTTTTACTCAAAGAACAGTAAAGATGAGAAAGCCTTTACTCGAATATTCAACACATTAAAAGAAGCTCAGAAAAGTTTTGAGGAAGCTTCACAAGGAACCATTGCACATTATTTTATTAAGGCTAATTCGCCATATATCCCAGAAAACTATGAAGATGTTAGAACGTATTCAAAAAATTTAAGAAACAACTTCTTAAAGCATGTTGATTTCAATGAACCTATTTTACAAAGTTCTGAATTCTTAATAGAGCGGATGTTAGGTTATGTATTTGGCATGACATCCAATCCTGATGATATTGATGTATTTAAAGCGAATGTAGATGATATAGCAAATGCTATTAAAACTACGGAACCAAGCTATCAAAAGACCCTGTTGGAAATTCTTTGGAATCAGTTTGTAGAAATAGAAAATGAGACCATGGCAAACTATGTGGCTGCTAATTATTTGATACCAATTTCAAAAGAGCTGAACGATATTGAATTAACTAATAAATTAATTGTTTATAGAAATACATCTATTAATGCTTATGCTCCGGAATTTTCATTTACCATACATAAGGACGGAGATGAAGAAACAAAAAAATTAAGTGAATTAGATATAGCAAGACGCTATGTGATTGTATTTTGGAGCAGTTCATGCAGTCATTGCTTAAAAGAATTACCGGAATTGAAAAAGCAAGTACAGGCAAAAGAAAATGCGACAAAAGTAATTGCGATCGGCCTTGAAGACGAACCTTTTAACTGGAATAACGAAATCTCCTATTACCCAGATTTTATTCATGTATATGGAAAAGGAAAATGGGATAATACAATTGGTGATGATTATGGTGTTACTGCCACGCCCACTTATTTTGTATTGAATAAGGATAAGCAAATAGTAGCAAAGCCCTACGATTTTAAAGAGTTAAAAGCTTATTTGGATGAAAATCCTGTAAAGGTTGAAAATTAAAAAGTAGAAGATTAATTCAGATCCTGAAACAAGTTCAGGATGACAAAAATGTCAAAAATGATAAAAAGCATCTTTCAAATGCTCAATATCATAAGCTTTTCCGCTTTTTACAATAGCAATAATATCAAATCGTACCTCAACATTCAATCCGTTAACCGTGACATATTCATCAACTGCTTTAACCAATCTCTGAATCTGTTTAGGCTTCACAAAATCCTGAGGATTACCAAAATCTATACTTGATCGTGTTTTAACTTCTACAATGGCTAAGGTATCCTCCTTTTTTGCTATAATATCAACTTCCGCCTTATCAAATCGGTAATTCCGCTCCACAATTTCATATCCGTTCCTGCCCAAATAATCAACTGCCAGTTGCTCTCCTTTTTTACCAAGTTCATTGTGTTTTGCCATTTATTCCTGCGAAGGCAGGAATCTCTGCCTTCAATTTTAAATTACTGTGTCATTTCGATCCGGATAACAATCGGGACGAGAAATCTCATCACAATTTTTCTAACAATATGAGATTCTTCACTTCGTTCAGAATGACAAATTTTTTATTTAAACGTTACTGTTGACTGCTTGCTGCCTACTGCCAACTGAACTGTTCTTCCTATTATCAATGCTCTGTTATCATCAATATGCCCTGCCGGAAAATCAAAACAGATAGGGAATTCAAAGTGATTACATATTTCAAATATAATCTCTTTGGAGGTCTTACCAAACGGGATCGTATTATCATTCATATCAGTCATACTTCCAACTAACAACCCTTTTACCTTGTCAAAATAACCATTACGCTTCAGGTTATACATCATCCTGTCAACATGATACAGGTACTCATCCAGATCTTCAATAAGTAAAATTTTGTCATTGGTTTCAATTGCTGTTTCTGAACCTAACAAACTATACAGCATACTTAAATTACCTCCAACCAGTTCACCTTTACCTTTACCCAATTTATTTAGTTTATCAGTTTTGATTGAATATTTTAGCTTATTCCCATACAAAGCATCTTTTAAACTGCTTAAGGACTCAGGAGTGTTTTTGGGAACATTTATTGGCATTGTAGCGTGTATAGTTTCAATTCCCAAGTTATGAATGTGATTATGTAAAACCGTAATGTCACTATACCCAACAACCCATTTTGGGTTTTTCTTAAACTTAGTAAAATCCAGTTCATCAATAATTCTAACCGTTCCGTAACCTCCTCGAGCACACCAAATTGCATTTACCGTAGCATCATCCATCATTTCCTGGAAATCTTTTATTCGCTCATCATCTGATCCTGCAAATTGGTTATTCTCTAAACCAATAGTCTTTCCGATTTTAACATTTAAATTCCAACTTTCTAACAATCGTATAGCAGGTTTAAGCTCTTTTAAAGTAACTTTCCTGGCCGTAGAAACTATAGCAACAGTATCGTTTTTGTGTAAATATTTGGGTGAAATCATCTCATTCAATTGAAAACAACAAAATACATATTTTCTCAGTAGGTTTCTGTATTTTTGCATCTTAATTATTTCAAGTAATGACTACACCAAAACGATATACTATAACTGCTGCATTACCCTACACTAATGGCCCTATACATATTGGTCATTTAGCAGGAGTGTATGTTCCTGCTGATATCTATGCACGATATTTGCGAATGACTGGGCATGATGTAGCCTTTATTTGTGGTAGTGATGAACATGGTGTGCCCATTACGATAAAAGCTAAAAAGGAAGGTGTTTCCCCTCAGGATATCGTTGATAAATATCATGCCATCATAAAGAAATCCTTTGAAGATTTTGGGATTACCTTTGATAACTATTCACGTACATCCGCAAAGATCCATCATGAAACAGCCTCAGAATTCTTTACAACCTTATACAATAAACACGAATTTGTTGAAGAAACACAGGAACAGTTATATGATGAAGTAGCGGATCAATTTCTTGCCGACAGATTTGTAATTGGAACTTGCCCTAAATGTGGTAACGAAGAGAGCTATGGTGACCAATGCGAGAATTGTGGAACCAGTCATAATGCAACCGACTTAATAAATCCGAAGTCTGCAATAACAGGTAATACACCCTCATTAAAGCAAACAAAACATTGGTATTTACCGCTTAATAAACACGAAGCTTTTCTAAAAAAATGGATCTTAAAAGATCACAAAAAAGACTGGAAACCTAATGTTTACGGACAATGTAAATCCTGGATCGATGATGGTTTACGTCCACGTGCAGTAACAAGGGATCTGGACTGGGGAATTCCCGTTCCGCTTGATGATGCAGAAGGAAAAGTCTTATACGTTTGGTTTGATGCGCCAATTGGATATATCTCCTCTACCAAGGAATGGGCTCAACGAGTTGGAAAAGATTGGGAGCCTTACTGGAAAGACAAAGACACTAAATTGGTTCATTTTATAGGCAAGGATAACATTGTATTTCACTGTATTATTTTTCCGGCCATGTTAAAAGCGGAAGGGTCCTATATTTTGCCGGATAATGTGCCTGCAAACGAGTTTTTGAATTTAGAAAACAACAAATTGTCCACTTCAAAAAATTGGGCGGTTTGGTTACCGGAATATTTAAAGGATTTTCCCGATAAGCAAGATGTTTTGCGTTATGCACTAACTGCCAATGCGCCTGAAACCAAGGATAATGATTTCACCTGGAAGGATTTTCAGGCTAGAAACAACAATGAGCTAGTCGCCATTTTTGGAAATTTTATCAATCGGGTGGTCGTACTTACCAATAAGTATTTTGAGGGTGTTGTGCCTGCTCCAAATACACTTTCAAAAACAGACAAAGAAACAATAGCTGCGATAAAAGCATATCCGGATGTTATCTCAAGCTCTATTGAACGTTACCGATTTAGAGAAGCATTGGGCGAACTAATGAATTTGGCTCGTCTAGGAAACAAATATCTGGCAGACGAGGAACCTTGGAAAGTCATTAAAGAAGATGAAGCTCGCGTACAGACCATTATGTACATTGCTTTACAAATTTCCAGTGCGCTAGCAACGTTATGCGAACCGTTTTTGCCGTTTACATCTGTTAAACTTAAAAACATCCTTTGTCATTCCGCACTTGATGCGGAATCCACTTGGAATGAGGTTTCAACAAAAGAAAATTTATTGCCTGCAGGTCACCAAATTGGTAAAGCTGAATTGCTATTCAATAAAATCGAAGATTCAGAAATTCAAGCACAATTAGATAAATTGGAAGCGCGCAGAAAAGCCAATGAAACTGCTAACAAAGTGGTTGAGCCTCAAAAAGAAACTATAACTTATGAGGATTTTTCCAAATTAGACATTCGGGTTGGAACCATTTTAGAAGCTGAAAAAATGCCGAAAACCAAAAAATTATTGGTTTTAAAAGTAGATACCGGAATTGATATACGTACAATTGTTTCCGGAATAGCTGAAAGTTTTACACCGGAAGAAGTTATTGGAAAGCGTGTAACAGTATTGGCTAATTTGGCTCCTAGATTACTTAGGGGAGTCGAAAGTCAAGGGATGATCCTAATGACTGAAAGCCCGGAAGGTAAATTGGTGTTTGTAAATCCTGATACTTCGACTGCGCTCAGCAAAGGTGATTCTAAAATAGAAAACGGATTAAAGATTAGTTAAAACAATTTAGTAATTTTAACAATCATGCTCAAACGCTTTTTATCAATAATAAATAGAGTTTTTGAAAGCTTAAAACAGTATTGGGAAAACAAGAAAAGTCTGCATGCTATTAGCATCATTCTTGTAATAACTTTTATAGTTAGTTCAATTCTAAGTGTTCTTGTCAATAATGATTTCATAAGTCTTGGGAATTTTGACTCTAGTTTTAGAAATCCATTCTTTTCAATTGAGATCGTCTTTACTGTATTATTGATTGTAGAATTGTTCGGACTTATTTTTGTGCTTCCTAAATCAGTTGCAAATTCAGTAGGAAAGCAATTTGAACTCTTATCATTGATCTTTTTAAGAGATGCCTTTAAGGAATTCAGTCATTTTGGTAATAATCTGGAGTGGTTACTAATAAAGGAATCGTTTATAAATATGATGATCTATGGTTTTGGAGCCATCATAATCTTTTCAATTATTGGGCTAAATAATAAAATTCAAAAACATATTAAACTAAGCTCCACTGAAGATGAACAAACACAATTTATCAGATTAAAAAAGTTGTTGGCTTTAGCTTTATTAATTGCATTCACAATTATTGGATTCAGGGATCTAAAAGTGCTAATAGAATCAGGAACCTATTTACATTCATTCCAGGACTTTTACACAATTTTAGTATTTAGCGATATTCTAATAGTGTTGTTTGCCTTACGTTTTACAATAAATTACTACAAAATATTCAGGTATTCTGCCTTTGTTCTGGCTACTATTTTAATCAGATTATCATTGTCCTTATATCCATATTACGATGTTCTTGTTGGTGTAATTGCAGCATTATTTGTGTTAGCCTTAACGGTGACTTACAATTATTTCTTAAAAAATATTCCAGATGAAAAATTGGAGTGATCTTATGTTAATAATTCGTTACGGCATAATCCAACACGTCAGTTTATTCGTATCTTTCACATAAATCGTAAACGAATGAAAAAAACAATATTCTTAATGGCATTGACAATAGTTTTAAGCTCCTGCAATGCTTCAAAAACAGTTAGAACCTCAAAAAAGGTAATTAAAGGTGACTGGATTTTAAACACAATTACTTATGATCAAACAGGAACGTATAAGGTGTCATTATTCGATGATGCAACAAAAGACTGTTTTGAAAGTAGTTCGTGGAATTTTATTCCCAATAATAACACTGGGACTTATACTATCAATGGTGCAAAATGTTCAAATGGAGAGCGTTATTTTATCTTCACCATTCAGGAAGTTGACCCTGAAACAGGTTTATATGATTTTTTATTAAAACCGACTGATGTCAAGGAAAAATCTGAAACCAATCGTGGATTTAGGCTGCAATTAACGCAACTGTCTGATACAGATATGCAATGGCAACAAACCGTGTCCTTAGAAGGAAAACCTTTTAAAATAACTATGAATTTCACTAAAACTCAAAACTAATGAATACTCAAATCAAAAAAATAAGCCTAATCGTCTTGGCTTTAACAGTAGCTTTTACTTTTACAAACTGTAAATCCATTCAAAATGCTAATAACAAACAGAAAGGTGGAGTAATAGGTGCAACCGGAGGCGCTGTTTTGGGAGCCATTATTGGAAACAATGTTGGCAAAGGCGGAAATGGAGAATTAGGAGCAGTTATTGGAGGCGTTGTGGGTGGTGGCGCAGGTGTACTAATTGGTGCTAAAATGGATAAACAAGCTCAAAAAATTGAAGAAGAAATTCCAGGAGCTAAAGTTGAGCGAGTTGATGATGGAATTGTCGTTACATTCGACGAAAATAGTGGTGTCTATTTTGACACGAATAAGTATAATATAAATGGAGCTTCTCAAGAATCGTTAAACAAGCTTATCGCTGTTTTTAAAGAGTATACTGATACTAATATTCTTGTGGTTGGGCACACAGATAGTGTTGGTGCAGAAGAATATAACATGACATTATCTAAAAACCGGGCTTATGCTGTCACAAATTATTTAATAAATAATGGCGTTAGCAGCGGTAGATTAAACACAAATTGGTTTGGAGAAACCCAACCAACCAACGATAATTCTACTGCAGAAGGTAGGGCAAAAAACAGGAGAGTTAATGTTGCTATTCTTCCAAATCAAAAAATGATTGATGATGCCAAACAGCAGTCTGGAGGAAATTAAAATTTTAATTAAAAAAGTTCGAAAAATTAAACCGAGTTAAATATATTACAGACCTTATAATTCTAAATTTATAAGGTCTTTTTTTATGATAAAATATATTATTTCATATACCCAACTTCCAGAAAGCAGTGTAAAAAATACTATTGCCTTACTGAATGAGGATTGTACCATTCCGTTTATTTCACGATACAGAAAAGAACGGACTGGTAATCTGGATGAAGTTCAAATTGGAGACATTGTAAAATATAAGGAGCAATTTGAAGCCTTGGAAAAACGTAAAATCGCCATTCTGAAAGCTCTTGAGGAACAAGAAGTTTTAACATCAGAATTAAAAGATAAAATCAACAAAACTCAAGATTTAACGACACTTGAGGATTTATACTTACCATACAAAAAGAAACGAAAAACCAAAGCTGAAACCGCTCGTAAAAATGGATTAGAACCTTTGGCTAAAATCATTATGAGTCACAAAATGCGAATGATATTGAATCCATTGCTTATAAATACGTAAAAGGTGACTTAAAATCTGTTGAAGACGCTCTGGAAGGTGCTCGACATATTATTGCTGAATGGATTAATGAACGAAGTGATGTTAGAAACAACATTCGCTATCAGTTAGAAAAATTTGCAACCATAAATACTAAAGTAGTTAAGACAACTGCTGAAGATGAAAAAGCGCAAAAATTCAGAGATTATTTTGATTGGAGCGAATCATTAAGTCGAATTCCATCACATAGATTATTAGCCATTTTAAGGGCAGAACATGAAGGATTTATCAGAGTTAAAATAGAGATTGATGATGACAAAGCATTAGCAAAAATTGAAGACCGAATCATTCGATCCAACAATGCTTGTTCCGAACAAATAGAACTCGCCATTGCTGATGCTTATAAACGTTTATTATTCCCTTCCTTATCCAATGAAGCCTTACAAATTGCCAAAGACAAAGCAGACGAGTCTGCTATTAACGTATTTGCAAAAAACTTAAAGCAATTATTATTAGGTTCGCCTTTAGGAGAAAAACGAGTGCTAGCTATCGATCCGGGATTTAGAACGGGTTGTAAAGTGGTGTGTTTGGATGCTCAAGGCGATTTAAAATATAACGAGACCATTTATCCGCATCCTCCAAAAAATGACAGCAAAGGTGCTATGAAGAAGATTAGCTCCCTGGCAGATGCCTATAAAATTGAAGCCATTGCCATTGGAAACGGAACTGCATCCCGAGAAACGGAATCCCTTATCAGACGCATTCATTTTAAAAATGATATTCAGGTTTTTGTGGTCAGTGAAGCTGGTGCATCTATTTATTCGGCTTCAAAAATTGCTCGTGAAGAATTCCCTAATTACGATGTTACCGTTCGTGGTTCGGTATCGATTGGAAGACGTTTGCAAGACCCTTTAGCAGAATTGGTAAAGATTGACGCCAAATCAATTGGAGTTGGACAATACCAACACGATGTTGACCAAACCAAGCTTAAAACCAGTTTAGATACAGTGGTAGAGAGTTGTGTGAATGCCGTTGGAGTAAATATTAATACAGCAAGTAAATCCTTGCTGAGTTACGTATCTGGTATTGGACCAAAACTGGCAGAAAATATTGTAGAATTTAGAAGTGATCAAGGTTCGTTTGCATCAAGAAGTGAGATAAAAAAAGTACCTCGTTTAGGTGATAAAGCCTTTGAGCAAGGTGCTGCTTTTTTAAGAATTAAGGATGCTAAAAATCCATTGGATGATTCTGCTGTCCATCCGGAACGTTATGATCTGGTAAAACAAATGGCCAAAGATGAAGGTAAAGCTGTTTCAGAATTGATCGGAAATAAAGAGTTGCTTCAAAAAATTGATCTAAAAAAATATTGTACTGATTCTGTGGGATTACCAACACTTGAGGACATTATTAAAGAACTTGAAAAACCCGGATTGGATATTCGTGAGCAGGCAAAGGTCTTTACTTTTAATCAAAATATAAGAAGCATAAACGACTTGCATGAAGGACAATTACTTCCGGGAATCGTCAATAATATTACCAACTTTGGTTGCTTTGTAGATATAGGCATTAAAGAAAGTGGCTTAATTCATGTATCCAATTTAGCCGATGCCTTTGTAAGCGATGTAAATGAACATGTGAGTTTGCATCAGCAAATAATTGTAAAGGTTTTGGATGTTGATATTCCAAGAAAACGAATTCAGTTAAAATTGCACAAATCCAATTAATCCCAAACAGGAACCACACAACGTTTATCAAGACTATTAAGTAAGGGTTGAATTCCTTTGATCAAACTTTGCCGCATCACCTTAGAATCTTCTTTATGACATTGCAGACAGGCACCAATCAATAAAATTTGCTTTTGTTCCTCAACTGTAAAGGGTCTGAAATCGGTTCTTGTAGAATTTTTTGTTTTCTTATCGATTTCCTTCAAAAATGGAATCCATGCATCTTCCGGAAGGTTGTCATTTTCATTTAGAGCATATTCAGCAATAAAACTCCACTTCCCATTTTCAGCATTAAAATTCAGTTCTCCTTTGCCATAACCTATTGCTTCGGGACTGTTGTGACAAGATCTGCAATCTCTAACCTTTGAAGATGTTGTGTGAGGAGAATTTGGAGCATACAATCTGTGAAAAGACACATCCTCACCTATTTCCTTTCCTTCGTAACTTCCTTTATCAATGGTCAAGATCATCCCCGGTACTGCTGGCTCAATATGCTTATTACCTTCCTTTTCCCGAACTCCCAGCGATGGTTGAGAAGATGAAAATTCTGCAACATATTCCTTCCATTGTCCTTTTACATAACGTCTGTCCAACAAATCGAAGGCTCTTGTTTCATTTTTGTCAAATTGGTTATGGCAACCTATGCATTTTGTGGTCCAGGACGAATGACAAGTGGAGCAAGTCATATCCTTATGTGCATTATCTCTTGAGCAAACAGTAGATTGAGGTTTCAACTCATGAAGTTTCCCGTCTTTTTTTCCTATTAAATAAGCGTTTCCAATTGAATCTAAAAAGGTATTCACCAAGGGATGACCATCTTTCTCAACGGCTATAATTTGTTTGTCTGTATGTTTATATTCTCTATGTAAGAACACCAACATACTTTCGGTATCCAACGAATCATAGGGTATGGTGTTTGGATTTTCTTTAAAATGACAGTCAGAACATTGCAATTTTACAGCTTGTTCTTCATGTGTATACAACTTTCCGTCTCCCATAACTTCATGAGATGAATGACAATCTATACACAACATGCCTTTAGCATGATGTACATCTTCTTCAATATATTTATAAACCCGTTTATCATCTAATATTCTATAACCATCTTTGTTTACAACATCATTTTCATCCAGTAAGGTTTCCTGCCAACCTTCATAATTAGTTGAAATTCTGCTGGATCGACTATGGCAACCAAAACAATGTTCGTTAGTTACAAATATATTGGTCGCCGGATGTGCTAAAGGCAGTTCTTTCTTATTAGATGATAAATAGCTATTCAAATCTTTTTTAGAAGCTTCATCATAGTTTAAATGGCATGCATTACAACCTCCTCCTCTGCTTAACTGTGTGATCTCGCCAAACTCCTTCTTCTCGGCTCCTAAATGGCAATTGGCACACAGATCTCGCAAATGTTTATCAGATGCTGAATTTTGGATTTCTTGTATATGATAATGATAATCAGGACTGTCAGCTTCACCAAATACAAATTTATCAACAGCCACAAGTCCGCTGTTAGTTGTCATAAGGGAATTTTCAATCTTCTTTAATTCATTAGGGTGACATTTGCCACAGGTTTCTGAAGCATCAGATAAATTTCCCGGAATTAATACCATGCCTTTGTGTGAATCGTCCTTATCCAAGGTGGATGCATTACCTAAATGGCAACTCGTGCAACCTATCAATTCAGGATTATGATAACTGGAATATCCTTTGGTATTTGCATGACATTGCAGGCAGGATTCATCTGAAGGTACTTCAACGCTTACATATTCTGATTCTGTTTTCGAACTGTAAATTGAAGAATCACTTTTAATCCAAAAAAACAAGGCAACTATCAATATCAATAGAACAAAGCCAATCCAAATTTTTGAATTATTTCTCTTCATCAAATACATTTTAAATCAAAATTACGATAAATAATATTTAGATGATATTTAGAATATCTCTAAATGGCATTGGATCACTTTAACAACAAGGCGCGGCAAATGTAATGTGACCAATGTTACCATTTCAATACAGTTATATGACTTTTGTCATTATCTGAATTTTTATCGGTGGATACCTTTACCCCAGAAAAAAAATGTACTTATGTCAACTTCAAGAAGAAAATTCATAAAAATTTCTGCTTTAGGTTTAGGAGGCGTTGCCGCATCTGCAAGTGCCCTAAATATGTTTGGGGCAAATACCTTTTTAAATGGGGTTGTGCTGGATGCTGTTACAAAAAAATTAAAACGAACTCCAACGTATTGCGAAGTTTGTTTTTGGAAATGTGCGGCCTGGGCTTATTCAGATGATGAAGGGAATATTCCAAAGATCATTGGTAATGAAACAGATCCACATTGTTACGGACGATTATGCCCAAGAGGCACAGGTGGTGTTGGAATGTATTCTGATGAAGACCGACTAAAAACACCTTTGATCAGAACTACCGTTGATGGTGAGCAAACTTTTAGGGAAGCAAGCTGGGAAGAAGCCCTGGATTTAATTGCATCAAAATTCAAACATGTTAAAGACACCTATGGAGCTGAATCTTTTGCTTTAATAAAACATGGAACACCAGGCTCACATTTAGAGCATTTATTTCAAGCCTATGGATCCGATACTATTGCCGAACCAGCATATGCGCAATGCAGAGGTCCAAGAGAAACCGGTTTTGGATTGACTTATGGATCTTGGGTTGGTTCTCCTGAACCAACAGACATAAGGGACACAAAATGTTTGGTTTTAATAGGCTCTCATATTGGTGAGAATATGCACAATACTCAGGTTCAGGAAATGTCTGATGCCATAGATAATGGAGCAACTATTATTACAGTTGATCCAAGATTCTCAACAGCGGCCAGTAAGTCTCAGCATTGGTTAGCTATAAAACCTGCGACTGACATTGCTTTAATGCTGGCCTGGATGAATGTATTGATTGAAGAAGAACTTTATGATAAGGATTATATAGAAAAATATTCAACCGGATTCAATGAACTTAAAGATCATGTGTTGAATTTCACTCCCGAATGGGCTTATGGTATAACAACCATAAAACCAGAAGAGATAAGAAAAACCGCAAGGGCTATGGCCTATGCAGCTCCCTCTGTAATCATACATCCGGGACGTCATGTTACATGGTATGGAGACGATTCACAACGAGCCAGAGCTATGGCAATTTTAAACGCCTTACTAGGTTCCTGGGGACGACGAGGAGGTTTCTACTTTAAGGAAGGCATAAAAGTGCCAACTTTTCCTCATCCCGAATATCCGGAACCTAAATGGGGCTGGAAAGAAATAGGTGAAATATTCCCATTGGCACAGATGGGTGTGACTACTGAAGTTATGAAATGTGCTATTCCGGGAGAAGAAAACCATGAAAAATACCCTGTAAAAGCCTTAATGGTTGCAGGAACAAATATTACTAAATCAATCCCTAATAAAAAACTGTTAGAGGAAGCTATTGATAGCCTTGAATTTATGGTTGTTATGGACACTATGCCAATGGATGTAACAGGATATGCAGATGTCGTGCTTCCGGAATGCACTTATTTAGAACGCTATGATGGCATTCGTTCTTCTCCAAACAGAGAGCCCTCTATTGCTGTCAGAGTTCCTGTTGTTCAACCAAAATACGACTCTAAACCGGGTTGGTGGGTTGCAAAACAAATTGGTGAACGAATTGGATTAGGTGAATTCTTCAATTATAATGATTATGAAGAAGTGATTGAATGGCAATTGAATAAAATGGGAACGTCATTGGAAGAAATGAAAAAGATTGGAGTCAAACATTTTCCTCGTAAATCGGGTCCATTATATTTAGTTGAAGACAAAAGCTACCAATTCCCAACAGCAAGCGGAAAGATAGAATTGTACTCAAAAGAACTAAAAAATCTTGGTTTCGATCCAATGCCTGTTTATACTAAACATCCTGAACCTCCTCAAGGGTTCTACAGATTAAATTATGGCAGAGCCCCTATGCACACCTTTAGTAGAACTGCCAATAATCCAAATTTAAATGATCTGATGGATGAAAACAAACTTTGGGTAAATCCTAAAGTTGCCAGAATACTCGGATTGAAAACCGGACAGGAAGTCTGGTTGAGAAATCAGGATAAGATTACCTCAACGTTTGCTATAAAAGTCCGTGTCACAGAAAGGATTCGCTGGGATTCCGTGTACATGGTGCATGGTTTTGGTCATGATAACAAAAAGTTGAGCAGAACCTTTGGCAAAGGTATCAACGATACCCAAATGATAACAAAAGTTGCTATGGATCCATTAATGGGAGGCACAGGAATGAGAGGCAACTTTGTTGAAATATTAACTAAAGATCCACATAAAATAGTAGAGGTATGAGATATGCAATGGTTATAGACACATTAAAATGTGTTGGATGCAGTGATTGTGTTGTTGCTTGTCAAACAGAAAACAATGTACCTATTGGATATTGTAGGGATTGGATAACTGAAATAGTTGATGGGACCTATCCAAAAGTTGAATTAGAATTAAAATCAGAGAGATGCAATCATTGTGATAACGCACCTTGTGTTAGATGTTGCCCAACAGGTGCAAGCCATATAGTTGAAGGTGGAATCGTTTTGGTTACTCCAAACGAATGCATTGGTTGTGGAGCTTGTATAGAGTCTTGCCCTTATGATGCTCGTTACTCCCATCCTGTAGGCTATGTTGATAAATGTACGTTCTGTAATCACAGATTGGAAAAAGGACAATTACCTGCATGTGTATCGGTTTGTCCAACCAAGTGCATGTATTTTGGTGATTTGGATAATCCTAACAGTGAAGTGTCCAGATTATTAAAGTCCAGAAAACACAAAACATTGGCTCCTGAAGCAGGAACAAAACCACAAGTGTATTATTTAATTTAATATTAAGATCATGCAAGAAGAAATTTTCGTAAGCGGAAGAAACATTCCTCATATAGATCCATCATTAGAGATTTGGCATTGGCCTATTTCTGTTTACTTGTTTTTAGGTGGTCTGGCAGCCGGTATTTTATTGTTTGCCGCTATTGTTACTGTTCTTGACAAGGAAAAAGACTATCCAACAGCGGTAAAATATGCAACAATTATCCCTCCAATAGCGCTATCTTTAGGTTTGGTTGCCTTGATTTACGATTTAAAACATCCTTTGTACTCATGGCAATTATACACAACAATACGTTTGGAATCACCAATGTCCTGGGGAGCTTGGGTCTTATTGGCAACAACACCATTATCTTTTTTATGGGTTTTCAGTTATTTTACTGAACTCTTTCCAAAATGGAATTTAAAATTCGAATTCTTGAAAAAATTTGAAATTTTTCTCAAGAATAATAGAAAGCTAATGGCCTATGCAATAATTCCACTGGCAATAATATTAGGAGTGTACACAGGAATATTACTGTCTGCCTTTAATGCAAGGCCTTTATGGAATAATGCTATTCTAGGCCCATTATTTTTAACTTCCGGAATGTCAACAGGAGCCGCAGCAATCATACTTTTGGCAAAAACAGCAAAAGAAAGACACTTATTCAGTAAAGTCGATCTTGCATTGATAATTATTGAACTTGGCTTGATCGTCCATATGATCATGGGAATGTATGCAGGATCTCAGGTTCAGTTAGAAGCCATGCAATTATTAGTAGGCGGAGATTTTACAGTAATGTTTTTCGGGTTTGTGGTAATCCTTGGATTGATAGTTCCCGGCTTACTTGAACTTCTTGAAATAAAAGGATATAAAGTTCCGGTTGCCATTCCTGCTATACTCATATTAATTGGCGGACTGATTTTCAGATTTGTTATGGTTGAAGCCGGACAAATAACAAGATATCTATATTAAAACTAACAGAATGAAAGATAAAGAACAAAACAGGCACGTATATTGGAACCCTTATTTTGGGGGATTCCTTTTAGGTATTTTAATAATCTTTACCTTCTACATAACAGGAAGGGGATTAGGTGCCAGTGGCGCTATGAAAAGTAGTGTTGTAACAATTGTAGATGACATTTCTCATGAACATGCCGAACAAAGTGCTTATTACAGCAAATTTGTTGATGAAAACAAATCACCTATGAACAATTGGATTGTATTCGAAACATTAGGTGTACTCATTGGAGCATTTATTTCCGGTGGTTTAGCAGGCAGAATTGGCTGGAGAGTACAACATTCTCCTAAAATTACGCGAAGACGTCGATTAATTTTTGCATTTAGTGGAGGTATCTTATTTGGGCTGGGAGCTCAAATAGCCAGAGGATGTACAAGTGGAGCAGCTTTAAGTGGAATGGCAGTATTATCTACTGGCGGTTTCATAACCATGCTTGCCATTTTTGGTACTGCATACTTATTTGCATATTTCTTTAGAAAAAACTGGATTTAAAAATATTTAAAACAAAAATTTATGGGACCATTAATTCCTAACGGCATAATTTCTTTTGAGTGGAGCAGCATCATTGCTATAATTATTGGGATTTTCTTCGGATTTATACTAGAAGCTTCAGGTTTCTCATCATCAAGAAAACTAGCTGGTGTATTTTATGGTTACGATTTCGCAGTATTAAAAGTATTTTTCACAGCTGCAATAGTTTCCCTAATCGGACTTTTATATATGGACTACCTTGGATATCTGGACATAAGCAGACTTTATGTACATCCAACCTATTTATGGGGAGCAATTATTGGTGGAGCTATAATGGGGGTAGGATTTGTAACCGGAGGGTTTTGCCCGGGAACCAGTTTATCGGCTGTAGCAATAGGTAAGATAGATGCCATTGTTAATGTTGTCGGTATTATGGTAGGAATCTTTATTTTTTCTGAATTGTATTCTCTTTTTGAGCCAATATACAATGGTTATTTCTATGGAAACATAACATTAGTTGACTCATTGGGAGTTAATCCATATTGGTTTGTGTTTTTATTAACCATAGGTTCTATTATCATATTTGCGCTATCAGATATGATACGTAAAAGAGTTAAAAAAGTATTTTACTAATAATTTAAATCACAGAAAATGGTAAATAGAAAATTAGTTAAGTTTTTATCATTAAGATATAAAATTCTTGCTTTAGTGTTCATTGTTCTTGCAGGTGGTTTAGTGTTATTGCCCAAATATGAAAAACATGAAGGTATTAGTCCAGAAAAGTTATTGAGTAATGCTATAAGCCCGGAGAGATATATTAATACAGATGAACTATCAAATCGCATAATAAATCAAGATCCTTCATTAATGCTAATTGATGTCAGGGAATCAGTTGAGTATACAAAATATTCGCTTCCAAATGCGGTGAATATTCCATTAAAGAATTTACTTGATGACGATTTTGAACCATATTTAAATCAAAACCAGTATGATGTTGTATTATTTTCAAATGATAATTTTTATTCAGATCAAGCCTGGATGTTATGCAGCAGACTAGGGTATAAGAATCTTCATGTGCTTAAAGGAGGTATAAATAATTGGTTTCATACCATTATAAACCCCGAAAAACCATCGGAGAATATGGCTTCCAATGAGTTTGCATTATATTCTTCTCGTAAAGCTGCAAGCATGTATTTTGGCGTTGCTTACCCACAAAATATTAAATCGAAGCCAACCGTTGTTAAAAAACCAAGTGCCTCAACAACTCCTAAAAAGGTTATCCCTGTTATAAAGAAGAAAAAAATGCCAGTTGAAGGTGGTTGTTAAAATGCCAACTATTTAAAATTATTCTTATGAAAGAATTAGAAAAAACGAAACGTATATCAATAGCCGCAGTTGTATCTATCTTATTAGTGATCATTGCACTACTATCATATAAAAGACCTCAACATTTATATAGTGTAAACACTCACGATACCTTAGAAAAAATAACAAATACTAACTATCTTATGACTCAAAATGATATTGATGAAACAAATTCTGTTTTAATCGATATTAGAAATCAATTTGAATTTGACAAAGGGCATATGGAAAATGCCATTAATATGTCGGCCCCGGAGATATTAAACGAAGAGAATTCTGATATTCTTGAAGATTTAAAGGAAGAAAACAAAACCCTGGTCTTGTATGGCAATAACCCAAACGAAGTAATTGCTCCATTTATGCTATTATCGCAATTAGGTTTTGACAATATTAAAATACTATCTGTTGAGAATAGTTACTTTCAAAATAAATTGATTACTAAGGATGTGACTGCAGAATCCTCTGCTCCTGATATTAATTCCTTTATCCAGGAATCTATTAAAAAGAGTCAGGAAGCAATGGACAAAGCTAAAGTTGCTCCTAAACCTAAAATTACAACAGTTCCTAAAAAAATTATCCCGGTTGTAAAGAAAAAGAAAATGCCTGTTGAAGGTGGCTGTTAAGATGGTTTGCCCTAACTTATATATTCTTTTGATAATAAGTTATTCTAATTTAAAATCATATCAATATGGATTATGATGTACAATTTATAAAGGATCATCTAACAGAGCATTTCAATAGTGTCTTTGAAAAAAATCTTATTAATGAAATAGCTCAACATGGGATTTACCAAACCTACAAAAAAGGTGAAATGCTTATTGATATAGGAGATGAAATGACTCATATTCCTTTGATTTTAAATGGGCTTATAAAAGTATTAAGGGAGGACCAGCATGAAGATGAAATTTTGCTTTACTTTTTAGAAGAAGGCGATACTTGCGCCATTTCATTCGTAAATTGCATCAATCAAAGCAAAAGTATGTTTAGAGCTTCAGTTGAAGAAGACACAGAATGTATTCTTTTCCCGGTAAATAAAATTGAAGATTGGATCATGAAATATAACTCCTGGCGGGTTTTTATTATAGATAGTTACCACAACCGACTTTTAGAACTGGGAGATGCCATAAGAAGTCTTGCATTTCTTAAATTAGATGATCGTGTATATAAATATCTTGCCAAACAGGTTGATCTAAAACATAGCGGAAAACTTTCAATAACACATCAGGAAATAGCCAATGATCTTCACACTTCAAGAGTTGTTGTTTCCAGACTGTTAAAAGCACTGGAACACGAAGGAAAAATTAAACTGGGAAGGAACAAAATTGATGTACTTGTTTAGGTTGTTTTTTTCTTATTAATTATCAAAATCTGCCTTCTTTAAGACCTCATTTTCAGCAATAAGATTTCCTATAATTCAGCGATCCTACTAATTTACATTTTGTCTTTTCTAAATTCAGCGACAAACTTCGAACCTCTGTCATTTTTCAAAAATTTAAATATAGCTTATATAATTGATTTATAGGTTTTTACATTTATTTTTTTGATTAAAATCAATAAATTTTAGTTGGTAACAAATGTTACCAAGCAATGTTACAATTGATACTGTGTAAACTAATTATATATTACTGAAAGATGACAAAAATCATAAAAATCCTTTAGAGCCAACTCTAATTTTACACCTAGTAAAAACAATTAAATTTTTGAATTTTAAATAGTTAAATCATGAAAAAAACCTTCTTTTTTTTAATAGCGTTTTTTATTTCTTCAATTGCTTTAACAGTAAGTTATGCGCAAGAAGAGAATTCTGCTATGACTTCACCGGATGAATTTGAAACTCTGGTAAAGTATTTAGAACCTGCTACCGGCTTTATTAAAGGTGAATTACCAATAATAATGGCTGATGAAGTAAAGCAAAACCTTAAAAACCCCAAGTATCATGTCATTGATATAAGATCTGACAGTTGGTTTGAATATGGGCACATTAAAAATGCTGCCAATGTTCCTTCTGAAGAATTATTAAGCTATTTTGAATCTGGCATCAAACCTGCCGATTTTGAAAAAATAGTATTGATATGCTATTCTGGTCAGTCTGCAGCTTATTACTCCGGCCTATTACGTATGGCTGGATACGATAACGTATTTAGTCTGAAATGGGGAATGAGTTCATGGAGAGAGGATTTTGCCAATAATGCATGGAACAAAAACATAAATAATGAGTTTGCTACAAAACTCGAAACCAATGTAAATACAAAACTAGCAGTAGGAAGTCACCCTTCTTTAAATACTGGAAAATCTGAAGCTAAAGATATTCTAAAAGCAAGATTGGAGGAATTATTTGCAACTCCTTATAAGGATTTTATTCTTAAATCGGCTGATGTATTTGAAAATCCAAGTAATTACTTCATAGTAAATTATGTTACTGCTGACAATTACAGCAACGGACATATTCCTGGAGCCATTAATTACCAACCCGGCACATCTCTTTTAGCCGAAACAGACCTGTATACACTCCCTGTCGATAAAAAAGTAGCTGTTTATACAACTACCGGTCAGGAAGCAGCCTATATAGTAGCTTATCTTAAATGTATTAGGATATGATATGGGTAATATAGCTTATGGAGAAAATGGATTTATGAACGAAACCCTACAAGATAAAGGATGGGATGCTTTTACCAAGAAAGAGATTAACATGTTCCCGGTAGTCGAATAAAACAACAAAAATAAATATCAATAAATAACATTAAAAATTAAGTCATGAAAAAATTATCATTATTATTAATAGGATTATTATTAGTTCCTACACTTTTCTTAACCTCTTGCGATAGCGGAGACGACCCTGGAACTACTCTAGTTTCAACACCTGCATTTACTCTTATGAAAGAGTATATGGTACAAAACGATTTAGATCTTGACAAGATCGATACGAATGTCGATGGTGAAAAGTTTGTAGTAGGCCCTCCTGCAACTGCAGCAGAAGTGGATGCATTTCTTAGCACATATTACATCATGGATATTAGAAGCAGTGCAGACTTCTTAACTGCTCACGTAAATGGAGCAAACAATGTTCCTTTCTCCGATATTTTGACAGTTGCAGCGACAACAACAAAACCAATTTTAGTTGTATGCTATACCGGCCAAACAGCCTGCTATGCAACTGCTTTATTACGTTTATACGGATATACTCATACAAGAGCCTTAAAATGGGGAATGTCTGGATGGAATTCTGATACAGCGGGATCATGGAATAACAGTATAGGAAACATAGCCGAAAACCACGCCAATTGGAGTTTTGCTGGCGCACCTGCCAACATTACTTATACTAGTCCTGAAATTTCTACTGCACTGACTGATGGCGAAGCTATTCTTAAGCAACGTGTCGAAGCGGTAGTAGCAGCGGGTTTCCAAGGTGTAAATGGATCTGATGTTTTAGGTAATCCAGGTGGATATTTTATCAATAATTATTTTAGTGAAGGAGATTATACTGGATTTGGACATATTAATGGTGCTTACAGAATTAATCCGCTAAAACTGGGAGATGACAGCTATTTAGGTCTTGACCCTGCAGGAAATGCTAAAGTAGTAACATATTGCTATACAGGTCAAACTTCAGCAGTTTTAACAGCGTGTTTAAGAGTTTTAGGTTATGATGCTTTTAGTTTGAAATTTGGAATGAATGGGATGTATAATAATAACCCTGTTTGGACCTCTAACAAATGGAGTGCTTCAGTTTCAAAAGATTATCCTGTTTTTACTAATTAATAAGCGGATATAAAATAAACATAATGAAAAGCAAAATATATATATTGCTCGTTATAACACTCCTTTTTAATGTAAATAATGTATTCTCACAAGGTTGTGAAGGAGATGAACCTGCTACCGGAGATACAGTAGGTACTCCTAGTGTTAAAGTTTTTGGTTATTTACAACCTGAATATGAATATTTTTTTACAGACGGTGACCAAGCAAATACTATCAGATTCAAAAGAGCTCGAATAGGCGTAAGAGGTAAGGTAATGGATGATTTCTCTTATTACTTTATGCTTGAAACAAGTCCATTTATTGGAAGTTCCGGTGATGCTTATTTAATGGATGCATTCATTACTTATGATGCTGACAATTGGGCTAGAATATCTGTTGGTACATATAAGCAGCCTTTTAGTTTAGAAGTAGCTACACCTTGCCATGCATTAACCACAATAGAAAGATCTGTTGTTGCAGATCAGTTGGTTTCTCCACAAAGGGATTTTGGAGTTAGCGTTTTTGGTGGAAATAAATACAATAAATTAAATTATGCCGTCGCCATTATGAATGGTAGAGGATTAGGCGTAAAGGATGATAATACCAAGAAGGATCTTATTGGTAGAGCTACCTATCGAGTAACCGATTACCTGACATTAGGTGGAAGTTTTAGATATGGATATCCAATACCAAATGACAATGAAAAAGGTAGTTTCAGAAAATCTTTTGGAGGTGAATTTTCTTTAAATCTTGACAAACTAGCTGTTCAAGGTGAATATATTTATGATGAAGGTAAATCTTTCAGCGGTGCAGCCGGTGGTTGTGGAGCGACTCCTGTCCCATTGGGAGAAAAAAGAGATGGCGCGTATATCATGGCATCATATAATGTTAATGAGAAATTGCAGCCGGTCTTTAAATATGAATATTTCGATCCAAACATTGATGTTAAAGAAAGTATAGCTTATCCTTATCAAGAAAGAATGACATTAGGTGTTAACTATTTCTTTAATGATGTGGTAAGATTCCAACTGAATTATTTGGCTAATATTGAAACAGTCGTTAATGTTGATAACGATGCTTTAGTAGCACAAATGCAGATAAAGTTCTAATTTATTAATTGTTTTCACTGTATGAATTAAATTTAATTTTGAACTTAGGACCCTCTGGCGAAAGTTAGAGGGTTTTTTCTTGTCTAATTTGTTACCTTTGCACAAATAAATTACATTTCATACAGTGATTACCCAAGAACTTATTTTAAGAGAAAAATTAGCCGACTATTATTCAGATGTTTTTGAAGATGAATTAATCGACGAAATTGTAAAAGTAGGTCATTTTGATAAAATTAAAAGTGGTGAGCTTTTAATTGATATTGGTTCAGAAATGACTCATATTCCATTAATATTAGATGGTGTCGTTAAAATTATTCGACAGGAAAAAGAAGGAGAAGAAATAGTGCTGTATTTTTTAGAACGTGGCGACACCTGTGCCATTTCTTTCGTTAACTGCATCAACAGGAAACAAAGTATGTTCAAAGGCGTCGTAGAAAGAGATATTGAGGCTATCTTTCTACCGGTAGACAATATTGATCAATGGTTGGCAAAATATAAATCCTGGCGACATTTTATAATTGATAGTTATCATTTTAGATTGATAGAAATGGTTGAATCTATCGATGGTTTGGCCTTCATGAAAATGAGTGAGCGATTACTAAAATATTTAACTGATAAGGTTAAGATAACAAATGATGTGGATCTTGATATCACTCATCAGGAAATTGCCAATGATATGAATTCATCCAGGGTTGTAATAACCAGGGTTATCAAGCAATTGCATGATGAAGGAAAAATATTTTCTACCAGGAATAAAATAAAAGTCTTAGAATTTCACGAATAGGAATTTTTAAACTAATAAAAAAGCCATTTTACTTATGTAAAATGGCTTTTTTATATTAAATGGAGTGCGATATTTACATCGCCTTAAGTTCGCTTATTAAAGCCTGAATCATAGCTTTTGCATCACCAAATAACATAGAGTTCTTAGAATTATAGAATAATTCGTTTTCAATACCTGCGTAACCAGGCTTCATACTACGTTTATTAACAATTATATGCTTGGCTTTCTCAACATCAAGAATAGGCATTCCATAGATTGGACTTGAAGGATCATTGTGTGCTGCCGGATTTACGACGTCATTAGCTCCTACTACAAAAACAACATCTGTATTTGGGAACTCAGAATTGATATCATCCATTTCTACCAGCTTGTCATAATCAACATTGGTTTCTGCTAGTAATACATTCATATGACCTGGCATTCTACCTGCAACAGGATGTATTGCATATTTAACTTCTATTCCTTTACTATCCAACAATTGCTCCAATTCATGAATAGCATGTTGGGCTTGTGCTACGGCCAATCCATATCCAGGAACTATAACAACTCGTTGTGCATAATTCATTAAAATGGCAACATCACTTACAGAGGCCTTTTTAATAGTTCCGGTAATTTTACTACCGCCTTCTGAACTAGCCGCTTTACTGCCTTCACCAAAGGCACCAAAAATAACATTGGATAACGGTCTGTTCATCGCTTTACACATGGCAAGTGTCAAAATAGTTCCTGCAGAACCTACTAAAATACCACCTGTTAACATAACCATATTTCCATATAAAAAACCTCCAAACGCAGCCGCTAATCCCGTAAAAGAGTTTAATAAAGAAATGACTACAGGCATATCTGCTCCACCAATAGGTAAAACAAATAGTACACCATAAAGTAATGCCGCGAAGAATAAAATGTATAAAAATAATTGGCTGTCACTACCGCTAAAAATAATATATGCTCCAAAGGCAAATAAACCTAATAAAAAAATATTATTTAAAAAGTTATATTTCGGCAAACGAATAGGTTTGTTTAAAGTACCATTTAGTTTTGCCCAGGCAATCATACTCCCTGAAAATGACACACTACCTATTATCATTCCGGCAATAATCGTTAAGATGGATAATTGATCCCCAACATAATGATGAAACTCAATAAGTCCAATTAAAGCAGCACTTGCTCCTCCCATACCATTAAATAAGGATACCAGTTCAGGCATTTTTGTCATATCAACCTTTATGGCAACCAGCCAACCTATAATTGTACCAATAATAATTGCAATTGCTATTAAAATATAGATCTGTGTTGATACTTCTCCCTGATACAGAAATATGGTTCCAAATATTGCCAGAGTCATACCAGCAGCAGCAATTAAATTTCCCCTTCTGGCCGTATGAGGATTACCAAGCATCTTTAATCCCAATATATAGGTAACCGATGCTATGATGTAAATAAATTCAAGACTAAATATATATTCCATTATTTTCTCTTTTTAAACATTTCTAACATGCGATCGGTCACAACAAATCCACCAACTACGTTCAGTGTACCCAGTAATACGGCCACAAAGCCTAAGGATTGGGCCAAAATATTCTCAGGATCTGCCCCTAACATCACCAAAATAGCTCCAATAATTACTACCCCATGTATGGCATTCGCACCCGACATTAAAGGTGTGTGCAATACTGCCGGCACATGACCTATTACTTCAACTCCAACAAATATCATCAGGATGACGATATAGATCATTTGGAGATTATCACTTACAAAATTTATTAATTCAGTCATAGTTATTCAGTTTTACCGTTATGTCTTATTTCTCCGTTGAATACAATTAAAGTTTCTTCGGTTATCTCATCTTTTAGATCCCATTTGAATTGATTACCTTCTGTTAGATGCATTATATAATTGTAAAGATTCTTCGCAAATAGATCACTGGCGTTGGTAGATACACTTTCCGGAGCTATTGTCGCTCCAAAGATCTTCACCCCATGTTTAATGACAGTTTTGTTTAATTTACTTAGTTCACAGTTTCCACCTTGAGCAGCAGCCAGGTCGATAATTACAGCTCCATTCTTCATTTGTTTCACCTGCTCTTCTGTAATTAGCACTGGTGATATTCTTCCCGGCACCATCGCGGTTGTAATAACAAGATCAGCCTTGAACAATGAATTATTAACAGCTTCCTGTTGTCTTTTTGCATAATCCTCAGAAGCAGCTTTTGCATAACCTCCTTCAGCTTCTTCCTCTCCTGTATTGTCAACAGTAATAAATTTTGCGCCTAATGATTCTGTTTGTTCTTTAGTTTCTAACCTGATATCAGTTGCTTCAACAATAGCTCCAAGACGTTTTGCAGTGGCAATAGCCTGTAATCCCGCAACTCCAACACCATAGACCAATACCCTGGATGGTGTTATAGTCCCCGCAGCTGTCATCATCAAAGGAAATATTTTTGTCATTTCGTAAGCTCCTTTAATAACGGCCTTATACCCTGCTAAATTATTTTGCGAACTTAAGACATCCATGTCCTGTGCTCTTGAAATTCTTGGCATAGCATCCATTGAAAGAGCAGAAGCGCCTTGCTTGGCTATAATCTCTATATCATTTGGATGTGATTTATGGAATAATTGAGCAATGATTATTTGTCCTTTTTTTAATTTTTTTAACTCATCATTATCAAAAGGATTTATTTTTATTAAAACATCAGCTTTCTTAAAAATATCTGCTTTAGTACGAATTGGAGCACCGGCTTTACTGTAATCAGAATTTTTATAATTGGAACTTGACCCTGCATCTTCTTCAACTCTTACTTCAAATCCTTTTTCAACAAGTTGTTTGGCTATATGTGGTGTTATAGCAACACGCTTTTCACCTTTTTGAGTTTCTTTTAATATCCCTATTTTCATTGTAGAATTAGTTTAAATATAGAAGATAAATTTAGATAAAATTAAAAGTTCTAAAGATGACAATAGTCATCTTTAAATCGCCTTCTATTTATATATTTTTAATAATTCTATTCTTAAAAAGATGCAATTAATTTAAGTTTTATAGCTTCTTGATATGATTAATTCAATATTCCGTTTGAAGTGTTAATTTTAATAAAATAAATATGATTGAAATAATTCATTTTTAATACCTTATAAATGCTAAATTGGACGTTCCGCCGTCTTTTTTACCATTGTTGTTATAATTTAGTTTAGCAACAACTTTCATTATTCCCAAACTGCCTTTGTATAGTTATATTTTAACAATAATAAAAACCATACAATATCGTATATTGCATATTACACTTGAAATTTTTTGTGAAATGTTGAATGGATATCCAAATTATATATTGAGCTTATTTTTTTGTTTGTTCTTATTGCCAACTACGGCACAGGAACTTGCTCCTATAGTTACCTATTCTCCAGGCGATTATGGTGCAGATAATCAAATTTGGGACATTTCTCAATCTTCTAAAAATTTTATTTATGCTGCAAATTCTCAGGGCTTATTAGAGTTTGACGGGGCAAGATGGAAGTTATATCCGGTACCAAACAATTCAATTATCAGATCGGTTAATGTTATAAACAATAAAGTTTTTACAGGATGTTTTATGGATTTTGGCTATTGGGAAACGGATCTTTTCGGCAGCCTTAACTATATATCACTCATTGATCAATTCGGTATTAACTTAGAAGAAGATGAAGAATTTTGGAATATCACAGAGTTAAATGGCTGGATGATATTTCAATCCTTGTCAAGAATATATTTATTAGACCTCAACAACAAAGAATTTAAAATTATTAAGTCTGATGCTCAGATTTCTCAAATGATCAATTTTGAAAAAACGATCTTTTTCCATAAATCGGGAATAGGATTGTTCAAGATTGAAAATGGCAATGTTGTATTAGTAAATAATAATGATATATTAAAACGAAATAAAGTAATTGATATTTATAAGATCAATAAACAAATTCTTATTCAAACGAGTAATGAAGGTGTTTTTGTTATGGTTGACGAGGCCCTGACTTCATGGAAATTGGATGATAATATAAATATTGATGAATTGACGGTGTACAGCGCTTCACAGCTAGATGATGAAACTTTTGTTATTGGAACGATCTCGAATGGCATATTCCATATTGATACTGAAGGAAATTTAATAGGCAGGTTCAATCAAAATAACGGATTGAGCAACAATACCATTCTTTCGGTTTTTGAAGATAATCAAAATAATATTTGGCTCGGTTTGGATTACGGTCTGAACTATATCAACAGGAATTCCAGGTTTAAAATTTATATTAACCAACAAGGGCAGCTGGGCACAATATATAACGCAATAATATTTGAGGATCTGCTTTATTTAGGGACTAATCAAGGATTATTTTATAAAAAGATAAATACGAATGATGCTTTTAAATTTGTTCCAGGAACCAATGGGCAGGTATGGTCATTAAAAGAGATCGGACAATCAGTTGTTCTGTGGCCATGATTCCGGCACATTTATTATTAAAAATGGAAGGATCAACAACAAAATAACAGAGGCTATTGGCACCTGGGATTTTAAGACAATACCAAACATGCCGGAAATGATACTTCAAGGAAATTATAACGGATTAAATATTCTTGAAAAAAAGGGTAATTATTGGAGATTTAGAAATAGAATTGAAGGCATTGATATGTCCTGTCGGTTTTTCGAATTTTTTGATGATCAAATATTTGTTAACCATGAATTCAAAGGTCTCTATGAATTGAGCTACAACGAAGACATAAATAACGTACAGAGTTTGAATATATCTAATACTGTAGATAAAGGGATTGGCTCCAGTTTATTAAAGTATTCCAATGAACTGATCTATTCGTCTTCAGAAGGTGTTTTTAAATATGATAGATCGTTAAAATTTACTAGGGATTCTACATTTACATCATTATTCACACCATTTAAATCACTCTCAACACTACTTAAAATTAATGGAGAAACTAACAAATTATGGCGATTTGCCGATGATAATATTCTAATTATATCTCCGGGAAGTGTAAGTTCAATTCCACAAGTTGAGATTATCCCAATTTCCGAAAATCTTAGAAATGTTGTGGCGGGTTTTGAAAATTTATCTAAAACCAGTAATGAGGAATATTTGATAGGTACCTCAAACGGATATGTAATATATAACAGGTCAATTCCAGACCCTCAAAATGATTGGACTATTCAAATCAATTCTGTCTTGGTCAACAAACTTGAAGGCCCAAAGAACAGTTTAAATATGACTACCCTAAACCAACTTGAGAACAAAACCAATAATATAGAAATTAGTTACAGCATTCCATTTTTTGGAAAAATTGTAACAAGCAAATTCCAATACCAGTTAGCCGGCCTAAGTGATAATTGGTCGGAATGGAGTACAGAATCAAAACAGCTATTCGAAAACTTACCTTATGGAAACTACACATTTAATGTAAAAGGGAAAGTCGGTAACAAAATAAGTGAAAACATAGCCTCATTTAGTTTTGAAATAGAAAGGCCGTGGTTCCTTTCAAATACAGCTTTCGCAATATATTTTATCTCTGCTCTATTTTTAATTCTCATTATCCATAATTTTTATAAAGCCCATTATGTTCGTCAACAACGCAAATTGTTAGAAGATGCACAACGTAAAATTGAATTGAATGAACTGGAGAATAGCCAAAAACTGATTGAATTTAAGAACGAAAAACTGAAATTGGATATTGATAATAAAAGCAGGGAATTAGCAATATCAACAATGAGTTTGATTAAGAAGAATGAATTTTTAAATAAGATAAAAAATGAATTAAAAACTTCCGAAAATCCAAAAATTAGATCGGTCATTAAACTAATTAATAATAATATTAATAATAATGATGACTGGCAGTTCTTTGAAGAAGCATTTAATAATGCCGACAAGGATTTCTTAAAAAAGATTAAGAATCGACATCCGGGTTTGACACCAAATGATCTTAAGCTTTGTGCCTATCTTAGACTGAATCTTTCTTCTAAAGAGATCGCTCCATTACTAAATATTTCTTCAAGAAGTGTTGAAGTAAAACGTTATCGCCTTCGAAAAAAAATAGATTTACCGCACGAATCTAGCTTAACAAATTACATTTTAGAAATATAGTGACACAACAGGCTCTAAAAAAACTATACATTACCACAACATACGTATAATTTAACAGTCTTATATTCTGATATTTTATAAATTTATGTTTCCCTAAAGCATTAATTTTATGGTGTTTATCATAAAATTAATCGATTAAATGCCTAATCCTTGTTAAGTATATTTTTTGTAGTGTTGTTATTTGTGATTTTGTTAACATTTATTATTATTTTTATGTATTAAAAAATTAACTCAATATGAAACATCGGTAAATTAATTTTCTAAATAAAGAAATTTCCTTGATTGATGTTATAACTAACTTTCTTAATAAATAATAACAAACATATGAAATCAAAAATTTTAATCCTCACCTTGTTTTTTATGACCACCTTAGCATTCAGTCAGACTGTTAATGTTAGTGGTACAGTTACCGATACTGGCAATCTTCCACTACCTGGTGTAAATGTAATTGTAAAGAACACAACAAAAGGAGTTTCAACAGACTTTGACGGTCTATATGCCTTAAATGAAGTTCCTGTAAATTCAATTCTGGTATTTTCATACCTTGGATTTCTAACTCAAGAAATTTTAGTAACAAGTGACAGTACAACAATCAATGCTGTTCTGCAGGAAGATGCAGCACAACTAGATGAAGTAGTGGTAATTGGTTATGGTACTCAAAAGAAAAGTGTTGTAACTGGAGCTATTTCTAGTGTAAAGGCTGAAGATATAGCAGGTTTACCAGTCGAAAGAGTGGAGCAAGCTTTACAAGGAAGAGTGTCAGGTGTAGTAATTGCAGCAGATGCAGGCCAACCCGGTTCTTCTTCAACGGTTAGGGTACGTGGTATTACTACACTAGGCAATAATAACCCACTATGGGTAATTGATGGTGTGATTGTAGATGCTGGAGGAATTGGATTTCTTAATCAATCAGATATTCAGTCTATCGAAGTATTAAAAGATGCCGCTTCACTTGCAATTTATGGTGCAAGGTCTGCAGGAGGTGTAATATTAATTACCACCAAAAAAGGAAAACAAGGAAAAATCAATGTTGGTTATACCGGTTTTACTGGTGTTTCTGCAGCATCTAAAAAGCTAACCTTATTAAATGCATCAGAATATGGCGCAATTTTAAATGAGGCGTCTGTAGCTGATGGCGGTCCAATTTTATTCTCTGATTTATCAACTTTAGGAACTGGAACTGACTGGCAGGATGTTATATTTAACGATAGTGCAATAAGAGCTTCTCATGAAATTAATATTTCAGGAGGAAATGATGTGTCAACATTTTACGCATCATTTGGTCTTAGTGATCAAGAAGGTATTGTAATGTCTGAAGTGTCTTCTTTTAACAGAAGGAATATGCGTTTAAATTCATCACATAAAATTTCAGATATATTTAAAGTCGGTCAAACCTTGGGTTATGCCCATAAAAAATCGCTGGGAATTGGCACAAATTCAGAATTTGGTGGTCCTTTAAGTTCGGCAATTAATCTTGATCCAATTACACCTGTTGTGGTTTTAGACCCTGATGTGGCTAATAGTTCTCCTTATAGTACTCAAAACGTATTTAGAGATGAAAATGGAAACCCTTATGGTATTTCAAATTTAGTAGGTCAAGAAATGACAAACCCTGTGGCTGATATTCAAAAGCAATTAGGTAATTATGGATGGTCAGATGATTTTGTAGGAAATGTTTTTCTTGAAGTTACACCGATGGATGGATTGGTTTTTAAATCTTCTTTAAGTGGTAAACTTTCTTACTGGGGAAGTGAAGGATTTACTCCAGAGTATTATTTACAAGCAACAAGTGTAAATACTCAGAATAGGTTATCAAGAAGTAGAGCTAAAGGATTTGGATGGAATTTAGAAAACACCATTTCTTACAACAAAGCAATTGGTTTGCACGATTTTTCAGTATTATTAGGACAAGGTGTTTATATTGATGGTATTTCAAGTGAAGTAGGTATAACATATTTTGATTTACCTGTTTCAACAAGAGATGAAGCTAGTTTTAACTTCCCTGTAACAGATGATCAAAAAGTAGGTTATAGTTGGACAGGAGTTGAGCATAAAGTAACTTCATTATTTTCCAGACTTAGTTATAACTATGATGAGAAGTATTTATTTACAGGAATTATTCGTAGAGACGGTTCCTCAAGGTTTGGACAAAATAATAAATTTGGTATTTTCCCTTCATTCTCAGCCGGATGGAATGTTACAAACGAAGAATTTTGGCCTGAAAACAATTTCGTAAACAGATTAAAGGTTAGAGGTGGATATGGTGTTACTGGTAACGATGCAATTGGTGATTTTGGTTATTTAGCCACAGTTGGTGGAGGAAGAAATTACACACTTGGTTCAGATGGTGGTATTATTTATGTAGGATTCAGTCCTGATGCACCAGATAACCCAGATTTAAAATGGGAAGAAACTTCTCAAACTAACATTGGTTTTGAGGCAAGATTATTCAATGGTTTAGATGTTACATTTGATTATTATACCAAAGAGACAACTGGTATTTTACAATCAGTAGAAATTCCAGGATATGTAGGTTCTTCAGGTTTTCCTCTGGGAAATGTTGCTGATATGGAAAATACAGGTCTTGAATTAGAATTAGGATTAAGAAAGTCTTTAGGCGATTTTAATTTCTCTGTTAATGGTAATGTTTCTTACTTAAAAAATGAAGTTACATTTTTAGGAAATGATAAAGAATTCATTGGAGGAAGTGCTGGTTTTCAAACAATGGGAGAAATTACTAGAATTCAGGTAGGAGAATCAATCAATTCTTTTTATGGATACCAAACAAATGGTGTTTTTCAAAATATGGACGAAGTAAACTCGTATGTAAATTCAGCAGGAACCATTATTCAACCGGATGCTGTACCTGGAGATTTTAAATGGGTAGATTTAGATGATAATGGTGAGATTAATGAAGATGATAGAGATTTTATAGGTACTCCATTACCTAAGTACACATTTGGATTAACATTAAATCTAGATTATAAAAACTTCGATTGTATGATTTTTACACAAGGAGTCGCGGGTAATAAAATATTCCAGGGGTTAAGAAGATTAGATATTGCTAATGCCAATTATCAAACGTCAATATTTAATAGATGGACTGGTGAAGGAACTACAAATAGTTATCCTAGATTAACGAATCAAGATCCTAATGGTAATTACGGTAAATTTTCTGATTTTTATTTAGAAAAAGGAGATTTTGTTAGATTAAAGCAAGTCCAGATCGGTTATACGATACCTTCTGAAGCAATTAGTAAAATTGGAGCTCAAAAATTGAGACTTTTTGTTACAGGAGAAAATTTACTAACTTTAACAGATTATACTGGTTTCGATCCTGAAATTGGTGGTAATGTATTAGGGATAGACAAAGGGTATTATCCTCAAGCAAGATCTTTTATGTTTGGAGTTAATTTACAATTTTAATAAAAAAAAAGTATTATGAAAAAAATGAAAAGTATTATGAAAAACATTAATTATAAGTTTCCATTATTAGCATTAATAGTAATGGCCGCTATCTTCTCTTGTTCTGAAGATTATTTGGAAGTAGAACCAAAAGGTACTTTCTTAACAGAAAATTATTACACAAACCAAGATGAAGCGTTTGCTGGTCTTATTGCAGCGTATGATTTTTTGAGAAAGAATTCTTCAGGGTTTGAGAACATGGTAACGTTTATGAATGCTGGTTCTGACGATTTTGTAGCTGGAGGAGGAAGTCCTACCGACGGCATGCAAATACAGATATTTTCAAATTATACATTAAATGCTATTGAAATGTCTACTGTATTCTGGTCAGATCATTTTAAAGGCGTATTTAGAACTAACTTAATGATTCAAAAACTTCCAGATATACCTATGGATGAATCATTAAAAGCAAGGTATATGGCAGAATCAAAAGCATTAAGAGCGTATTATTATTTTACATTAGTAAGAATGTTTGAAAATGTTCCATTATTTACAGAGCCTGTAAGTCCTCAAGATGTTTATAATGTACTTCAGGCAAATCCGGAAGACGTGTATTCACAAATTGAAGCTGACTTAATAGATGCGATTGACGTTTTACCTGCATTTATTCCACCTTCAGAATTAGGTAGATTAACAAAAGGAGCTGCACAAGCAATTCTAGGGAAAGTTTATTTAGAACAAGGTTCTTTATTTAATGATCAAGATAAAATTACAAAAGCTGCTCAAATTCTTGCAGAGGTAAACGGGACACCAGGTCAATCAAACCAATATGGTAATAGGTTATTAGATAATTTTGATGATTTATGGGATATTGATAATAAATTTAATTCAGAATCTATTTTAGAAATATCACATACAAACGAAAGTTTGGCTGGTTGGGGAAATTGGGGAGCAGATAATGACGAAGGAAATATTGTATGTACAATGGTTGGACCACGTGGATTTGTTGATTTAGATGTGAATGATGATGTCCCTGCTTATTCTTCTGGTTGGAGTTTTAATCCAGTACAACAAGGTTTATATGACTTAATGAAATTTGACCCGCGTTTTGAAGCCACTATTTTAGATTGCAAAGCATTAGAGGCAGATGGAAAAATAGAATATGCTAGAGGACATTTAGATACGGGGTATTTTTTGAACAAATTCGCACCACTAGTTTCTGAAGAACATACAGGTGCTGGAGATATGTGGTTAAATCATAGACAAAATAGTTATGCAATAAGATTAGCTGACACCTATTTATTAGAAGCAGAAGCTTTAGGTGGTACAGGAGCAAGAGCACAAGCATTGTTAGATGCAGTAAGATCAAGAGTTGGTTTACCTTCTATTCCTGTAAGTTTGGATGCAGTTTTAACAGAAAGAAGGATAGAATTAGCTGGTGAAGGTCACAGATGGTTTGATTTACGAAGAAATGATTTATTAGCTTCAACATTATCAGATCGAGGTTTTATTGCTGGTAGGCACGAAATTTTTCCAATTCCTTTTAAAGAATTAGAAAATACTCTGATAGAACAAAACCCTAATTACTAATTATATTAAAATTATGAAAACAATAAAATATATTTTAAGTACCTTCTTAATCATTTCGGTTATTTGGAGCTGTACGAAAGATAATTTGGGCAACTCCAAATTTATGTCGAGCGTTGTTGCTCCATCAGAAGTAGATGCATTATTTAATGCTACACAAGATAACTCCGGAAATGTAACCATAATTCCAAGTAGTATTGGAGGTGTAAATTACGATGTTTATTTTGGAGACTCAACAACAGAGCCGGCAAAGCTAGAAGCCGGAGAAAGCGTAACACATACCTATGCCGAGGCAGCGTATGAGGTTAAAGTAGTTGCCTATGGTATAACTGGATTAATATCAGAGGTTACATTACCTTTAAATGTATCCTTTAATGCTCCAAGCAATGTTGTTATTGAAAAAGAAAATGACGCTGCTGTCTCTTACAAAGTTAATATCAAAGTAACGGCAGACGATGCCATTTCTTACGACGTATATTTTGGAGAGCCGGGTAATGATGATCCTGTTTCTGCAAACGTAGGTGATTGGGCGTCCTACACCTATGCCGAAGCCGGAATTTACACGATTAGAGTTGTGGTAAGTGGGACAGCTATTGAGACAACAGAAGAAACTTTTGATTTTGAAGCAACAAGAGTATCGCAACCAATAGCACCTGCTCTAACACCTCCTAGTAGAATGGATGTAGATGTAATATCTATATTTAGTGACGCTTATACTCCTATTGATGGAACTACAAATTTTAATCCAGGATGGGGTCAATCAACAGAATATACTCCCTTTGATTTAAATGGAGATGCGATGTTGCAATACAGTAATTTAAACTATCAAGGGATAGAATTCGGTTCAGATGTTGATGCTGTTTCTACTTCTATGGAGTATGTTCATTTAGATGTTTGGACATCAGATTTAGCTGCTCTTGAGTTTACTTTAATTAGTCATACGTCAGGTGAAAAGTTTGTATTAAAAGATTTAGTTGCTGAGGAGTGGAGTAGTTTCGATATCCCATTATCAGAATTTACAGATCAAGGATTAACTCTAGCAGATTTATTTCAAATTAAGTTTGTAGGTAGTCCATGGGCCGGAGATGGCTTTGGAACTATCTTTGTAGATAACATTTATTTCTGGAAAGAACCTGTCCGCACCATCGCCGTTAGAAGGTACATGGAAGGTTGCTCCAGAAGAAGGTGCTATAGCAGTAGGACCGGCACCGGATGATCTTAGTTGGTGGTATTTAAATCAATGGGGAGACGATGTTACTGCAAGAGCGTGTTGGCTTGATGACGAGTACATATTTAGTTCTGATGGAACTTTTATGAATGTATTAGGAACAGAAACATGGCTAGAACCGTGGCAAGGAGTTGATTCGGAATCTTGTGGGACACCTATAGCACCTCATGATGGTTCTAATCCAGCGACTTGGTCTAGTTCTGACACCCAAGTTACAGTTAGTGGATTAGGAGCATATATAGGTTTAGCAAAGGTTCATAATTCGGGTGAAGATGGAGCTCCTCCAAGTAATTCAGTTACCTATGATTATGTATTATCAGACGGCGGTAATACAATGGAACTTAAAGTAGTTGGATATGGAGGAACTGGAGGTACAGAAACTTGGTATATCAAATTAGTTAAGGAAGTTAATCCTTTAGTAGGAACATGGAAAGTTGCTCCAGAAGAAGGTGCTATAGCAGTAGGACCAGCTCCGGATGACCTTAGTTGGTGGTATTTAAATCAATGGGGAGACGATGTTACTGCAAGAGCGTGTTGGATTGATGACGAGTAATATTTAGTTCTGATGGAACTTTTATGAATGTTTTAGGAACAGAAACATGGGTAGAGACCTGGCAAGAGTGTCTCCGATTCTGAAGCTTGTGGAACACCAATAGCTCCACATGACGGTTCTAACCCAGCTACCTGGGCTAGCACAGATACTACAATTACAGTTAGTGGATTAGGTGCTTATTTAGGCCTTGCTAAGGTTCATAATTCAGGTGAAGATGGAGCCCCACCGAGTAATTCAGTTACATATGATTATGAACTATCCGACGGAGGAAATACCATGGAACTAAGAGTAGTATGGATATGGTGGTACTGGTGGTACAGAAACATGGTATTTTAAGATGCTTAAACAATAAAACAAAAAAACATGAAAAACATAAAATATATATTAGGACTTTTACTTGTACTAGCAATTTTTGTTGGTTGTGAAGAAGAAGATTATGAATTTGGAGATATTATTGCTCCATCCAATGTACAATTAACTGCAGAATTGGTTGGTGTTGATCCAACACACCCAAATGGAGATGGTTCCGGAACAGTAATTTTTACGGGACAAGCAGATAATGCTCTTGGATATAAATTTACATACAATGATACAGAATATTCTGCAACAGTAAATAGCCAAGGTGAAGTTTCTAAATCGTTTAATTTTATTAGTACTACAGGAGCTGTTGGAACTTTTGATCTTTCTGTACATGCAGTTTCTTTTATTGCATATGGTACAGGTGGAGTAAGCACAAGTACTGCTACAGAAGTAGAAGTGTTAGCACCAAATGTACCACCACCAGTAGTTATTGAGGATTTTGAAGGAGACATTCCTTCCTTTGGTACGTTTGGACCTGACGGTCATTATATTGAAGCAATAGACAATCCTGATCAATCAGGAATAAATACAAGCGGAATGGTTGTTGAATATATAAAACCTACAGATTCTCAAACATGGGCTGGATCGTTTTTTAGTAAAGGCGGTTTAGACTTAGATATTTATAATAAAACTTCCATAAAAGTTTGGTCTTCTAAAGCAAACATTAAAATGGTTTTTAAGCTAGAGAATGTAAACAATACCATTTCTTATGAAAAAGAAGGTGATATAGTCAGTGCTGGTGCTTGGCAAGAAATTACTTTTGATTTCTCGGAGGCTCCAGAAGCAGATTATACAAAAGTTGTATTATTCTTTGATACTTGGAATGTTGGTGACGATTCAACCTATTACTTTGATGATATTATGCTGTTGAATTAATTATTATTAAGAATAGGTAAAATTGAAGATGCTAGTGGTACAATTTAATTAATAGTCATAAGTGAAATACCACAACTGCTATTACAATTACTAATGTAGAAATGAGAAGTTCTAATTAGGATGTAAAAATAGTAATTTGAGTTAGTTTCAGCATTTGTTTTTAGCCCATATCTATATTATAGCTATGGGCTTTAAAACAATTTAAAATAATGTTCAATATAGATTAATTACAACTAAACTATTTGAAAAAAAATTTGTAAGAATGAAGTGTTTCACAATTATAATAGCTGTCAGCTATATTTTATCAAACTGTTCTTCTTCAAGTTCAAATGCTAGTAATCAAACAGATAACAATCCTCCAGATTCAGCAATAAGCTACAGTGATGTAGCATTATACCTTACTAAGGCAGACAGATCAGAATTGTTTAGTCTACAAGATATTGGTGTTCCATCTTTTACCACAAATATTAATTTTTCTATAAACGTAAATCCAGATATTACATACCAGGAGATTGACGGGTTTGGATTTACATTAACAGGTGGAAGTGCACTGCATTTAAATAATATGTCACCTTCAGAAAGAGCCATAATTTTGAACGATCTTTTTAGTTCAGATAATATAGGCGTAAGTTATTTAAGAGTAAGTATTGGTGCATCCGATTTAGATGCAGAAGTATTTTCATACAACGACTTACCTAATGGGGAAACAGATGAAAATTTAGAGAACTTTTCTATTGAAAAGGACCAGATCGATCTTATTCCTATACTTAAAGAAATTTTATCTATAAACCCAGATATTAAAATAATGGGCTCACCATGGTCTGCACCAACTTGGATGAAAACCAATAATAATTCCATAGGCGGAAGTCTAAAACCTGAATATTTTTTGGTGTACGCAAATTACTTTGTTAAGTATATTCAAGCTTATGAAGCTGAGGGAATTACTATTGATGCCATTACTGTACAGAACGAACCTTTGCATGACGGAAATAACCCTAGTATGTATATGGAAGTGGCAGATCAAGCCCTATTTGTAAAAAATCATTTAGGACCTGCCTTCGAAACGGCTGGTATTGAGACAAAAATTGTGGTGTACGATCATAATGCTGATAGACCAGATTACCCTATTACCATATTTGACGATGCTGAAGCCAATAAATATGTGGATGGCTCGGCATTTCATTTATATGGTGGTTCTATAGACAATTTGAGTAATGTACATAATGCTTACCCTGATAAAAACTTATATTTTACAGAACAGTGGGTAGGAGCAAACAGCCAGTTTGATGATAATTTACTTTGGCACGCTCGCGAATTGATAATTGGTGCCACACGAAATTGGTGTAAAACTGTTTTAGAATGGAATCTGGCTTCAAACTCAAATTTAGAACCACACACTCCTGGAGGTTGTACAGAATGTTTAGGAGCACTAACGATAGATGGCAATAATGTTCAAAAAAATGTAGCTTATTATATTATAGCTCATGCTTCAAAATTTGTAAGACCTGGCTCGCATAGAATAAGTTCAAACTATTCAAATGATTTGCCTAACGTAGCATTTAAAACACCAACCGGTAAAACGGTAGTAATTGTTGTTAATAATACATCAACTAATAAATCCTTTAACATTATTGTTCCAGAAAAATCTGTTACAACATCGTTAGGTGCTGGAGCTGTTGGAACTTATGTCTGGTAATGAGATGATCGCTTAATTAAATTTAATACTAATATGACCTTTATAATTTTATTTATGAAAAAGTTTACTATTTTAATAATCCTTCTTTTCTCGTTTTTAATTTCGGGAATGGCAGTTGGATGTTCTGGAGGAAGTGACGATGATCCTATAACAGACCCTACACACACAAATATCATTCCTTCAAATTTAACACTAACAGTTGAAGTTGTTGGTACTGATGGGGCGAACCCTAATGGAGATGGTTCGGGATTAGTGAAGGTCACTGCAACTGCTATTGATGCTGTTAATTATCGAATTAGATTTAACACAGGTAATGAAGTAGATAGTTCTTCTGGAATTGCAGAATTTACCTATGATGAATATGGTACTAATACATATAATATATTTGTAGTTGCCTTTTCAAGTACTGGAGATTATATTTCAACTTCTCAAGAAGTAACTGTTTTTGTTACACCAATTACATTCAGCACTTTAATTTTTTCTGATGAATTTGATACTGATGGAAGTCCAGATGCTTCAAAATGGGTTTACGATATAGGAAATGGTGATTGGGGATGGGGAAATAACGAAGTGCAATATTATACCAACAGAACAGACAATGTAACTATAGAAGATGGAATGTTAAAAATTATTGCTAAAAAAGAAAATTATTCTGGTTATGAATACACTTCAACAAGAATGAAAACCCAAGGAAAATTTGGGTTTACCTATGGGAGAGTTGAAATTAAGGCAAAATTGCCCTCAGGTGGTGGAACTTGGCCAGCACTTTGGATGCTTGGAACCAATATTACAACTGTTGGTTGGCCTGCTTGCGGTGAAGTAGATATTATGGAGCATGTAGGCAATAACCCGGGAACAGTTCAAAGTGCAATGCATACACCTTCTAGTTTCGGAGGTACTATAAATCATGGAAGTCAGTATTTAGCAGATGTTACCACAGCCTTTCATGTTTACTCGGTCGAATGGACAAGTGAAGAAATGGTATTTGCCGTAGACGATGTTGTTCATTACACCTATAACCCATCTAATAAAAATAGTGATACCTGGCCTTTTGATGCAGATCAGTTCTTTATTTTCAATATAGCCATGGGTGGCAACTTAGGTGGAAATATCGATCCGGCATTTACAGAATCCACTATGGAAATAGATTATATAAGGGTTTATCAATAATATTAAATTAGTCTATTTAAGAAAAAAAGTCAATTAATAGCTAACTGGCCTTTTTTCAACTTACTAAAATGACAATAAATTTGTAAAATAAATTATTTTATCATGCTACAAAATACTAAGCCAAAATTAATCCTCTTATCTATCATATTTACTACTGTTATTGGTTGCAAGGAAAAAACAGAGCTAATAACAAACGATAGTGCAACACTTAATAATTTATTCGATTTGGATTTATCTAATAGTAAGGTCTATACCACAACAGCAGGAAATGATGTGAAATTAAATTTAACTAAAGAAAATGTTAAGTTTTCAGATTTTGTTCAGCCATTGGAAACCCAAGCTTCAATTTTGGTTAATCCCAATAAGCAACATCAGACTTTTGTTGGAATTGGAGCTGCCTTAACTGATGCTTCAGCTGAAACTTTCTATAAACTAAATGAGGACCAGCAAAAATTATTCATGGAAGCTTATTACAGCCTGGATAAAGGCATAGGATATTCTTTCGGTAGAACAATTATTCACAGCTGCGACTTTTCACCTTATAGTTACACATATGTTCAGGAAGGCGATAAAGAACTTAAAACCTTTAGCATCGATCATGATAAAGAATTCAGGATACCTTTCACAAAATTAGCCATTGAGGCTGCAGGTGGTGAGCTGCCCATATTTGCAAGTCCATGGAGCCCTCCGGCATTCATGAAGACCAATAACAATATGCTGCAAGGCGGTAAATTAAAACCTGAATTTTATCAGTCTTGGGCAGATTACTATGCTAAGTTTATTAAAGAATATGAAAAAGAAGGCATTCCAATTTGGGGATTATCAATTCAAAATGAGCCAATGGCAGTTCAGCGATGGGAGTCCTGCATTTATACGGCAGAAGAAGAACGCGATTTTCTGAAAAATTTTTTAGGACCTACACTTGAAAAAGAAGGATTAGGAGATAAAAAAATAATAGTGTGGGATCATAACAGAGATTTGTTGTTCGAGAGAGCTAATGTTATTTTAAACGACCCCGAAGCTAATAAATATGTCTGGGGAACCGGTTTTCATTGGTATGAAGACTGGAAAGACGGTACTCCTATGTTCAAGAATGTGGCTGCAGTAAATGAAGCTTTTCCTGACAAGAAATTAATCTTTACTGAAGGTTGTAATGAAAAATATGAACTGGCAAGAATCGAGGATCCGAAATTAGCAGAGCGATATGCAAAAGCTATGATCAATGATTTCAATAATGGAACAGTAGCCTGGACAGATTGGAATATTTTATTAGATGAAACAGGTGGCCCTAATCATGTGGGGAACTTATGTTTTGCTCCAGTTCATGGTGACACCAAAACAGGATTGTTGACTTTTACAAATTCATATTATTACATTGGGCATTTTTCAAAATTTATTAGGCCGGGAGCTAAAAGATTATCAACGGGTACAACTGCAAATCACTTGAGTGCAACCTCATTTTTGAACATTGATGGAAGTATTGTCATAGTGGCACTAAATGATGGAGATGAAGAAGTTAATTATTTAATGACATTAAATAAAAAAACAGCAAAACTCGACATTCCGGCCCATTCTGTCCAAACCATAGTTGTTCACTAAAATAATAATGAAAGTACATTTACATTTAATAATCTTATTGCTCACAACTGCAGTTAGTTGGAGTCAGGGGCTTAAAACCCAAGGTAAAATAATTGTCAATTCTAGTGGAGAAGAAGTTATTCTTCGTGGATTAGGCCCTGGAGGTTGGCAAATTATGGAAGGCTATATGATGCAGACTTCTGATGTTGCAGGTTCTCAACATGAAATTAAAGAAAAGTTAATCGACTTGATGGGTGAAACAAATACAGAAACCTTTTTTGAAAAATGGAGAGAAAACCACTTCACACAGCGCGATGTAGATTCTTTGGCAGCCTGGGGCTTCAATAGTATACGTATTCCGATGCATTATAATCTTTTTACACTCCCAATTGAAGATGAACCAGTGTCTGGTGAAAATACCTGGATTGATACTGGTTTTGAATTAATTGACAATGTGTTGGCATGGTCTGCGCCTCATAATATTTATGTTATTTTAGATATGCATGCAACACCCGGAGGCCAAGGTACTGGTTCTGAAATCAACGATTATGACCCAACAAAACCATCACTTTGGGAAAGTCAGGAAAACAAAGACAAACTTGTGGCTTTATGGACAAGAATAGCTGATAGATATAAAAACAATGAATGGATTGGGGGCTACGACCTAATCAATGAGACACATTGGGATCTGCCGGGAGGAACAGATTTAAGACAGCTCTATGAAGACATTACAGATGGTATCCGAAGTGTAGATACAAATCACATTCTATTTATTGAAGGTAACTGGTATGCAAATGACTTTACGGGATTAACGCCGCCCTGGGATTCTAATATGGTGTATAGCTTTCATAAATACTGGAGTTTTAATAACGAAAATGATCTTGACTGGATATTACCTTTAAGAGAACAAACGAATGTTCCATTATGGATGGGTGAGTCCGGAGAAAATTCTAACACTTGGTTTACCGATGCAGTGAAACTCTTTGAGGATAATGGTATTGGATGGGCTTGGTGGACCATGCGAAAAATTGGTGATATTGATAGCCCTTATGCTGTCGATATTAATCCAGGTTATCAAAGTATATTAGATTTTTGGCAGGGTAATGGACCTCAGCCAACAGCCACAGAAGCCTTTAACGGGATGATGCAATTGGCAGAAAATTTACTGGTTGATAATAGCAAATTTAGAAAGGATGTTCCTGATGCTTTAATAAGACAGGTGCTAACTGATGAGACAAAACCTTATAACGGCACTCCCACTGTAATACCGGGAGTGGTGTATTTGTCAGATTTTGATTTGGGTCAAAACAATTTCGCTTATTACGATACTGATGTAGGTGATTATCATCTTTCGACCGGTGAGTTTCAAGCGTGGAACTCTGGATGGTCATATAGGAATGACGGTGTAGATATTGAAAAAAATAATGACAACATCAACAGTAATGGCTATAATGTTGGGTTTGTGAAAGAGGGTGAATGGATGAACTATACCGTCCATATTAATGAATCAGCTGCCTACAAACTGAGCGCCCGTATTGCTTCACAGGAAAGCGGTGGGATGTACCATTTGTCAATTGACGGTGAAGCGATTACAAGCACCCAGACAATAAATGCAACTGGAGGTTGGACCAATTATGAAACATTAGACATTACAGATGTACTGTTAGAGGCAGGCGAACATGTTTTAACTCTACATATTGATAGTGATATACCATTCAACATTAATAGTATAGAGTTTATTCAAACAGGCACTACAGATTCTATTTCATTTGTGTCACTCAACGGTGAAACAGGTGAAGATGAAAAATCTGTAGAAATTGCGGTTAACCAGCCTATTTTAGTAGAATCAATTAATGGATCTATTGATCAATTTTCGTTACAAGTTAATGGAGTCAATAGAGCTATTAGTACTGTTAGTGTTGACAGTAACAGAGATAGAACTATAATTCTGACAATGGAAGATCTTTTTTCATTCAACGATGAAATAAAAGTTAGCTATAATGGAAATATGATCGAATCACAATCTGGAAAAGAATTAGTGTCTTTTTCTGATTTAATGATAAGAAATATTCTTCCTTACCGATTTGTTATTCCTGGGAAAATAGAGGCAGAAGATTTCATGAACATGGTAGGCCTTCAAACTGAGGCAACAACAGATGATGGTGGTGGATTAAATATTGGATATACTGACCCGGGAGATTATGCTGATTATCTAATATCTATTCAAGATGATGGAGAATATCTTGTAAATTTCCGATTAGCATCACAATCTAATGAAGGCCAAATAGGTTTGTATTTAGTAGATTCTAATTCGGTTGAAACTGAATTAGGAACAGTCATTACACCAGTGACAGGAGGTTGGCAGACTTGGACAACGGTTTCTTCTAATTTAGTGTTAGAAAGAGGTATACAAACTTTGAGAATGAGAATTCTAACAGGAGGATTTAATATGAATTGGATGGAATTTTTTATTAATAATGATGAAGATGGCGATGGTGTCATTAACGATCAAGATCAATGCCCAAATACTTTAGCCGGGGTTGCAGTTGATGTATATGGTTGTGAAGTTTTTTCTTTACCAGCTGACAATTTTAACATCCTTATATCAGGCGAAACCTGTATGTCAGAAAATAATGGGAGTATTTCAATTACAGCTAATACAAATTATAACTACACAGCAGTTTTATCAGGAAATAGCTCAGCTACAAACGCATTCACAGCTGAAACTGAATTTACGAATCTGTCCGCAGGTAATTACAATATATGTATTACTATAGCGGAGCAAACTGGTTATGAACAGTGCTTTTCGATCATCGTGGTTGAGCCTGAAGATTTATCTGTAATTTCAAGGATAAACACTTCTTCTTCTAATGTATCGCTTTTTTTAAGTGGAAGTGATCAATATATTATTACACTTAATGAGGAAATTATTACGACTAGTGATAGTGAAATTATCTTAGATCTTTTGTATCCTGTCAACAGTTTAAGAATAAAAACAGATAAAGAATGTCAGGGAGTTCATGAAGAAGTCATCGTAATGATGGACAACCCATTGGTCTATCCCAATCCAATACAGGACAATCACCTATATATAAAAATGGGTTTATTGGATATTTCGTCAATACCTATCAACATATACGATCTAAATGGAAAACTAATTTTTTCAAAAGTTTACCAATTTAACAATGGCGGTATTAAAATTAATGTATCCAACATACCGAAAGGTATATATATGTTAAAAATGATAACAACAAATAAAATTTTTAACTACAAAATAATAAGATAATGCAAAAGACTAAAAATATAATCTTTGTATTTATAATTGGTATAGTTATTTCTTGCAGTAAAGAAGGAGGTGAACCCGTTTCGGGCATGCCTCCGTCGTCTGCAACACTAATATTTCCTGACAATAATACTGAATGTAATGAAGGTGAAATTATTTCTGACAACTCAAGTAGAGTGGTCTTTAGGTGGACAGCTTCTGCAAACACAGATTCTTACACATTAAATATTAAAAATTTAGAGACATCTATGTCGAGTAGTTTGAATACAATTTCGAATGAGTTTGCTGTACCTATTCTAAGGGGTGCACCTTATTCTTGGTCCGTTATTTCTAAATCAAACGGCAACTCTCAAACAGCAGAAAGTGAAGTTTGGAAATTCTATAATGCAGGTCTTCCACAAGAAAGTCACCCTCCTTTTCCAGCAGAAGCTATAAACCCAGCTATGGGATCAAATACTGTGAGTGGAACCATTACTCTTGAATGGCAAGGTTCGGATGTGGATAATGATATTGCTTCTTATGATATTTTACTTGACACTGTAAATCCCCCAATTACATTGGCAGGTAATTCTACAACCAATTCTATGAATGTTGACGTTGATTCTGGGAACATTTATTACTGGAAAGTTATAACAACTGATGTGGTTGGAAACGCATCTGATTCGGAAATTTTTCAATTTGTAGTGAACTAAATATGGTTAATTCAATAAAAAAATATTATAACAATAAACCCAGAGTTATGACAAAAGCAAATTATTATTATTTGTTAAGTTTCATTTTAATAGGAATGATTCTACTATCATGCAAAACAAAAGATAAAAAAAATTCAAATGAAACAGTAGCATCAAATGTTTGGGAAATAGATTTCATAGATGATTTTGACACTTTTAATGCAGATAACTGGCAAGACCAACGAATATGGGTGAACAATGAAAAACAATGCTATGTGCCCGATGGTGAATTCGGAACGCGAGAAGTGAGTGATGGTTCGTTAAAAATAAAAGTGATTAATATTGGTGAGAAACGCAGTTGTGATAATTATGATAAACATGGAAAGCAACAGACGGATACCGAATATGTTGCTGGGCGGATAGCATCAAAAAATCGAAAAGAATTTATTAAGGGTAAATGGACGGCAAGATTAAAACTATCGAGTAATGGAGAACCCAGTATGTTTCCAGCTTGGTGGTTATTAGGTGCACAAAATAATGAGCCTCCAGTACAAGAACCTGACGAATATGTTTGTTGGCCGATGACTGGATCTGGTGAGATTGATATTTTCGAACATCATGGAGATGGTGAAGACAATCATTTTACAACTGGTGCCATTAAAAACTTAGGAGAGTGTGATAAAGGTGATTGGTGGAGTTTACGAACTGGTATTGAAACAACCCTAAATGATTATCATGAGTACTCTGTGGAATGGGAAGGTAGTGATCTGGTTTATCGTGTCGATGACAAAGAAGTGTATCGCAATATTGGTGAAGGCGATAAATATCCGGAGCCGATGTTCGCTATTTTAAACTACGCTAAAATTACCGACTCACCAATGGTAGGTGAATGGATTATGGAAGTTGACTGGGTAAAACATGAATTCCGAAAATGATCAGATTTAATGCTATAGGAATGCCTGATCGTCAAAACTTATTGCTCGTTGAATTTCCATTATTTGAACTATGCAGATATAAGTTATGAGAGTCGTGACCTTAATTCTAAACAAATAATATTATTCTAAATATTAAAAAAATTCATTGATTGATTTTAAAAAACTCAATTAACTAAAACCCATTCAGGATGAAAATACCAGAAACAGAAGTAAAAATGAATAAGTCTTATACAATTATGATTAGTCTAATTGTAGCCTTGGGTGGATTTTTATTGGGTTTCGATAGTGC